>CAIVGN010000225.1 GCA_903905455.1 uncultured Archangium sp.
AGGAAGGACTGTCGGCGCGCGCTCGCGCACACTGCGTCGATGACGGAGCCCCAGGCCACCTGCGCGCTGCACTTCGATGCCCCGGCGGCGGCGACGTGCAGTCGCTGTGGGCGCTTCTCGTGCGTGAGCTGCCTCGTCTCCACCGAGCCTGCGCTGTGTACGGCCTGCGCACCGGCGGTGATGGACCCCTTCGACGTGCAGCGCAGGCCCTTCGAATTGGGGCACGCGCTGGTGGCCTCGCTGCGCATCACCTGGGCCGAACTGCCGAAACTCTTCGTGTTGGCCTTCGTCTTCGCGATTCCCGCCGCGGCGCTGCAGGTGGCGCTGGTGCCCGAGGGCGACGACTTCAAGGCGGTGGCGGCGTCGATCCGGGTGAGCAACTTCTACGATCTCGTCGTCGGCGAACTCGGCGCGCAGGCGATGGTGGCGCTGTTCATCGCACGGGCCGAGGGCCGGGTACTCTCGCTGGGGGCGTCACTCAGAGAGAGCGCCGCGTGCTGGACCCGGGCGGTGGGCGCGCAGTTCCGCTCGTCGTTGTGGGTCGTCTTCGGGCTGGTGCTGCTGATCATCCCCGGGCTGTGGAAGCTGACGACGCTGATGTTCGTCTCGGTGGCGGTGTTGCGCGTGCCGGGCCGCGACGCGCTCAAGGTGTCGGAGGCGCTGGTGGAAGGCCGCTTCGCCCGCTGCTTCGGCTTCGGCGCGGTGCTGGTGGGCGTGTTCCTGCTGCCGCAGTTCATCGGGTCGGTGGTGATGGGCATCGTGACCGAGGGGCTCGAGACGCCGCGTTTCCTGGCCGAGTTCGTCGATGACCTGCTGGGTCGGCTGTTGCTGAACGGGGCACTCACCAGCGCGCTCTACGTGGGTTTCCTCATGCTGCACCGGTCGGCGGGCCTCGAGTTGCCGGCGATGCAGTGGCGAGAACAACCTCCGCTGAGCCAGGGGTGACCGCCTCTTCGATGACGGAGAACAGGCATGGGGAGCGCGGGGCGTGACGGGTGCGGTAGCCCTGCTCAACCCGGGCGTGCCCCTCGATTTGGGGGGCGCTGACGCACCGGGAGGGGCAGGGGGCCCGTTGTTTTCCGACCGTCATCACGGATGACCAAGTCGTCATCCCGAGTCTACGCGCTCAAACGTGCGCTGGTGGGTCACGGTCGAAATCCGTGCGTTTGGTGCGGCGGGGACGACGGCACTGGCGTTCGCGTTTCCACGAGGCGACGTGGCGCGCAGGAGACCCTCTGCGCGGCGGCCGCGGAGCCCGAAAACACGGTCTGTATACCCGGGATTACACATTGGTCATCCGTGATGACGGTCGGAAACGAGTGGGCCACCACCCTGCCTCTCGTGCGTGAAGCGGGCCCCGATTCGAGGGGCACGCCCGGGTCGAGCAGCGCGCAAGACCCCCTCACCCCCACGCTCCCCATGGCCGTTGCCTTCGCGCCACCCCACGCCGGTTCTTCAGCGGCCCTCGATGAGGTAAGCGCACGCTCATGAAGCCGCTGCGTACCATCGACTCCGTGCAGGCCCCTGATGGCACCCTCGCGCTCAAGCAGCGCGACGAGCGTGACTTCCTCATCACCATCGACGGCCGGGTGCTGATGTCCAGCACCGCCAACCGCTCCGAGCGGGCCCTGGGCATCGTCGCCACCCGTCGCCTCGCGACCTACGCGCAGCCCAAGGTGCTCATCGGTGGCCTGGGCATGGGCTTCACGCTCCAGGCGGTGCTCGAGGAAGTGCCGAAGACCGCGAAGGTGCTGGTGGCCGAGCTGAACCCGGTGACCGAGAAGTGGTGCCGCGGCCCGCTGGCCGAGATGACCGCCCACGCCGTGGAAGACCCGCGGGTCACGGTGGAGATCATCGACGTCGCGAAGGCCATCTCGCGCGCGGCCGAGGGCCCGCCGGATCATCGCTTCGACGCCATCGTCATCGACCTCTACGTGGGGCCCGACGCCAACACCAAGCGCGACGACCCGCTGTACGGGAAGAAGGCGTGCTCGAAGGCGTCGCAGGCGCTCACCGCGGGCGGCATCTACAGCGTGTGGGGCGAGGCCCCCGACGCGGCCTACGTGAAGCGCCTCGAGGGCTCGGGCTTCACGGTGCGCCTCGAGCGGCCGGGCAAGGGCGGCTTGCGGCACGTGGTCTACATCGCCACCAAGCGCTGACCGTCCTCGCACCGGGCTCAAAACAAAAGCGCCCCGGCTGATCACCGGGGCGCTTCGTGTTTCCGAGGGAGCTCGGAATTACTTCTTCGCGGGCACCGCGTCTTCAGCGTCGGCCATCGCCTTCTTCGCGGCGTCGAGCGCGGCGGCGACCTTCGCCGAGACCTCGGCGAACGCGGTCGGCTCGGCGGCCGTCTCGGCGTCGGTCTTCGCGGCGATCAGCGCCGTCTTGGCGGCCTCGAACGCGGTGAGGGCGGCCACGGCCTTCTCCTTCGCCGCCTTGGGGAGCTTGTCGGCCTTCGCCTTGAGCTCGGTGAACTTCGTGTCCATCGCGCCGATGGCCTCGGTCACCTTGGCGAGGAGGTCCTTCTTCTCCGTCTCCATTGCTTCCTTCGCCTTGACGGCGAGCTCAGCGGCTTCCTTGTCGGCCTTGGCCTTCGCCTCGGCGGCGGCCTTCTCGGCGGTCGCCTTCGCGTCCGCGGCGGCCTTCTCGGCGAGCACCTTGGCCTCGGCGGCCTTCTTCTCGGCGTCGTTGCAGCCGGTGAACGCGGTGAGGGCAAAAGCGAGGGTGGCCAGGGTCAGGGTCTTGCGCATGGGTTTCTCCGGGGTGGTGCCGCGGTCGCGGCGGAAGTGAGGGCTGCAAGTGCTCTGTCTGGCGCCCGAGGTCAAGTGACAGGTAGCCCCGGGGCCTGGAAGGCGTGCGTGGACCGACGCAATCAGTGCGCGGCGGTCTTTCGCGAGGCGAGCACCTGCGCGGCGAGCAACACCGCCAGGCACGCGAGCCCGAGCCCCAGGTAGCGCATCACCAGCTGGTGCGCGCCCCAGCCGGCGCCGTCCACGAGGCGCGACGGGTCGGAGAGCCCGACGCCCTCGATGCGCCCGAAGGGGATCTCGTCGGCGTCGCGCCACGCACGCAGCCACTGCACGAGGACCGCGCTGAACCCGCCCGCGCCGATGACCAGGAACCCCCAGCGCAACCCCCCGCGCGACAGCCGCGCGTCGTCGGGCAGGAACACGGTGAGCATCAACAGCGTGCCCAGCACCAGGGCGCCGCCGTCGCCGCCGAAGATGACCAGGGTCTCCATCGCCCGCGCCGGCAACAGCAGGCCGGCCAGCAGCAGCGCCCCGAGCGTGCCCACCAGCGGCAGGTGCGCGCGGCGAAAGAAGCCCCACGCGCCGAGGCCCGCCAGCTCGAGGGCGATGAACACCGCGCTGCGCTCGCTCCCGCCCAGCGTCACCCACGACAGGGGCACCGCGAAGGCACCGCACAGCCACGCCGTCGCCGCGTGACCCAGCTCGTGCAGCCACATGGCGAAGAAGAGCTGCAACACGAAGCGCGCCGGCGTCCACGCCACGAGCAGCATCACCCCGAGCACCAGCGGCAGCGCGAAGCGACGGGCCTGTCCGAACGGCACGTCGATGGCGGGAACGGGCTGCGCCACGGCCGGCGAAGGAGGCGGCAGGCCTCCGATGGGGCAGTCGAAGAAGTGCCCCCGCTCGGCCCCGCACTGCGCGCAGGTGCCTGGTGGTGGGAGTGGGCTACTCATCGAGGTCTGGCGGGGGCAGGCCCTTCTCGCCGCAGGCCGCCTCGTCGCCCAGCTTGCAGGCCCGCGCCTTCGCCTTCTGCGCGCGCTCGCCTTCGCCCTTGAGCTCGAAGGCATGACCGAGGTTGGCGCAGGCGCTCGCGTTGCGGTCGCGGCAGGCCTTCGCCCACACCGTCATCGCGCGCTCGAGGTCCTTCTTCACGCCTTCCCCGGCCGCGTACGCCATGCCCACCTGGTTGCAGCCCGACGCGCTGCCGCCGTCGCAAGCCTTGACGAGGTAGCCCAGCGCCTTCGCGGGGTCCTTCTTGCCCAGCTCGCCCTGGGACCAGAGGCTGCCCAGCGTGCCGCACGCGAACGCGTCGCCGGCGGTGCAGGCCTTCTTGGCGTACTGCGCGGCCTTCTTCGGGTCTCGCGGCACGCCCTCGCCGTCCCAGGTGAAGCTCGCGAGGTTCGAGCAGCCGAGCGCGTCGTTGCCGTCGCAGGCCCGGGTGAAGAGCGCGATGGCCCGCTTCACCACCGCGGGGTCGCGCGAAGACTCCACGAGGCGGAAGCCGGCCTTGGCGCACGCCCGCAGCACGCCGCGTTTGCAGCCGAGCTCGTAGCGGGCCATGGCCACGTCGCGGCAGCCGGCCTCGGTGATCAACAGGTCGCCCGCCCTGAGGCACGCCTCGGCGGGCTTGCCGTCACAGGGTCCCACGTCGAAGAACGGGTCCTTCGCCGTCTTCGGGCAGTCGGGCGCAGCGGCGAGCAACACGAGGAGGGCGGCGAGCGGCAGGGCCATGCGCGCATCCTCCCCCGGTTCGGCGGGCGCGGCGACCGCTACGGCGCGGCGGGAGCCGGCACCACCCCGGCCTCGACCTCGGGCGCCTTGTCGGTGATCAGCTTGCGCAGGAAGGGGATGAGCATCACGAGCGCCACGCCCACCACCACGCTGCCCCAGCCCAGTCGGGCGAAGAGCGTCGCGTAGTCGGGGTTGGTGGTCAGCGCCGTCGAGCCCGTCGGCTCGGGGACCATGCCCGAGAGGTCGCCGGCGAAGAGCGAGGCGAGGCCGGTCACCAGCATCCAGCTCCCCATCATCACGCCCTGGTGCTGCCTGGGCGCGAGCTTGCCGATCATCGCGTAGCCCACCGGGGAGATGAGCAGCTCACCGATGCTCTGGAACACGTAGCTGATGAAGAGCCACACGAAGGCGCTCTTGCCGTCGGCGTCGGCCAGCGAGATGCCCACCGGCAATACCAGGAACCCCGCGCCCATCAACAGCAGCGAGACCGAGAACTGCCGGGGCACGTCGATGTTCCAGCCGCGCGCGCGCAGGCGGGTGAAGAGCGCCGCCATCAACGGCCCGCCGATGACGATGACCACGGTGTTGATGTTCTGGATCCACTGCGGCTGCACCCGCACCCCGCGGATGACGAGGTCGACGTTGTGGTCCGCGAAGAGCTGCAGGCCGCTGGGGGCCATCTGGTACAGCGACCAGAACGCGAGGGACCCCAGGGTGAGCACCAGGTACGCGATCATGTTGCGCTGCTCGCGCCGGTCGGGGTGCTTGAAGGTCAGGTAGATCAACGCCACGGCCACCAGCGCGCAGATGCCCTTGACCATCAGCCCCGTCGACGAGGGGGTCTGCAGCAGGTACCAGAGCACCGGCACCAGGCCGACGAGGATCGCGAGGCCCACCAGCAACCGCATCCTGAACTGCGACGGAGTGGCCAGCAGCAGCGGGGTGTTCAGGTCGCGGATGCTCTTCCAGGTGAGCGCGGCGAGCACGATGGCGAGGAAGTTCCCCAGCGTCGCGAACATGAAGAGCTCCGAGTAGCTCTCGGTGGCCTGGAAGTACCCGGCGACGGAGAAGCCCACGAAGAAGCCGATGTTCATGCCCGCGTAGTTCCAGAGGAACGCGCCTTCGCGGCGGGGGTCCTCCGGGGCGAAGCGCTGGGTGAGCATCATGTTGAGGCAGGTGACGTTGAGGCCGCTCCCGGTGAGGAACAGCGCCAGGCCCCAGTAGAAGAGGGTCGGCGTGCCGATGGCCATGGAGCCACAGCCGAACATCTGCAGCACCATGCCGCCCACGAAGAGGTTGCGGTTGCTCAGGAACCGCCCGCCCAGGTACCCGCCGAAGAGGTGCAGCCCGTAGTTGAAGGCGCCGAACACGCCCATCAAGGCGGTGGCGTCCTTGGCGCTCAGGTGCAGGTGCTTGGTCGCGTAGAGCACCAGCGTCGAATAGAGGACCGCGAAGCCGAGGGTGGCGAAGGTCTGGATGAAGAAGAGCGCGCCCGTCCCCTGGGGCATCGCGGCCAGCTTTTTCTTGAGAAATTCCACCGCGGACTCCTGGTTCGACGACGTGTCGGAGGGGCGACTTACTCGATCACGGGCGGCAGGTGCGGCGCTCGAAGGTCACGCCTCGTCGAGCGCTTCGATGGCCTCGCAGAACGCGGCGACGGTCTTCGCCTTGCGCAGCGCCTTGAACGGCCCGGGCTGCTCGGGTGACTCCATCACGGCCAGCGAGCTCTTCAGCTTGGCCAACACCTGCGCGTCGCCGCAGAAAATGGCCCCGTAGCGTTCGGCAAGCGCGCGGAGGTACCGCTGGTGCGCCCGCACCACTTCTCCCGCGGATGGCGTGCCCGGAGCCCGCCCGCGGAGCCGCTCGAAGAGCACCGGGTCGCGCAGGGCGCCGCGGCCGAGCATCAGCCCCGCAGCCCCGGTCTGCTCGAGCACCCGGGCGCCGCCCTCTGCGGTGTTGATGTCTCCGTTGGCGATGACGGGCACGCGGGTCTGCTTCACCACCCGGGCGGTCAGCGCGTGGTCGGCGAAGCCCTCGTAGCGCTGCGCCACCGTGCGCGCGTGCAGCACGAGGAAGTCGACGCCGACCGACTCGAAGAGCGGCAGGAGCGAGAAGATCTGCTCGGGGTCGTCGTAGCCGGCCCGCACCTTGATGGAGAAGGTCCCGAGGATGGTCTGCCTCAACGCGCCGAGGATCTCCGGCAACGCCTCGGGACGCTCGAGCATGCCGCCGCCACAGCCCACGTTCATGCGCCCGTAGGGGCAGCCCATGTTGAGGTTCAGGTGAATCGCGCCGGCGTCCTGCGCAGCGCGCGCCGCTTCGACCAGGGGGCCGAGATCGCGGCCGATGAGCTGCACCACCAACGGGACGCCGTGCTCCTGGGCCCGGGCGTCATCGAGATCGCCTTGCGACAGCCGCCCCGCGTCTCCCGGCGCGGCCCCCGGCTTGACCCGCATGAACTCGGTGAAGACCACGTCGGGGCGCACCCACTGCACGAAGACCTGCCGCACCGCGCGGTTGGTGATGCCCTGCATCGGGGCGAGCATCAGGGGGCGTTCACCCGGGGTCCACGGCAACGTGCGCATCGGTTCTTGCGGCTCTTACCACTCTGGGCGCCGCATCGAAGGCGCCGTGGGCTGCGTGTGACTCGGCACGACGGCGTCGCTACGCTTCCCCGCGATGAAGAGCCTCGCCGTCACCTACGCCGAGTACCTGGCTCGCGAAGCGACCAGCGAGGTGAAGCACGAGTTCCTGCGCGGTGACGTCTGGGCGATGGCGGGCGGGACTCCGAGTCATGCGCGCCTCTGCGCGGCGCTGTCGCGGGTCATCGGGCCCGGCTGACAGGCAAACGCCGGGCTTACCGTCCGCCTCGTCGAGCCCGCCCCCTTCCGGTTGTGCGCCTTCAGGGCTCGAAACGGAAAGGGTACGTGACGAGGACCTGGCCGCCACCCCTGGGCTTCGGGAATCTCAACGCCGTGACGATGCCGACCACGCAGGCGGCCAGCCGCTCGTCCCGCACCGTCTGCGCTGCGAGGTCGGCGCTGATGACTTCGCCGGTCGGGCCAATCGTGAAGCGCACCGCCACCTCGCCCTGCGTCTCCCGTTGCCGCTCGAGCGCCGCCGCGTAGCAGGACCTGATCAGCGGGAGGTTGCGCTTCAGCGTCCTCGAGATCTCCTCCTTCGACAGCGGTCCGACCCGGGTGGGGCTCCCGACTCCGAGGTCCGCAAAGCAACAGGTGGCCGTGAGCACCGCTCCGACGACCAGGTGCAGGTGGACCCTCGAGTTCCGAACCTCCGCGCACATCACAGGATCCTCGGACTCGCGCGGAGCGTTGGAAAGGACGCAGGAGAGCGCCTCGAGCGCTCGTCCGCGCTCGGAGTCGTCACTTCAGGTTCAGCAACGCCTCCACGACCCGCACCGCCCCGTCACCTTCGGGCAACCGCGCCGCCAGCGCGCGCGACGCCTGCTTCCGCGAAGGCTCCAGCGCCGAGCGCACCGCGCGTTCGACCTGCTCCGCGTGGAGCGCATCCACGCGCAGCCACGTCGCGACCCCGAGCGACTGTGCGCGCTGGGCGTTCGAGACCTGCTCGCCACCGAAGGGCACCAGCACCAGCGGCGTGCCCGCGCGCAGGGCCTCGTTGGTGCTGTTGTTGCCGCCGTGGCTGATGAACGCGCCGACCTTCGGGAGCAGCGCCACCTGCGGCACGAAGCGCTGCACCACGTCATCGGGCTTCGCCACCTCTCGCACGGCCTCGAGCGACGCCCCGGCGGCCACCACCGCCCGGGCACCCGCGCGGTGCACTCCTTCGAGCAGCGTCCGGTACAGCGCCGGCTGCGCGTTGAAGACCGTGCCCAGCGAGACGTAGACCACGGGCTTCTCGCCCTCGAGCGCCGCCCAGGGAAAGTCGTCGGCCGTGCTCATCACCCGCGCCCCAAGACATGGCCCGGCCCAGAGCAAGGGCCCGGCGGCGCGTGACGCGAGCTCGGGCCGCGGCAGCTCCATGGCCTCGAAGGTGGTGAGCACGTTGAGCCCCGTGGCGTAGGGGCGGGCGAGCACGCGCGGGGCGGCGGGCGGCAGGCCCATCCCGCTACGCGCCTCGCCGAGCCACCCATCGACGCGGCCCACGAGCGCGTCCAGGCGCCGCTGCGGCTCGACCCAGGCGGCGCGCGTGCTGCCTTCGCCCAGCCCGCTGCCGAACGGCGGGTGTCCCGCGGCCGCGAAGGGGAGCCCCGAGTGAAAGACCGCGACGTGCCGCACCCCCGCGGCCTCGGCTGCGAGCCAGGCCCCGAAGAAGGCGTAGTCGGCGACCACCACGTCGGTCGGTACGCGCTTCAAGTGCGCGAGCAGCACCCGGGCCGCGGCGAGCGCATCGGCGGTGAACAGCCGGCAGGCCCACTCGAGCTCGTCGTAGCCGCGGGTGCGGGCGATGCGCGCCGCGGCCAGGGCGGTGGTCAGCGACACCGGCGTGGTGATGAGCCCAAGGCCCTCGCTGGCCATCGCCTCGACGAGGCTGGCCCCGGCGCGCAGGGCTTCGGGCACCGGGAGAAACGACGGCACCTTCGGCACGCGGGAGATGGCGAAGTCCGTCGCGTGGCCCCGCGCGCGCAGCTCACCCGCAATGGCTCTCAACGCCTGGGTGTGACCGACCGTGGGGTGGGCAGCGAACAACGCGCGCATCTGGAGCGCAGTGTCTCATCACTCGGGCCGGGGAACAGGAACTGCGCGCTACGCGTGCGACGCCCACCTCCCACCGCCGTGGCGCGGCGGCAGGTCGGGCCAGGTGGCGGCCGCCAGCGTGAGGATGAGCAGGCCCAGCAACAGGTACATCACCTGGATGCCGGCGCTCAGGCCGATGAGCCACACCTGCACCCCCATCCACCCCGTGAGCAGCGCCCCCACCAGCACGTGCGCGTACCGAACCCACCACGCGCGCATCAGCTCGGCGATGGCCACCACCAGCGGGAACACGCCGTTGACCGCGAACAACACCACGCCGGGAACGAGGAAGTTCGCGAACGGCGTGCCGGCGAGCACCGTCTGCGAGGGCATCGACAACGCGGCCCCGGTGGGGTCGCTGATCAACGAAAGGCCCCCATACAGACCACCGGCCGCGAGGAACAACTCGAGCACCACCAGGGACCACGTCAACGCAGAGCGTCTCATGGCGACACCTCCACCTGGACTTCATGCAAGGCGCGAGCGCCCGAGTGTCGTGGCGTACCTGCGCGCGTCGAGGGGTGTCACCCACGCAACGCCTGCGGCCTCGCAACGCGAACCTTGCGGGGGCACGGTGCGGTATTCACCGGTGCATGCACGCGCTTCCGGGGATGAGACCATGAGTACCTTGACCACGCGCCTCTCGTTCCTCGACCGCTACCTCACGCTGTGGATCTTCCTCGCCATGGGCCTGGGCATCGGGCTGGGCTTCTTCGCGCCGGGCGTGGTCCCCCTGCTCAACCAGGCGCGCGTGGGCACCACCTCCATCCCCATCGCCCTGGGCCTGGTGCTGATGATGTACCCGCCGCTGGCGAAGGTCCGCTACGAGGAGCTGCCCCGCGTCTTCCGCAACTGGAAGGTGCTGGTGCTCTCGCTGGTGCAGAACTGGATCATCGGGCCGGTGCTGATGTTCGCCCTGGCGGTGCTCTTCCTGCGCGAGAAGCCCGAGTACATGGTGGGGCTCATCCTCATCGGGCTCGCGCGCTGCATCGCCATGGTCATCGTGTGGAACGACCTGGCGGCGGGTGACACCGAGTACTGCGCGGGCCTGGTGGCCTTCAACTCCATCTTCCAGGTGCTCTTCTTCTCGGTCTACGCGTGGCTGTTCATCACCGTGCTGCCGGGCTGGCTCGGCATCCAGGGCGCCGAGGTGCACTTCACCATCCAGGACATCGCGCAGAGCGTCTTCATCTACCTGGGCATCCCCTTCCTCGCGGGCATCGCCAGCCGCTTCGGGCTGCGCGCGCTCAAGGGTGAAGCCTGGTACCGCACGGTCTTCATCCCCCGCATCTCGCCCATCACCCTCGTGGCGTTGCTGCTGACCATCGTCTTGATGTTCTCGCTCAAGGGCGAGGCCATCGTGCACGTGCCCTTCGACGTGGTGCGCATCGCGGCGCCGCTGCTCGTCTACTTCGTCATCATGTTCTTCGTGTCGTTCTTCATGAGCCGCAAGGTGGGCGCCACCTACGGCCAGACCGCCACGCTGTCCTTCACCGCGGCGTCGAACAACTTCGAGCTCGCCATCGCCGTGGCCGTCGCCACCTTCGGCATGGCCCACGGCGCGGCCTTCGCGGCGGTCATCGGGCCGCTGGTCGAGGTGCCGGTGCTCATCGGCCTGGTGAACGTGGCCCTGCGGCTGCGCACGAAGTACTTCCCCGACGACCCGGGCGAGCGGGCCCGCGTCGCCAACGGCGTGGTCGACGTCAGGCCCTGACGCCCTGCAGCGCGCGACGCAGCCCTTCCGCGGCCCGATCTCCGATGCGTCGAAACGCGAGCCGCAGCAGGGGGTCGAACAGCCCCAGCGGCCCCTTGAGCTTCAGCTGCGCGTCGTAGGTGACACGGGAGCCCTGCGGCGTGGGGTCCACGCGGATCTCGTCGATGGACTCGAGGAACGCAGTCTTCGCCACCAGCAACAGGCGGCGCGGCGCCTCGAAGGCGGTCACCTCGTAGCGCATCACCGTCGTGCCTCCGGCGACCACGGTGAGCTCGTAGGCCGTGCCCACGCCGCCCTCGCCGGTGACCCGCACCGCGCGCTTCACGCCCGGGTCCCAGGCCGCGAAGTGCGTGACGTCCGCCATGTAGGCGAACGCCACTTCAGGAGCCCAGGGGGTCGCCACGGAGGTCACGTACTTCGCCATGCGGTGGACTAACTGCGCCGCCCCGCATCCGCCCGGCGCACTTCACCCGCACTTCAGGGCTGCGACTTGAGCCACTGCCGCATCACGTCGATGGGCGTGATGATGCCCACCAAGCGGCCCTGGTCCATCACCGGCAGGCCGCCGTACTTCTTCTCCACGAAGAGGTGCACCGCGTCGCGGAGCGGCTGGTTGGGCCCGATGGTCTCCGGCGAACGCACCATCACGCGCTCGACGGTGGCGTTCACCATGGCCTCTTCGGCATTCACCCCGCGCCCGAAGAGCGGCGACGGCGCGGCGCGGCGGAGATCACGATCGGTCACGATGCCCACCA
Source organism: uncultured Archangium sp. (assembly GCA_903905455.1). Lineage (GTDB taxonomy): Bacteria > Myxococcota > Myxococcia > Myxococcales > Myxococcaceae > Archangium_A. The sequence goes on from CAIVGN010000225.1 coordinate 11,669, forward strand.
GCAGGCCCTGGTCGTCGACCACCGGCAGGTGGCGGATGTGCTTGCGGAGCATCAGCTCCATCGCGTCCTGGAGCGACTCGCTCAAGGTGATGGTGATGGGGTTCTTCGTCATCGTGTCGCGGACGTGCACAGGGAGCTCCCACCGGGGTGATCAAATTTCAGCGAATCCCCAATAGACCATCACCGCCTCGTGGCGTCACTCACCTTCGGGCGCGGCTCAGCGCGTGGACGGCCACCCTGCGTCGCCGGTGGCCCAGGCGTTGATCCACGCGCGGAGGTTCGTCCCTCCGTCTCGCGAGGGCAGGGGCGCCGTCACGCCGCCGTCGCCGAGCACCACGCCGTAGCCCGCGAAGAGCACGTGTTCGCCACCGGGCACCACGAAGTACCGCGTGTTCGCCGCCTGGTCGTAGCGGCCCTCGAGGGCGCCGAGGTTGGCCTGGAAGGTGCCCGTCGGCGGGTTGAGGAAGTTCGCCGCGCCAGGAGGGGCGTAGAAGAACCACGAGATGACCTTGTCCTCGTCGTACGAGAGCAGGGCGATGCGGCGCCCGGCGGACGTGGCCTGCAGGTGCGTCGCGATGCTCGGGAAGCCCGCGTCGCAACCGGCGCAGCCCGCGGGGAACTGGAGGTTCCAGGCCGCCACCCACTCGTTGAAGCGCGGGGTCTCGACGAAGGGCGCCGAGTCGGCCAGCAGGTGCACCTCGGCGTCGGGGAAGGCGCGCGCGACGCGATCGAAGTTGAGCGTCGCGCCGTAGGCCCCGCCGCTGACGCCCACCACCCAGATGCGCTTGAGGTGCGGGAAGGTGACCTGCAGCCGCGCGAGGTACGCGTCCATGTTCTTCGCGCCGGAGAAGTGCATCTGGAAGGTGCTCGGCGGGGCGAACGCGTCGTAGTGGTAGGCGTAGCTGCGCACCGCCGCGCCCGCGTGCAGGTCGCCCGTGCAGTACGGGACGTAGACGTAGTTCGCGTCTCGGAAGGGGTTGTCGGTGCGCGTGCGGTCGAGCGCCAGCGAGCTCTTGAGCTGGGCGATCTCCGCGGGGAACGCGCCGCCCCCGTCGGCCGGGAAGGGGTCGCGCTCGATGACGTGGGTCGCCGTGGGCTGCGTGCCACCGACGTTGTCCACGAGGCACACGTTGCCGTAGTCGCACAGGGGCCCGAACTGCTGCCACGAGGGCACGCAGGTCCCGGTGTTCCAGCAGGCCCCGCCGCCCTGCAGGAAGAGGAAGAGCTCGTCGTCGGTCCCCGCGCGGTTGAGGCCGATGCCTGCGCGTGCGCCGCTCCCGCACTCGGAGCCATCCACGGGGATCCACGTCCAGGTGTTCGCGGGGCTGACGATGGGGAGGCCCGCGTCGGTGGGACCCGCGTCGGGGAGCCCCGCGTCGCCCCGACCGGCGTCGGGTGCCGGCGGCGTGGTGAAGACCGGCGTGGGACCGCAGGCGCTGATCAGCAGGCAGGCCAGGAACCGAAGTCGCATTGCGCGAGTGTACCCCTTCAAAAGGTGCGCGCGCCTTCGGGGTCCTTCCGAAACTTCCCCGCCCACAGCTCGCGCTCGGGGCACACGGGGATGCCGTCCAGCCACCGCGCGTCGCGCACCAGGGCGTCGATGTCGAAGTCGGGGTCTTCGAAGCTCGCGTCGAGCTGCAATTCCCCGAAGCGCGCGCGCACGTAGTGCTTGCCCGTCACGTCGAGCTGGGGCGTCCACGGCTCGCCCCACACCGTCACCACGCCGCCGCGGCCCTGCGCCCAGGCCACGAGCGCGCCCAGTTCGCCGCGCGGCAACAACACGTCGACGTCGGCCAGCGCGTAGCCGTGCTCCTCGTACGCGAGCACCAGGCCCGCGCTGCCCACCGTCACGAAGCGCACCCCGTGCCCGGCCAGCGAGCGCAGCAACTCGAAGTGGCGCGCGTGGTCGTTCACGGCTCGAAGTAGTTCCCGATGACCTGCGCGTTGGGCACCCAGTCACCGCACAGGTCGCCGGTGGAGTGGAAGACCAGCTTCTGCAGCACGCCGCCCTGCACCCCGTCGAGGTGGGCCACGTAGCTCGCGCCCTCGAGCACCACCTCCACGCCGCGGCGCCGGTAGACCTCGTTGTAATAGTAGTAGCCCGAGGTCACGCCCTCGAAGGTCCAGCCCGCGCGCGGCTCGCCTTCCTCCGGCAACAGCACGTCCATCAAGGCGCGCACCGGCACGCGGTGCTTCGCCATCCACCGGGTCTCGCGGTTGTCCCGGTAGAGGTCGCCCAGCTCGCTGAGCCCGCGGAACACCACGCGCCGCACCCCCAGCGCCTCGGCTTCTCCCACGTAGCGCTCGACGTCCTCCACCGACGCCACGGCCTGGGTGTTGAGGATGCACACCAGCTTCAGCTCGAGGCCCGCGGCCAGCACCTGGCGCACCGTGGCCTCGAACGCAGTCCGGGTGCGAATGGGCTGATCCGCGTCGAAGCGCATCACGAGGTGATTCACGCGCTCGTCGAAGTGCACCCGCGACAGCTCCACGCGGTCGAAGTGGGCCTCGGCCAGCGCGTCGATGAGGGCGGGCGCAGTGCACAGCCCGGAGCCATTCGTGTACAGCACCCGCTCGGCAAACAGCGTGTCGTGCGCTCGCACCAGCGTCAGCAACCGCGACATCCACGCGGGGTCCGAGGTCGCCTCCAGCCCGCTCAGGCTCAGGCCCAGCTCGAAGCCCGCGAGCTCCTGCCAGGCGCGCGCGAGGCCCGCGAAGTAGCGGCCGTGAGCGCCGATGGGCGTCTTCGCCGAGAGCCGCGTCGCGTCCAGCCGCAGCAGCTCCTCGGAGCAGAACGAGCAGTGCGCGTTGCAGGGCGTGGGGTTCGCGTAGGGCGTGAAGGTGAGCCCCGGCCGCAGCAGGAAGCGCTGGCCCCGCAGCACCTTCTCCACCGGCGCGCGCGGCTCGAAGGTGCGCCAGCGACCCTCGCGGTACTCGCCGGGGCTGGGCACCAGGCTGGCGTGGCGAAACTGGTTGGGCCGGAAGCTCACAGGTGCACCGCGCCGGCCATGGCCACGCCCAGCGTCCGCGGCCCCTCGAAGGCCTCGCGCGAGTGGCCGTAGCGCACGTTGTCCACCAGCAGCAGGTCGCCGGGCCCGTAGTGCACGCCCTCCCTCGTCGCGAGGAAGCCGTTGAGCAGCAGGTCGAGCTCCCCGTCGGTGAACTCGCTGCCGTCGCCGCGCGGGTAGCAGCGGTAGCCGTTGCGCAGGGCCGGCGCGTCGAGCGCGATGCGGGGGAACAGCAGGCGCCCCTGGTGGAACGCGGGCACGCAGATGCGGGTCATCAACGTCGCGCAGCCGCCGTCTTCTTCGCGCCACCAGCAGGTGTCGAACTGCAGCGTGGAGGCCCGGCAGCGCGCCTCGGCCTCGTCGCGGTCGTCGGTGGCGAAGCGGTCCTGCCACGAGCGGAAGTAGTTGTTCGCCTTCTCCGGGTGGCGCTCGTCGAGGAAGCCCATCTCGATGCGCAGGCCGTGCCGCCGCAGCGACTCGAGCAGCGCGTCGCCCCGGCCGCCCTGCGCGCGGAGCCACGCCTCGAGGTGCTCCGCCGCGTGCACGAAGGTGCGGCCCCCGCGCGCGACGTCGCCGCCGCTCGCCGAGAAGAACAACAACCGCGCGGGCATGGTGCGTTGGTACAGCACCTCGTTGTGCGGGAGCAGCCAGAGGTGCGCGGGGTAGGCGTCGGTCGCGCGCAGGTCACGGCTCAGGGCGGCGCGCGTGGTGCGGCCGCTGCTCAGCCCACCCCAGGGAAACGCCTCGTCTGCCCCGAAGCCGAGGTCGCGCAGCACGTCCTCGGGTAGCTCGCCCGGCAGCCCCGTGTGGCGCACGTGGAGCGCACCGTGGCGTTCGAACTCGCGGCGCACCACGTCGGCGTCGAGCGTCCCCTTCGCGTCGAAGGTGCGCGCGCTGAAGCGGGCCTCGAAGTCGGGGGGCACGGTGAAGCGCGGGGGCTTCGTCTCGTGGGCGAAGGGCTTCACGGGCGGCACCGGGGGCGGCGTCAGCGGCACGCCGCACTTCGGGTCCCACACCGCGCCGGCCATGCCCACCACCAGCTCGCGGGGGCCCGAGAATGATTCGCGCGAGTGGCCGAAGCGCAGGTTGTCGAAGAGCACCAGGTCGCCTTCCTGCAGCGCCACGCCTTGCCGGGTCGCGAGGTACGCCGCGCGGAGGAGTTCCTGGTCCGCCGCGCCGAGCTCCTCGCCGTGGCCCAGGGGGAAGCGCCGGTAGCCGTTGCGCGGGGCCGGCCCGTCGAGCGCGATGCGGGGAAAGCGCAGGTGCTCGTGCCACCACGCGCTGAGCGTGATGCGCGTCATCAACGTCTGCTCGGGGCCCCACCAGCACGCGTCGTACTCGTCGACCTGCGCGCGGGCCCGGGCCAACGCCTCGTCCGCGTCGTCGGTCTCGAAGCGCTCCTGCCACGACTGGAAGTAGTTCTCGGCCTTGAGCGGGTGGCGCCGGTCGAGGAACCCGGTCTCGATGCACAGGCCCTCGCGCGCCAGGCGCTCCAGCAAGGTACGCCCCGGTTCGCTGCTCGCGAGTTCGGCCTCGACCGCCTGCGCGCGGTGCAGGAACACGCGGCCGCCGTCCCCCGGCGCCGCGAGGCAGGCGAAGAGCACCCAGCGCGGGGAGCAGCGGCGGTACTGCACCTCGTTGTTCGGCAGCAGGTAGAGCGACGGCGGGTAGTGGTCCATGCGGCGCAGGCCCGGGGCCACCCACTTCTCCTGCCACGCGGCGCTGGTGCGGCCCCCCAGCGAGAACCGCGCGCCCTCCCCGAAGCCCAGCGGCTCCAGCACCTGCGTCACGTCGGCGAGGCCCGCCAGCCCGGTGTGCTGCACGTGCACCGCGCCGAAGGTCTCGAGCGCCTCCCGCACTGCTTCGAGCCGCGGCGCGTCGAGGGTGCCGCCCGCGTCGAGCGTGCGCGCGCTGAAGTGCTCGCTGCGCATCGCGGCCGCGCGCTCCGTCCACGAGTCCAGGGATGAACGCACCCGCGAAGACCTACTGGAGGCCCCTGGCCCTGTGTAGAGAGAAAGACGAGCGCGCCGACCGTGGCGATGTGAACCTTCATCGTAGTGATGCCAACGCGTGCAGTCTCGACTGCCCTGAGTGGCAGGCGGAGGTATTCGCTGCTGGGTGGCCTGGGCGCCGTGCTCCTGGTCCTGGTGGGGTTGTCGTGGTGCTGGGTGCGGCATCAAGAAGACCTGGGGCTTGCGGCGGTCTTCGAGGTCGAGACGGAGCGGGTCGAGGCCAAACTGGCCGAGCGCATGCGGGGCTACACCGAGCTGCTGCGCGCCGCGTCGGGCCTGTTCCACGCTTCGAACGTCGTCTCGCCCGAGGAGTTTGGCCGCTTCGTGCAGAGCCTGGAGCTCGAGCTCATCTACCCCGGTATCCAGGGGGTGGGTTTCGCGCAGCGCATCCCCGGGGAAGAGCTCCAGGCCCACCTCGCGTCGATGCGGGCCTCGGGGTTCCCGGACTACGTGGTGACCCCAGAGGGCGCGCGGCCCGTCTACGCCAGCGTCATCTACCTCGAGCCCTTCGCCGGCCGGAACATGCGGGCGTTCGGCTACGACATGTACACCGAGCCCGTGCGCCGTGCGGCGCTCGACGAGGCCCGGGACACCGGCTCCGTGGCGCTGTCTGCGCCCCTGCACCTGCTCCAGGAGACGAAGTCGGCTCCCGAGGTCGGGCTGCTCTCGTTCCAGCCGGTGTACCGGCATGGCGCGCTCCTGCAGACGGTCGAGCAGCGGCGCGCGGCGCTGGTGGGGTGGACCTTCAGCCCCTACCGCATGAACGACCTGGTGGAGGGCATCCTCCGCGACGACCTGCGTGACGTGCGCCTCGAGCTCTTCGACGGCGATTCCACCGCGCCGGCGGCGCTGCTCTTCGACAGCCACGTCGGCCACCCGGCCCCCGCGGCGGGCGACGTCGTGGTCACCCGACGCACGGGCATCGAGGGGCACCCGTGGACGATGCGCCTCACCGCCCAGCCCGGCTTCGCGAGGGCCGTCGGCCGCCCCATGCCGTGGTGGGCGCTCGTCGCCATGCTGGCCATCGCGGCGCTGGTGTGGGGTCTCGCCGCCACGGGCTTGAGCACGCAAGACCGCGCGCGGGTCCTCGCCGCCCAGCTCAGCACTTCGCTGGGCGAGAGCGAGGCCCGCTACCGGTCGATCGTCGACAACGTGAACGAGGTCGTCTTCCAGACCGACCGCGAGGGGCGGTGGAGCTTCCTCAACAAGGCCTGGACCACGCTGACCGGGGGCCCGGTGGGTGCCGCCCTCGGGCGACGCCTGGTCGACTCCTTGAGCGCGGAGCACGACGCGCTGGTGAGCCCCGGGCTGGCAGCGTTGCTCGCCGGAAGACAGGAGTCGTTCCGCGCGTCGGTGCGGCTGCGCTGCGAGCAGGGGAATTTCAAGTGGGTGCAGCTGGAGCTGCGACCCAGCACCACCGAGACCGGGGTGACGGGCCTGTTGGGCACGCTGGTGGACGTCACCGAGCTGCGCGAGGCGGAGGCGGCCGCCAACCGCGCCCGCGAGGCGGCCGAGCAGGCGAACCAATCGAAGGGAGAGTTCCTCGCCATCATGAGCCACGAGATCCGCACCCCGATGAACGGGGTGATGGGCATGGCCCAGGTGCTGTTGGGCACGTCGCTTTCCAATGACCAGCGCAGCCTCACCACCACCATCGTCCACAGCGCCGAGTCGCTGCTGGTCGTGCTCAACGACATCCTCGACTACTCGAAGGTCGAGGCCGGGCGCATGGAGGTCGAGCGCAACGGGGTCAGCGTGCGCGCGCTGACCGACGACGTGGTGCAGTTGCTGCGCGCCCAGGCCGCGGCCAAGCAGCTCGTGCTCGAGTCGCGCGTGGACCCCGAGGTGCCGGAGTGGATCGTCGGCGACGGGATGCGCCTGCGCCAGGTGCTGCTCAACCTGGTGGGCAACGCCCTCAAGTTCACCAGCGTGGGCCGCGTGACCATCGAGGTGAAGGTCGAGGCGGGGCGGTGGATGGTCAGCGTGACCGACACCGGCATCGGCATTTCGTCGGAGGTGCTCAGCCGCCTCTTCACGCCCTTCACCCAGGGCGAGCAGTCGACGGCGCGTCGCTTCGGGGGCACCGGGCTGGGCCTGTCGATCTCCAAGCGCCTGGTGCTGCTCATGGGCGGGGAACTCACCGTGGAGTCGTCCGTGGGCCAGGGCTCGCGCTTCGTCGTCTCGTTGCCCCTCGAGGTGGGCATGCCCGGGAGCCGCGTCTCGCCCGTGCCGCGCTCCAGGGTTTCGGGCAACGCCAGCGCGCTCATCGTGGACGACAACGCCACCAACCGGTTGGTGCTCGAGCGGTTGCTGCAGCGGCTGGGCATCGCGACCACCTCGGCCGCCGACGGCGGCGAGGCCCTGGAGTTGCTGCGGCAGGGGGCCTTCGACCTCGTGCTGATGGACATCCAGATGCCGATGATGGACGGCGACGAGGCCACCCGCCGCATTCGCGCGGGGGAAGCCGGGGCGGCGCGCGTGGGGGTGCCCATCGTGGCCATGACCGCCGATGCCACCCTCAAGACCCGGGAGCGGTGCCTGGTCGCGGGCATGAACGATTACCTCACCAAGCCGGTGCAGCTCGACGCGTTGCACGGCTGCGTCGACCGGTGGCTCCCCGAGCCGTGAGCGGACCGCTGCGCTAGGGCAGGGCGAGGCGCAACACGCGCTGCACCATCTCCAGCGAGATGGGTTTGACCAGGCAATCGTTCATGCCCGCGGCCCGGCACGCCGCGAGTTCTTCCGGCAGCCCCGAGGCGGTCACCGCCACGATGGGCAGCGCGCCGTGCGCCGCCGACGCGCGGATCAACCGGGTCGCCTCGAGGCCGTCCATCACCGGCATCTGGCAGTCCATGAGCACCATCCCGAAGTCGCCCCCGGCCACGGCCTCCACGGCCTCCCGACCATTGCGCGCCAGCTGCACCTCGTAGCCGGCCCGCTCCACCAGCCCGCGCGCGACGAGCAGGTTGATGGGGTTGTCGTCGACCACCAGCACCGTCTTGCGGCTCGTCGGCGCGCCCGGCCCGACCTCCACCCCGGTGGGTGCCTCGACCTTCGCCTCCAGCAGCGGCACGTCGAAGACGAAGACGCTCCCTCGCCCGGGCTGCGATTCGACCGCCAGCGTGCCGCCCATCAGCTCCGCGAGCTGCTTGCTCAGCGCCAGGCCCAGGCCCGAGCCCCCGAAGCGCCGGGTCGTCGAGGTGTCTGCCTGCTCGAAGGGCCGGAAGAGCCGCGCCAGCACCGAAGGCTCGATGCCCATGCCCTGGTCTTGCACCCGAAGCACCAGCCGCCGCGCCTCGGCGCCCAGGTGCACCTCGACCTCGCCGCGTTCGGTGAACTTCACCGCGTTGCTCACCACGTTGCTGAGGACCTGCCGCCAGCGAACGCCGTCCAGCTCCACCCAGGGCGGCACGGCCGCATCGACCACGCTGCGCAGGGCGATGCCCTTGTCCCGGGCCTGCGGCGCGAAGAGCTCCACGACGTCGGCCACCACCTTGTGCACCGCGGTGGGCCCCGGCAGCAGCACCAGGCGCCCGCTCTCGGCGCGCGTGACGAGCAGCAGGTCGTCGATGAGGGTGACCATCGACTGCCCGCTGCGCTGCACCAGCTCCACCTTCTCGCGCTGCGCGGCGTCGAGGGACCCCGCCAACAGCAGCTCGGTCATGCCCAGCACCCCGTTCATGGGCGTGCGGATCTCGTGGCTCACGTTCGCGAGGAAGATGGTGCGCGCCTGGCTCGCGGCCTCGAGCTGGCTCAGCGCGTCGCGGCGCACCGAGTCGAACCACCGCACGAAGGAGACCAGCAGCAGCATCAGCGCGCCGAGGTTGAGGGCCGTCACCACGCCCTGGTGCGGCCGCAGCGGCCCCGCGAGGTGGATGCCGTTGGCCATCAGCCACTCGGACAGCCCGCCGACGACGATCGACGCCAGCAGCCACCCGGTCATCTCGGGTCGCGAGAGCATGAAGCTCGCCAGCAGCGGCACCAGCACCAGGAACACCGGCGCGATGGGGTTGGGCGGGTTCTGCATCAGCCCCACCAGCGCGAGGAAGGGGGTCACCAGGGCGAGCGAGAGGTTGCAGACCAGCCGCAGGCGCGCCGTCACGCGCATCAAGCCCAGGCTCAGCGCGCCGCAGCCGACGAGGTACAACTGGGCTCCGCACACCCACCACAACCCCTGCACGGCGGCGAGGAGCCCGAAGAGCAGCCCGAAGCCCATCCCGTACGCCCAGGTGCGCACGAAGAAGGGCAGGCGCCAGTCGCCGCTCAGGCTCGTGGGCGTGATCCACTGTTCGGCTCGTTGGAGAAGCGGCACCCGCCAAGGGTAGCAGCCCGCGTCCGCCCCGGCCCTCGTCAGGGGGGTGACGCCGCCGGCGGGCGCGAGAGGCTCCACGGCGGCACCCCGGGGAAGGGCTCGACCCGCTCGCGCACCTCGAAGCCGAAGCGCTCAGAGAGGGGTAGATTTCGGGTCGTGTCCGTCTCGAGGTACACCGCGCGTCGGGTCGCATCGGCCGGACGGCGACGGGGTCTGTGGCCGAGGGGGCGCTCACGAACGTGCAGTTCATCGCGCCATCGGTGAAACGCAAGCGCGTGCCCACGCGCCCTCATCGGCTACGGCCCGTGCCACTACCGCTCCGAGAGCGGCACCGAGGGCGACTCGTTTCGCGTCTGCCTCGCGGCAAGGAAGACCGGCCTCTCCAACGACGTCGCCGCCGTCGATGATGGCGGCTGGCTCGCCGGACAGGCGAAGGCCTCGCTGGGCAAGGCCCGTGTCGGGAAGAACTGCCTCGCCGTGAAGCGGCTCGAGGACCTCGACCTGGCGGCCCTCGAGAAGTTGCTGAAGCGCGCCCGGAAGGTGAAGGCTCCGGGCGAGGTGAAGGTCAGCCCCTCACGATGAACCTGTCTTGGATGTGCTGGGCTGCGCTCGGGCGATGGGACGTCGGCCTGTCCGTGAGCGACCACAGCCTGGAGGGTGGTGGGCGTGCAGGGGGCGTGGCCCTGCCCGTCACGCGCGTGCCCCTCTGCTCCTGGGGAAGTGAGGCCACTTCAAGAGGCGCGTGGGGCGCGGGGGTCTCCCAGTGCCTCATCAAAATTGACAACGACAAGTTGTAGCCGCAGCGGTTGTCAATTTTGATGACGCACTCGCCGACCCCGACAGGCGCCGCTCGCCTCGAAGGGTGAGTCACCGCGTCACGAGGCGGTGGCGCCGCGAGGCTGCCGGGATCGAGCAGGGCGCCCAACCCAGTCCCGCCCGCGCACCCCAATGCTGTTTGAACTCCGGGCGCCATGGCCTGGCCGTGTCGTTTCATCTCAACAATTGCTTCTCAACCCATCATCCGCGTGAGACGTCTCGGCCCATGCTCACTGCTCTCGCTGTGATGGTGTTGGCCTACGGCCCGCCCTCTTACGAAGAGAAGTACCTCACCGGCTGCTACGACCAGGAAGAGGCTGATCGCTGTGCCGATCGCCAGCGGCGGTGGAAGGCCGACATCAAGCGCTACGAAGACGAACTGGCGTCCGTCGAAGACAGCCAGTTCCAGGCCTTCGCGAAGGAACAGGAGCAGACCATCGCCCCGGCGCCCGGCGCGGCGAAGATCGCCCCCCAGCGCCCCTCGTGGTGTGCGGGCTTCACCGTCGACCAGAATTGGACTTGGAGCTCCGTGGGCCGCTCCCTCCGCTCGCACACCGAGGGCCGCTTCTTGAACCTCGGTGGCCTCGCTTCGGCCGCCCAGGTGCTGTGCCGCAAGCCTGAAGACCCGGTGGTGCAGAAGGTCACCGCCTCGGTGCTGCAGGCCTACGTCAACACCACCGGCGTCTCCGCCGACGAGGCCCCGCGAAACATGACCTGGCGCCTCGACGAAAAGCTCGTGGCCGCGAAGAAGGCCCTCTGCGGCGCGCTGCCCTACGACGAAGAGATGCTGGGCGCCGAGAAGACCTTCGCCGAGACCCGGCTGACCTTCTTCGGCTGCAGCCCCTCGACCAACGACAAGACCGACGACGCCCAGTGGACCGGCGGCCACGGCCAGTTCGGCTTCAAGAAGGTGCTCTGGTACCTCGACACCGACGCCCAGCCCGCCTCCGAGCTGGTGCGCCTGGCGTACCTGCTGGACACCGTGTCCGCGCCGGCCGACGACTACAGCTACAAGGCCTCCATCGCCGCGACGTACGCGTGGCTGCAGTACGACATGAAGAACCTCGACGTGGCGAAGCTCCAGAAGGAGTTCGCCGAGGCGCCCTACAAGGACAACGCCTGGGCGCAGCTCATCCTGTCCGAGTCGCTGGGCCGCTACCGCACCAGCGCCGCCGAGTTCGAGGCCTTCGTGAAGAAGACCGCCAAGGACGAAGACTGGAAGAACATCATCTCCGGCGCGCCCGAGAAGGCCGTCAAGGAATGGACGGCCCAGGCCGAGAAGAACAAGGCCGCGATGCAGGACGCGCGCGACTTCGAGGGCAAGCTCTTCGCCCCGTCGCTCAAGGCTGGCAAGGGCTGCTCCGCGAAGCTGCGCCCCGCATTCAACGCCTGGCTCAAGGGCCTCAAGGCCAGGCCCTCCGAGTTCGACAACGCCGTCGCCGGCGACATGGTGGGCAGCTTCCTGCTGCAGCACCTCGCGGCGTGTGAGGCCGTCGAGGGCAACGAGGGCTTCGCGCGGTTGCTGGAGCAGGTGCGCGGCAAGGCCCGCCTGGTGCGAGGCCCGCGGCTCGCTTCGTACTACGCGGCGGTGGAAGCGGTGGGCCAGGCCAAGGCCGACCGCCCCAAGTTCCCCCTCGAGCCCAACCAGCTCTGGAGCCCCGCGGCCACCGACATCGAGGAGCGCGCCGGCGAGGCGATGAAGGGCAACAGCTACCTCAACGACACCAACGGCAGCGTCGTGAAGGCCGTGCAGAAGGGCCCCAAGGTCACCAAGGTGACCTTCATCACCGAGTCGTACCAATTCATGGGCCAGAGCTGCGTGGCGACCAACCGCATCTTCCGCATCAACTCCAGCGGCGTCGTCGAGTACTACTCGTCGTGCAAGGACACCGGCATGCAGACGGCGACCAAGCGCGTGGGGGACATCACCGTGCCCAACGAGTTCGCCGCCGGCATCGCCCCCGGGCGGTACGTCGACTTCGCGGGCCCCATCGACCCGCGCGAGCCGCACTTCCCCGTGGCCGTCTACGCCGACAAGTCGAAGTCGAAGCTCGTCAACTGGCGCGGCTTCGGGCTGTAGGCCGTCACTTGCTCGACACGCCGACCGAGGCGCCTTCCGAGGCTTCGGTCACCAGCGCGCGGGCCTTGCCGTCGAGGGCCTCCAGCGACGGGGTGAGGGTGGCCACGAAGGCCTGGCTCGAGGTGTCCGTCAGGCCCGGCGCCGCGCAGAACGTCGCGTAGCGCTCCAGCACGTCCGAGTAGCCCGCGACGCCCGCGGTGTAGCTCTCGAGCAGGTCGGCGACGCGGCCCAGCGGGGCGACGTAGTCCTGGGACAGGCGCTCGAGGTAGTGGCGCTCCTTGGCCTCGCGCTCTTCCACGCTCTCGTGCTTGAGGTGGTGGCCGGCCTCGATGCGCGTGCGCGCGGCCTCGAGCTGGCGGCGGAACGCCTCGGTCTCGCGGCGCCCCTTCTCGAGCGTCTTGCGCGAGGCCTCGAGCCGGGTGAGCGCCGACGAGAACGCCAGCTGGGCTCTCCCGTTCTGGCAGCTGCGCAGCGAGGCGTGGGCCTTGCTGACGGCGGCCTGCGCGGTGCTGAGGCCCGCGGCGGCCCGGTGGTAGCGCGCACGGGCGGCGCCCAGTTGCTGCGCGACGGAGGTCGGCTCCGCGGCGAACGAAGGAGCGGCGGTGAAGCAGAGTGCGGCGACGAGGGACTGCACGAGGGAGCGCATGCGTTGGGTTCTTTTCAGGAAGAGAGCCCGCGCGAGTGCGGGCACGCGTCGCTGTGCATCGCCGGTGCCACAGGTGCGTTGCGTCTCGAGGCACGAAGCCTGCGCGGCGCCACGCACGCACGGGCCCGTGGCTGAATCGAGACACGTGTGGCTGGGGTTGATCACCCGGGCAGCCGCAGCTGCTCCGGGGCCGGTGCTGGACGCCCCCGCCGCTCGAAGTCGCTGGGCACGGCGGCCCACTGCCCTTCGCGCGCGAGGTTCCGCACCAGCACGATGCACGCCCAGGTGCGCAGCGGCCGCCACGCCTCGGCCACCCGGGCGAAGTGCGAGGCGGGGCGCTGGTAGGCCAGCTCGAAGGCCCTCAGCACCCGCGGCTCGGCCAGGGGCAACACGTCTCGCGTCGACGCGCCGCGCACCAGCATGTGGGTCGCCGTCCACGGGCCGATGCCGTGAAGGCGTTGCAGCGCCTCGAGGGCTTGCTCCGGTGGCAGGGCGCGCAGCCGTTCGGCGTCGAGGTGCCCCGCGAGCGCCGCCCGCGCCAGCCCGTGCAGCACCTCGAGCTTCGGCGCCGGAACGCCGGGGAAGGCGCGCACCCGCAGCAACTGCTCCGGCGAGGGCACCACGAAGAGCCCGCCCACCTGCGCCCCGTGGGCCTCCGAGAGCTTGCGCCGCAGCACCCCCGCCTGGGCCACCGAGCTGCGCTGGGACAACACCCCGCCCAGGCCCGCCTCCCAGGGCGACGGAAAGCCGGCCGTGAAGAACCCGGGGTATTGGGCCTGCACCGCGCCGAAGACCGGGTCCCGCGCGCCCACCTCCGCCCACGCGGCGCCCTCGACGTCGAGCCCCAACATGCGCGAGAGCTGCCGGGTCACCCGCGCCACGTCCGCCGAGCCCTCGAACTCGACGTGGAGTCGACTCCCGGCCTGGCGCAGCGTGGCGCTCACCGCCTCGAAGCCCCCGTCGAGGCGGAAGGCGAGCTGCAGCCGCGCCTGCCGCTGGCGCGCCGCCCCGCCCATGGGCGTGAAGCCCGCGTAGAACCCGGCCGCGGCCGCGAGGGAGAAGCCGTGCGGCGCCGGGACGTCGAAGGAGGTCGTGGTCATGGGCGCATCCAACCCGCGGCGCGTGACACACGGCTGTCAGGGTTCTGTCAGCGAATAGGGGCCGCGGCTGATTGCGAATAGGCTCGGCAGCCCATGGTCGCGCTGAAGGTCGAGACGGCGGAGTCGGTGCTGCTGGTGGACGACGAGAAGTCGGTGCTCGACGTGCTGTCGGCGGCCTTCAAGAAGTCGGGCCTCTCGGTGAAGACCGCGACCACGGCCGAAGACGCCATCGTGCTGCTGGAGGTGGAGACCTTCGGGGCGGTGGTGACCGACAAGAACCTGCCCGGCAAGAGCGGCATGGAGCTCCTGCGGTTCTTGAGTGAGCGCCAGCCCCACTGCGCGCGCATCGTCGTCACCGGCTTCGTGAACACCGAGTCGGTGCTCGAGGCCATGCGCCTGGGCGCCGACGACTACCTGATCAAGCCCTTCGAGAGCCTGATGCTGGTGGTCGAGCGGGTGAGGCAGGCGATGAAGCACCGCAAGGTGCAGCTGGAGCGCGAGGCCCTGGCCGCGGCCCTGCGCGAGCTCGAGAAGTCGCTGCGCAAGAGCGAGTCGGTGGCCTTCCAGAAGGTGACCGAGCTGGACCTCTTTCACAACGTGGTGGAGCTCAAGCTCGAGGACGCCACCTGCGCGCTGACCGACAAGGTGGCCACCCTCGAGGCCGAGCTGGCCAGCGAGCGGGAGCGCCGGGCCGGGCTGAAGAAGACCCTGATCGAGCTGGCTGATGGGGCCGAGGAGAAGCTCAGGAAGCGGCTGCTGGCGGAGGCCGAGATTCTCGGTTGATTGTCCGGCGCGCGAGTAGAACCGGCGCCCATGAGCATCAAGCGAATCGCCATCAACACGGGCGGCGGCGACGCCCCGGGCCTCAACGCCGTCATCCGCGCTGCGACTCTCGCGGCCCTCAACCGGGGCTGGGAGTGCTACGGCATCCGTGACGGCTTCAACGGAATCTTTTTCCCCGAGCGCTACGAAGACAACGGGGTGATGCGGCTGACCCGAGACCGGGTGCGCGGCATCGCCCACCTCGGTGGCACCATGTTGGGCACCACCAACAAGGGCAACCCCATGCGGTTCCCCCTGCACATGCCCGACGGCACCACCCGGGAGATCGACCGCACCGGGGAGATTCTCGAGTACTTCGCCAAGAAGCAGATCGACGCGTTGATCAGCATCGGCGGGGACGGCTCGCTCACCATCGCCCACGCGCTGGCCAAGCAGGGCCTCAAGGTGGTCGGGGTGCCCAAGACCATCGACAACGACCTCGACAAGACCTTCACCACCTTCGGCTTCGACACCGCGGTGTCCTTCGCCACCGAGTGCCTCGACCGCCTGCACACCACGGCCGAGAGCCACCAGCGCCTGATGGTGGTGGAGATGATGGGGCGCTACGCCGGGTGGATCGCCCTGCACTCGGGCATCTCCGGCGGGGCGCACGCCATCCTCATCCCCGAGATCCCCTTCGACCTCGACAAGGTGGCCGAGAAGATCCGCCAGCGCGACGAGTACGGCCGCGCCTATTCGCTGGTGGTGGTGGCCGAGGGCGCCAGCGTCATCGACGGGCAGCGCGCGGTGATGGCGCCGGCCGAGGCAGGCCAGGCCGAGCGCCTGGGCGGCGTGGGCGAGCAGGTGGCCCGCGCGCTGGCCAAGAAGACCGGCAAGGACACCCGCACCGTGGTGCTGGGTCACCTGGTGCGCGGCGGCTCGCCCACCTCGTTCGATCGCCTCGCGGCCCTGCGCTTCGGCGCGGCGGCGGTGCGCGCGCTCAACGAAGGCCAGACCGACGTGATGGTCTCGCTCGCCTTCCCCAACGTGCAGTACGTGCCCCTGGAGCAGGTCGCCGGGCGCATGAAGGCCGTGCCGCTCGACTGCGACACGCTCACCACCGGCCGCGACATGGGCATCTGCTTCGGCGACTGATCAGCGCGGCACCAGCGCGCGGGGCACCTGCACCTGGGCGATGGTCACCGCGACCACCGCCCCCGAGGCCGACAGGTAGCGCTGCACGCCCGGCCGCCGTTGCACCACCGCCTGCGCCGCCGATTCCTCGCGGCGACAGGCGGCGTCGACCTCTTCGAAGAGCTTGAGCGCGTGGACCAGGGCCTCGGTGGCCACGGCCTCGCGCTGCGCCGCGGTCTGCCGCCAGCTCGCCACCTCCTGCAGGCGCTCCAGCATCCACGCGCGGCGCTGCAGCGGGTCCATGCCCAGCCAGGCGCCCCACAGCCCGGTACCCACCGCCCCCACCGCCGTCGACCAGCGCAGCGCCGGCAGCCCCGCGAACCACTGGGCGATGAGCCCCGGCTGGCGCACCACCACCCCCAGCACCCCGAGGCTGGCCACGGCCACCAGCGCGCCCAGCACCCGCAGCCATCCCGGCCGCGGCGTCGAAGGGAGCCTCGAGAGCAGCTGCTCGTGGCGCACCACGTCTTGTTGCAGCCGCTCCACCACCACCCGTTCGCGGGTCTCGTCGCGGGCCGCCGAGGCGCGGGTCTCGGAGGCCACGGTGCGCTCGTGGCTCTTCTGCTCGAAGCGCAGCAGCGTCTCCAGGTCCACCCGGGCCGCGTCGTCGAGGTAGATGAAGGACTGCTCCTCGGCGCCGCGCAGCGCGTGGAGCAGGTCGCGCGCGTACACCTGGTCGTCGGCCTCGCTGAGCTGCGCGGGGTCGAAGCCGCTGTCACCCACCCCCCGGTTCAGGGCCTTGAACCCCAGGTGCTTGGCCAGCGGGTCTTCTTCGGTCTCTACCCGGGCCCAGGTCTCGCGAATGGTCACCACCGCGTCGCGCAGGGCCTGCTCGAAGGGGTGTGGCACGGTGCGCCGGGTGGCCACGGCCTCGACGCTCTCGACGGGGCCGAGGCCCCGGACGGGCGGCAGCTCAGGGATGGCCCTGATCCGCGAGATGGGTTCGGCGCCGAGGACGGGCTTCAGCATCGGCTCCAACGCTAACGGCGGGCCCCGGTTTCGCCGCACAACGTGGGTGTTTTCGCGGGTGTCGGGGGCGTTGCAGGCGCATGGTGCGCGGAATTTCGAAATTCGGAGGCATCCATGTTCGCTGTCGCTGGTGTGTCAGGTCGTGTCGGAGCCGCAACCGCGGAAGGTCTCATCAGGCGTGGGCAGAAGGTGCGCGTGCTGGTGCGCAACGAAGCGCAGGGGGAGCCGTGGCTCCGCCGGCACTGCGAGGTCGCGGTGGTGGACCTCAACGACAGCGCGGCGCTGGCCGCCTCGTTGAAGGGGCTGACCGGCGCGTTCTTGTTGCTGCCCCCGTCGCAGGCCGCTGATCCGCTCGCGGCCCAGGCCGAGATGCTCTCCAAGATGGTCGCCGGGGTGAAGAAGGCCACCGGACTCAAGAGCCTGGCGTTCCTCTCGTCGGCCGGTGCCCAGCACCCCGCGGGTACGGGCCCCATCGTCTCGCTCTACAAGGCCGAGAAGGCGCTGACCAACATCGTGCCCTCCGTGACCTTCGTGCGCGCGGCGTACTTCCTCGAGAACTGGGTGCCGTCGTTCATGCCCGCGCTCGAGACGGGGGAGCTGCCCTTCTTCGGGCACGTGCACCTCAAGTTCTCGCAGGTCTGCGCCCACGACATCGGTGACGCGGCCGCCGCGGCCCTCGAGGAGCAGGTGCACGGCACGCGCTACATCGAAGTCGCCGGCAAGGAGAACTGGTCGGTCGAAGACGTGGCCGCGGTGCTCACTTCGTTGCTGGGCACGAACATCAAGGCCGTGGAGCTGCCCGTGGAGGCGGCGAAGGAAGGCCTCGAGCGTGCCGGCCTGCCCCCGGTGATGGCCGGCCTCTACGCCGAGCTGTACCAGGCGATGTCGCGCGGGCTCTTGCACTTCGCCCACCCGCACCAGGTCAAGCGCGGGCCGACCAGCCTGTTCGACGCCATCAAGCCGATGGTCTGAGTGTCACCGGGCGCCGCACCAGCCCCCTCAGGGGTTGGTGCACGTCGTGGTGACCACGACTGCGATTCGACGACCCATCTCGTCGCTCGCTTCTCCGACGACGTAGAGCACGCCGTCGGAATGGCCTGCGACCGCGTGGAATTGGGTGCTCTTCCCCTGGACGAACTGCGTGGCGAGGCCAGCATCGGCCGGCTTCACCTCTTGCCAGTCTGCTCCGTCTCCGGTCGGTGACGCGTGGATGTGCCCCGCTGTGGGCTGAGTACCGCAGTTCCCCAGCGCGAAGACCCCGAAGGGCGTCGCGGCCATGCCGGTGGCGGTACATGACTCGGTGTCGTCGCGTAATCGAGTGCCTTGGTAGCTCGAGCCTTCGTCGTCGCTCTTTTGCAGCCACCATCGAGGGGTCGGTGCGGTTGTGGGGGTTGTGCTGTCGAAGGTGTTGACGAAGACTCCTCCGCCCGCCACGGCGACGCCGCCGCTGGGGATGGTGTGACCACCATCACTGCTACCATTGGCAACCGGCGCAGATGATTCTGGGAATTGGTAGGTCCACCAGGATTGCGCGGAGCCTGGGTTCAAAGACCCGGTGCTGATCACGGTTCCGCGGGAGGTCACCAGGGTCACCAGGGGCACGAAGGAACCCGTGGGCTGCGCTGCGCCAAGCGTCATCGCCTTCCAAGTAGCCCCGTGGTCGTCGCTCATGAAGGTGACTGCATCTGCAGAGGTGCCCTGCGTCCCGCTGATGAAGAGCCGGCCGTCTGGACCCACCGCGAGGTTGGTGTTCGATAGCGGGGCGGAAGGAAAGGTGGATGTGAGCCCAGTGAAGGTCGCCTCGCTCGCCATGCGTCGTCGAATGGGCATGCTCAGAGTGGTGATTTGGGCAGGCCATCCACGAGTGAAGAAGACGTTGTCGCAGCCATCGACCGTGACTTGCGGTGCTCCTTTCATTGGATCGATTGCATCCGTTGGCTCGTCGATGGTGTTCCACTTCGTCCCCTGATCGCTGCTCACCATCAAGACCGCATGCGGCTGGGCACCATTGAAGCTCTTGACTCCGGAGACGTACACGGAGCCCGTCGAATCGACGGCGACCCCGGTCGCGTAACTGTACGTACAGCCTCCATCGCAGAACGGGTCGCCGATCCAGTTGAAGGGCGCGCAGGAGACGGTGCCTGTCGTGGGAAGCGAAGGGTACGAAGCGCCGCAGGAGCCCCCGTCGCGGAGCCCACCATCGCTCTCCGTGCCGCCGCCCGTCGCGCTCCCTCCGCCCATCGCCGTGCCGCCGCCCATCGCCGTGCCGCCGCCCATCGCCGTGCCGCCGCCCATCGCACTGCCGCCACCCGTCGCAGTACCGCCACCCGTCCTGAGGACGCACCTCCTGGTCGCAGGGCTGCAAACCAACTCCCCCCTGTCATCACAGGGGTACGTCGCGCCCGGCTCACAGCTGGCACCGACGAGGTCCGCCACCGGCGGCTGGCAGCCGACGGCGAGAAGGAGACCCGCCCCGACCATCAACAAGCGCGTTCGCATCAGAAGCTCCCCTGGACGACGACGCTGCCCGGACCGATGGAGACCATCGGCTGCTGTGACTCACGACCCGTTATCAACCACACGATGCCCGTGGCCAGCGCCGCGACACCCATTCCGCCGACGATGCCGCCCACCAGCATCGCGGTGTCCGCCGTCCCGAGCTGGCGATACGCGACGTCGTAAGTCGGAGGAGGAGGGTCCGTGACCGTGCTCGCGAGGCTCGTCATGGTCGTCTCGCGCAGACCCTTGCCGGCCACGAGCAGCACCGCGCCACCGACAGCCGCCGCGCCGCCCGCGGACATCATGACGATCGGCGCGACCCGCACCGGCTTCGGCTCGACCGTCACCGCCTCGATCGGCGCGGGTCTCGGCTCGGGCTGCTGCACCACCACGGGCTCGGGTTTCGGCTTGGGAGCCACCACCACGGGCGTCGGCGCGGTGGCCGGCGCCGTCTTGAGGTCCATCTTCGGGACCATGCGCTTGACGATGGCGGTCACCAGCTCGAACAGGTCCGACTCGTCCTTGAAGTTCACCCCGTCGCGGAAGATGGCCTTCCCGTCCTTCGCGCGGATGAGCTTGATGTCGAGGCGCGTGGTCTTGCCGAACTGCGCGAGGCTCCCGGTGACCACCCACGGGGCGCCCAGGGCCGAAGACATCTCCGCGAGGCATGAGTTGGAGGCCTCGGAGCAACCGAGCAACGTTTTCTGTCGTTCCATGCCCAGCAACAACTGCACGTCCGACGACCCCATGGCCTCCACGAGCTCGGTCCTGCCCAGCTCGGTCAAGATCTGCTCGGAGATCGAACTCCCGATGCGCACCAGCGACTCGGTCGAGCCCTCCATCGGCAAGACCACCACCTTGGGCTTCTCGGCGGCGGCCGCGGCTCCGGTGGTGAGGCAGACAGCGAGGGCGGACCAGCAGGCGAGGCGAGGTTGAGACACGGTGTCCTCCGAGGGCGCGGAGCTTACGCGCGAACTCCCCCGCTCAGAAGGACGACCTCCAGACACGACTCGGCCCCGCGCATCTCTTCGATGCCACGGGGCCGTTGCGGTTGATCAGCTGATCAGTAACCGGTGTTGTTCTTCGCGAAGTCGGTGAGCTTC
This sequence comes from uncultured Archangium sp., assembly GCA_903905455.1. Classification (GTDB taxonomy): domain Bacteria; phylum Myxococcota; class Myxococcia; order Myxococcales; family Myxococcaceae; genus Archangium_A. The sequence continues at coordinate 32,170 of CAIVGN010000225.1, forward strand.
TTCTTCTCGAGCTTGCCCTGCGACTTGCTGGTGCGCTTCTCGACCGTGGTGTCACCGGCCAGGGCGTCGGCCGACATGCCGAAGAGGGCCTTGATGTTGTCGCCGAAGAGGGTGATGACCCCGATGGCGGCGATGGCGATGAGCGCGACGATGATGATGTATTCCGTCATGCCCTGACCGCGAGCCTTCTTGAGCGACATCTGCTTCTGCATCTTGGCCATGGTGTTTCTCCTCGTGGGTCCGGGGCGCTGCGTGGACAAAGAGAGTATCGATTCGACCCGAATTTCCCGACATCGGTCATCGGGAGGATGGGGGCAATCTGCCGTAACTGACTGATCTTTCAGGCCGAACGCGCCCGGGTGCTACAGAGCGGCGATGAAACTGGCCCTGCCCACCGCGCTTTTCGCCCTGTGCGCCTGCGTCCCCACCCCGCTGATCAAGCCGACCCGCGGTCCTCCCGACGAAGTCTCGCAGCTCCAGGGCTCGGCGAGCGAGGCCACGGCGTTGGCGACCTCGTTGTGTGACGCCGCGGGGCCGCGGTTGACGGGCTCCCCGGGGGACGCGCTGGCCGTGGCGTGGGCCGTGGAGACCATGACCCGGCTCGGCTTTTCCAACGTGCACACCGAGCCGGTGACGGTGACGCGGTGGGTGCGCGGGCTCGAGGAGGCCGAGGTGGTCTCCCCGGTGCGCCAGGTGCTGCAGCTCTCGGCCCTGGGGAACAGCGTGTCCACGCCCGAGGGCGGGCTCGAGGCCGAGGTGGTGGAGGTGCCGTCGCTCGACGCCCTCACCGCGCTCCCCGACGGCAGCCTCGCCGGCAAGCTGCTCTTCGTGAACGTGGTGATGCGGCGCACCGTCGACGGGCAGGGCTACGGCGAGGCGGCCCCGGTGCGGCGCCTGGCCGGCGTGCATGGCGTGCGGGCCGGCGCGGTGGGCGTGTTGATCCGCTCCGTGGGTACCGACAGCAACCGCCTCGCGCACACCGGCGGGCAGGGCGCGGAGGCCTCGAAGCTCCCGGTGGCGGCGCTGTCCATTCCCGACGCGGAGCTGGTGCACCGCCTCGTCGCGCGCGGCCCGGTGCGCCTGCGCCTGAAGCTGACCATGAAGCTCGAGGGCCCGGTGCAGAGCGCGAACGTGGTGGGCGAGGTGCTCGGCCGCGAGAAGCCCGACGAAGTGGTGCTGCTCGGCGCGCACCTCGACTCGTGGGACCAGGGCACCGGCGCGCTCGACGACGGCGCGGGCGTGGGCCTGGTGCTCGACGTGGCGCGGCTGATGAAGACGCTGCCCCACGTGCCGCGGCGCACCGTGCGCGTGGTGCTCTTCGCCAACGAAGAGAACGGGCTGTCGGGCGCGAAGGCCTACGGCGCGGCTCACGCCGACGAGTTGCCCAGGCACGTGCTGGCCCTGGAGGCTGACCTCGGCTCCGACCGCGTGCGCACCGTGCGGCTGCTGTCGGGCACCAGGGCGTCGCGCGAGGCGCTGCACACCTGGGGCCCGTGGCTGCGGCCGCTCACCGTGACCCTCGACGATGACGACGCGATGGGCGGCGCCGACCTGAGCGTGCTGCGCGCGGCGGGCGTGCCGATGCTCGACCTGCGGCAGGACGCGTCGCGGTACTTCGATCTCCACCACACCGCGAACGACACGGTGGACAAGCTCGACTTCGAGCAGCTCACCCAGGCCACGCGCGCCTTCGCCACCATGACGTGGCTGGCCGCAGAGCAGGGCGTCGACTTCGGGCGCGTGCCCGAGGGCAAGCGGGTGCGCGCGCACTGAAGGGGCATCAACCAGCGGACGTTCTGCGGACCATTCGTGGCCTTTTGACCTGACGCGCCGCGCCGCCTGAATTCGCTCGACAGGAGCGCCGCGCGGGAGGACTCAACCGGCATGGCCACCAGCTTCAAGCCCATGTCCAAGAAGATCCGCCGGGAAGACGCCCTCGACTACCACTCGCAGGGGCGGCCTGGAAAAATCGAGGTCATCCCCACCAAGCCCACGGCCACCGCGCGTGACCTGGGGCTCGCGTACACGCCGGGCGTCGCCGAGCCCTGCCTGGAGATCGCCAAGGACCCGGACCTCTCGTACCTCTACACGGCGCGCAGCAACCTCGTGGCCGTCATCTCCAACGGCACCGCGGTGCTGGGCCTGGGCGACATCGGTCCCTACGCCGGCAAGCCGGTGATGGAGGGCAAGGGCGTGCTCTTCAAGAAGTTCGCCGACATCGACGTGTTCGACATCGAGGTCGACGCCAAGGAGGTCGACGCGTTCTGCGCGGTGGTGAAGGCCCTCGAGCCCACCTTCGGCGGCATCAACCTGGAAGACATCAAGGCCCCGGAGTGCTTCGTCATCGAGCGCCGGCTCCAGGAGCAGATGAACATCCCGGTGTTCCACGATGACCAGCACGGCACGGCCATCATCTCCGGCGCCGCGATGCTCAACGCGCTGGAGCTGGCGGGCAAGAAGATCGGCGAGGTGCGCGTGGTCGTCTCGGGCGCCGGCGCCGCGGCCATCGCCTGCACCAACTTCTGGGTCAGCCTCGGGGTGAAGCTCGAGAACGTGCTCATGGTGGACACCAAGGGCGTGCTCCACACCGGCCGCAAGGACGCCAACGAGTGGAAGCAGCCCTTCGTGCGCGAGACGAAGGCCCGCACCCTGGCCGATGCCCTGGTCGGCGCCGACATCTTCCTGGGCGCGTCGGTCAAGGGCCTGCTCACCGGTGAGCTGCTCAAGCCCATGGCGAAGAACCCCATCATCTTCGCGCTCGCCAACCCCGACCCGGAGATCGACTACCACGAGGCGAAGGCCGCCCGGCCCGACGCCATCGTGGCCACCGGCCGCAGCGACTTCCCCAACCAGGTGAACAACGTCCTGGGGTTCCCCTTCATCTTCCGCGGCGCCCTCGACGTGCGCGCGCGGCGCATCAACGAAGAGATGAAGCTCGCCGCGGCCCGGGCCCTGGCGGCGCTGGCGCGGGAAGACGTGCCCGACGCGGTGAGCCACGCCTACGGCGGTGAGCACTTCGCCTTCGGCCCCGACTACATCATCCCCAAGCCGTTCGACGCGCGCGTGCTCCTGTGGGTCGCGCCGGCCGTGGCCAAGGCGGCCATGGACACCGGCGTGGCGCGCATGCCCGTGGACCTCGCCGAGTACCGCGAGAAGTTGCACCGCATGCAGTCGCGCAGTTACCAGGTGATGGAGTCGGTCATCGAGCGCGCGCGGGCCAAGCAGAAGGCCGTGGTGCTCAACGACGGAGAGCACCCCCGGGTGCTGCAGGCGGCGCGCATCCTCCGCGAAGAAGGCGTGTGCCAGCCGGTGCTGCTGGGCGACGTGACGGCCATCAAGAAGGGCATCGTCGACCTGCGCCTCGAGGACGAGCTCAAGGACGTCACCATCATCGACCCGCGGCAGCACGCGGACCTCGAGCGCTTCACCCAGGAGTACTACCTCGCCAAGCAGCGCAAGGGCGTCTCGCTGGAGCACGCGCAGGCGAGCATGCGGCGGCGCAACTACTTCGGCTCGATGCTGGTGAAGACCGGCGGGGCCGATGGCTTCGTCACCGGGCTCACCCAGAGCTACCCCGAGGCCGTGCGCCCGCTGCTGGAGGTCATCGGCACGCGCGAGGGCCGGCGCGCCGGCGGCGTGTACATCGTGGTGCAGCGCAACGGCTTCAAGTTCTTCGCCGACTGCACCATGAACCCGGTGCCGAGCTCGGAGTACCTGGCCGACATCGCCATCGCCACGGCCGACCTCGCGCGCAGCTTCGACGTGGTGCCGCGCATCGCGTTCCTCTCGTACTCGAACTTCGGTTCGGCCTCGGGCGGCCCCAGCCCGGCGCGCATGCGCGAGGCGATGGAGCTGGCCCACGCGCGTCGTCCCGAGCTGGAGATGGACGGCGAGATGCAGGTGGACAGCGCGCTGGTGACCGAGGAGCGCGAGAGCCGCTTCCCCTTCAGCCGGCTCACCGCTGACGCCAACGTGCTCATCTTCCCGTCGCTCGACGCGGCGAACACGGCCTACAAGCTGCTGTGGCGCTTCGGTGGCGCGGAGGTCATCGGGCCCTTGCTGCTGGGCATGAACCAGCCGGTCAACGTGCTGCAGAACAACGCCTCGGTGCAGGACATCGTCAACCTCGCGGCCGTCACGGCGATGCGCGCGCAGGGTGGCGAGTTCCTCTTCTGATCAACCTCCCTCTCCCTGCGCGAGCGGGGAGAGGGCCGGGGTGAGGGGCCGAAATCCCCCGGCTTTCCCCGCTTCCGCCGCGTGAGGCAGTGACGCTACGGTGCCCCCCGTGAGAACCCCTTTCCTGATCCTCGTGCTCGCAGCCGTGGGCTGCACCCCGACGCCTCCGCCCGAGCTGACGATCATCGCGCGGCCCACGGAGATCAACGACACCGGCGAGGTCACCACCCTGAGCGTCACGGCCACCGACGGCAACGGCGCGGTCGGCAAGGGCCAGGTGCGCATCTCCTCGACGGCGGGCACGCTCAAGGAAGGCGGGAGCTTCGACCTCGACGCGTACGGCGTGGTGCGCACCCCGTACTCGTGCAAGCTCGCCGACGACCCGCAGTGCCGGGAGCAGGTGCGCCTCATCGCCTCGTGGACCACGGACGGGCAGACGGCCACCACCGACACCCACGTGACCATCATCCCGCCGCCCCCCGCGCCCTGGGAAGACAAGGTCTCGTGGGATCCCGGCGCGCGCATCACCTCCTGCAGCGGCGCGGGTGCCCCGGCGGCGGCTCCGTGCACCGGCGGCATGTGCGCCCACGGCTTCACCTGCATCAACGACCAGTGCGTTCTCAACGGTGGTGGCGGTGGGCTGCAGTACACGCTGCGCTTCAACCCCTCGGTCGACGTCGACCTCCACGTGGTGGAGCCGTCGAGCGCGACCGACGCCGGCGTGTGCGAGGTCTTCTGGGGCGCCCCGTCCAACAGCAACCGCCCGACGATGTGCGGCGCGCTCAGTTCGCTGGACCTCGACTCGAACGCGGCCTGCAACCTGGACAACGTCAACATCGAGAACGTCATCTTCCCCAACAACCAGGTCCGGCCGCCCCCGGGCGTCTACGTCGCGCGCGTCGACCTGTGGAGCGCGTGCACGCTGTCCACGCCCATCAACTGGGAGCTGCAGGTGCGCGCCGGCCGCATCTCCCGCTACTACTGCGGCACCTTCGACCCCATGCAGGAGGACCGCGGTGGCCCGATGGCGGGCCTCACCGTGAGCACCATCGTCATCCCGGCCCCGTGACCCCGGTCACGGCGTCAGACGTCGAGCGCCACCTCCAGTCGATGTTCATCGACGCGGCGGGCACCTCGCTGCGCCGGGAAGACCTGAAGAAGGCGGTGGAGGTCGCCGCGCTGCTCGACGAGCTGGGGCGGCTCGGGCGCAGGGGGCCGTTGGTCGACGTGGCCGCGGGCAAGGCCTACCTCGGGCTGCTGGCCGTCGAGCTCCTCGGCTTCGAGCAGTTGGTGATCATCGAGCGCAACCCGGCCCGCCTCGCCGACGCGCGCCACGCGATGACCCGGCTCACCCGGGCGGCGAACATCACGCTCCAGCAGGGCGACGTGGGTGACCGCGCCCTGTGGCCGGGCGAGCCCTCGGCGGTGGTGGCGCTGCACGCCTGCGGGCCGGCCTCCGACGCGGTGATCGACGCCACCATCGGCAGCGAGGCGAAGTGGTTGCTGCTCGTGCCCTGCTGCTACTCGGCCGAGGTGCCCTTCTTCGCCGCGGCCCAGGCGCACGCCGAGCGCCTCGGGTTGCCGCGTCACGCCGAGGTGCAGAAGCGCTTCGTGCAGTCGCTCATCGACGCCGAGCGCACGCTGCGCCTCGAGGCCGCGGGCTGGGAGACCACGGTGGTGCCCTTCGTCGCGCCCACCGTCACGCCGCACAACCTGCTCTTCCGGGCGCGGCGCGTGCGGGAACCCCGGCGCATGGCCGAGGCCGCGCGCCGCCGGGAGCAGCTCGTCTCAGGGGGCGAGGAGCGGCTCGAGCAGGCTCCATGAGCCTTCGCGGAAGTGCACGATGACCAACTCCAGCCGGTAGGCGGGCTCGCCGTCGACGACCTCCGTCGTCACCCCGGCCACGCGCACCGCGAGCGTCAGCAGGAGATCGAGGTGCTGGGGGTCGAGGACGTCGACGTCCATCAACGCGTCGACCGCGTAGGGTTCGCTGCTCCACACCACGAGACCGTCGGAGAAGAAGGTCTTCTGGGTGACTGGCAGCCCCAGGATGCTGCGGCGAGCCGAACGGCAGACGCTCGGCGCCCTCAACGACCTGAAGCGGTGAGCAGGACCTCCCACGAGGGCTGATCAAGCGCGCCTCACCGCCAGTTGGGTAGCGAAACCTTTGCATCTGCGCAGAGGTGGGCGCGTGTCGAGGCATGGTACACACCACCTCGATGAGGCAGTTCACGGCCCGCCTGCGACGCCTGTTTCCGCTGCGAGTCGGGGCGTTGGTGCTGCTGCTCATCGCGCTGGGCGTGGTCTTCCTCTGGAGCTCGAAGGAGGCCGACTTCCTGCTCTACCCCGCGGGACTGGTGGCCATGGGCCTGGTGGGCGCGTGTGCGTTGCTGGTGACCTTCGGCACGCTGGCGCTGCGCGCCGAGGTGAAGAAGCTCGCGGCCGGGTTGCCCGAGAGCCTCGAGACCTTGAGCGCCACGGGTACCGGCTTCCGCTTCTCGGGCCTGCGCGGCTGGCCGTTGCTCGACGTGTCGCTGTCGTGGGTCGCGCCTTCGGGCATCGAGGTGGGCCTCGAGACCATCGACGCGCAGCTCTGCGAGGTGGTGACCGCGAAGGAACGGGGCCGCTACACGCGCGTGGTGCGCCGCTTCACCGTCGACGACGTCTTCGGGTTGTGCCGCGTCAGCTTCGACGTCGCGTGGGACGCCGCGCTGCGCATCGCGCCCGCCGCGGCGAAGCAGGGCGCCGAGCTCGCCGCGGGCCGCGCGCAGGGGGAGACCCTCGCCAACCCCGCGGGCCGGGCCGAGGGCGACCTGGTGGAGATGCGCCAGTACGCGCACGGCGACTCGATGCGCCACGTGTTGTGGAAGGTCTACGCGCGCACCCGCAAGCTCCTGGTGCGCATGCCCGAGCGCGCGCTGTCTCCGGGGCCGGTGAGCGTGGCCTTCTTCGTGGCCGGGCCCGACGACGAGGCGAGCGCGGGCGCGGCGCGGCTGTACGTGGAGGCGGGCCTGCTGGGAGCGGATCTCCTGTTCTCCGCCGACGGGGTGAGCGCACCGGCGCGGTCGGCCCGCGACGCCCTGGAGCAACTGGTCGACTCCAAGGTGCAGCGCGCGCGCGGCGGTGACGCCCTCGACGACATGGCCTCGCAGATGGACCCCGCGCGCCTCACCTCGTGCCTCTTCTTCGCGCCCCCCGTCGACGGCCCGTGGCGGGAGAAGGTGGTGGGCTTCGTGCGGCGCCACCAGCTCGACGCGAGCATCATCATCGGCGTCGACGAAGGAGGCGAAGCACCGCCGCCGCCCTCGCGCCTGCAGTCGTGGCTCTTCCGGCCCGACGAGACCCTCGACGTGGCGCGGCCCACGCTGGGCAAGCTGCGCGCGGCGCTGGAGGCCGAAGGCCTGCCGGTCACCGTGCTCCACCGCGGCACGGGGCAGGTGCTGTGAAGGACTCGCGCGCCATCGTCTTCTTGAAGGGCGCGCTCTTGTGCGGCGCGGTGGTGCTCTACCTGTGGTCCCTGGCCACGCCGCCGGGCCTCGTGGCCGCCGTGGTGGGCACCCTGGGCGCCGCGCTCGTGGCGCACCGCCTCGAAGACGCGAAGCTGCGCCTGCTCAGCTGGGTGGTGCTGGGGGCGGGCCTGGGGCTCACGGGCCAGCTCGCCGCGGGCGTGCTCTCGGCGTTCGGCTCCTTCCTGCCGCCGTGGTTCACGCTGATGACGGCCGACGCGCTGGTGCTCGGGCTGACCACCTTCGGCTTCTTCCTCGCGCTGCGGCTGCTCTCGTCGCGGTGGCACGTCTTCTCCATCGTGGAGCTGGCGGTGGTGGTGGGCGCGGTGGCCCACGCCTTCGCGGATCACCGGCACATGCGCATCCACCAGCCGCGCTTCCTGAGCGACTGGGCGTGGTCCCACGGCATCGAGCCCGAGCCGGTGCTCTCGGTGCTGGGCGTGACGGCGATGGCGGTGTCGGCGCTGCTGTTGCTCCGCGCGAGCCGGGCGCGGCGGCTGCTGGCGATGGTGGCGTTGTTCCTCGGCGGCATCCTGGTGTTGTTGCTCGGCGAGCAGCCGCGCCTCGACGTGCCGAAGGCCGACGAGCTGGGCGTGCGCTCGAACAACAGCGACGACGACCAGAACAAGAACGACGACCCGAAGAACCAGAACAAGCGCAACAAGCCGCCCGAGCCCATCGCCATCGCGGTGCTCCACGACGACCTGCCCGAGACCGACGTCCTCTACTTCCGCCAGGCGGTGCGCTCGAAGCTGGTGGGGGACCGGCTGGTGGAAGACCCCTCGGGGACCTTCGACAGCGACGTGCCCACGCGCTTCCCCGCGGGCTCGCCGGTGCAGGTGCAGACGCCGCAGGTGCCCGAGTTCCACCGCAAGCTGCACACCTCGATGTTCCTGCTGGTGGACCACGCGCAGCTCTTCGGCGTGGGCTTCCCCGAGGCGTTGACCCCGGTGCCCAACCCCAACCCGCGGCGCTTCGTGGCGGCCTACGACGTGGACTCGCAGTTCCTCATCCGACCCATCGAGCGAATGTTGGGCCGCGGCACGGTGCCCGCCGAGTGGTCGCCAGCGCAGCGCGCGCACTACACCGAGTACCCGCCGGACCCCCGCTACGCCGAGCTGTCCGAGCGGTTGGTGCGCGACGTGGACCCGCGCTTCGTGGGCGACGACGTGGTCAAGGCGCTGGCCATCAAGCAGTACCTCGAGAAGGAAGGGTTCTACTCGCTCAAGGACAAGACGCTGGAGGGCAGCGACCCGGTGGCGCAGTTCCTCTTCGGAGACCTGCACGGGTACTGCGTGCACTTCGCCCACGCGGCGGTGTTCCTGTTGCGCAGCCAGGGCATCCCCGCGCGGGTGGCCATCGGCTACGGGGTGCAGACGCAGCAGCGCGGCGCGGGCTCGGCGGTGCTCATCTTCGCCAACGAGGCCCACGCGTGGCCCGAGATGTTCATCGAGGGCGTGGGTTGGGTGACCTTCGACATCGCCCCCGAGCGCTCCGACGAGCCGCCCTCCCCGCACGTCGACCAGGACCTCGAGGCCGCGCTCGGCGAGCTGGCGCGCAAGCCCCCGCCCGACACGCTCGAAGACAGCACGCCCTTCGTCATTCCCTGGGCGCTGCTGGGCTTCGGGTCCCTCGCGCTGGTCAGCGGCGCGTTGGTGCTGGCCTTCGGGGTGAAGCTGGTGCGCCGCTTCGGCCGGGGCTCGCATCGCCGCGTGTACCGCGCGGTGCTCGACGCGCTCTCCGACGTGGGCCAGCCGCGGCGCTACGGCGAGAGCCGCGAGCACCACGCGCAGCGCCTCGCCGCCCGCGCGCCGAGCTTCGTGCCATTGACCTCGGCGCACCTCGCGCTGGCCTTTGGCCACGACGACGCGCAGGCCCGCGCGCAGGTCGACGCGCTCGCCCGGGCCACGCGGCAGGAGCTGCGCCGCAGCACCCCTTTCCTTCTTCGACTCGCGGGCTTCTTCAATCCCGTGGGTTGGTGGTTCACCCGATGATGACGACGAAAGACCCCATGTCCGCTCCGCTTTCGACCCTCGACGAGGTGCGCGCCATCGCCGCCCGGCTGCGCGACCGCATGCGCTACGACGTCATCGGCCGCGACGACATCATCGAGCTGGTGCTCATCTCGCTCTTCGCCGACGGCCACGTGCTGCTCGAGGACTACCCGGGCTCCGGCAAGACCACGCTGGCCAAGGCGCTGGGCCACGCCTTCGTGGAAGAGCCGGAGGACGCCCACGGCATCGCCACCTTCCGCCGCGTGCAGTTCACCCCGGACCTGCTGCCGTCCGACATCACCGGCGTCACCATCTTCGACACCACCACCAATGTCTTCACCTTCCGCCGCGGGCCGGTGTTCGCCTCGGTGCTGCTGGTCGACGAGATCAACCGCACCTCGCCCAAGGTGCAGTCGGCGCTGCTCGAGGCCATGGCCGAGAAGCAGGTGACGGTGGACAACGTGAGCCACCGCCTCGGCGACCTCTTCTTCGTGATGGCCACCCAGAACCCGCTCGACTCGGTGGGCACCTACCCGCTGCCGCTGGCGCAGCTGGACCGCTTCCTCTTCAAGCTGACGATGAAGCACATCGACCCGGTGTCCGAGCTGCAGGTGCTCAAGACCTGGGGCCACCCGCGCGTGGCGATGGAGTTGCCGAAGGTGCACCGCGCCGAGGTCGTCGCCGGGCGGGCCTTGCTGCGCGAGAAGGTCTTCGTGTCGCAGGAGGTGCAGCAGTGCCTCGTGGACATCGCCACGGCGCTGCGTGACACCAAGCGCACCCGGCAGGGCGTCTCCACCCGCTCGCTGGTGCAGGCCATTCCCGCGCTGCAGACCCGGGCGCTGCTCAAGGGTCGCGACTACGTGTCGTCGGACGACGTGGAGGCCCTCGCGTTCCCCCTCTTCGCGCACCGCCTCGAGCTGATGCCCGGGGTGAACGCGGACGCGCTGGTGAGGGACGCGCTGCGCGGCCCGGTGGACAAGCTGGCGCGCTCGACCATCGGGGTGGAGTGAGGTGATGCGCCTGCTCGCCGCGGCCGTGGGGCTCTGGAGCCTGGCGTCGTTCGCCGGGTACGAGGAGACCTTCACGCCCGATGAGCGCGCGCTGATCGACGAGGTGGACCAGCAGCACTTCATCAAGGCCCGCGACCAGGCCGAGAAGCTGCTGAGGAAGAACCCCGAGTCCTTCCCCGCCACGTGGGCCATGGCGCGGGTGCACCACGACGAAGAAGGCAACCACGCGCGTGCCCTCTCGTGGGTGCGCCGGGCCCAGAAGCTGCTCGACGACGCCGACCGCGAGTGGGGCATCAAGCTGCTGCTCGAGGAGCACTTCATCCTGGCGGAGATGAACCGCAACGAAGAGGCCCTCGAGGTGCTCGACCGCTACGACGCGCAGTTCGGCCCGGCGCCCGCGTACCTGCGCATCTGGCCGCTCTTCAAGTCGGGCCACGGCGCCGAGGCGCGGATCATCGCCGAGCGCCTGGCCACCGGCGACGACGAGGGAGATCGCGCCGACGGGTACAACGGACTGCTGAGCATCGCCTTCGAGGAGCACGACCGCGAGGCCACCTACCGCTGGGCGCTGGCCGGCGTCGACGCCACCGGGGGGAAGAACTGCACCATCGTGCGCAACGCCTCGAGCGCGGCCTTCACCCGGCTGCGGCTGGAAGAGGCCGAGGAGCTCTCCACGAAGGCGCGCAAGTTGAAGGACTGCATCGACCCCGTGGACAACCAGATCGCCAGCCTGGCCATCATCATGGGGCAGTTCCAGCAGGCGGTGTCGGCCCTCGAGTCGTCGCGCTCGGCCTTCATCGAGAAGCGCTACCGGCCCCACTTCTCGCTGGTGCGCCGCGGGGTGCTGGTGGACTTGCTGGAGGCCGTGGGCCAGCCAGCCGAGGCAGTGAAGCTCGCCGCGGAGCTGTACGGGCAGGCGCAGCGCATGGGCGCCTCGAGCAGCTCGCCCGAGGTGGAGCGCCTGAGCCGAACCCTGCGCTACACATGGGCGCTCGACGGGCGCATCGCGCAGCTGGAGGAGCAGGCCTCGTACGCGGAGCTGCCCACCGGGCCGGCGGCGTTCTCGGCCGAGCTGGCGCGCACCGCGGCGACGCGCTGGGAGGTGCGCCGCGCGCTGGTGATGCTGCTCGCCGGCGGAGAGCGCCTGCTGCTGATGACGCGCCCGGCGATGGGCGAGGTCTCGGACTGGTCGAGCTGGCGCACCGGCGATCTCATCGAGGTGGTGGGCACCGGGGTGATGCGCGCGTCGCTGAAGCGGGCGCGGGCCATCGACGCGAAGTTCCCCGAGGCGCAGGGGCCGCTCGACGCGCTCGAGGGCGAGGTGGCGTACCGCGAGCACGCGTGGGCCGACGCGGTGAAGCTCGCCGACGCGGCGCTCGAGGCGCTGCCCAAGCGCGAGGCGATGTGGCGCTGGCGGGTGATGGCCTGGCGCGGCGAGGCGCTGCGCAAGCTGGGCCGGGCGAGCGAGTCCCGCGCCGACTTCCAGGAGGTATTGCAGCGCTGGCCCACCGCGTTCCGCATGCTGGGGCTGACGGTGCCGGTGAAGGTGTCGCACGACGGCTCGGCGCTGGCGAAGGACACCGAGGCGAGGCTGCGGCGCTCCACGCGCTTCTCCACCGAGGCGAAGGCTCCCTTCGTGCTCAACGTCACCAGCCATGGCGCGACCGTGGATATCTGCCTGCTCGACGACAACGGGGCGCAGCTCGCGTGCGCGTCGGGCGAAGGCGCGAGCAAGGCCCTCGACGCGTTCCACGCCGCCGCCTTCGCGCCCAGGGTGTCGCTGACCCAGAGCGACCTGAAGAGCCTCGACGGGAGCCCGGTGCGGGTGGGGGCGGATCAGGCGCTCAAGAAGTTGCTCGGCCCGTAGCGCGGTCATTCTCGCGGGCCGGGAGCGCGGGCTGCGGCGTCCGTGTTCCATCGCCCAGGCGCGTCGGCTCGCCATCGACGGCGGCGTGGATGCGCGGACTTGGCGTCGGCACGCGGGCTGCCTGTGCGCGTGACGTGGGCTCACACGACAAGGCGTTCCGAAAGCTGATGAAGGAGGAAGGGGTCGCCGAGGCGTTGCTGCGCGAGCGACTGCCCGCTTCGTTGGTGGCGCGCTTCGCGGGGCCGCCGACGCACCTCTCGGAGTCCTTCGTCGACGGGGCGCTCAAGGGCAGCCTCGCAGACGTGGTGTTGGGCGTACCGCTGCTCGGGGGGGAAGAGGCGTGGGTCCTCTGCCTGGTGGAGCACAAGCGCACCCAGGGCGATCTCGTGCTGGTGCAGATGCTTCGCTACATGGCTTCGCTCTACGAGGAGTTGGCTCGCAAGCCGAGGAAGGGACTGCTGGCGGCCGTGGTGCCGCTGCTCATCTACAACGGCGACGAAGCCTGGGCCGGGCCGCGGCGCTTCTCCGACCTGCTGGACGCGTCGCCCGAGGTGAAGCGGCTCTGCGTGGACTTCGAGGCGGTGCTCCTCGACGTCGGAGCGGAGCCGACCGGGAGGTTGTCTTCACACCCGACGCTCAAGGGCGGACTGCTGGGCCTCAAGGCGGCGGCCACTCCGTTGTCGGAGCTCGAGCCGGTGCTTCGGGAGATGGTGGACGCGCTGGCCGAGGAGCAGTCGACGCTGCGCCTGTTCCTCCAGTACCTTATGACCGTGGTGGGACGAGACGCGTTGCCGCTGGTCGCGCGCGCGGCGCACACGCAGGAACAAGGGAAGGAGAAGGCCATGCAGACCATCGCCGAATTTCTCGAGTCCAAGGGGTACCGTCGCGGGCGACGCCAGGGCCTCAAGCGAGGACTCGAGCAAGGACTCGAGCAAGGACTCGAGGCGCTCCGCGTCGCGACCCGCCGGGTGCTGGTGAAGCGCTTCAAGAAGGTTCCCGCGGAGACTGAGGAGAAGATCGCCGAGGCAGATGCCGCCACGCTCACGCGATGGCTCGAGGCCTCGCTCGACGCGAAGTCTCTCAAGCAGGTCTTCGCACCACACTGAGCCCGGGGTCAGGGCACCGCGAGTCGCTCGACGACCACGGTGCTCCAGGAGGGCAGGTTGGTGGCCGCCGATGCCTGACGGTCGAGCGTCACCTTGTACACGCCGGGGTAGAGCAGGCCGGTGAAGGTGAAGGCCGAGGTGTTGGCGTTGAAGTCGCAGGGGACGCTGAGGATGCGGTTGAAGCGGGTGTCGGTGAGGTGCTCGAAGTTCAGGAAGCCACCGCGGCCGCCGTGGACGAAGGCCCATTGCAACCGGTGATGGTGGGCGACACCCCGTTGCGATGCACCACGCCAGAGACGAGGTGCTCGGGAGGCACGGGCACGTCGAGCACCAGGCCCGTCGGGTTTCCCCCGGCGCAGACGCCCTGGGCATCGCACGCGTAGCTCGCGGGGCAGGTGCCCACGCACCTCGCGCCGCAGACGTTCAGCTGGCCTCCGGCGCCGCAGCTCTCACCGGCGACCTCGCAGGCGCCGCAGGTGAGCGTGCCGCCGCAGCCGTCGAGCACCATGCCGCAGTTCTTCCCTTCGGCCGCACAGCTCGTGGGCCGGCAGGTATTGGTGGGGGTGCACTGGCCGAACTGGCACGTGGCCGTGAGCGCGCAGGCCGAGCAGGTCGAGCCCGCGGCTCCGCAGAACTGGGTCGACGGCGCGTCGCAGAGGCCGGCGGCGTCGCAGCAGCCCGCGCAGTTCGCCGCGTCGCACTTCTGGGGCTCGGTGGGGGCGGGGCCACAGGCTGCGACGAGCAACAGCAAGAGGGCCGGGCGGAGGGTACGCATGCCGGGCATGACACCCGGGCCGGTCACCGAGGGCAATGAATCTGCTCGGTACGTTCCTCGCTGACGGATGGCGATTGTGTGCTCGTGCCCCAATGGGGCGAGCGCTCCCGGTAGAGTCTGCCCACGCGTGTCGAAGGTCACCGCCCAGGGCAGCATGTTCGAGGGCCTCTTCGTGCTCTCGTTGCGAGTGCCGCCGGAGTCGGCCTTCGCCCACGAGCTGCGCGCCGTGGGTTTCGACGTCAGCGACGTGCAGTCGAAGTACGACAAGGACATCTGGACGGCGTCGCTCGACGTGGCGCACCGCTACCGCTACCCGGAGCTGGAGCGCTTCGTGGCGTGGCGCCGGCTGGGGCGCGACTTCATCCGGGGCTACCTGCAAACGGTGGTGGGCCGCTTCATCGGCGCGGTGTTGCCGTTGATCGGCACCACCCGCTTCATCGAGCGCGTGCCGGCCTTCGTGCGCACCGGGCTGGGAGGCACGATGTGCGAGGTCGAGCTGGTCGGCCCCACCTCGGCGCTGCTCTCGTTCGACGGCCCGCATGTCGGCTCGAGCGCGGTGATGGCCGGGGTGCTCGACGAGTGCTTCGAGCGCATGCACGTCAACGCCACGCTCACCGCCCACCAGCTCGGTGGCACCACGTCGTCGCTCGACGTGCGCTGGGACGCCTGACGGCGCTGGTCAGGGAACGCAGCGCGCCAGGCCATCGGAGATCGTGCAACTGCTGCAGCTGAACGTCTTCACGAAGAGGTGGTTCCGGCACTGCACCATGCCCAGGGCGTCGAGGGTGCACGCGGAGCCTCCTTCAGCGAACGCGGGGCAATAGTCTCCGACGCTGGCGAGCGTCAGGTCGCAGGTCCCCATGCCCAGGCAGCCTCCGGGGCCGCGGCAATGAACGGCCACCCAGGTGGAGCCCGCGCACTCGAGCGCGCTCGTCGTGCTTTCGCAGGCCAGGAACTGGGAGGCGCAGGAGACGCCCACGGCCGGCGGCGGCGTGCACTGGCCGTTGACGAGCGAGCTCCCTGCGTCGCAGCTGGCGACCTCCAGGCCCGCGTCGGCCTGCTGTCCCGGGTCTGGCGTCACGGGCGTCGCACCACAGCCCAACCACCACACCGCGAAGAAGAGAGGAGCGCGCACCCACGCCCAATAGCGCAGGACGCGGTCGGTGGCGGTCGTTGACCTGCGCCCATGGGCACCGGCCCCGGCGCTGGAGGCCCTCGCAGAAGGCCCCGTTACTGACCTGTTTCGATTCACTGAGAGTCAGATCTGATTGAAAGCGATACGGCTGTTCTCGATTCAGACACTGTAACTCTTTGATTCGACGGTATTTGTAAGAGGTCTTATTGACCGGGCTGGATGTAGGAAGACCCACTTCATTCGTAAAATCATAAGGTTGTGGCTGGCCGGCGGTTTGCTCAGGGGGAGCCGCATGAAGCACCTCACGGCACTGTTCATTCTGGCGTCGTTCGTTGCCTGCGGCCCCGACCTCGCGGTCATCACTTCAGGGGAAGACGAGTTCGACACCGCGGAGGGTCGCATCGTGGGCGGCGTGGACGCCGACATCTCGGCGGTGCCCTGGCAGGTCGCGGTGATGGACAACTCGTACTACCAGTACTGCGGCGGCAGCATCGTGAGCGCGTCGTGGGTGCTGACCGCGGCGCACTGCGAAGTGGCGGTGGGCGACAAGATCGGCGCGGGCCACTCGAAGCTTTCGACCCTGCGCACCGCGGGGCAGATCCGCACGGTGGCGCAGGTCATCACCTTCCCCGGCTACGTCACCAGCGAGGAAGGCAAGGACGTGATGCTGGTGCGGCTCAACGCGCCCCTCGACCTGAGCGGGCCGAACGCGAAGGCCATCGCCTGGGCCAGCGAGAGCGACGCGGCGGTGTTCGCGGCGGGCAGCGTGGCGACGGTCAGCGGCTGGGGCACGCGGAGCTCGAATGGCGCCTCGCCCAACCAACTGCAGCGGGTGGACGTGGACGTCTCCACGGTGGCGCAGGTGCGCGCGGCCTACGGGATGCTGACGGCGGATCAGCTCGGCGCGATGCGCGCGGGCAAGGACTCGTGCCAGGGCGACAGCGGGGGGCCGCTCTTCGTGCGGACCGCGAGCGGCGCGCCGTTGCTCGTCGGCGTGGTGAGCTGGGGCGAAGGCTGCGCGGTGGCCAACACGCCGGGCCTGTACTCGCGGGTGGCGTCCTTCTCGTCGTGGATTGGCCAGCAGGTCGGCACCGCGACCACGCCGCCGGTGACGCCTCCGAGCGCGGACCAGACGCTGCTCTCGCTCACCGGGCTCAAGGGCGCCAAGTCGGCCACGGTGCGGCAGACGTTCACCGTCGCCCCGGGGACGCAGAGCGTGACGGTGGTGATGTCGGGCGGCACGGGCGACGCCGACCTCTACGTGCGCGTCGGCGCGGCCACCACCACCGCGGCGTACACCTGCCGGCCGTACAAGGAAGGCAACGACGAGACCTGCACCTTCAGCGCCCCGCAGGCGGGCACGTGGCACCTCGGCGTGCGCGGCTACACGGCGTTCGCCGGCGTGTCGGTGGTCGTCACCTCGCCCTGAGCACGGTCGGTCGCCCACAGGCTCCTCCAGGTGCGTGGGGTTGCTGGGGGCCGGTGCCGTGCTCGACTGCGTGCGTGCCTCGCGACACGACACGGCCGATGGTCAGGTGGGGAGGCGTTGGGCCCGGTGATTTCCGGCCGTCATCAGGGATGACCAAAGCGTCATCCCGGGTCTACGCGCTGTATGCGTCGCACCGGCGTCGCGGCTGAAATGTGAGTCATTGAGGCTCGGCAGGCGATTCAATCGAGAACATCGTCAGGCCAGTCCGCCGGGGCCACGGCGGGCGACACGGGCGATCGGCTGCGAGTTGCAAAATGGTGCCCTGTACTCCCGGGATTACACAGTGGTCATCAGGGATGACGGTCGGAAACCAATGAGCCCCGGGGTGCGCTCCTCGTGAGTCACGGTGGTCCGATGTCGAGGGGCACGCCGAGGTGCGACCGCTGCAAGGGTCCCCCAGCCCCCGCTTCCCCTTCGGGCCGTTCGGCGCTCCGTAGCGCGCACCCATCGCGTGCTATGCCATCGCCGTGTCGCGCGACTCCGTGAGCCGTACCGGTCTGCTCCTGCTCCTGCTCGCCTCCACGGCCTTCGCCGAACCGCAAGCCGACTGCGCCGCCCGCAAGGGCAAGTGGTCCACGCTCAACGGCTGGGCCGGCTGCCTCCTCGGGGGCGCGCGCGAAGGCGAGTGGGTGCGCACGCTGCCGGGCGGCCAGGTGCTCGAGCGCTCAACATGGGTGCACGGCAAGCGCTCCGGCACGTACGAGCGCTGGTACGACAACTGCCTCATCGCCGAGCGCGGCGCCTTCGAGAACGGACTCAAGGAAGGCCCCTGGGTGACGTGGACCGACGAGGGCAAGAAGGAGCGCGAGGGCGCCTACGAGCGCAACCGCGAGACCGGCGTGTGGGTGGACTACCACCGCGACACCGGCCTCAAGCACCTCGAGGGCCCGTACGTCCGCGGCAATGCCGAGGGCGTCTTCACCGAGTACCTGCTCCACGGCGAGAAGTGGCGCGAGGTCACCTTCGTCGCCGGCCGCCGCGCCGGTGAAGCGCAAGACGCCTGCGAGAAGCGCGGGGGCGAATGGCAGGTCGACTTCAAGCAGCGCCGCGAGGGCTGCGTCGTCGAGCTCGAAGAAGAGGGCCCGTGGTTTGGCTACGACGGCACCGGCAAGCTCCGCTGGCGCACGACGTATGTCAAAGGCCGCATGTCTGGTTTGTACGAAGAGTTCCACCCCGGGGGCCAGGTCCTGCGCCAGGGTCGCTACGTGAAGGGCGTGCCCGACGGCGAGCACCGCTTCGTCGGCCCCGACGGCGCGCCCTACGGCAGCTCCACCCTTCGCGACGGGACCGGCACCTGGCGCACCTGGCACCCCAACGGCCGCCCCGCCGAAGAGGGCGCCTTCGAGAACGGCTGCGCCATCGCCTTCTGGCGCACCTGGTCCGAAGAGGGTCGCGTCACCGTCGAGGAGAACTACGCCGGCTGCAAACGCGAGGGCTCCTACGTCTGGTACCACGCCAACGGCCAGCGCCGCCTCGTCGGCCAGTACCACGAGGGCCGCGCCGTCGGAGCGTGGAAGGCCTTCTACGGCAACGGAGATCCCGACTGGTCCGGCACCTACGCCGACGGCAGCCGCACCGGCGACTGGAAGTTCTGGCGCTGGGGCAAGCAGTTGCGCGCCGAGGGGCCCATGGTCGAGGACGCGCCCAACGGCGTGTGGACCGAGTACCACCCCACCGGGAAGGCCAGCGAACGGGGCTTGCGCGTGGGCCAGAACAACGATGGCCCCTGGGAGACCTTCTGGTCCACCGGCGAGCCCTGGCGCGAGGTGCACTACGTCACCGGGCAAGACCAGGAAGATGCCGCCCGGGCCTGCACCCGCATGGCCGGCGCGTGGACCGCGGACGGCGAAAAACGCACCCTCGGCTGCCTGGTCTGTCGCGCGCGGCCCGGGGACCAGGTCGAGCAGGTCGGCGTCGGCGTGTGGACCTACTGGCACCCCGGCGGCGGCCTCGAGAAGCAGGGCGAGCTCGTCGAGGGCAAGCCCACCGGGGCGTGGCGGTTCTTCCACGACAACGGCGAGGTGATGATGCGCGGCGCCTTCGACGGCGGCCTGGAGGTCGGCGCCTGGGCTGGCGCGTACCGCAGCGGCCAGAAGCGCTTCGAGGGCGCCTACCTCGAGGGCCGACCCGACGGCGTGTGGACCAGCTGGCTCCCCGACGGCGGCGTGCTGTCCGAGGGGCGCTACCTCCAGGGCGCCAAGGTGGGTGCGTGGAGGTACGAGCGCGGCGGCAAGCTGGTCACCGTCACCCAGGCGCCCGACGCGGGACTTCCCTGAGCCTCCGGACATCGAGGGGGTAGAGTCCGCCCTCTTTCTGGGGGCCTCACATGAACCGAAGCGCTTCGCGTCGTCCCGCCGTGCTCCGTGCCGTGGTGCCCCTGGTGCTGCTCCTCGCCGGTTGCCGCAACCTGGAGATCGACCCGCCTCCCCAGCGCGGAGGGCTGACCGCGGTGCTCGACCTCCAGGGCCACCTCGCGCTCGAGGGCCAGGCCGTCGACGCCCTCGACGCCGCCGGCAGCCGGCTCACCCAGCGCACCGACGCCACCGGGCGCTTCGCGTTCTCCGACCTGCTGCCCGGCGTCTACACCGTGTCCCTCAAGCTGCCGGGCTTCGCGGCGCTGGTGGTGCCGTCGGTGCGCGTGACCTCCGGCGCGCCCATCGACCTCGGCACGCTGACCCCCGACTGGCTCGCGGGCACGCCGGCCGAGGCCACGCTGCTGGGCAAGGTGGGCGTCATGGGCGGCAGCGGCGACGTCACCGGCGCGGTGGTGGAGTTCCTCCTCGCGGGCCAGAAGATCGCCGCCACCTCGGTCACCAGCGACGGCAACTTCGTGCAGCGGTTGCCCCCGGGCACGTACACCCTGCGCGCCTCGCACCCCTGGTACCAGGTGGGCACGCTGGCCGACGTGGTGCTGGGCGAAGGCGAGACGAAGGACCTCACGGCCACGCCGGTGCTCATGGCGTTGAACCCGGCGACCCTCGTCGGCGCCCTGCTCATCGAGCGTGAGGGCCTGGCGCCCGTGCCGGCCGCGAACGTCACCGTCAACTTCGGCACCGGCACCCAGCCCAGCGACGCCCAGGGCCGCTTCTCCATCGGCGGCCTGGCCCCGGGCCCGCGCGAGGTGCGCTTCGGGCTCGATCGCTACCACGACGTCGTCCCCTTCCGCTCGGTGGTGCTCGAGCCGGGCAAGACCGCCGACCTGGGCACCATCACCCTGCGCCTGGTGCGCGGCACCATCGTCGGCTCGGTGAAGATGGCCGACAACAGCTCGGCGGCGGGCGTGGCCATCGAAGTCAGCGGCCGGACCTACTCCACCACCGCGGCCTCCGACCTGACCGACCCGTCGCTGGGCCGCTTCGAGCTGCGCGACATTCCTTCCGGCAGCTACGACGTCGTGGCGCGCCGCGAGAAGTTCAGCCCCGCCACGGCCAACGTCACCGTCGTCGACGACACCCCGGTCGACACCGGCCTGCTCACGCTCACCCTGTTGCAGGGCGACTTCGACATCGACGACGGCGACTCCCTCAACCTGGGCGGCTTCACCCGCACCCAGCCGGTGACGCTCGACTTCAACAAGTTCCCCAGCACCGGCGTGGCCAGCTACCGCGCGTCGGAAGACTCGACCTTCGGGGCCGACACCCAGGCCTTCGCGCCGTACACCGGCAGCACCCAGCCCTTCGTGCTCTCGGCCGTCGACGGGCTCAAGACGGTCTACGCGCAGTACAAGGACGGCGCCGGGGCCATCAGCCGCGTCTTCAGCAGCTCCATCAAGCTCGACACCGTGGCCCCCACGCTGAGCCAGGTGCTCTTCGACGCCACCAGCCCCACGGGCACCACGCCGCGCTTCACCCGCTTCTCGCAGAACCTCTCGCTGCAGATCTCCGGCTCCGACGTCGGCTCGACGCTGGCGCGCATGCGCGTGGGGGAGACGGTCAACGGCGCCGGCACCGTGCAGGGCGTGCCCGACGCCTACCGCTCGCCCACCACGCTGGTGCGCAGCTCGCTGCTCGACGGCCCGCAGCCGGTGTGGGTGCAGCTCATCGACGGTGCGGGCAACGTCAGCCCGGCCCGCAGCGACACCATCATCGTCGACACCCAGGAGCCGTCCGGCTCCATCACCATTCCGCGCGGCGCGCTGGCCGAGGTCGACGGCTTCACCAACCAGGTCATCACCACCATCAACGTCACCACCAGCGCCGAGCCCGACGGGGGCACGGTGTTCATCAAGCTGGCCAACGCCAACGGCAGCGACCTCAACGCGGCGCTGCTCCAGCCCTCGCGCTCGCAGCTCTCGTGGTTCCTCGACCCGGTGGACGGCGCGAAGACGGTCTACGCGCTCTTCCAGGACGCCGCGGGCAACGTGGCCGTCACCGAGGCCAGCGCCAGCATCACCCTCGACCGCGTCGCGCCCAACCCGGCGAGCGCGACGCTCACCTCGCCTTCCATCACCAACTCGCGGGACGCGGGCCTCACGCTGACCACCAACGCCGCCGACCTCGCGCCGCGGCCGCTGACGGTGTCCGAGAACCCGTACTTCCAGGGGGCCGACGCCGGCGCCTTCCCCGCGCTCTCCACGCTGCAGTACCTGCTGTCGGACAGCGACGGCGACAAGACGCTCTACGTGCGCTTCCGCGACCGCGCCGGCAACGACGCCTTCTCGTCGGTGGGCGTGCGCCTCGACCGCGTCGCCCCCACGCTCTCGCTCTCGGTGCTGGGCACGCTCGCCGACGGGGCGCGCAGCGCCGAGTTGACGGCCCAGGCCACCGTCGACGTCACCCTGCTGACCAACGAGACCGCCTGGTACGTGCTGGGCAACGAGACCCTCACCTGTCCCCAGGCCAGCTCCGCCACCTGGCTGCCGCTCAGCCAGTCGACGCTCACCGCCCAGTCGCTGACCGGCGCCCTCTCGCCGCGCCAGGTGAAGGCCTGCGTGCGTGACGCGGCGGGCAACGTCACCGGCCCGGTGTCGGCCAGCATCGCGCTCGACGCCAGCACCCCCACCGGCTGCGGCCTGACGCTCAGCGGTTCCCGCGCCGACACCACCGCTGCGCCGCCCGCGGGCTTCACCGCCAAGCCCAACGTGCGCGTGGCGCTCACCGGCTGCAGCGAGGTGCCCTACGAGATCGCCCTCACCCAGGACGTGAGCATCTCGTGCAGCAGCGCCTCGTCGCTCTCGTGGCAGCGCTACTCGGCGACCTCCTCGCTCAACTACCTGCTCTCGGGTGGCGAAGGCAGCAACACCGTGCGCGGCTGCGTGCGCGACCAGGCGCGCAACACCGGGAGCATCGCCGCCTCGAGCATCACCCTCGACACCGTGCCCCCGCAGTCGCCGTACCTCTCCATCGACACCGGGGCCGCGTACATCAACGACGCCACCGCGCTCGTTCGGGGGGGCAACATCGGCAGCGTGGTGGGCCTCGTCTCGGGCGCCACCGAGTGGTCCCTGAGCGAAGACGCCACGGGCGCGGGATTCACCACCTGGGACCCGTACGCCGCGACCCCGCGCGACTTCCGCTTCGCGGGCACCGGGGTGCGCAACCTCTACGCCGTGTTCCGCGACGCGGTGGGCAACTGGAGCGCGGTGGCCTTCGACGCCATCGACATCGACCGCACGCCGCCCGACGTGAGCGCGGCCACGGTGTCGCTCTCGTCGACCGCGCCCAACGTCGACTTCACCAACAGCGTCTCGGTGACCGCCGAGCTGCGCGGCACCTCGGCCGACACCTGGCAGGTGAAGCTCGCGGAGGCCTCGACCACCGCGTGCTCCGCGGCCACCGTCAGCGGCGTCAACGCGGTGCCGGCGACGCGCTTCTACACGTTCCTCCTGAGCTCCGGCGACGGGCTCAAGCGCCTGTGCGTGCAGTACCTCGATCTCGCGGGCAACGCGTCCACGACGCTGGTCACCGACACCATCACCCTCGACACCACGCCGCCCACCACGATGCGCATCGTCACCCAGCCCTCGGTGGTCAGCCTGGACGCGGGCACCGGCTTCCCGGTGGAGGTCGCGGCGCTTTCCACCGACACCTCCACCGTCACCTACGAGCAGCTGGGCGGCACGCTCACCTCGTGGACCACCACCAGCACCACCGCGACCACGCCGAAGATCCTCTTCTCGTTCACCCTGGCCAACACCGGCGCGCAGCTGGGCACGGCCAACGACCTGCAGCTGCGGGCCCGCGACGAAGCGGGCAACGTCAGCGGCGTGTCGTCGGTGCTGGTGACGGCGGACACCGTGCCGCCCGCGCAGGTGCAGACCGACCCGTCGTGGGTGGACAACACCAACGGCGCCTCGACGCTCTACTGGCAGAGCTCGACCCAGGCCGACGTGGCCTACGACCTCGTGGCCTACGGCAGCAGCGCGGTGGACCTCACCGGCAGCTTCGCCTCGCAGGGCATCTCGCCGGTGCGCACCCCGCCGGTGACCAACTTCACCTTGAGCAACCTCCCCAACGGCTCGCCGGTCTACGTGAGCGTGACGCCCGTCGACGCGGCGGGGAACAAGGGCACGCCGAGCACCTCGCTGCTGCTCCAGGCCAACGAGGTGTCGCCGAACATCATCACCACGCTCTCCCTGGGCAACTTCGCCGCGGGGCGCCTGGCGTCGCTGGGCACGGCCCTCTACGTGGCGGGCACCGAGATGACCGCGGCCGAAGGCGGGACGTGCACCGGCAACAGCGCGCTGCAGGTGGTCGACATGCGCTCGATGACCGCGCCGGTGCAGAACGGCGGCATCGTGACCAGCCCGGCCGTGCCGCGAAAGGTCGGAGCGGTGAAGGTCTTCGTCGACCAGGTGACGTGCACCGCCAACGCGCAGAACGTGGACGTGCTGGTCGACGGCATCCACCTCTTCCTCGTCGCCGGCAAGCGGGTGCACATCTTCGACCTGAGCGACCCGCTGTCGCCGGTGGAGTTGACGGCCGTGGGCGGGGTCGACCTCTCGAGCCTGGGGGCCACCTTCAATGCCAGCAGCGCCTCGGTGCAGGGAGACCGGTTGTTCATCAACTCCCTCACCCCCAACACCATGGCGGTGCTCAGCCTGGCCAGGTTGTACGACGACGTCGCTGCGACGCGCCCGACGTCGGCAGATCTCATGGCCTCGGCTTCCGCCGGGGGGACGGCCTCGGCGATGGTGCTCAGCCGCAACCGCGCGATGGCCTTCGGCAGCAGCGGAGGTGGCGGGAGCACGCACTACAACGTGGGCGGCGTGCTCGATGGAGGCCTGCCCGACGCGGGCACCGCGGTCACCGGGAGCATCGCGGTCGTCGGCACGGGCAACGCCATCAACGTGTCGTCGCGGCCGGTGGTCTCGGGCAACTACCTCTACGGGGTCGGCGGGAGCTTCGGCTTCAGCGTCTTCGACCTCACCACCTCGTGGTCGGCGACGGGCTCACCGGTCAACTTCCCCGCGGTCGGGGTCTCGACCACCTACGGCAGCGGGCAGTTCGAGGTGCACGGCACCGAGGCCTTCGCGGTCGACCTGAACAAGTACCTCCACGGCATCGACCTGACCGACGCGACGCTGCACCGCGAGACGTCGGGGTACACGCTCGACCCCGCCTTCGATGGGCACGGCTTCGGCTCGCACGTGCTGACGCACGGCAACTACCTCGCCGTGGCCGCGGGCAGCATGGTGACCTTCCTCGAGACGGCGACGCCCCGCGCGATGCGGCTGCGCAGTTCGCTGGTGGGCACGGGCTACCGTCCGGCGCTGCAGGGTGGCTTCGTGGTGACCTCGGGGCAGTACACCGCCTACGACGTGCAGTCCGGCACGCAACCGGTGCTCGTCTCGCAGACGGGCACTTCGCTCACCTGCTCGTCGGGGTTCGCCATGCTCGACGACACCGAGGTGCTCGCGGTGGGCCCCCGCGTGATGTTGATCAACCACGAGGCCGAGTTCGACCGCAACGCGACCACCTTCCACGCGCCGCTCGACGTGGCCATGATGTCGCTGGCTGGCCGGGTCACCGACGCGGACGCCGTGGGCAACCGGCTCGTCGTCACCCAGGTGCGCACCACCGCGCCGGCGGGCGTGTACCTCGAGGTGTTCGACGCGCGAAAGCAACGCGATCGAAACGTGCTCACCAGCCTGGCCGCCACCGACACCCGGGGCGCGTTCCTGCTCGCGGGCTCCTCGTCGTCCGTGTTGGCGGTGCCCGAGACGACCATGTGGGGCTCCTACGCCGTGGTGACCATCGACGGCGTGAGCAGCGCGACCAACGTGTTCGTCGTCGACCTGCGTGCACTCCTCGACGACGACGCGACGACCACCACGCCGGTGCTGACGAGCTCGTTCACCATCAACGACGGCCTGAGCTACCCACGGCCCCGCACCACGAGCATCTTCTACCCGTACGCGGCCATCGCGACCTCCGCCGGCGTGTACGTCTACGACCTGAGCGGCTCGCTCGACACCAACGCCTCGACCACGCAGAAGCTGACGCCGGAGAAGGTCTTCGCCTCGGGCTTCCAGTTCGACTCGACCGCGGTCTTCGGCAGCTACCTCTTCGCGGTGCCCAGCAGCGCCACCTCCGGGATCCTGCCCACGGGCATGCCGGTCTACGACCTGAGCGCCCCGAGCCCGACGAACTGGGTCCAGACGACGAGCATGCCCATCATCCTCAAGGCCGGCAGCCAGTGCGTCATCATCGGCGACACCGCTCGCCTGCCGAAAAACGGCATCGTGGTGAAGGGCTCACGGGCGTGGATGAACATCGAGAACACGCTCCGGGAGATCTCCCTGGAGTGAGCGGGCCCGCGAAGCCCACCATTCGGGCTGGCGGCGGGCGAGGGGAGGACGGGCGCCGCGAAGCTTGCTGAGCTCCCGTGAGCCGTGGCGGGGGGCCCGCGGCCCCAGCCCGCATGATCCGATGGCTGGCGATGGCGGGGCTGTGCGTGGCGGCGACGGTGCAGGCCGAGGAGCCGTGGCGCGCGGTGCGCCGCGATGGCGCGTTGTCCGTCGAATCGCGGCCCGCGGGCGCCGGCGGGTACCTCGAGTTCCGGGTCATCACCCACAGCGCCGCGCCCCCGCTGGCCCTGGCCGACGCCGTGTGGCGCTGGAATGCCCAGGGCGTCGAGGGGCGCATGGTGGAGCAGCGCCTGGTGCTCAGCGAGGCGCCCCGGGAGAAGCTGGTGTGGCAGCTGCTGCACCCCCCGGTGGTGGAGCGCCGCGAGGCCCTGGTGCGCTTTCGCCGGGACGACGCCAACGACGCGGTGCACATCGCCTACGAGTCGGAGGCCGGCCCCACGCCCCTGGGGCAGCGCGCGCAACCGGCGGTGCGGGTGACGGTGCGCGGCTCGTGGCGCTTCGAGGTCGAGGGCGCAGGCTCGACCCGCGTGGAGCACCGCTGCCTGAGTGACCCCGGCGGCGGCCTGCCCTCGTGGCTGGTGAAGGGCGCGCAGGAGGACATGGCCGTGGCCCTCGTCCGCGAAGCGGTGCAGCGCGCCGAAGGGCGCTGAGGCATCATCGGGGCATGCCCTTTCACCCCACGGTGCAGTCCCTCTTCGACTGGTTGGTGGACGGCGCGCCCGGGGCCTCGACGCCCATGGCGGTGCTGGAGCGCTTCGGGCCGGACCTGGTGAGCGCCGGCGTGCCGCTGGAGCGCATGGCCGCCTTCGTGCGCACGCTGCACCCCTCGGTGATGGGCCGCCGCTTCCTGTGGGAGCGCGGCGTGGACAAGGTGCAGGCGCAAGAGGCCTCGTGGGAGCTGCTCTCGTCGCCGATGTTCCTCCAGAGCCCGGTGGCCCAGGTCTTCGCCAGCGCCGAGGTGCTGCGGCAGAAGCTCGAGCCCGGCGCGCGCCTCACCTCGTCGGACACGCTGGCGTTACGCGACGCGGGCTTCACCGAGTTGGTGGTCTTCCCCCTCAAGTTCATGGGCGGCTCGACGCACGCCATCACCTTCGCCACGCGCTTTCCCGGCGGCTTCCTCGACGAGCACCTCGCGGCCCTCGGTCACGTGGTGCGCCCGCTCTCGCGCGTGGGCGAGACGCTGGCGCTGATGCGCACCGCGGTGAACCTGCTCAACGCCTACGTGGGCAACGACGCGGGCGATCGCATCTTGAAGGGGCAGATCCAACGCGGCGACACCCAGACCATCCGCTGCGTCATCTGGTTCTCCGACCTGCGCGGCTTCACCACGCTGTCCGGGGACCGCACCCCCAGGGACATCATCGGCATCTTGAACGAGTTCTTCGAGTGCCAGGTGCCGGCCATCGAGCACGAGGGGGGGCAGGTGCTCAAGTTCATCGGCGACGGGCTGCTGGCGATGTTCCCGGTGACCGACACGGTCGACGCGCGCATGGCCGGCGAGGCCTCGGTGCGCGCCACCACCGCGGCCTTCGCGGCCCTGGGCAAGCTCAACGCGCTGCGGGCCACCCGGGGCGAGGAGCCGCTCGCCTTCGGCGTGGCCTTGCACCTGGGCGAGGTGGCCTACGGCAACATCGGCGGCGCCAGCCGGCTCGACTTCACCGCCATCGGCCCCGCGGTGAACCTCGCCTCGCGCATCGAGGGCATGACCGGGAAGCTGGGGAAGAAGGTGCTGCTCAGCGCCGCGCTCGCCAGCGCGCTCACCGTGCCCACCCGCAGCGTGGGCACGCACGAGCTCAAGGGCATCACCGGTCCCGTGGAGTTGTTCGAGCCCGCGTAGCCGCCCGCGTCTCGAAGGTCAGGCTTGTGCGTTGCCGGCGTGAGCCCCGTCACCGACACTGCGCGCCATGAACCTCGACGCCATGAACGAAGTGCACCTGGTGCAGCGCAAGGAACTGGCCGAGGTGTTGCTGGGCGCCGAGACGCGCAACGTGCCGTGAAATGACCTCCGCGTGAACATTCCGTGGCACTCGTCCGGCCCGTCCCGGCCCGCGCTCCCTCAGCGCACCTCGGTCTGCCCCGCAGGCCAGCGTGCGCGCAGCGCCTCGGCGTCGAACTGCCCGCTGGCCTCGAGGCTCGCGTCGAAGAAGGCCGGGTCGAGGTCCGCGTAGGCGCTCGTGGGCCACCAGTGGCCTTCCTTGCCGGCCCACGCCGCGCCGCTGGGCTTGCTCCCCGTCACGTCGAAGGTGTGCGCGGCCTGCACCGCGACCTCCGTGCCCGGCACGCCGTCCCCCCGGTTGAGCAGGCCCTCGGTGAAGTCGGCCTTCGTGCCGAAGCGCGTGCGGCCCCACTCGAAGTCGAGGCCCTCGCCGAGGAACGGGTCGAGCAAGGTGAGGTGCAGGGTGGGGCGCGGGGCCGGCTGCTCGCTCCAGGCCAGCTCGAGCCCGTGCGCCACGTGCGCCCCGGCGGAGTGCGCGATGACGTGCACGTGCGAGAGCCCGCGGCTGGCGATGACCTCGGCGATGGCCCGCCCTTCGCGGCGCCCGTTGACCGCCGCGCTCAGCTTGTCCACGGCCGCGTCGTGCCAGTCATAGGCGAGCACCTCGAGGCGGTCGGGCTCGGCGAAGCGCGGGCGCAGGGCCTCGGCCATGCCCGTCGCCCAGCGCCCGGGGCCGTCGCCGGAGCCGTGGATGATCAACAACCACACGTCGCGCGACGACGCCGCCGGGAGCTGGGCCTCGGAGGTGGGGGGTGGGGCACAGGACAGCGCGAGGAGAAGGACCGGGAGGAGCTGCCGCTTCGTCATCGCGCGCACGCCGCGTCGATACTCCCGGCGCGCGGCGCTGGCCACGAAGTTGACTTGGGTCGAGGGCTGGGCCCAAGTCGGCACCATGCTCACCGCCCTCTGCCTGACCGCCGTGGTGCTCGCTGCCCCTGATGCTGGCCCCGTGGCGCCCGATGCCGGGGTGGCACCCGCGCCCACGAAGACCCAGCTCTCGGTCTCGCAGCAGCCGGCGGTGATGGCCGAGGCCCTCGACGCGGCGCTCACCATCGCCCCCTGGCTGCCGAGCCCCGGCGCGTTCCGCGACCCGGCCAACCAGAAGGCCATCGGCAGCTCCCTCGAGGTGTTGAGCCGCCTGCGCCACCCCTTCATGCGCGGGCCCGGCGCGTCGTCCACCGGCGTGGCCGAGCTCTTCACCCAGCAGGCGACGACCGCGCGCCTCGACTTCGCCTCCGGTGGCACCGAGGCCGCGCGTCGCCGGGCGCAGGGCCTCACCCAGCTGTGCATCGCCTGTCACCTGCGCGAGCCGCGCCGCGACTTCCTCGACCCCGAGAAGCGCGTCGAGGGCCTGCACCTGCCGCCGCTGCAGCAGGCCCACTTCTACGCCGTCACCCGGCAGTTCGACCGTGCGCTCGAGGTGTGGAAGGCCGAGCTGGCGAAGCCCCGGCCCGAGACCGACGTCTTCGAGGAGCTCGAGTCGCTGCGCCTGGCCATTCGCGTCGCCGTGCGCGCCCGCGACGACGCGAAGCTGGTGCAGCAGTTGCTCGCCCCGCAGGTCAAGCGCACCGAGCTGCCCGGCTTCACCCGCCGCGAGCTCAAGCTGTGGCAGGTGGACGCCGCGGCCTGGGAAAAGGAGAGCTTCGCGCTCGCCACCCAGAAGCCCGAGGCCCTCGTGGCCCGCGCGAAGCAGCTCGCCGAGGCGAGCGGGGCGCTGACCAACATCACCCCCGCCTCCGAGCACTTCATCAAGCTGCTGCGCGCCGCCAGCTACCTCGACGAGGCCATGCGCCAGGAGCCGCAGGCCGCGTACCGTGGCGAGGCGCTGTACCTGCTGGGCGTGGTGCACGGCGCGGTGGCCGACCTCTCGCTGTGGCAGCTCGAGTGGGCCTACTTCGAGAACTGCGTGCGCGAGAACCCGGCCACCACCCTCGCCGTCACCTGCGCCGAGCGCCTCAAGGACCGCACCTGGTTCAACTGGCGCTCGGGCAGTGACATGCCCGCCGCCACCCAGGTCGCGCTCAACGAGCTGATGGCCATCGCCAGGGGCGCGGCGAAGGCGCCCGAGAAGAAGACGAAGTAGCCGCCGGGCGGCGGTGGGTCACTGCAGCTTGAGGCGCTTCACCGTCGCCTGGTTGGCGACGATGTCCACCTCGATGGTGTGCTCGAGGTTCTGCTCGCTGTTGACCAGGCGCAGCGTGTGGCGACCGGCCGGAAGCGAGATGCCCAGCAGCGGCGTGTCGCCCAGCTTCTTGCCGCCGAGGAACACCGTGGTCCACGGCACGGTGTCGAGCTTGAGCGTGCCCTTGGCGGTCTTCACGGCCACCGGCTCGGGCTTCTTGACGGTGGTGGGGTCGGGGCTCGCCTCGACGACCGGCAGGTGCTCCAGCTTGAGGACCACCTCGAGGCGCTCGCCGGATGCCAGGCGCACGGTGCGCTTCTCGGGCACGAGGCCCGCGGCGTCGACCTCGATGGTGTGCTCGCCCGCGGCCAGGGTGAAGGGGCTGGCGCCGCGGCTCGCGCCGTCGATGCGCACCAGGGCGTCTGCCGGCGTCACCACCACCGCCAGCGTGGCGCTGGCCGCGACGGGCGTTCCGGCGTCGACCACGGCCGGGAGTTCGGCCTGGGCCGAGCGCATGGCGAACCAGCCGACGACGGCCACGAAGGCGAGGGCCACGGCAGCGAGCACGAAGGGCAGCGGCCCGCGGCTCCCCTTGGGCAACTCGGGCGGCGCTTCGGGGAAGGGGCTCGGCGTCGGCGCGTGCGTGGCGTGCCCCGCGACCGGGGGCCGTGACGGCACCGGCAGCGGGAGCCGGGCGGTGGCGTCGAACGAGAGCGAGACCTCTTCGGCCGCGGGCGCTGCGGGCTTCACCGCGGGGTACAGGCCGCTGGAGCGCGCGCCCTTCGCGACGCTGCTCGACCCGCTCTCGGAGGTGGCGGTGAAGGCGTTGGTGGGGATCTGCCCGGGCGTCAGCTCGCCGCGCTTGGCCGCCTCGATGAGGTTCTTCCGCGTGGCGATGCGCTCCGCGAAGATCACCCGCATGAAGTCGGCCACGTCGCCGCTGGTGGTGCGCGCGCCCGTCGACACCAGCCAGTCGTCGAGGGCCACCTGCAGCTCGCGCGCGCTCTGGTACCGGTTCTCGGGGAACGCGGCCATGGCCCGGGCGATGATCTCGTCGAGCACCGGCGGCACGTCGGGGCGCCGCTCGCTGGCCCGGGCGAAGGCGAGGGAGGTGGTGATCTTCGTGAGGATCTCCAGCTCGTTCATGCGCGGGAAGAGGCGGGTGCGCGTGACCAACTCGAAGAGACAGACCCCCAGGGCGAACACGTCGCTGCGCGCGTCGACGGCCTCGGCCCGGCCCTGCTCGGGGGCCATGTAGGCCAGCTTGCCCTTGAGCTTGCCGCTCGAGGTGGCGTGCGAGGCCACCTTCGCGATGCCGAAGTCGACCAGCTTGATGGTGCCGTCCATCGTGACCAGCAGGTTCTGCGGGCTCACGTCGCGGTGCACGATGCACAAGGGCGTGCCGTCGTCGGAGGTGCGGGTGTGGGCGTAGTGCAGGCCCTCGGCCGACCAGGCGATCAACCGCGCGGCGAGCTGATCCGACAGCGGCTTCTCCTGGCGGCGTGCTTCCCTGTACACGCCCCACAGGCTCTCGCCGTCGACGAACTCCATGACGATGAAGAACGAGCCGTCCTCTTCACCCAGCTCGTAGACCTGCACGATGTGAGGGTGCGTGAGCTGCGCGGCGAGCCTCGCCTCGGTGAGGAACATCTCGACGTGGTCGGGGTCCTCTTCCAGCGCGCCCACCATGCGCTTGATGACCACCAGCTTCTCGAAGCCCCGCACCCCGGGTTGCCGCGCCAGCCAGATCTCCGCCATGCCCCCCGACGCGAGCGGCGTGAGGAGTTGGTAACGACCGACGGTGGTTTGGGGGAGCCAGGGGCCGGCGCGCGACACAGGTGGGGGAGTGTGGAGCCTCTACGCGCCGTGTCAATCGGTGTACGCTGCGGCGCTCATGTACGCGGCTCTCGTCTTGTCCCTCGTGGTCACGGCTGCCTCACCTCCGAGCCAGCGACTGGCGGAGGCCAAGCAGCTCGTCGAAGACCTCCAGTACGACAAGGCCCTCAAGGCCGTGGACGCGGCGCTGGCGCAGAACGTGGAAATCGACCGCGACACGCTGCGCGGGCTCTACGAGCTGGCCGCCATCTCGGCCGCTACCCTCGACAGGCCGGCGCGGGCCCGCGAGGCGTTCTCGGTGCTGCTCTCGTTGGTGCCCGACTACCAGCTTTCCAAGAACCTCCCGCCGCGCACCCGCACGCCCTTCTTCGAGGCCCGGTCGTGGGCTGAGAACAACCCGCCCCTCTCGGTGCAGGTGGAACCGACGCGCAACGCCGAGCGAATCACCGCGTTGGCCCTCACCGTGAAGGACAACCCGCTGGTGCCCGCGCGCTCGGTGCGCATCACCCTCGGGCGCGCCGGCAGGGAGGACCAGGTGGTGACCCTCAAGCTCGAGGCGCACCAGGCCACGGTGGCGGTCGACGCGCCCGCGGTGAAGTGGAAGGTCGAGGTGCTGGGCGACAAGGGCGTCCTCCACGTGGCCACCGGCGAGGCCAGGCCCCCGGAGCCGGTGGTCGAGCTGCTCCCGCCGCCGCTCCCACCACTCGCGGGGACCCAGGGCGCGGCGGGGGGCGGGTGGGCCCGCACCGCCGGCATCGTCGTCGGCGCGGTCGGCGCCGCGGCCCTGGTGGGCGGCGGCATCGTCGGTGGGCTGTCGGCCGATGCCCGGGCCCGCATCGCCCGGGCCGAGCGCGACGCCGCGGGCGTCGTCACCGGCCTCACCCAGCGCCAGGCTTCCGAGCTCGACGCCGCGGCCATCACCCAGGCGAAGATTGCCAACGGCCTCTTCGTCGCCGGCGGGGTATTGGCGGCCGCGGGGGTGGGCCTCATCCTCATCGACCTGGGCAGCGCCCCGAAGGCGGCCTCGGTCACGGTGCTGCTCTCACCCTTGACGGGCTCGGTCAGCGGGCGGTTCTGAGCCCACCCACCGAGTTGCTCAGTAGTGGCAGAGGTCGGGCGTGGAGCCGCTGTAGCAGCTGGCGCCGGTGGACGTGCGACCGCAGGCGTCGCTGTCGGCGCTGCAGCTGCAGCGGTTGGTGCTGCAGGTCTGGCGGACACCGCTGACGGGCGTCGGGCACTGCGAGGAAAAGCCCCCGGGGCAGGTGCAGGAGCCCGAGACGTAGGCGCCCCCGCTGACCGCGGTGCAGCTCCCCGACGCGCAGCTCACCCCGCACACGCCGCAGTTGGCCGCGTCGTTCGTGAGGTCCTTGCAGGCGATGGCGGTGGCCGCCGTCGAGCAGCACACCCTGCCCACCGCACCGCAGCGCTTGTGGAGACAGTCGGGATCGAGGCAGTCGACCAGGGCGTCGCCGTCGTTGTCGAGGCCGTCGTCGCACAGCGTCTCGGTCAGCGCGCCTGCGTCGGCGCTCGCGCAGTTGGCCGCCGCGGCGCAGTTCGAGTCGGCGCAGTCGACGAGGCCGTCGCAGTCGTTGTCGAGCGCGTCGCTGCAGCTGGTCTCGGTGGCCTGCACCCCGCCGTCGGCCATGAGGCAGGCGCAGGTGCCCGCCGCGCACTTGCGCCCGTTGAGGCCGCAGGCCTGGCCGGTGCACGCTGATTCCTGGCAGTCGACGAGCCCGTCGCAGTCGTTGTCGCGGGTGTCGTTGCACAGGGTCTCGGATGCCTGCACCGTGCCCCCGTCGACCAGGCAGGAACAGGAGGTGCCCACGCAGGTGCGCCCGAAGCTGCCGCACGCCTGGCCGTTGCAGGCGCTCTCGGCGCAGTCGCGCAGGCCATCGCAGTCGTTGTCCAGGGCGTCGTTGCAGGTGGTCTCGTTGGCCTGGCCCGCGCCGCCGTCGGGCATCAGGCACTGGCAGCTGCCGCTCTTGCACGCGCGCCCGTTGAGCCCGCAGCTGCGCCCGGTGCAGTCGGTGTCGAGGCAGTCGCGCAGCCCGTCACAGTCGTTGTCGACGGAGTCGCTGCAGCTCTCGTTGCTCGCCGCGGTCTGGCCGGCGCAGCTGCCGTAGGCGAGGCCGCCGTCGCTCGCCGCGGCGCAGGTCTGGGTGCCGCGGGCGCACACCCCGAGGCACGCCCCGCCGTCGCTGGGGCACGCCGACGAGGAGCCCGACCAGCAGGTGACGGTGGCGCTGAGCACGCAGGTGCAGCCGTTCTCCGCGAAGCCGTCGCAGTTGTTGTCCAGGCCGTCGCCGCAGATCTCCGTGGCCGCGTAGCCGGGCGGCGGGTTGGTGGTGAAGTCGCAGGCCAGCTCCGCCCCGCCGCTGCACACCTTGTTCGCCGAGGCGCACACGCCGACCCCGCACGGGGCGGTCTGCACGTTCTCGTCGACCTCGCCGTTGCAGTCGTCGTCGACGCCGTTGCACGACTCGCGCACCGCGGGGAGCACCTGGCCGACGCACTGGGTGCCGGCGGGCAGGGCGCAGTTCCAGGTGCCGGCATGGCAGGCCCCGGTGCCAGGGGTGAAGGGGGTGCCCTGGTAGCAGCCGTAGCCGGTGGTGCACGGGCAGCTCGTCGTGTCGGGGAGCCCGTCGCAGTCGGTGTCCTTGCCGTCGCAGAACTCGAGCTGCGGCACGTGCACGTCGTCGCAGCCCGCGGCCAACACCCCGTTGACGCAGGCCTGGAGCCCGGCCGCGCAACCCGCGCCGCCATCGTACGGGTAGCGCAGCGTCGGCGAGTCGAGGCCCAGCGGGTAACAGGTCACGCCGACGCCGGTGCAGGGGCAGCCGTCATCGAGGATGCCGTTGCAGTTGTCGTCGACCTGGTCGCCGCACACCTCGGGGTGCCCGGCGCAGCCCGCGTCGAACACCTCGGCTCCGCCGCCGCCCGTCGCCCCGCCGCCCCCGGTCGCGCTGCCGCCGCCCGTCGCGCCGCCGCCGGTCGTCCCGCCGCCTGCGCCGTCGCCCTGGCACAGGCCGCTCACGCAGGTGTTGCCGGGCGCACAGTCCTGGTCGTTGCGGCACGCGTACTGTTGGTTCTCGTAGTGGGTCGATTCGACGGAGCACCCGCCCACGAGACCGAGGGTAAAGCTGAGGCCGGCGGCCACGACGACGCGCGAATCGAGTTTCACCGGCTGCACCCTAGTACGGGTGCGTCAGCTCCATCAGTAGGCAACTCCGGCCCTGGCCGCCGAGCGCTTGACCGACTCGAAGACCTGGTCGTCGAAGGAGTCCTTCTTCTTCTCCACCGCGCCCTTGAGGAAGGCGTCGCGCTTCTTCGAGAGCTCGGCCACCTGGCCCTGGAGCGCCTGCTGCTCGGCGTTCTGCTTGCGCACGTAGGCCTCGCGCTCACCCCTGGGCAGCGCCTTGAGCGTCGCGGGGAGCTCGTCTTCGCTCAGGGTGTTGACCTTCTCGGGCGCCGCGTTCAGGGTCACTGCGCCGCGGGCACGCACCACCTCGGTGGCCGGCGCCGACGGGGCAGACTTGCTCTTGAAGGCCGCGCGGTCCGACGAGACCGAGGAGGGCATCGCCTTGAGCGCGCTGAGCTCGGCGTTGCCTTCGCGCTGGGCCAGGGCCGAGCCACCGACCAGGGTCTTGTCGGCGATCTCCGCGTTGAGCTTGGCGATGTCGGTGTCGAAGGGCGTGGCCACGGCGACCATGCCGCCGGACTGCTGGATGGACACGTAGCTCCCGTCGGCGAGCAGCGAGAGGTCGCGGAAGAGGTTCTCGGTGGTGACGTCGGTGCCGCAGCGCACGGTGTTGACCACGATGCCCTGGCCGATGGACTTCTTCGCCCACACCCGCGTGTTCCAGCCGTCGTTGTAGTCGTCGTGGGCGGGGGCATCACCGACGAGGAAGATCATCTTCGCGGCCTTGGGGTCCTGGCTCCAGGACATGAGGGAGACGGCCTCGCCCAGCGCGCGGCCCACGTGCTCGGGCCCGTCACCGCCGCCACCGGCCTGGAAGCCCTGGAGGTTCGTGTACACCCCGTCGAGGTCCTCGCTCAGGTCGAAGCGCTTGGTCACGTAGTCGTCGGTCTTGTCGCGGTAGCCGACCAGGCCCACGCGAATGCGCGGCGTGGGCGTGCCCGAGGCCATGCGCGAAGCGATGGACCAGATCTTCTGCTTGGCGCCCTCGATGAGGCCGCCCATCGAACCGGTGGTGTCGAGCACGAAGACCACGTCGAGGGTGGGCCTCGCGGCGCGGGCCTCGGTGGTCACGGGCGGGGGCGCGGGGTCGGCGGCGAAGGCCGGGGCAGCGAGCGCGGAAGACAGCAGCACGGCGCGGAAGATTCGGGGCAGGGTGGGCATGGCGAGCAGGAACGCGCGCCCTTCCACTTCGATCTACCAGCGCAGCGTGCCCTGCAATTTCTTCCACCCCGCGCCGAAGTCGGTGAACTCCAGCAGGGTCAGGCCCAGCAGCTCGGCGGTGCGGGCCAGGGTGTCCCAGGCGGCGAGGGCCTCGGGGCGCTCGCTGGGCGCCGGCTGCCGGGCGAAGATGAACGCCGGCGGGCGCTTGCGCTCGGGCCGCCGCGCGAGGAACCGGGCGCGCTGGGCCAGCAGCCACCACAGGGTCCACTCCTCGCGGGTCAGCGAGAGGCCGATGAACAGCAGGGGGCGCTCGAGCATCGTGGCCACCCAGGTGTCGAGGTTCGTCGAGGGCCGGGGAACCGGGCGCCGGGCGTGGGCGTCGAAGGCGGCCTGCATGGCGGCGATGCGCGAGCCGTAGGCGTGGGCGCCCAGCACGATGGAGTCGGGGTCGACGAGGTGCCCGTGCGGGTACCACAGCGTGGTGGTGCCCCTCGTGGCGGCGAGCGAGGCCCGGGTGGACTTGCCGCGCACCCGGGGCTTCGGGCTCGCGCCTTCGGGCAGCAGCACGTTGTCGAAGTTGAAGGACATCACGTCGGCGTAGCCCCGCCCGAGGAAGGCCTCGACGAAGGGCCTCGCCAGCGCGACGGTCGAGTCGTCTTCCCGCAGGCGCCGGGCGACGCTGCGGCGCAGCTTGCGCTCCCACCCGTGGGCCGCGGGGCCCTTGAGGCCGTGGCGCGCGGTCAACTCGGTGACCATCGCGTCCCACAGCAGGGTGGTCTGGCCGGGAATGGCGAGGCGCTGCGCGGCGTGCGGGGCGCAGGCGAACTCGGCCGCCACGCCGTCGAGCAGCGCGGGCCAGTCCACCGGCCGCGGGCGCTCGAGGTTCAAGGCCGAGGCGCCGGCCGCGGCGGCCTGGGTGACGAAGCCCGAGCCCAGCACCGGCACCAGCACCCGCGCGTCACGGGCGATGAGCCGCTCGAGGTGTTGCCAGGGGGCCGTCAGGGCGGGCTCCGTGCTCACTGCAGCTCGACGCCGAAGCCGCTGTGGTCCGACACGTAGCTGGTGCCGGTGTACGGCGCGGTGAACTCGTGCGTCGTGGTGCCCACCGTCGGCCCGCCGCGCACCAGCAGGTAGTCGATGCGCTCGGTGGGCGCGCTCGAGGGGTACGAGAAGCCCGGGTCCTGGGGGTGCGTGGAGGCCCACGCGTCGACGAAGCCCGCGCCGCCCTGCGTGAAGACCTGCACCGGGGGCGTCAGCGGCGTGGTGTTGAAGTCCCCGGCGATGAGCGCCGCCGTGCCCGGGGGCCGCGCGCTGCCCGACTGCCAGTCGCCGACGAAGGCGAGCACGGCCTGGGCCTGCTGTTCCCGGAACGCCGCGTCCTCGGGGCGGAACGAGAAGTGCGTGGAGCACGCCACCAGCATGCCCACCGGGGTGGCGAGCACCGCGAGCAGCGCGCGCCGGGGGAACTCCTGGGTGGGCAGCAGCGTGGTCGCGCTCGCGGCAATGGGCAGGGCGGTGAGCACGCCCAGGCCCTCGGGCGTGGTGTTGTTGGCGAGGTGCGTCTGCTCGTAGAGGTGGCGCCAGGGGCGGCCGGTGCGCTGCGCGAGCTTCTGCGCCAGCAGCGCCGCGGTGTTGCCCAGCGGCGCCTCGTCGCAGACCTCCTGCACGGTGATGACGTCGACGTTCATCGCGGCCCAGCGCACGGCCAGGGCCTCGAGGCGCGCCGCCGGGTCGTCGCGCACGCACATCAGGTTCTGGGTGTCGACGCGCACGCGGCCTCCCTTCACCGCGAGGAGCCCGGCTTCCCCCGCCAACAGCGTCGGCCCCTTGACTCCCGCCAGCAGCCACTCGCCGTGGCCGGCCCAGCTCGCGCCGCGCACCCGGTAGCGGAAGGCGTACTCGAAGACCCCGGACGTGGGCGCGCCCAGCTCGGCCTTGAACTCGTCGTTGTTGCCCTTCTGGGTGTTGAAGGTCGCGGCGGTCCACGCCCAGGTCGAGGGCTCGCTGCCGGCGGCGCCGTAGCCGAGCTCGGCTTCGAGGTCGGCCATCGCGCCCAGGGCCTCGGTGCCGCCCGCGACGTAGACCTGCCCGTAGATGGTGGCGTGCTCGTTGACCGCGAGGGTGAGGTACGGCGGCCACTGGGTGTTGGCCCAGAAGTCGGACAGCGTGCGCAGCGGCAGCCCGGCGTCGACGCCCGCATCGACGGTCGCCACGGGGCCCGCGTCGGGGTGCAGCGTCACCGAGGCGTCGGGGAGCGTGGGGCCGGCATCGACGGTCGCCGGGACGGGGCCGCACGCGAACAACAGGGAGCAGGAGAGCAGGAGCGGGGCGCGCATCGGTGCGGCCCTTCTACCTCGCTGCGCACAAACTGGCGCGACGCGTGGGCCACGTCACACTCCCGCCCCATGAACCGACTGCGCTGGCTGCCGATGCTGATTCTCGTGGGGTGTGGAACGCCGACGCCGACGACCGATGGCGGGTCGACGCCCACGTGTGCCGGGGCAGGCGGCACCTGCGGGAGCGTCTCGACCTGCGGGAAGGGCACGGGCTACCTCACCGCGTCTTCCGACTGCGTCAACGGCAGCGTGGGGGCGGTGTGTTGCCTGCCGCTGAGCGCGTGCGCGAACGCCACAGAGTTCGACTGCTGCGCGTCGACCGCCACCTTCCGCCCGTCGTGCGTGGGTGGCCAGTTGGTGTGCGCCGAAGGCCAGGCGCGGTGTGGCGCCGACGCCGGCCCCTGAGTGGCTCCGATGGCACGTTCGCCACGACGCTCGCCGCCTCGCCACGTGAGCGGCCATGGAGCGGGCATGCGGACCCGGTGGCTGGTGGTGGCGGTGCTGGTGGCGAGCGGAGCCTTCGCGGGTCCCGCCGTCGGCGCCGCGTTTCCCCTCACGCAGGTCACGGGCACGGGCCCCGCTGCGAAGTGGCAGGACAACCCGGTGACGGCCTTCAACGGCACCCACTTCGTCACCGTGTGGGACGACTTCCGTCACGTCGGGTCCTTCGTCTACGGCCGGCTGGTCAGCGCCGCCGGGGCGCCCGTGCCGGGCTACGGCTTTCAAGTCGTCGCTGACGGCAGCGGCGCGGACCGACCAGCGCTGGGGTGCACGACCGGCACCTGTCTCGTCGCCTGGTCGGGCACGGGTGGGGTGCTCGCCACGCGTCTCGTGGGCCGGGGCGCTGCTCGAGGTCGCGGTCGATGGCGAGCGTGACCCAGCCGTGGCGTGCGTCCCTGGCACCTGCGTCGTGGCCTGGGAGCGGTACTCGGTGAGCGCGGGGCGACTGCAGGCCAGCCGGGTGACGCGCGCCGCGGTGCTCGACGCGACGCCGCGCACGGTGGTGAACCCCGCGAACCTGGGGCTGTCTCCCTTCGCCTGCGCCCTGGGCCCGGACTTCCTGGTGGGCGCGCACGTCTCCAACGGCCCGGCGATGGACGTGCGCGCCTCGGTCTGGTCGTCGACCTCGGCAGTTCCCGGGGCGCCAGCCTCTTCTACGTCGCCTGGTCCGACTTCCGCACGGGGGCGACGAGCGCCGACGTCCGGGGCTCACGCCTGCAGCCCTCGGGTGCGGTGCTCGATGCGCGTGCCGCTCGTCGGCGCCATCGCCAACCCCTCGGGCACGCTCATCACCAGCGTCGACTTCGCGGGCTTCTCGCCGTGGCCGGTGGTGCATGACGGCGCAGGGTTCTCGCGCGTGGCCCCGGTGGGGCGGCGCGGGCGTACGTGGTGCCCTTCTCTCTCGATGGTGGTGTCGGCGGGGCGAACTCCGCTCGCGCTGATCTCCCGCTCGTTCAGGGCACGACGACCGGCTCGAGCGTGGGCTGGAGCGCGTCGTTCCACTCGAGCCGCAGCAGGGGCCGTCCGGGGAACGCCGCGGCCAGCTCCTGCTCCCGGCCCTCGTCGCGCGCCCAGATGACGCGCTCGGTGCGCAGCGGGGACAGCGGCGGCGGCATGAACACCCAGCTGTTGAGCGGTTCGCCCTGCATCGAGCGCCAGAGCACGATGATGGGCCGCCCCACGCGCGAGGCCTCGCGGTCGGCCAGCTCGAGCGGCGCGAGAATGCCGTTCGCCAGGGCGTGGAGCCGCCGGGCCTCCACGGCCCAGAAGGTAGGGACGGAGACGAGCCCCGCGGCCAGCACCAGGGCCAGCACCCGCAGGCCCCCGAGGCGTCTGCCCAGCCAGCGCGCCGAGGCCGCCGCGGCGATGCCCAGCAGGGGCAAGAGCGCCAGGTGGTAGACGCTCCCGAAGTCGTGCACCGACGGGAAGAGGAACAGGCCGTAGCCGCAGAGCATCAGCCCCGCGTACAGCCACACCGCGCGCATCGGCCGCCGCAGGGTGGGAACGGCGAGCGCGAGGCCCACCGCGACCGGCCCCAGGAGGTTGCCCGCGAACCACTGGCCCACGCGCGCCAGGGCCACCACGGTCTTGAGCAGCGCGGTGCCCGGGGTCTGCTCGAAGTTCCACGCGCCGCGGCCGAAGCCGAAGAGGTGCGCCCCCGGCCAGTCGCGCTCGAGCCACAGGGAATAGGCCGGCTTGAGCCACTGCCCGGTCGAGCGGAAGTTCACGTAGAGCTGGGGTGACACGAGGAGCAGGGCTCCCGCGCCGCCGGCCACCGCCGCGATCCACCGCGCCCGGCGCGCGCCCCGCTCGGCGCGCAGCAGCAGCGGGAGCCACAGCCCGGAGATCCACACCACCAGCAGCACGCCGTCGAGCGAGCGGATGAGGAACACCAGCGCGGTGCTGCCGCCGGCCAGCAGCGCCGACCGCAGGCCCCCCCGGCGCGCGAAGTCGAGGGCGAAGAGCAGCGCGCTCGCGGTGCAGGCCGCCGTGGGGACGCCGTTGTGCCGGCTCGCCGAAGCGAAGGCCAACCACGGAGAACTCGCCACCAGCGCCGTCGCAAGGCGCGTCACCCACGCGTCTCCGTGGAGTTGCTCGGCGAGGTGCCAGGTGAGCACCACCAGCGCCGCCACCGAGAGCTCCTGCGTGAGGTCGCGCGCGCCCACCAGCGAGCCGAACGCCAGGAGCAGCGGCTGGCCGATGGTGAACAACCCCGCCAGGCCCTCCCCGGTCCAGCTGTGGGTGATGAACTGGTACTGGAAGACCTGGTCGACGGGGGGCAGCGGGCCCAGCACGCTCCCGTTGAGGAGCACCTGCGCCTGGTACCAATAGAGCCGCTCGTCGTCGGTGAAGTCAGCGCCGCGGGTGACGAAGTGCCTCACCAGGAACGAGCTGGTGACGCCCACCAGCACCAGCCCGCCGAGCACGGTGGCCGGACGCAACGCGCGGGCCCAGGCCGCGAGCCGGGTCAACAGGCCGGGCGCCAGCACCTCCAGGGCACCCGAGAGCAGCAGCGTCGCGGGCACCGCGAGCAGCGCCAGGGCGGCCAGGAACACCACCTCGCCGAGGGCCGGGCGGGCTCCGAAGTGGTAGTTGAGCATCGACTGCGTGAGCTCGAGCGCGTCGACGAGCTCCAGCAGTCCGAAGACCAGCAGCAAGGCCACCGAGAGCTTCAGCACCGCCCACACCGGCTGGTTCTGCACGACCTTTGTCACGCGGCGGCGAGGCGACCAGAGAACGCCACCTCAGACCAGTGAAAGCGTGCCCTCACCCCTCGTCGGGGGGCGCCGCCGGCTTCGGCGCGGGCTTCGCGTCGGGGTGGGCGATCATGTCGATGACCACCGTGCTGGCGAGCACCAGCACGTCGTCTTCGCCGGGGGCGATCTCCACGCCGTAGGTATCGAGCAGCGAGAACCACTGCTTGCTGACCTGGGCCACCACGCGGTCCCCGCGGCGGAAGGTGTACTCGTGGTCCAGCAGGCTGCCGGTGGCCTCGAGGTCGTCGGGCCCGGGCACGTCGACGGTGAAGCCGAGGCGGAAGAGGTTGATGAAGTCCTTCTTCACCACCGCGGCCACCTCGCCTTCGCGGAGGATCTCGAACGAGGGCGTGAGGGAGATCAGCTTC
Source organism: uncultured Archangium sp. (assembly GCA_903905455.1). Classification (GTDB taxonomy): domain Bacteria; phylum Myxococcota; class Myxococcia; order Myxococcales; family Myxococcaceae; genus Archangium_A. Next base: position 74,312 of record CAIVGN010000225.1, read on the forward strand.
TCGCGAATGAAGGCGACCTCCTTCTTCTTCGCGTCGAGGAACGCCAGCTTCTGGCGCAGCAGGGTGAAGGCCTTGCCGTCGACGTAGAAGAGCTCCTCGCCGTCTTCGTTCTTGATGGCGAAGTCGTCGCCCAGGCAGAACAGCCGCTGCTTCACGAGGTATTTCATGGGCGCCACCTTAGCGGACCGGCTCGTCTCCCGGGCGCGGCGTGGGCTCGCGCACCAGCCGCAGGAACGCCTTGAGCCCCGAGATGACCTCCCGGTTGTCGGTGAGACGATCGAGCGCCTCGTCGAACTTCCGCGCCACGCCCTCGAGGCGCCGGTGGGCCTCGGTCGCCCGCGCCATGGACGCGCCCTCGAGCGTGGTGAGCTGCCCGGTCAGCGACGCCTGGTCCTCGCGCAGGCGCTCGAGCTCCCGCTGGTGCGCCTCCACGTCGGCGATGAGCTTCACCACGTCTTCGCGCGGGTACTTCGTCTCGTGGAGCACGTCGCCCAGCTGGCGGCGCACCGCGCGGTAGTACTCCACGGCCGGACGGAAGAGCGTGCTCAGCAGGAACAGCGCGGCGAAGGTCGAGCCCAGGGGCTCCTGCGAGAGCCACGAGCCCAGGGCCAGCAACGCCGCCGACGCGAGGTGCAGGCCCACCGACACCCGCCACATGCGCCGCGCCACCTGCACCGCCGCAGCCTCCTGCGCGGGCGACACCACGATGCCCCGCGCCCGGGACCGCTGCAGCTCGCTCGTCAGGTGCCGCGCCTGGAAATACAGGTTCCAGGGCAACACCACGATGACCACCAACCACGCGAGGCAGGCGATGGCCGCGGCCACCGTCGCCAGCAGCGCGAGCGGCACGTGCAACACCAGCACCCCGAGCAGCGCCCCCGACAGCAGGGCCCCACCGACGAACGCGAAGAGGTTTCTCATGCGCGGGACTTCACCGCGCCGCCCCGCTCACCGGGTGAACCGAGCGGTCACGGCATCGACTCCGCGCCGTGTACGAGGCTCAGGGCACCGGGGCGAGCGTGGGGCCGGCGAAGACGCGACGGGCCTGGGTGCGCAGCTCGGCGGCGACCTCCTTGCTGACGCCGTCGAAGCGGATGACGTCGTCACCCTGGCGCAGGATCTCCAGGCCCTTGACGAACAGCGGGCACGAGGGGCGCTCGAAGCCCGTGGCCCGCGCCCACGCGAGGTGGCAGCTCAAGCGGCGGTGCACGTCGGCCACGTCGACGCCCGGCTTCATCACCAGCGCGAAGCCGGCGTCGGTGTGCTGCACCCGGGTGACCGACGAGGCCAGCAGCGGGCACGCGGCGCGCTGGGCGGGGGGGATGTCGCGACACGCGGCGTCTTCGAAGACCTCGAGCTTGTGGGCGGCCTCGAGATGCGTCGCGGCCGCGCGCAGCTCGGCGTCGGCCGTCGTGAGGTGCCCCTGGGTGGGGTTGTACGAGAACTCGGGCGCCATGCCCTCGATGCGCATCGCCGGACCCGACGCCGGGCGCAGCTCGGTGGGGTCGAACTGGGCCCGCTCCTTCTGCGCGCGGGCCGCGTGCACCTGCGCCTCGTTTTCGTTCTCGGCGACGGTCATGGTGTTCGCGCGGGGGGCCGCACAGGCCGTGAGGAACATCGTCAGCAGGGCGAGTGAAGTACGCATGCCAGGCAGGTGTGCAGCGCCCGTGCCGCCAGGCTTCCCCGCGAGGCCCCTCCCGACTCCATCGAATTGACCGGTCAAACGAGCGGTTGGGTGGTCCAGGTGCGCGCCGGAATGCGATGGTGCCCGCATGACACGCGCACTCTTCGTCTCCGTGGTGGTGCTGTCGGCCTGCTCCGGCCAGATCGCACCGCTCGATGATGCGGGCCCCGTCTCGGGGGCCGATGCCGGTGTCCAGGTCGACGCGGGCGCAGGTGATGCGGGCGCGACCGATGCGGGTGTGGCAGCGCTCGACGCCGGGCCTGTCGCCTGCCCGTCGACCGCTGCGTTGTGCGAGAGCTTCGAGGACGGCCTCGACCTCACCCGCTGGTCGATCAACGGAGACGCCGCGACCTTCGTCATCGACGGCACCACGCCCACGCCCTCGGGGCAGAAGTCATTGCACGTGATGTACGGCCTGCCGCGGGGCCACGCCGGCCAGCAGTCCATCGAGCTCAAGGGCCGCGTCGCCGCGCCGGACGACCGCATGTACCTGCGCACGTACATGCGCTTCGGCGACCTCTCGCTGCCCGGCCCGCACCCGTTCTTCATCGACGTCTCGGACAGCACCGGCCGCGAGCTGGGCTTCGGCTCCATCATCAACGACTTCGCCTTCATGGCCTACGCGCCGCAGGGCCTCGACGACTCGCGCACCTGGTACGAGGGCGACGGCTTCTGGCACCCCGGCGTCGAAAACGGCGACGCCACGCCGAACACCGAGAACACGCTGACCGCGCAGACCTGGGTGTGCGTGGAGTTGATGTACTTCGGTGACCACCAGGCGCCCGGCGACACCCAGCACCCCGGCGAAGAGGTGAAGGTGTGGCTCAACGGCACCGAGATTCCCCAGATGAGCGTCACCGACGCGATCTGGGCCAGCGACCTCGGCCACGCGCCGCCCGAGCACTGGTCGCCGGTCTACAGCGAGGCGACGTGGCGCTTCGGCGTCGAGAGCTTCGGGCCCGAGAACGTGAACCTCGACCTGTGGTTCGACGGCATCGTGTTCTCGACCCAGCGCGTGGGCTGCCTGTAGCCCATCGATCAGCCGCGCTGGAGTCGTTCGAGGACCAGGGCCAGCTCGCGCGCGACGCGTTGATCCTTGGGGCGCCCGAGCGTTCGCTTCGAGGTGATCAGGTCCTCGAGCCCCACCACGTTGACCTGGAAGTCAGGAAGGGTCAGCGACCCGTGGGCGATGGCCGCCATGCCACCGACGAGAACGAACTCGACCTTCTCAGTCACCAGCCGACGCAACAGCGCGAGGGTCGAAGCCACGGTGTTCCGTTCCTGCCTTGCGGAGCGCACGGACGAGCTCGAGGGCCGCCTCGTGCCGTTCGATGCGCTGCGCTGGGGTGAGCGTCAGCAAGTACTCGAGCAGATCGACATCGATGTCGTCATCGTCGGTCGTCGTGTGAGATGGCTGCTGCACGGGCCCACCTGCTCACCTTCGAAGCCCGCGTGCGCCGTTCGAGGTTGCCTCCGCTGCTCGCCAGCTGGTTCCCCGCGCGTTCGGCGCTGCGGGTGCCGACGCACGAGGCGCTCTCCTACCGGGCGTGAGCGACGAGCCGACTCCGCAACCACGGGTGGGCCCGGAGCCGTGCCATGCTGCCGGGGTGATGATGCGCGCCGTCGCTCTCGTCGTCGTCCTGTTGTTCCTCGGGGGCTGCGCCGTCGATCCTGCCGAGGAGACGCCTTTCCGCCCGCCGGCACAGCCCCTGTCTGATGGCGGCGGGCCGCCCCTCAGTGACGCCGGCCCCGTGCCGTGCGGCGGGACGTGCGCCGCGGGCTACCGGTGCGACGTGACACTCCAGCGCTGCGTCGACTTCGACGAGTGCGATGCGGGCCGCGTCGGGTGCGGCCCCGCAGGCCTGTGCGTCAACACCGCCGGCAGTTGGCGCTGCGAGTGCGACCTCGATGCTTTCCCCGACCGCCGGGGCGCGTGCGTTCGCCCGTCGTGGCATCGGCTCCCCGATGGACCCTCACCGCGGCGCTTCCCGGCGATGGCGCTCGATCGCGCCCGGGGGAAGCTCGTGCTCTATGGCGGCGAGTCCTGGGGTACGGGGGGCCTCTCGACGCTGACCGACACCTGGGAATGGGACGGCGTGCGCTGGCAGTCCTTCGACGCAGGTGGCCCGGGCGCGCGCGCGGCGGCCGTGATGGCCTGGGACGAGGCGCGCTCGCAGTTGGTGTTGTTCGGTGGCGCCGGGGTCGTAGGGGATCCAGGCCCTGTCGACGAGACGTGGACGTGGGACGGCGCCAGCTGGACCCAGCTCTCCGATGCCGGCCCCGGGAAGCGCATGCTGCACTCGATGTCCTTCGACCCGCGGCGCCGGCAGGTCCTGCTGTTCGGAGGTGACCCTGCGCTGCCTGCCGCCGACACCTGGGGCTGGGACGGCACCCGCTGGTCGAAGTTGGCCGTTGCACCCGGCACCATCCTCAAGTGGCAAACGCAGATGCTCACCGACCGGCGCAACGGTGACGTGTTGCTCTACACCGGCGCCCCCATCGGCGGCGATGGCGGCGTCGGGACCACGCTCCAGCCGAGCGTCGATGACTTGTGGCGGCTCGAGGGCGCCGCCTGGAAGCCCGTTCCCAACAGCAGGCCTGGGCCCTCGACGGTGGGCGTTTCCTGCGCTGCGTGGAGCGACGACGGCTTCTTCGCGCTGCTCGACACCCTCAACCACTCGCCCCAGACGTGGGTGTGGGACGGCACCTGGCACGGGCTCGAGCTCGTCGGGCCCCCGCAACGCATGGAAGCGGGGGCCGCCACGGCGCCCGACGGCGGCATCGTGGTGTGCGGCGGGAGCCGGCCCTTCGTCAGCCCGAGCGAGCCGGGTGGGGCGCTCGGTGATTGCTGGTGGTTCGGTCTCTAGGACCACCGACGCTGGACCTCGCGGTGCCGCGCTATCCGTGCGCGCTCTTCGCGTTCGGATGTTGCGACACCAACGCCCGCAGCCGTGGCTGCCGCATCACGAGGGGCTGCTTGAGCAGGTGGGCGATCAACGCGGGCGGCGTGGCCGACCAGTGCGCGAGGTTCTGCACCAGGAGCATCGACCCATAGGTGCGGGCGCACAGGAGCGCGGTGGTCTTTGCGTCGATGGGCAGCCCGGACAGCCCGCCGAGCGCGCGGCCCTCGGTCGAGAAGATGAGCTCCACCCGCTCCTCTGCGGGGGCGGTGGCGAAGCGCGTGCGCAAGAGCCGCGCGGTGTTGCTGCGCGTCTGCGTGGTCACCTCGCGGCTGACCGAGAGCTTCCACACCTCGAGCAGGCGCTTGCCCTGCGTGAGGCGACGCAGTTGGCCCTCGTTGAGCTGGGGGTTCCGGAACAGCAGCCGCTGCACCTGCGGGTCGCGCATCAGCTCGGCGCGCGCGAGGAGGAACTCGAGGCCGGCGCTGTTCTGGTGGTGCGCGGCCACCAGGCGCGCCTGCTCCAGCCCGGTGTGCCTGTTCTCCATCAGCATCCGGATGACGGCGGGCACCGGGTCGAAGCACATCGCACAGAGCGCCTCTCCGCTCGCGAAGGCCGCGACCCTGGCGCGCTCGTCGGAGGAGAGCGCGTGAAAGTGCTGGCGGTAGAACGCCAGGTGAGACGCGGTCCCCGTGCCTTCCGGCTCGGTCGGCTGCGCCGGTTCCTGCATCGGCGCAGCGAGGACACCGGCCTCCACCATTCGCTCGAGCGCCGCGGCCACCTGCACGCGCGGCAACCCCGAGAGCAACGCCAGTTCCTCGGCGGTCGACTGCCCGTCGAGGTGAGTGGCGAGCCGCCTCTCGTCCTCGCTCAGGGTGAGCGCCTTCGGGTCGAGACCCGGGGCCCAGCTGGGCTTCCACTCGGTCGACATCACCCTCACCGTACACCGGCTCCGTCGGGCCGCGATGCAGCCGTGGTCGATCCCCCGGGTGGTGGACGCAGGCCCCTCGTTCGCTGCCCATGAGCGACCCGCCTCGCTGACGGGGCCACGGCGCTGGACATCGCGCAGCCGAGCTGTCGTGTCAGCGCTCGACATGACCACCACGAAGACAGGCTGCGAGGTGGTCACGCTGGCCGACGGCGCCCGGGCGATCCGGGACTGCGGCAACGGCGAGGTGATGCACTGTGGCACCGGCCCCGCGGTCGAGCCCGACGCCATCTACGTGGGCCCTTCGCGGCTCGACGCGCGGCTGGCGGAAGGGGGCGCGAGCCTCGTGTTGTTCGACGTGGGCCTGGGCGCGGCCTCGAACGCGCTCGCGGCGTGGCAGGTGTCCGAGGCGGCACCGCCGGGCGCGCGCCACCTCGAGCTCGTCAGCTTCGACAACGAGGTGCTGGCCCTGGAGCTGGCGCTGCTGCCCGAGAACCTCGCGTCGTTCGGCCTGGTCGACCCCGCGGCACGAGCCGCCGTCCGCGGGCTGCTGCTCCACGGGCATCACGAGACGGCGCGCACGAGCTGGCGGCTGGTGCTCGGCGACTTCCCGCACAGCCTCGCGCTCGAGCCCCTCGGCGCCGCCGACATCGTCTTCTGGGACCTGTACTCGTCGCGCACCAACCCGCTGCTGTGGACCGTGGCCCTCTTCCAGTCGCTGCGGCGGGCCTGTCGCGACGGAGCCACCCTGCACACCACCAGCACCTCGACCTCGGCGCGCACCTCGATGTTGCTGGGCGGCTTCGCGGTCGGCGCCAGCGTGGGCACCGGCAGCCGCGACGAGACGACCATCGCCAGCACCCACCACCACGCGCTGCAGGCGCCCCTCGGCGCGCGCTGGCTCGAGCGGCTGGGAAGGTCTTCGGCGGCGTTCGGGAGCGACGTGCTGGACGGCGCTGGCGCCCTGGCCACCGTGCGGGGCCTGCCCCAGTTCCAGTAGGCTCCTCAAGAACCCCTGGGTCGCTATCCTCGGCCGCCGAAGCGTGTTGGAAGAGAGGGTGAAGGAAGGGGGCCCGCGATGAACCCCAGGTCGTCACCCAGGTTGATGGCGTGCGCGCTGGGCGTGTTCACTCTCGGCTGTGCCGCCACCTGGAAGGCGGGGCCCGAGCTGTATGCGCCGCTGGATCACGTCGCCGCGGCGCTGGGCGAAGTGCGGGCCGAAGAGCCGCTCCGGGTCGAGACCCCCATCGTCGTCGCGCCTCCCACCGCGGTGCGCCCGTGTTGCGCGTTCGGGGTCGATCTCGCCTTCACCGGACTGCCGGTCTACCGCGAGGGCAACGTCACCGAGGCGTCCCGGCTGGGCCGCCACTTCTACGGCGCCGGCGTGTTCGAGGGCGAGCACAACGGCCTCGTGTACACCTGCCGCGGCGGGTGGATCGACACCGCCCACGCGCGCGAAAACGCGGACCTCACCTTCTTCCTGATCAGCCAACTGCTGCAGCACCTGCCGGAGCCCACGACGATCACGCTGGACGGCGAGGGGGGCACGCGGGTGGTGGTGGTGAAGGCCGTCTCCCGGGAGCTCGTCGCGCGCTGGGGTCGCGAGCGGCTCGCCGGCGCCATCGCCAGCTGGGTGGCCTGGCAGTTCGCCATCTGGCACGAGCTGGCGAGCTGGTTCGGTCACGAGGCGCTGCCCGGCTACTCGGAGCGCGTCTCGACGTTCTCGCCCGAAGACCTGTACTCCAACGCGCTGGGCATTCGGCTCGGCGCCGCGGTCGCGCGCGAAGGTGGCCTCTTGTCTCGTACGAACTACGACGCGCTCACGGCGGCGTGGCTGGGCTCGATGCTCAAGCTGCTGGGGCCCGTCGAACTGCAGGGCGCGCGCGACGCGATGCACCAGCTCGACGGCCGGTGGTGGACCTCGAAGCGGACCCTGCCCGACGTCCGCCTCGTGACCCGGCGCGCGTTGCCCACGGGCCTCGTGGCGCAGCCGTGGCGACTCGAAGATGCCTTCCCTCCCGAGGAGTCACCGCCCCTGCCTTCGGCCTGCGCGGCGCGCCCGCCGGCCCTGCCCCTCGTGATGCACGACCGGCTGGGCGACTTCATCATCAGCGAGGCCGTCGAGGTCAGCTGGAAGCCCGGCGCGTGGAACGGCGGCGGCGTCCATTGGCCGTCACCCGAGCGCAAGGAGATCCGCTCCGAAGACCTGCCGCGGCTCCTGTCGGTGGTCCACGACGAGCTCGAGGCCACGCTGGGCAAGGGCTTCGAGAAGCCCCGCTGAGGCGCCTCGCTCAGACGTAGCGGGTCCACCCGTCGGGGTGCGCCGCCTTGTAGCGCCGGTACAGCCAGCACGGCCCGGCGAGCACCGCCAGCGTCAGCCCCGCGGCCACCCACGTTCTGAGCAACCCGTCGACGTGGGTGTCGAGCCCGAGCACCTGCTGCACCCCGGCCATGAGGTGCACGTGGAGCAGGTAATAGAAGAACGCGCTCGCCCCGAAGAGCGAGAGCGGCGCGAGCCACGGCCGTTCGCGCCCCGGCACGTCGATCCACACGAAGAGCGCGAGCAGGCCCAAGCCCAGCCCCAGCTCGAGGCAGACGTACGAGAGGCTCGGCGGGTACTTCGCCACGTGCAGCCACTGCAGCAGGCCCGGCCCTTCGCGGTGGAGGTTCCAGTTGCCGTAGCCGTCGAGGCCGCGCACCACGACGAAGAGCCCGAGCAGCGACAGGCCCAGCAGCGCCAGGGTGCGCGCGCGCTGCGCCTGGGTGCGGGGCTCGAGGAACCAGCGGCCGAGCACCCAGCCGGCCATCATGATCGCCAGCCACGGCACCACCGGGTAGGCGCAGACGGTCCGCACGAAGACCGGGCCGCCGACGAAGAGGTAGCCCCACAGGGCGTGAAACGGCTGCTCCACCGGGTGCCACAGGTCCGACAACTCGTGGAGCCCGGTGAGGGCCGCCGCGCCGACGAGCAGCGCGCGCGACGAGAGGCGCCGCAGCAGGGCCATGCACACCATCGAGAGCCCCAGCGCGTAGAGCACCTGGAAGACGAAGCGGTCGTACTTCGCGAAGCCCAACGACATCCACAGCGGGTCGAGCGCGAGGATGAACAGGCCGCGGGTGACGATGAAGCGCGTCTGCCCGGGCTGGCCCTTGCGCTTCTCCGCCGAGAGCGCGAGCGAGGCCCCGGCGAGCAACACGAAGACCGGCGCGCAGAGGTGGGTGATCCAGCGGGTGAGGAACTCGCCGGGCGGCAGCGGCGAGCCCACCACCCAGCGCAGCGCGTTGTCTCCGTGCAGGTGCGCCGCGTCGAAGATGGTGCCGGCGTGGTCGACCGTCATCAGGGCGATGACCAGGCCCCGCAACCAGTCGATGGCTCGAATTCGCAGGGGCGTCACCTCAGAACGACGGGCGGAAGAGGAGCGCCACGAAGGGGGCGGGCCGCAGCGCCACCGGCCTGAACTCCACGCCGCTGGGCAGCAGGGGGATGGGCAGGCGGGCGCCCAGCTCCAGCGCCAGCTCTTGTCGACCCAGGGCCAGCGCGAGCTGCGTGCCCACGCTGGGCACGAGGGCCAGGGAGAGGGGCGCGAAGACCAGCCAGCCGTCGAGCCAGGCGGTGACGACGCGCCAGTGTACCGGCCCCGCCGTGAGGCTGCCCAGCAGCGTGCCCAACCCGAGCTGGAGACTGAAGGGGTTGTGCGCGCCGATCGGCAGCCCCACCCCCACCCGGTACTGGAACTCGAACGAGGCCTTGAAGGCCGACTGGGCGCGCAGCAGCAGCATCCCCGTGTCGGCCGCGAAGGTCTCGGCGCCCACCGGGAAACCGGCCAGCGCCTCGACGCCGACGGAGATCGGCCCCGAGGGAGGCTTGAGCCTGGCCACGGTGATTGGCTGGAAGGCGCTGAAGTCGGCCCGGGGCTCCAGCGGCCCCCTCATCCACACCGTCCGGTCCCGGTCCTCGCCGGGCTCCACCTGGCCGTGGGTGATGGTCGCCAGGTTCCAGTTCTCGGCACACACGCTGAACCGGGCCGTCTCGGACTCCTCGAGGCCGAGGACCTCCACGGGGAGCGTGAGCAGGTCTTCGGAGAGCCCGGCCCCGGCCAGGGCGCCGCAGAGCGCGTGCCGCCGCACCAGGGCCAACACCTGCTGCGGGGGCAGCCGCTGGAACCACCGGGAGACGGCCGGGTTGGTGGCCTCGAGCCAGTCGCTGACGAACCGACAGTCTTCGTCTCCGTGGGCTTTCCGGTCCAGGCAGCTGAAGTCCTCGGGGCCGAAGCGCGGGGGCGCCGAAGCCCCCGGCGGCCCCAGGCGGGCGAGGAGGGCCCCCACGCGCAGGTGCGCGAGCACCTCGGCCCTCGAGGCCGCCGGCCCCGGCGACTCCACCGCCAGCGCCACCAGCCGGCGAAGCCGCGGACAGGCGTCGCCACCGGTCACGCTGCAGGCCATGGCCAACGCCCACGCCCCCTGCGTCGGCGAACCCGCCGCGAACGACCTCTCGCTGGCGGCCAGGCACCGCGCCGGCTCGGCCTGGGCGCACAGGCTGAGCTCGGCGCGCAGCAGGTCCTGGGCGCCGGCGTGCCCCAGCCGCAGCCCGAGGCGACAGGCCCAGGCGGTGTCGGGCGCACACCGCTCGTGGCTCAGGCTTCGGGCCAGTTCGCCCGGTCGGCCCGCCAGCTGTTCGCCCACGGCGCGCGCGCGCTCACAGGCTTGCGGCACCGCGGCCTCGCAGGCGGCGAAGAGGAGCAGGAACTCGGCCAGGGGCGCCGCGGCCGGTCCGGCGCCGAGCGCTTCCCGCAGGCCTTCGCAAGACGCGGTCTGGGGGTCCTCTGCCCCGCACGGCAGGTCACCGGCGATGGCCACGGCCAGGGCGGGCGCCCCCGGGTCGAGCGCCAGGCGCTGCGAGAGCGCGAAGCACGCCGGGCCGTCTCCAGCCGCGCACTGCGACTGCAGCGCCTCCCCCTCCGCCAGCGAGGCACTCGGCACGGGGGCGGCGGATAGCAGGGCGAGGAGGAGGAGCAGCATCGAAGCGACCGCGAAGGGGAAAGGGGTGGTGGAGGCTGCGCCCTACCAGTGTCCGTGAGAAGGGGAAGTCCCGCGCGCACAGGGTGTGGGCGCGGCTCGTGAGCCTGTTCTCGCGCCTCAACCGCGAGCTGCTTCCGCTCAACCCCGGGTCGCCAGTCGCTCGGCGCGCTGGGCTTCACCGTGGCGGCGTGAGGCCGAGCCGAGCGGTCGGCCGTGCTGGCGTCAGTGGACCTTGACGCCCAGCAGGGCCTTGAGTCCCACCGACACGTGCTCGAAGCGCACGCCCACCTTGTGCCAGGTGCTGGCGCGCGGGTCGCCCGCCTGGGCCCAGGCCACGCGGCCGGTGAAGGGCAGCTTCAGCGTGCCGTGCATCACCACGCCCTTCACCTCGGCGCCCGGCGCCAGGTACGTGGAGCTCTCGAGGCAGAAGCCTTCCTTCGAGACGTCGGTGCTCAGCGCGACGGCGCGGCCCTGGAGCGAGATGGGGAAGGTGTACAGCACGCGCTTGGCACGGGGCACGGACATGACGTGAACCGTCGCATGGGCTGGTCCCACCGCAACTTTCCGCGCTGCGATGCAGTCAGGGCTGGGGAAAGCCGGCCTGCACCCAGGCGTTGGCGCCGTCGCGGGTCAGCTTGTAGTTCGCCTCGACCCGGTGACTGGCGACGGTCTGGCCTGCATCGTCGACGGCCGCGAGCAGCGCGTAGGGCTCGTACTCTTCGGGCACCAGCTCGAGGCTGACGTCGAACCACTTGCCGCCCCAGGCGATGGCGAGACGCTTCTTGAGCGCCGCGTCGCGCTGCCGGGCCGAACGGTCGAGCACCTCGGACGCGGTCTTCACGAACGTCGCGAAGGCGGGGCCATCGAAGGGCTTGGGGTTCTTCTTGTCCCGGCCCATGACCCACGGGCTGATCAACGCGGGCTCGGGGATGCCGGCCTTGCGGATCTCCACGGCCCAGCCGTCGTCACCGTCGTTCTTGATGACTCGCGCGGTCCAACCGTTCTTCCGCCACAGCGTGGGCTCCATGATGTCTGGTTCGCTCATGGCGGTGGGTATACTGAAAATTTGAGCAGTGGTCACCAGGGGGAGCGCCGGCGCTTCACACCGGCTGGGTGCGCCCCAGGGATCGGTAGTGCGCTTCACGACGGGTCACGTCCTGGGCGAGCGCGTCCAGCCACGGGACCCGGTGCTCGCGGAACTGGGCGACCTCGCCGGGCGTGAGCACCATCCGCACGGCGTAGAGCGCCACGGTGCCGACCAGCACCTCGAGCGCCAGGGTGCCGCTGTGCTCGAGCAAGCGGTAGCTGCCTTCCCGTTCGGAGATCACACGCTCTTTCATCGGCTCTCCACGAGAGGGGCAGAAGTAGCGTACACCGGGCGAATGCTCACGGTGACGCTGGTGCTGCTGCTGGGAGCAAACGAGTTCAAGAAGGTCGACGAGGTCGACGGCGTGACCATCGAGTCGCGGTCGGTGCCGGGCTCTTCGTTCGCCGAGCTGCGCTTCACGACCACCACCCCGAAGCCGGTCGAGGCGCTGTGCACCGAGGCCTTCGGCACGGGGAAGTTCGATGCCACCGAGCCCGATCTCAAGTCCCGCGAGATCCTCAGCGAGAGCGCCGACGAGCGCACCACCTACGAGCGCATGACGCCGGCGGTGGTCAGTCCTCGCAGCTACGCGCTGCGCGAGAAGCGAACCCGGGTCGACGGCGCCTGCCAGATCGACTTCGAGGCCGCCAACGACGTCGCGCCGCCGCCCGAGCCTGGCTGGGTGCGTGTGAAGCTCGTGCACGGCTCGTGGCGCGCGGAGCCGCTCGAAGGCGGAAAGTCGCGGCTCACGTACGTCATCTTCACCGACCCCGCCGGCGCGATTCCCGCGTTCTTCGTCGAAGGCGCGCGGCGCAAGCTGGGCGTCACCTGGGTCAAGCGCGTCGTCGAGCGCGCGGCGAGCCACTGAGGTTGCCGCCGGGGGACTCCACGGAGATTCCCCAGACCGCGGCGCTCGACGAGTTGCCGCGCTCGCTCTGAGGCAACCCCCCACGTCACTGCTCGTCGAACTGCACCTGCTTGCCGGTCACACGCAGGTACTGGGTGCGCACGTGCAGTGACGGGTGCGCCAGCTCGAGGGCCTGCCGGGCCGAGGCGAGATCCGCCAGCTGTCGCGCTTCGATGGCCGCGGGGGACTCTCCGGGGTACCGCTCGCGGTAGTAGCCGCAGTTCGCGTGGGCGATCAGCACCACGTGGCGAATCGCGTGACCGACCACCAGGAACGACGCCGCCCGGCTCATCGATTCCCGCTCGGAGTAGCTGGTGGTGGACGCGAGCAAGGCGGGGCCGCCCGGCAGCGTGAGCGTGTCGAGGGCCTCGTGGCCGAGGTGGGCGAGCAGCTCCTCGACGGCGCGGGTGAAGCGCCCGTCCGAGCAGTAGACCGCCAGCGCCTCGGGGTGGGCCGCGCGGTGGTTCGTCTTCGAGAGGAAGCTGGTCATGGCCCCAGTCGAGCACAAGCGGGGCCCTGCGGCTGCGTGTCGTACAGGACGGTGACGCGCTCGCCCTGCACTAAGCTGGGCGCATGTCGCCAGTCGGGAAGCTGCTCTCCAGGGGTGTGGGGCTCTTCGTCTCCGGGCTCGTGATGGTGGCCAGCGGCTTCATGGTGGGGTTGATGGGCGGCGGGGGCATGTACGCCGGCAGCAAGCACGAGGTGAACGTCGCCGGCACCATCTTCTGCGTCAGCGCGCTCGCCAGCCTCGCGTGCTTCATCGGCGTGGTGATGAGCATCATCGCGTTGGGTCGCGCGCAGGACGAGAAGCCCGTCAGCGCTTCTCGGACTTCAGCGCCTCCACGGTGAGGCGTGCCGTCAGCAGGGGATGCGCTCGCGCGGTTCCCCGGCGTCCATGCGGGTGCAGGGTTTTCACCAGCACCTCGCGCTGCAGGCGGTGGGCTCGGGTAGGCTCTGCGATTCCGTGAACTGCAGCCGCTGTGGCAAGCCGCTGACGTCGATGCCCGCTTCGGGTGCGGACGCCCACTGTGCCGCCTGCACCATCTACCTCAAGTACATGCCGTCGGTGCCGGACGCGGCCCCCACCCCGCAGGCCTCAGGCGTGCGGATCTTCGGGGCACCGGAGCCGCTGCCGAGCCCCGAGGAAAGCGCGGCGGAGGTCGCCAGGCTCCGCGGCCTGGACCCGTGGCAAGAGTTCGTGGGACTTCAGCAACTGCGCGCGTACACCGCGCCCCGGGAACGTGAGCTGCAACTCAGCTTCGGCAGTACCTGGGTCCCGGCCGGCGTCGACGTCGGCACTGCGGTGTTCCAGGGCGGCGTGCTGCGGGAGGCCCGCTGGGTCGACGAGACGGATCCATCGGACCCGCGCTGGACCAGCGTCGAGGTGCTCACCATCGGCGCTTCCTCCACGGCGGCTCCGCCTGGCCCGTCGCCGCTCACCGGGCCGCTGCCCGTGCTCCGCGACGTCCGCCACGCGCACCCCGCGCACGCCTGGGAGCTCATCACCCATCCGCCGCCCCGCCTCGCGGCGCTCCACCTGCGGACCACGTCGACCGAGCTCCAGTCGCTCGTGACTTCGCTGCCCGGATTGTCTCGGTTGCGCGCGCTCGCCTTGAGTCTCGGCGACGAGGACGGCGCCGGCTCCCTCAGCCCACTGCTCACCGCGCGGTGGCCGCGGCTCGAGCGCCTGCGCCTGCCCACGCGGGAGGCGCCCCTCGCGGAGGCCCGTGCGCGGCGCCCCCCCCGCCTCACCCTCGAGTTGGTCGCCTGGGTGGCTGGGCCCGGCGCCGCGTGGATCGAGGTGACCTCCCACCTCACCCGCGTCGTCACCCGCGGTCTGGTGCCCGACGACGTGGTCGCCACGCTCACGCAGCGAGTGGCACGAGCCCAGGGCCAGGCGCCCGTCGTCGATCGCGACGCCCGCGCCGCGCCCGGGCTGCACGGCGTGGCCATCGAGGTCAGGGCTGGTGACGTGATGGCTCGCACCGGCACCCCTCAGCCTCCGCGTACCTCCCCGAGCCCGGTGACCGGTCGCGAGCGCGCGCACTTCGACGCGGTGGTGGCCGTTCCCGATGACGATGCCCGCAGGCTCGTGTTGGCCGACGCGCTGGCCGAGCGAGGCGAACCCCGCGCAGAGCTGATCTCCCTGCAGATCGCCGAGCAGTTCGCTCGGCTGGACCCAGCGCGCGCCGCGCGGGTGCACGAGCTCCTCGGCGCCCACGGCGAGCGCTGGGTGCCCGTCGGTGTCGACCCTCGCCGCTCGAGGTTTCGCCGTGGCTTTCTCGACGACGCGACCTGGTTCGCCGCGACCAACCCGCACCACCCCGACTGGCGGCTGGTGAAGACGCTGCGCTGCGACCCGCAGCTCGCAAACGTCCCGGCGTCCTTCGTCGGCTTCCGCCTCGATTGGCTGGAGACCTTGCTCGGTGCACCTCCAGCCGTGCTGCTCGAGGCCACCCGGACGCCGCTCCCGCGCCTCACGACCCTCGAGGGCAGCCTCCCCCACGAACTCGCTCGCGGGTTTGGCTCGCTCGGCGGCCTCCACACGCTCGGCCTGCATTTGTTCCGCCCTCCCTTCGGAGCGCCCCCCGCCGCCGACCTCGCCGTCGGCGACCTCACCGCGCTGCTCGACGAGG
>CAIVGN010000226.1 GCA_903905455.1 uncultured Archangium sp.
CGAACTGGGAATGTGCGAGTTCCCAAGCTCGGCGAGGGCCTGCTGCTCATGAAGGTGAGCCGGCTGATGAAGCGCCAGGGCATCGCCGTGCCCTCCGCGACGCTTCACCGCTTCGCAGTGAAGGAGCTCGACACGGGCTGGATGACGCTACGCGAGCCCGACGTCCTCGGACGACGACGGCGCTTCAGGGCGTGGAGCTTCACGTCCGTCTACCGCCGGCACCGCTTCGTCTACCCGTGCTTCGAGGAGACGACGAAGTCAGCCATCGAGGCGTGCGAAGCCGCGTGGGCCTTCTTCGGCGGTGTCTTCCACGTCCTCATCCCGGACAACACGAAGACCATCGTCAACAAGGCGGACCCGCTCGAGCCGCTCATCAACCAGACCTTCCTCGAGTACGCACAGTCGCGGAACTTCGCCGTCGACCCCGCGCGCTCGCGCAGCCCGAAGGACAAGGGACGCGTCGAGCGCGCGGTCCAGCCGACCCGCGAGGACTGCTTCCGCGGCGAGTGTCTGCGCACCCTCGACGACTGCCACCGCCGCGCGCTCACGTGGTGTCGCGACGAGTACGGCATGCGACGGCACAGCCGCACGCTGCGCCTGCCTCGCGAGGCCTTCGAGGCCGACGAGAACTCGCTGCTGCGGCCAGCGCCCACCGCGCTCTACGACGTCCCGCTCTACGCGGACCCGAAGGTGGGGCCCGATCAGCATGCGGAAGTGGCGAAGGCGCTCTACTCGCTGCCCTTCGACTACCGCCGCAAGACGCTGCGGGCGCGAGCGGACCGCTCGACGGTGCGCTTCTACTTCAACCAACTGCTCATCGAGACGCACCCACGCATGCCGCCGGGCAAGCGCTCGACGAAGCCCGAGCACTTTCCGCCCGAGAAGCTGGCCTATGCCCAGCGTGACGCGGGCTTCCTCGTGCGCCAGGCCGAAGCGCAGGGCCCTCACGTGCACCGCTTCGCGAAGGCATTGCTCGAGAACGCTCAGCCCTGGCTGAGCATGCGCCAGTGCTTCGCGCTCCTGGGCCTGTGCCGCCGCTTCACGCCCGCGCGCGTCGACGAAGCGTGTGCGCTCGCGCTCGCCGTCGAGATGCACGACTGGGGGCGCCTCAAGCGGATGGTGATGCTGGGCGTGACGACGGCGCGAACGACGGCGCCTGCGCCACAGCCCTCGAACGTCATCCCCCTCTCGCGCTTCCTGCGCCCCACCTCTCAATACGCCCTCCCGCTCGCATCCCGCGAGCAGACCGCAGCACCCACCACCGAAGGAGACACACGTGACGACTGAAGTGATTGCCCCAGACCTGAATCTCGTCCTGCGACGGCTCAAGCTGTCCGGGCTGCTCAACACCTTGCCCGAGCGGCTCACCCTCGCGCGCGGGCAGATGACGCCGTACCAGGACTTCCTCCTCCTCTTGCTCGCAGACGAGGTGTCACGTCGCGACAGCCTCTCGGCGTCGCTCCGCGCGCAGCGGGCCCACCTCGACCCAGCCATGCAACTCGAAGCGTGGGACGCCACGGCCAAGGTCACCTTCGACAAGATGCTGCTCAACGACCTGGCGTCACTGCGCTTCGTCGAGGCCCATGCGCACGTCGCCATCGTGGGCCCTGTCGGCGTCGGGAAGACCTTCCTCGCGCACGCCCTCGGCCACATCGCCTGCCGCCGAGGCCACTCGGTCCTCGCGGTGCGAAGCGACGCCATGCTCAAGCGACTCAGGCACGCACGACTCGACAACTCGTACGAGGCTGAACTCCGCAAGCTCATCGCGGTCGATCTCCTCATCGTCGACGATTTCGGCCTCGACGCCATGGACGCCGTCGAGAGCCGTGACGCCTACGAGATCTTCACCGAGCGCCACCGCGCCGGGTCGATGGTGGTGACCTCCAACCGCGGCCCCGACGAATGGCTCTCCACCTTCGCCGATCCAATCCGCGCCCAGAGCGCGGTCGATCGCTTCACGGGAAACGCCTACGACTTCGTCATCGAGGGCGAGACCTACCGGCCCCGCCAAAAGCCCTCACGCGCGAACGCCGCACAGCCCGCACCAGCGCCACAGCCCGAGGTGAAGCGCCGGTCATCAAACCGCCGAGGGGGGGCGGCATGAAGCGACTCCGTAGCGGTGGCCCTGCGCCGGTCGCCGGCTTCGCCGCGCGCGCTTGCGCACGCGCCCTTCGGGTCGACCTGGCCACCACGACCGCCGTCGCCCTGCCGACCGCTTGCGGGCTCAAGGGGAACGACGGTCGGCCGCTGCTGTGACTGGATCAGGCGCAGGTTTTCGGTGAGTCTCAACACGTCGCGCGGGGCAGACCCCTGGGGTCAATGCCTGTGAGTAGCAGGGGGTCAATGCCCCTGAGAGCCGTCAGCCTGCGGTACCTCGGCTCCCAAGTGCTCGCCGGTGTCCTGTGCCGGCTGCTGCACCGAGGCCGGCGCCTGCGTCGACGGCAAGGTGCAGACCGAGTGTGGATCGCAGGGCAACGCCTGCGCGTCG
>CAIVGN010000227.1 GCA_903905455.1 uncultured Archangium sp.
ACAGCCGCCCGGGGCCTCACTCCGCGGCCGCCTCGTCCACTTCCTCCGGCACAAACCCGTCCTCCTCGAGCTGCCCCGGTGCCGGCTCGCGCGCAGACGGCTTCGTCTCTGCCGGGCAGGCGCCAGCCTCGTCCGTCGACGACACGAGCGGCTCGAGCAGCAGCAACTCCACGCGCCGGTTCCGACTGAGGACCTCTGGCGAGCCGCCCACGCGCACTGGCCGCCGGCTCCCGAAGCCCACGGCGCTCACCTGGGCCGCCTGCCCACCGGCCTTCAGCACGCCGGCCGCCACCGCCTCAGCACGCCGGCGCGACAGGTCTTCGTTGTGACTGTCGGCACCGCGCGAGTCGGCGTGCCCCTCCACCCTCAGCCGCAAGGCCGGGTTGGTGGCCAACGTGTGGCCAAGCTGCACAAGAAACGGCCGCATGGCTCCCGTCGGCGCGGCCTTGTCCGTCTCGAAGTACACCGCGCTCGAGGGCACCTCGCGATTCACCACCCAGGCCAGTTGGTCCACCGCGGTCCCTCGGCCCAGGAAGAGCTGCCCGCCGGCCGCCCCCACCGTGGCCAGCCCCCCTGACGTCCCCTGTCCGCTCGACACCGCAAACCACGACAACCCGGCATCCTCGGAGCACTGGGTCTGCTCGCCGGAGACGGCACACACGAGGCGCCCCACATGAGCCACGACCCAGCCGGGGTTGGCGGGCGGAAGCACCTCGTGCCCCGTCCCAGCCCCATCGAGCGTCCGGAAGACGGCCCCCGCTCCGGTGACGAAGAGGGCCGGCCCGGGCACGACGTCGAGGACCTGCGCCACGGTGGGCTTGCGCGGGAGCCTCCCGGGGAGCGCTGCAGTGGCCGACGTAGCCTCGAGCCCGCCGCTCGCATCCCTGCATCGCCGCGCGCCATCCACCAGCACCAGGCACGCCCTCCCCGAGGCGTCCGCCGGAAAGAGCACCGAGGCTGGCGACGGAAGCACCCCGAAGTCCACGCCCTCAAAGCCCTCGGCGAGCTCTCGCCGCACGGCAGGAAGCCCCGCCTCATCCCGGCCGAGGACCCAGAGCCGCGCGTCCACCCCGAGGCCCACCGCCTCGAGCTCCCGCAGGCCCGTCGCCGCGGCCGTCGTGGCGCCGTCGGCTGTCGCGTGGAGGAGAGTCCCGCCGCTCAGGAGCCAGGTGCCACCCTGCAGTGAGGGCAACAGCCGCTCGACCTTCCCGGGCAGTGCCGTCGCCCAGGGAGTGAAGCGTCGGCCGCATTCAGTGCTCCGCCACAGGCGTCCATCGCGGCTGCGGGCGGTGAGCTCCGGGCAGGCGGGCGTCGAGCCAGGCTGCCCCACCAACTCGGCGATTTCGCCGTCGAGGAGCGCCCACGAGGTCCACGCCTGCTCCGGCCGCACCAGCACCCGCGCGGGCAAGGACGCCTCCTCCTTCCCGGGCCGGTAGCGGACGACGTACTGCTTGGAGACCTGGTCGGCGATGTCCAGCAGCGGCGCGATGTACGTCGCAGGGTCGACCGAATCGTCATCCACCTCGTGGATGCGGCCACCCAGGGCAGTGGCCAACTCCTCGAAGGCATCGCCGTGGCCCAGCCCGTGAGGCAACACCAGATGCAGCCGCACCCCACTCTTCAGCAAGGCGTCCCGCAGCTGTGCCAGCGCACGGGAGCCCGCATCGACCCCGCCGCTGCCGCCGCAGGCCTGCAGGGCGTCCGCAAACGCCGTCTCATCCAAACCTGCCGCGCAGCGACGGGCTCCGGCCGCCCGCGCGCACAAGCCCGCGAGGAGGTTGTTGCGGGGCGAGACGGCCGCGAAGGCCTGAAGCCGACAGGCCGGCGTCTGGCACGCCTTGAACTCCGCCAGCCGGCGCAGCACCGGCGCACAGGCCTTCATGGGCCGCGCGAGGGCTCGCTGGCCTCCCACGTTCAACTGCAACCCCTCGTCGGTGAGGAGAATCACCACCTTCTCACCGGGCGCGGACTTCAGCATCTCAGTCGCTGCCAGGAGTGCCGCCGTCGAGTCCTCGGCCGCGCCGCCGTGAGGGGACGGGATGTTGCGCAGGAAGGACGCGAAGGCGTTGGCGTCCGGAGTCGGCGCCAACTTCGGCCCCACCTCATCGCTGAAGGTGACGAGCCCGACGGTGGTGTTTCGCCCACGGAAGCGGAAGGTCTCCGCGAAGTGGCGGATGGCGGTGCGCACCGCCTCGCGCTCCACGGCCATGCTGCCCGAGAGGTCGAGGGCGAAGGCCACCGCCAACGGCCGGTCGTCCTCCAGGGCGGCGAAGCTGGTGATGGGTTGAGGCTTCGAGCCGACGAAGAGCTCGAAGTTGGGCTGCCGGAGGCCGGCGACGCGGCCACCACAACGCCAGACATCGAGGGTGAGCTCCACTTCTCCCGAAGGGAGTACCCGGCGGCTCGTCACCTTGGGCCGGAGCTTCTCGTCGTCCGCGCGCCCCAGGCGTTGCAGCACCACGGCGCGCCGCTCGGCCTCCTCCGCTCGAGGGTGCTCGCCGTAGCGACGCGCGAAACCGAAGAAGGCCTCCTCCGTGTCGGCCGCCACCGCCTCGGCCCACGCCGCGTCGGCCTCCCGGCGGGCGGCCTCGGCCGCGAAGGGCGAGTCGGGGCGAAGCAGCCGGTAGAGGCGGTAGCCCGCGGAGCCCTTCCCTCGCTCGGCGGCTTCCCGCACCGCTGCGTCGCGTGAGGCGGCCCACTCGCGACCTTGAGACACGAGGCCGTGCTGCTCGAGCCCGAGCAGCATGGCGCCGACATCAACCGCGCGCGTGGTCTCCAGGGGCCCCAGGAGCGCCGCTGCCGCGAGGACTCCCGCGTCGCGCCCTGCTGGCGTCCCCGGGTAGTCGCGGTGCACGACGGTCAGCGCCACGAGGTCCCCATGCGCCTCATGCAGCGCCAGCATCCCCTCGTCACGGCGAGCTGCCTCGAGGAGTCCCTTCCCCTCCACCCACTCCGCGTAGGTCGCCCGGAAGACGCGCAGCCCCGAGGAGGCCCCACCACTGCGGGCAGCCTCGAAGGCCAGCATCAACTCGTGACTGCGGCTCTTCCCGATGGCTGCGCTGGCCTCGGGCCAGTCACCGTACGTGGCGCGAAACCGCTGCTCGCTCGCGACGGTGGCCGTGCCGCCCGAGGCAGCCAGGGCCACCTCGCGGCGACGCGACTCGGACAGCGCGTCACGGGACTCGGCCCAGTCGGAATAGGCGCGCCGGAAGGACTGCTCCGCCTGGACGGTGGCCTGACGCCGCGCTGCCTCGGCGGCGAGCCGCACCTCCACGGTCCGCGCTGCATCGGCTTCCGCGGTGCCCTCGAAGTCGGCGCGGAATTGGCGCACCAGCGAGGGGTCTTTTGCGCTGAGGACCTCGTCGTTGAAGCGAAGCGTCGCCTCGGACTGGAAGGCGCGGGCCCTCAAGTCAGCACGCGCGACCTGGCCCGCGAAGGAGGACCGCAGCCGCGCGAGCTCGTCGGCATCCC
The DNA here is from genome assembly GCA_903905455.1 of uncultured Archangium sp. Classification (GTDB taxonomy): domain Bacteria; phylum Myxococcota; class Myxococcia; order Myxococcales; family Myxococcaceae; genus Archangium_A. The sequence continues at coordinate 3,472 of CAIVGN010000227.1, forward strand.
CGCGGGTCCACGCCCGTTCCACCTCCGCTTCGGCGAGCAGTCGCTGGACCTGCTCCTGCTCCCGCATCTCTTCGGGATCCACGGGTAGCGGGTGGCGCTGCAACCAGGCGTGCGCGCGCTCCATGACGTCGTCGTAGTGGCTGGCCGCGAAATCCCTGCGCAGCGAGTCGGAGAACGTGCCGCAGCCGGAGACCAGCAGCGCGCCGCCCAACACCAGTCCAAACACACACACTCTCACCATGCGCCCTCCGCTATCGACGTCCGCCCGGATCCCGCGCTGCAGCGCGACGCCCGGCCGGCTTTCTCTGCAGCGACAACCCTCTCTGTACCGCCTGCTCGTCGGAGGCGAACGAATTCAGGGCAGACAGCATCAGCACTGGGACCTCAGCTGTCACCGACACCCGATACAAGGATGAGAGGTTGCATGGTGAGGCATTGGCCGAAGGCTACGGATTGCGGCGCGTGTCGCTGCGGTGTGGTTCGCGGAATGTGGACGGGACGAGTCGGCGTAGGAGAGGGGGCGTCGTGAGCGTTGGTTTGCGGTGGTGGATTCCGAACTTGCGCACTGAGTCCGAACGTCCACGAGTCGGCACTGTCAGTCGAACTGCACCGGAACCTGGGCCATTGAATCGAGCTCGCGCGTTCCTGCGGACCCAGCAGCACCTGCCGCTGGGATGACGACGTGAAGAGCGCGCGTGCATCGACGAAGAGCCGTTCGCGCGCCGGAAGAAAGTCACCCTGCATCGACAGGGTGCACATTGACGAAGCACTGGAAGTTCACTGCGTACGGAGGGTCTTTCGCCATGGGCAAGTCGATTGGAATGTTGGTCTCGTTCGGAATTTTGTGCGTGGCTGCTGCCTGCACCGAGTCGTCACAGGCGGCGCAGTCGCCGAAGGCCAGTTCGCCTTCGTCAACCGCAGTGCCAGTGGCTGCGGAAGAGACGCCTCTCGAGAAGAGCTCGAAGCTGCCGAACTTCGAGGCGGCACGGGAGTTCGCCAAGCCATTCATGACCGATGTGTCGAACGAAACGAGTGAGGGTACGCGCATCTTCGGAGCATGGGCGCTCGGTCACCTGAAGCTCAGCGACGTGCTCGTCGCGAAGGACGAGACCACGTTCGCTCTCGTGCAGAAGGACCCTGACGAAGAGCGCGGGAAGCGAGTCTGCTACGGCGGCACCATCGTGCAGATCGAGGTCGTCAAGACGCCGCAGGGGAAGGGGTACGAGGGGATCCTCATCAACCAGCGGCGCGACCTCTTCAGGTTTCTCGTCGCAGGCAGCACCGGGGCGCTCGTGGGGCAGAGTTGGGGTCGGGTTTGCGGCATCGTCATCGGGAAGTACGAGTACTCGAATAGCGGCGGCGGCACGGGGCACGCAATCCAGGTCGTGGGCATGTTCGACCTGCCTGAGAATCGTGCGAATGACCCGTTGTTGGCGGCGCCCGTCCAGTAATTCCAGCCAGGGGCTTCGGCGTTCGTTCACGTTGCGCTCTGACGCCTCGCTGCTTCCGTGTCCCTGAGGCCCGCCACTTCTCCGGGCCCTCAATGCAACCATTGCCGCAGGTCACCTGCCCTCACCACGTGGCTGTGTGCTCCCACGGCGACAGCCAGTAAGGTGTCGCCGAAACCCTGAGGGCGGCGTGCACAAACTACAACTCGAGCAACACACGCTGGGCAGTCGCCGCGCGAGCTTCTTCCTCCTGACGCGAGCACTACCCGCCCTGCTGCTCGCCGCCTGCAGCCAGATGCCCGCTCCGAGGGCATGCCAGTCCGGAGACACGCGCATCTGCGTGGGCCCCGGACGGTGCGACGGCGCCCAGGCCTGTCTCGCCGATGAGACCGGCTTCGGACCGTGCGACTGCGGTAGCACCGGAGGCGGCGGTGGTTCTGCCGCGGGCGGTGGTACTGGCGGTGGCAGCGGCGGCTTCGACGCCGGCGTCACGTTCCTCGCCGACGGCGGACTCCCCTGCGCCCGCGACAACGACCATGACGGCCTTGGGAACCGCTCCGACAACTGCCCCCAGGTGAGCAACGTCGCCCAGGTCGACAGCGACGGCGATGCCATCGGCGACGCGTGCGACAACTGCGCCTTCGCCTCCAACCTCAATCAGCTCGACACCGATGGCGATGGACAGGGCGACAGCTGCGACCCCGACATCGACGGCGACACCATCGCCAACGCGGCCGACAACTGCCCGGGCATCCCCAACCAAGACCAGCGGGACACCAACGCCAACGGCCAGGGCAACGTGTGCGACGCCGATGACGACGGCGACGGCATCGCCGACATCACCGACAGGTGCCCGCTGCTCTCGAGCCCCGGCAACGTGGTGCTCGCCGACCCCGGGTGCAACGCCGACGCTGACGGCGACAACGTCTCGGACACCTTCGACAACTGCCTCGGCACGCTGAACCCCACGCAACTGGACTCGGACCTCGATGGCCTCGGCGATGCCTGCGACCTCGACCAGGACAACGACGGCGCCCTCAACACGCACGACAACTGTCCGACCACGAGAAACCGGGACCAGGCCGACTTCGATCTCGACGGCCTTGGCGATGCCTGTGACGTCGTCTGCTGCTTCCCCCTGGGCGGCACCGACTGCGCGTCCTGCGCGACTCCAGACGCGGGCGTCTGCCCGTAGGCCGCACCGCGCCGCCTCCAGGCCATTCCGAAGTCACCGGAGCCACGGGCCCCCGCGGGGAAGGGCCTGTCGTCCGGCAGTGCCCCTGAGGGCGCGCGGGTGGCACGGTGCTTCCCGTCAGTCGCGAGTTGAGCGACCGTCTCTTCGCCCATGACGACCCGGCTCACGGCCCTCACCGACATCGACCCGCGCTCCGTTCCGCTGCCGCACGGCACGGAGGTGACGTTGCGGGTGGAGCGCGTGGACGGGCGGGCTCGCCGAGGCGCCCAGCGACCTGGTGAGCGCCGATGGGAGTTCGACGTACTGGGAGGTGCGCAAGCTGGTGCACCAGGCGTTGCGGGCGGACCCGAACACGCTGGAGTTGCTCTTCGTGCCGTCGGTGCGGGCGCTCGACGAGGTGGGCGCGTGGCTGCTCGAGGCGCGCGAGGCGTTCGTCTCGAAGCTGCTGTTCGGTTCGTTCGGTCGCTACGCGCTCAGCCAGCTCCACAAGCTCTCGGCCAGCCAACGTCTCGCGGAGCACCGCGACGCCGTGCTGGGGTGGCTGTGCGAGGAGCCGGCGCCCTCGCTGGTGGAGCTGGGGCGACGGCTGGCCGCCATTTCCCCGCGCGCCGCGCCGACGCAGGACGACGCCGAGCACCGCGCGCGGCTGTACTTGAAGCAGCTCTACCGCTCGCTGTGGGACCAGGGGCTGCTGCCCAGCAACGACCTCGAGGGCCTCACCGCCTACGCCCGCGGCGGAGGCCGTCGTCCGCCCGAGGCCCGCGCCCTGCGGCCGAAGAATGCCTACAACCTGCTGCGGTTGATCGAGCTGGCGCGCGGCTGGCTTTCGACGGGCATGCCGACCTTCGCGGCGAGCGGCGCGTTTCGCGACCGGCTGCTGGCGATCAAGCGCGGGGAGCTCCCGCTCGACGAGGTGCTGCGCGAGGCCGAGGCGTGTTCCCCGGCGCTGGAGGCTGCGCGGGACGCGAGCGTGCTGCCTGAGCAGCCCGACTTTGCCCGCGCCGATGCGCTGCTGCGGAAGATCCACGTCGAGCTCGCGCGGCGGCACGTGCTCCAGGTGCCGGGGCCGTGGTTCGGCAACGCGCCACCCACGCTCGAGGTGTCGTCAGGAACCGCGTCGGCGGAGGTCGAAGACGCATGAACGCCGCCGACCTCCTCACTGCCCACCAGCGCACCGTCGCCACCGCCGCGCTCGCCCTCGAGTCGGCGCAGCGTCGTCACGTGGTCGTCTCTCTCTCCGGCGCGCACGCCTACGGCTTCCCTTCGCCTGATTCGGATCTCGATTTGAAGGCGGTGCACCTCGCGCCGACGCGCTCCCTGCTCGGGTTCCCGGCGATGCCGCCCGCAGCCGAGCGCCTCGAGGTCATCGAGGGCGTGGAGATCGACTACTCGTCGAATGAGCTCGGGGGCGTGCTGCAGGGCGTGCTCAAGGGCAACGGCAACTACTTCGAGCGGTTCCTTGCGGGCTTGTCGATGACCACGGGGCCGGGCTTCGACGCCCTGGTGCCGCTGGTGCGCGGGGCGCTCTCCACGCGCGTGGGGCGGCACTACTTCGGCTTCGCGACCCAGCAGCGCGAGGCGTGGAAGCAGGGCGGGAAGAAGAGCGCCAAGAAGCTGCTCTACGTGCTGCGCACCGCGCTGACGGGCACGCACCTGCTGCGCACCGGCGAGCTGGTGACCGACGTGACGGTGCTCGCGCCGCAGTACGCGCTGGCCGAGGTGCTGGAGTTGGTCGAGCAGAAGCGCCGCGGGGAGCACAGTGAGCTGCCCGAGTCGCTCTCGGAGAAGTGGGCGGCGCGCCTCGACGCGGTCTTCACGGGGTTGGCCCAGGCCGAGCGGAACAGCGTGCTTCCGCGAGAGCCGGGCAATGCCGACGCGCTCGAGGACGCGTTGATCTCACTGCGCGCTTCGGCGTGAAGGCGGGGTGGCGTTTCCGTGCTCGACTTCGAGGGCACCACTGCGCTTTGAGGCGCGGCTCGTGAGTGCCCAACCCCGGGGGAGTCCGTGACGCGTGAGCTGCAGGTGGTGTTGGTGGCGGTGGGCCTCGGTCTTGCGGGGTGTGTCGACCCGAGTCCCTCGAGCTGAGCCTCTTCGGGCGCCTCTTCCAGCCCACCTGGGCGCGCCTCGCGCAGGCCGCCGAAGCGCAGGCGACCACCGTGGTGCTCTCCGAGCCGGTGGATGGGGAGCCGGGCCAGCAGTTGGTGGTGGTGACCAGCGCGCAGCGCGACTGCCCCTTCGCCTTCGAGAACGAGGTGCGCACCATCACCGCGGTGGCCGGCGCCACGGTGCACCTCGACGCGCCGCTGACGTACCGCCACTACGGCGGGCCCGAGTACCAGGTCTCGGGCGTGGAGTTGGAGGGCCTGGGCCAGCAGAACCACCTCGGGCGCTACCCGTTTCACTTCCACTTCGCCGACTCGGCCTCGGGCTCGTACTTCACCGACAGCAGCGTCTGGCACTCGAACTGGCGCGGCGTGGTCATCCACCACACCAACGAACTCGTGGTCTCGTTCAACCTCGCGGCCGGCATCAAGATCCTCGGGCCCACCGACCCCGCGTCGTTGGCGGAGCTCGACACCTTCGACCAGGCCGGCTTCACGGTGATGGAGTCGGCCGAGCTCACGCAGCCCTTGGATCGCGCCGCGGAGGGCTTCTACTTCCCCATCGTGCCCGTGGTCGATGCCGTGGTTCCGCTGGCCTACGGCGTCAGCCGTTTCGACGGCAACTCGGCAAGCTCGTCGAGCTACTTCTGGGAGCGGGGAGGCTGTCTCTACGCGGGCGGGGTGTTGAGCCGCGCCGACGTCGGCGGCGTGCCGAAGCTCAAGTACCAGAGCGGCCGCACCACCGAGTGGGACCTGCTGCGCCACACCCGGGACACGTTCCACAACACCAGGACGTTCTTGTGCACGGTGGGCATCACGCACTGGGGCAACGAGGTACGCATCGTCAACTTCGAGGCGTGGGACGACGAGTTGATGGCGCAGGTCTTCGGCGCGTGCGTGCAGGCTTCGATGAGGGAGGCTCCGAGGGGGGGGGGCGAACATTCCGAAGCGCGTCATCAAAGTTGACAACGACAAGTTAAAACCGCAGCGGTCGTCAACTTTGATGACGCACTCGCAGACCCCCGCGGGTACCGCGCCTCTTGTCTCGAAGCGGAGTCACCCCGTCACGCTGCGCCCGGGTCGCGATGCTGTGGGCGAGGGCCCCTCACGCCAGGCGTCCTGCCCGACCGCGCCCCTCAAGGCCGTCGTCGAGCGCCTCGTGACGCCTCAGCGCTTCGAGCAGCACGCCAGCGGCTTCACGTCGCTGCAGTTCGCGGTCGTGGGGTAGCCGAGCGCGTTCATGCTGCGCCCGGTGGTGCCGGTGATGCCCCAGTTCCACGCGCCGTTGTTGGCGCAGCTCGAGTGGTCGCGCTGGCCGGTAGTGGTGCGGTTGTAGTCCGACCACGCGCCCGCGGCGCCGGGAGCCACGGGGCTGTTGCCGAGGTCGTATTCGGCGGTGGTGCACAGGAACGAGCCGGGGAACTCGGCGGAGCACTTCGCGTTCGCGCCGGGGTAGCCGCCGAGCAGGCCGTTGTACGTGGCGGCGGTGTACCCGCGGAACACGATGCGCGAGACCTGCCGGCAGCACGCGAGCGGCTTGAGCTCGTTGCAGTACGCGGTGGTGGGGTAGCCGATGGCGTTGAGGCTGCGACCGGTGGTGCCGGTGGTGCCCCAGTTCCACGCGGCGTTGTTGGCGCAGCTCGAGTGGTCGCGCTGCCCGGAGGTAGTCCGGTTGTAGTCGATCCACGCGCCCGTGCCGCCCGCGGCCACCGGGCTGTTGGCGTCGTCGTAGTCGGAGACGGTGCAGAGGAACGCGCCGGGGAACTCCGCGGAGCACTTCGCGTGCGCGCCCGGGTACCCGCCCAGCAGGCCGGAGTAGGTCATCGAGGTGAAGCCGGCGAACTCGGGGCCCCCGCCCGGCGAGAGCACCACGCCGCCGTCGAGGTAGAGCACCTGGCCTTGCGGTCCCACGGCGCCAGCCGGCCCGGTGTTCCCCGTCGGACCTTGAGACCCTGCAGCGCCCGTGAGCCCGGTGGGGCCCGTGAGCCCCTGTGTCCCCGCGGGTCCGGCCGGCCCGACGCTCCCCATCGCGCCCTGCGGACCGGCGACACCCGGGAGCCCGGTGGGCCCCGCGACACCCTGCGCGCCGTTGCACACCGGCAGCGAGCCTCCGTCGGCCAAGCCCAGCAGCACGCCGCCGGTGGGGCACACCGCGCTCATCGAAGGCAGCGCGCTCGCGGTCAGCGCCGGGCCCGTGAGCCCCTGCGGCCCGGTCACGCCGTTGCACACGTTCGTCAGCCCGCCGTCGGACAGCTGGGTGACGCGCACGCCACCGGAGGGACAGGTGGCGCCGCCCGCGGCGATGACGCTCACCAGCACCGACGAGCCCGCGGGGCCCGTGACCACGCCGCCGTCGAGCACCAGCACCGTGCCCGCGGGGCCCTGGAGCCCCTGGACGCCCTGCGGACCCTGGGCGCCGCCCGCGCCCATCGCGCCCGCGGCCCCCATCGCGCCGTCAGCGCCGGGGTCTCCCTTCAGGCCTTGCGGTCCCTGCGCTCCAGGGGCGCCCATGGGGCCGGTGTCGCCCTGGGGGCCCTGAGAACCAGGACTCGAGGGGCAAGCGACCAGCAGGAGGCAGGCAGACAGGAGGAGCGCGCGCATCATGCGGGGCACGACACCCGGGCCGGCCTCCGGGTGCAAGGAAGCACTGGGCCCGGCCGCACCGCGACCTCCGGATCAGCCCGTGCGCCGAACTGGCAGAGTGTGCGCCATGACTCTCGTGACGCGCCTGACGGTGGGGTTTCTCATCGTCGTCATCTGCACCATCTCGCTGCATGAGTACCGGCAGCTCGACCAGGCGCAGGGGGACTTCGAGCGCGACATGGACCGCACGCACCTGCTGGTGGCGACCACCCTGGCCGACGCCGTCGAGCAGGTCGCGCCGCACGAGGGCATCGAGGGCGCGCTGCAGACGGTGGAGGTCACCAACCAGCGCCGCCACGGCGACCTGCGCATTCGCTGGGTGTGCGTGCCCGGCCGCCTCGACGTGCCGCTGCCACCGCGGGCCTGCGCCACGCTCGGCGTGCCCGAGCCCCTCACCACCACCGAGCAGACCCGGCGCTTCACGCTCGCGCCGGTGCACATCGCCGGGGCGTGGAGCGGCGCCATCGAGGTCTCCGAGTCACCCGACCACGAGGGCCAGTGGGCGCGCGCGCACTTCAACCAGGCGGTGCTCCTGGCGCTGATGACCATCTTCGGCATGACCGTCGCCGCCTTCGTGCTCGGGGTGTGGCTGGTGGCCAGGCCCACGCGCGCGCTGATGGACAAGGCCCGCGCCGTCGGCCGCGGCGAGCTCGAGCCCGACATCCAGCTCACCAGCGACGACGAGCTCTCGGAGGTCGCCGACGAGATGAACGCCATGTGCCGGCAGCTGGGCCAGTCCCGCGAAGAGACGGCGCGCCAGGCCGCGGCCCGGCTCGACGCGGTGGAGCAACTGCGCCACGCCGATCGCCTCGCCACCGTGGGCCGCCTCGCCTCGGGCCTCGCCCACGAGCTGGGCACGCCCCTCAACGTCATCGAGGCGCGGGCGGGCCTCATCCTCGAAGACAGCTCGAGCGAGCCGCCGGTGCAGAACTCGGCCCGGGTGATCATCACCTGCACCGAGCAGATGACGAAGCTGGTGCGGCAATTGCTGGTCTTCGCGCGGCCCCGCACCGTCGAGCTCAGCTCCACCTCGCTCGATGGCCTGGCGCACACCGTGGTCGACCTGCTCGGGCCCCTGGCGGCGCTGCGCAAGGTGACGCTCGCGACCGCTTCCGTCACGCCCACGCCGGTGCGCGCCGACGGGGTGCTCCTCCAGCAGGCGCTGATGAACCTCGTGGTCAACGCGCTGCACGCCTGCCGCGAGGGCGGTCACGTCACGCTCACCACCGGCCACGCGCACGCTCCGAAGCCGAACGGCACCACGCCGCAAGACTGGAGCACCGTCTCGGTCGCCGACGACGGCAGCGGCATGACGCCCGAGGTGAAGGCGGCCATCTTCGAGCCCTTCTTCACCACGCGCTCGGCCGGCGAGGGCACGGGCCTGGGCATTCCCATCGTGGCGAGCATCCTCGAGGACCACGGCGGGTTCCTCTCGGTCGAGTCCACCCTGAACCAGGGCAGCACCTTCACCATTCACCTGCCGGTGGAATCGAAGGCCGCCTGACCTCCGCGCTCAGTGGTGCTCGCGGGCCCGGTGCAGGTCGGGCGTGCGGTGCGTCATGTACACGTAGGCCAGGCCGCTGAGGCTCATGCCCACGGCCGGGGGCACCAGGGCCCACGCGCCGAGCACCGGGAAGAACCGCGCGCCGAGCAGGCCGCCGCTCATGAAGGCCGCGAAGAGGATCGACAGCAGCGTCATCTTCGCCCACTCCGGCGGGTGGCCGCGCAGGGTGTGGCCCACGAGCACGCCCAGGTCGGTGACGATGCCCGTCATGTGCGTGGTGCGTACCACCGCGCCGCTGTACGAGGTGGCCATCGCGTTCTGCAGGCCGGCGGCCATGGCCACGAGGTTCGCGCCCCACTCGTGCCCGTTGACCATCAGCCAGGTGGCCAGCGCGAGGAGCCCACCGCCGATGAACATCGCCACGCCGTAGCGTCGCCCCCGCTCGGAGACCTCGACGCGGCGAATGATGGCCCCCGAAAGCACCGCCCCGAGGAAGAACCACACCACCAGCAGCGCCGCGTAGAAGGTGCCCCGGAAGTCGGCCTTGGACAGCTCGATGCCGATGCGGGTCACCTGCCCGGTGACGTGGGTCAGGCCGTGCTGCTGCGCGCCGAGGAAGCCGACGGCGTTGATGTAGCCGGCTCCCAACGAGAGCCACGCACCGCCGAAGGTGATCCACGCAGGCGTCTTGCGCCAGGGCATGCCCGTTTCAATAGCCCGCGCGGCGCCGTGACGCGAACTAACTGCAGGGCGCCGCGCCGCTTGTACAAAACGGCAATGCGCGCAGGAAGGAGCCCATGGGCACCCCGCACGTCGCGTCCGTTGAGCCCGAGGCGCCCCAGCGTCTCGGGGTGCCCCGCGAGGTAGTGCTGCTGGGCGTGGTGAGCTTCCTCACCGACGTCAGCTCCGAGGCGATCTTCGCAGTGCTGCCGCTGTTCCTCACCTCGGTGCTGGGCGCGAGCACGGTGCTGCTGGGCGCGATGGAGGGGTTCTCCGACTTCGCCGCCTCGTCGCTCGACATGGCCTCGGGTTACCTCTCGGACCGGCTGGGGAAGCGGAAGTCACTGGCGGTGGTGGGCTACGGCCTGTCGTCGGTGGCGAAGCTCGTGCTGCTGGTGGCGACGACGGCGGGGCAGGTGTTCGCCTTTCGCGTGGTGGAGCGGCTGGGCAAGTCCATCCGCGGCGCGCCCCGCGACGCGCTGTTGTCCGGGCTCGGGCCGAAGGAAAAGCGCGGCACCTCGTTTGGCGTACACAAGGCCTTCGACAAGGCGGGGGCCATCCTCGGGCCGCTCCTGGCCTACGCCATCCTCTCGAAGGTCGGCGAGACGGCCGAGGGCTTCCACACCCTATTCCTCGCGGCGGTGATCCCCGGGTTCGCGTCGGTGGCGGTGTTGATCTTCTTCGTGCGCGAGCACCCGGGGCCGGGCCGCCAGCGCGTGCCGCTGCGCGAGGCGCTGCGCACCCTGGGGCCGGGCTACCGCCACTACCTGGTGTCCGCGGGCCTCTTCTCGCTCGCCTACTTCAGCTTCGCCTTCCTGATGCTGGCCGCGGCGCGCGTGGGCTTCGAGCTCAAGGACGTGGTGGTCGCGCTCTTCCTGCTCTACGGCGTCTTCTACGCCATCGACGAAGGGCAATCGAAGGCCTACCTCGCCGACCTCACGCCCGAGGCGTCGCGGGCCACGGCCATCGGCACCTACGGCTTCGTCACCGCCCTGGTGTACCTGCCCGCCTCGCTGCTGGCGGGGCTGCTGTGGAGCAGCGCGGGGCCGGCGGTGACCTTCGGCGTGGGGGCGGGCCTCGCGTTGCTGGCCCTGGGGCACTTCCTGCTCTTCGGCCCGAAGGAGGGCCCCCGTCCCCTGGCCGGGTGAGTCAGGACGACACAGGCGCGGCTGCGTCGCGCGTGCTACCGATCGCGCCATGACCGGTCGCGTACTCCTCGTCGACGACGACGCGAATCTGACCTCGACGCTCGAGCTGGGGCTGTCCCAGCGTGGGTACCGGGTGGTGACCGCCTCGCGCGCGGAAGAGGCGCTGCAGCAGCTCGACGCTGAAGACGTCGACGTGGTGCTCACCGACCTCAACATGCCGGGCCTGGGCGGCCTGGCCTTCGCCGAGCGCGTCGCCGCCAGCCACCCCGACACGCCGCTCATCGTGCTCACCGGCTTCGGGAGCTACGAGTCGGCCGTGGCCGCCATCCGCGCCGGGGCCTACGACTTCCTGAGCAAGCCCGCGAAGCTCGACACCATCGTCATCGCCCTCGAGCGCGCCTTGCAGCACCGGCGCCTGCAGCGCGAGGTCGAGCGGTTGCGCGTGGAGGTCACTGGGGGCAACGGGCCGCGCATCGAGGGCATGGTGGTGGCCAGCGAGGCGATGAAGCGCGCCCTCGACGTGGTGGCCCGCATCTCGTCGTCACAGACCTCGGTGCTCATCACCGGAGAGTCGGGCACGGGCAAGGAAGTGCTGGCCCGGGCCATCCACCAGCGCTCCGGGCGCAGCGGGCAGTTCGTGGCCATCAACTGCGCGGCGATGCCCGAGTCGTTGCTCGAGAGCGAGCTCTTCGGCCACGTGCGCGGGGCCTTCACCGACGCCCGCGAGGCCCGGGTGGGGCTCTTCACCGAGGCCCACGGCGGCACGCTGCTGCTCGACGAGCTCGGCGACATGCCCATTGGGTTGCAGCCCAAGCTGCTGCGCGTGCTCCAGGAGCGCCGGGTGCGGCCCATCGGCGCGCGCACCGAGCACCCCATCGACGTGCGCATCATCGCCGCCACGCACCGCGATCTCGAGAGCCGCATCGAGAAGGGCGAGTTCCGCGAAGATCTCTTCTTCCGGATCAACGTGGTGCACGTGGCGTTGCCGCCGTTGCGCGAGCGCAGCGCGGACATCTTGCCGTTGACCCAGCGCTTCATCACCGAGTTCAGCGCGCGCGCGAACAAGAAGGTGAAGGGGCTGTCCGCGCCGGCCGCGGCCAAGCTGATGGCCTACGACTGGCCGGGCAACGTGCGCGAGCTGTCGAACTGCGTCGAGCGCGCCATCGCCTTGACCCGCTACGACGAGCTGGGCGTCGACGATCTCCCCGAGAAGATCCTCCAGCACACGGCCTCGCGGGTGGTGGTGCAGGCCAACGACGCCAGCGAGTTGGTGACCCTCGAAGAAGTCGAGAAGCGCTACATCTTGCGCGTGCTCGAGACCCTCAAGGGCAACAAGACCGCCGCCGCAAGGACCCTCGGCATCGAGCGCAAGACGCTCTACCGCAAGCTCGAGAGCTGGGGCGTGAAGGACGTGGACTAGGTCCGCTCAGCCGCGCATCAACCCCGAGCCCCCGCAGCGGAAGCAGCGGACGGTGTCCATCGAGGCGTAGTCCCCCGCGGGCTGACTCCATTGGCCCGCCCCGTCGCAGGTCGTGCAGCGTGTTTCCTGGGTTGGGTAGAGCTCGTCCTCTTCGCGCGTGCTTTCGACGCGCGGGAGCCGGGGGACGGCCGGTGCCCCGGGTGCTGGCGGTCCGAAGGGCGCCACGGGCTGCGGGGCAAGTCGCTCGCGAGGCGCATGTGCATGGAAGCGCAGCTCCCTGGCTACCGTGCAGCGAGGGCAGGGGCCGCGAAAGACCAACCACAGCCCGTGCTCGTCATGGCTGCGCGTCATGGGCGGCGCGAAGGTGGCGTCTCCACAGTCATGGGGGAGCGCCCGGAGTTGCCTGCGTGCTTCCACCTCGGTGAGGGCCTTGAGCATGGAGTCCCGATGGTACTGCGCGGTGCGCCCGTCAGGCGTCTTCGATCACTTTCCGACCTGGGCGACGGTGCCGCTGCGCTTCACCTCCGCGGGGCGATCCGGGTGCACGGTGACGTCGAAGACCGGCAGGCCCGCCGCCAGCTCACCGAGCGTCGCGGCGAGCTGCTGGCCGTGCAACGCCTCCATCGCCTCGAAGAGCGCTGACGCGGAGACCGGCGTGCACAGGTCTTCCTGTCGCGAGATCCACCGCGCGAGCTGCCGCCGCAGGAAGCGCGCGACGTGCGGGTGGTTCACGAACATCTGCCGCCCGCTGATCGACGGCGCCACCAGCGGCACGCGCGAGAAGGCGTCGAGCTCTTCGGCCACGTGCACGTTCACCACCGCGCCCTCCGAGTGACCGCCCGGCAGCGGGGTGATCTCCAGCTCCTGCGCGCCGTCCCACCGCAGGCGCGTGGCGGCGCGCAGCACCTGCTGCGTCAGCCCCTCGCGCACGCCCCACCGCGCCGCGTGCTGGATGGTCAGCCGCAGGTGGCCGCAACCGACGTGCGCCGGCTGCGACATGATCTCCGCCATCGCCTCGCGCACGCCCGCGGGGGGCGCCGCGAAGAAGCGCCGGAAGACGAGCGGGTCGGTGATGCCCGCCACCGCCGCCGAGGTGCGCGGGTCTGCGCGGATGGTGGCGATCATGCGATCGCCCGCATGCGTGTCGGTGTGAAAGGCGAAGCGGCCGAACGCCTCGACGCGGCGCCGCAACAAGTCGGCGACGGTCGCGTCCCCGAGCACCGCGCCCGAGAGCCGCTCCCAGGCGCCCAGCGCGAGGAGGAACTCACCGGCGTCCCCACCCGGGCTGCCGACGACTGCGACGTGATCGCGGCCGTCGACGCACGACAGCCGGCCATGCAGGAGAAACGCGGCGAGCTTCGTCCACCGCACCGAGCGCGGGTGCCCCACGTGCTCCACGATGTCCTCCAGGGTGAAGGGCTCCTTCGAGGTGGACGTCGCCCACAGGGGAAGCGAGCCCAGCTCGCCGCGCCGCTTCGGCAACTCGGGGTCGCGCCCGACGGCCAGCCCGCTCTCGCGCCAGGCCCGCACGCCGCCGCGCATCGCCGCGACGAGCTCGAGGCCCGCCTCTTCGAGCCACGCGGCCAGGGTCAGCGAGCGCGCGCCGTCTTCGCAGACCAGCACCAGCGGCTCAAAGGTGCCGACGCGCGTGTGCAGCGTGCCCGCCTCGGCGAACGGCACCCAATCACTGCCCGGCACGTGACCCAGCGCGCCGTGGAGCGCAGCCTCGTCGCGCACGTCCACCACCCGCAGCGCCCGGCCCTGCCGCGCGACGTAGTCGGGGGTCACCTCCGGTCTCGCCCCGTCGGTGCGCAGCAGCGCCGTCGCCCAGCCCACCCGAAACGAGCGCTCTCCAGGGGTGAGCGAAGGGTCGTTGACGCCGAGTCCTCGAACGCGCGTGGCCATCCCTGCTCTCTACCGCAGCTGCATCCGAAGGACGCTCACATGTGACGACGCGGGTGCTGGGGTGAAGGGCGTGGAGCCGTCAGCTCCACGCCCCCAGGGGTCCTACTGGCCGAAGACCTTCTTCACTTCGCCCAGCTTCTTCTCCGCCTGGCCGGAGAGCTTCTCGATCTTGCCCTCGACTTCGAGCTTGGGGTTGTCGGTGATCTTCCCGGCGACCTCTTTGATCTTGCCCTTCGCCTCGTGCAGCGTGCCCGTAACCTTGTCCTTCATGGGGGATTTCATGTCGTGACCTCGTGGTGAGTGGGTGGAGTCCTCCCCCTGAGCACGCGGCACGCCAAGCCCCCGTCACGAGCGAATGCAGCCGCTTGGGTTCGGCGCGGGCCCTTCGCTCCATCAAGTTGCAGTCAGGGCTCCATCGAAGCGACGGAGCCGCCCGTTCAGCCCGCGCTCGAGGGCCGCCGGACCGCCTGCTCGATGGCCCTACGCTGCGCGTCGAGCTCGTTGGCCTGGGTGAGCCGCCCCATCAGGCGCAGCGTCGCGGCGTGACCCTCGAGCAGGGTGATCAGGTTGAAGTGGTTGGGGCCGAACGAAGCGTTCACCATCTGGGTCGCGCGCTCGTAGAGCGGCACCGCGTCGTGCAGCGCCCCGGAGTCCCGCAGCACGTCGGCCATGGTCTCGATGACCGTCGCGCGGGACACCGGGTCTTGCGACACGGCGGGCAGCTCTTCACAGACGTTGATGGCCGCGGCGAACTCCCGGCGGCGGCGCAGCGAATCGACGAGCGTGAGCCCCGAGGCGAGGCGGTGCTCGTCCACCCGGGCGCCGGCGTACGCGGCGACGGCCAGGGGGTGCGCCGTCTCGAGGTCGCCTGAGCGCAGCGCGATGGTGGCGGCGCACTGTTGAGCCCAGGCCCGCTCGGGGTGACCCGCGGGGTGCATCTTCTCCACCTGGGTCATCACCTCGGTGATGAGCGTCCGGGCGCGCGCCGCGTCTCCTGCCTTCGACACGATGCCCGCCAGCTCGGCCTTCAGGTGGAGCGCGTTGGCGCTGCGCGGGGGCAGGCGCGCCACGAGGCCCTCGAGCACCGCGATGGCCTCGGCGGGCTTGCCGCGCTGGACGTAGAGGTCGCACAGCGTGCGTTGGGC
>CAIVGN010000228.1 GCA_903905455.1 uncultured Archangium sp.
GAAGCAGAACATCGCGGCGCTCGAGGCGAGCCTGCCCCCGCGCACCGAGTGCATCGCGCAGCCGCTGGTGCCGGTGGGCACGGTGCAGGTGGGCAGCACCCCGGGCGCGCCGATCACCGCGGGCCCGGGCACGCAGGTGGTGACGAGCAACGGCATCACCACGGTCAACCGGGGCGTGGTGGCGAGTCCCGCGGCGCGCTGCCAGGTGAACCCGCTGCACGACCGGCTGCGCCTGCAGATTGCCCAGGAGCACGTGGCCCTCGAGGACGCCAAGCTCGACCTCGAGCAACTCGACCGGCAGGCGTCGTACGACGCGGTGCCGCGCGAGTGGCGCCGCGGCTGGTAGTCAGAGCACCTTGCGCGCGGGCAGCGCGACGTTGGCCACCAGCAGGCCCATGACCAGCGCGCCGGCGATGAGCATGACGTCGGCGAGGCCGGAGATGCCCACGATGGCGTCCCCGCCCAGCAGCGTCTCCAGGCTCCGGAAGCTGAGCGCGCCGGGCACCAGCAGGAACAGGCCAGGCACCAGGAACAGCTGGGCGGGCCGCCCCGACCACCGGGCCGCGGCGTTGGCCGCCAGGGCGAGCACCAGCGAGTTGAGGAAGGCCGCGTGGGCCCCGGGCAGCGGGCGGGTCAACCCGGTGATGAGCCACACCAGCACCCCCGCCGCGAGCGAGATGACCATCTTCTTCCTCGGCAGGCCGAGCATCACCCCGAAGCCGAAGGCGGCCAGCAGCAGGCCGAGCACCTGCACCCACCACGGCGCCGAGTCCCGGGGGAGCGCCGGGGGGGCGTGCAGGGCCATGGCGTTCTCCAGGGCCACCACCACCGCGATGCCGAACACCAGCGAGAGCAACGTCACCGCGGCGTGCATCAGGCGCGCGGTGCCGGCGACGAGGTTGCGGTAGGTCAGCTCCGAGAGGCCGGTGGTGAGGGTCAGCCCGGGCAGGAGCGGGATGATGATCGACAGCACCAGCACCTCGCGCCCGTGGCCCGGCCACAGGAGCGTCGCCAGCCACGCGGTCATGGCCGCCACCAGGCCGCCGATGAAGTTCTCGAGCACACGCACCCCGGGCTGCTGGGTGAGGGTGAGCATGATGCCCCCCAGGAGCAGGCCGCCCAGGCCGGCGAGCACGGCGTCGGTGAGGTCTCCGCCGAAGGACACGGCGGCGCCCGCGCTCGAGGCGGCGCCGGCGAGCAACTGCATGGGGCGGCTCCAGGCGGGCGGCCGGCCGAGCTCTTCGCGGATCTTCACCCGCGCCTCGGGGATGGTGAGCTCGCGGTCGATGACCGCGTTGACCAGCGCGTCGAGCACGCTCAGGCGCTCGAGGTCGGTGGTCCATTCGCTGACGCGCACCATGGTGGTGAGCGAGGCCTGGCCCTCGGGCGTGCGCAGGCCGATGAACAGCCCGGTGGGCACGGCGAAGATGTCGGCCTTGTGCCCCTCGAGCTCGGCGATGGTGACGATGAGCGCCTCGAGGCGGTGCGTGGGGCAGCCCGCGGACATGAGGGCGCTGCCCAGTTCGATGAGGTAGTCGAGAAGCAGTTGAGGGCTCAGGCGCTCCACGAGGGCCCCCTTATCGCTCTCTGCGGCCGCGCGGGGGCCTCTGGTAAGGAGCCTCCGCATGACGACGCAGTACTGGCTGCTCAAGAGCGAACCCGACGTCTATTCCATCGACTCGCTGAAGGAGGACGGCAGCACCGGCTGGACGGGCGTGCGCAACTACCAGGCCCGCAACACGATGCGCGACGGCATGAAGGAAGGCGACCTCGTGCTCTTCTACCACTCGAACGCCGAGCCGCCGGGCGTGGCGGGCCTGGCGAAGGTGCAGGGCCCCTGCCTCCCCGACCCCACGCAGTTCGACAAGAAGAGCGACTACTACGACGAGACCAGCTCGAAGGCCGAGCCGCGCTGGGTGATGGCCCAGGTGGCCTTCGTGGAGCGCTTCGCGAAGCTGGTGCCCCTCGAGGTGCTCAAGGCCGACCCGGCGTTCGAGGGCATGGCCCTGCTCGCGCGGGGCCAGCGGCTGTCGGTGCAACCGGTGTCCCCGGCGCACTTCGCGCGGGTGCTCAAGCTGGCCGGTTCGAAACAGAAGAAGTGACGCCAGCGTTCCCTTGACGGGCCGCGCTGAAATGACGGACAGGGGGCCATGGCCACCTTCGTCTCGGCAGCGCAGGCAGTGCAGCACATCAAGTCGGGCGACCGCGTCTTCGTGCAGGGCCAGGCCGCGACGCCGACCGTCCTGCTCGAGGCGCTGACCGCGCGGGCCGACGAGCTGCGCAACATCGAGACGGTGCACCTGCACCTCGAGGGCACCGCCCCCCACGCCCAGGCCAACGTCTCGCACGCGTTTCGCCCCAACGCGCTCTTCGTGGGGCCGAACCTGCGCGCGGCGGTGGCCGAGGGCCGGGCCGACTACACGCCCATCTTCCTCTCGGAGATTCCCCGGTTGTTCCGCGCGGGGGTGCTGCCGCTCGACGTGGCGCTGGTGCACGTCAGCCCACCCGACTCGCACGGGTACGTGAGCCTGGGCACGTCGGTGGACACCACGGTAGCGGCGGTGGAGTGCGCGAAGGTGGTCATCGCGCAGGTCAACCCGAACATGCCGCGCACGCTGGGCGACGGCGCGGTGCACCTCTCGCGCTTCACCGCGCTGGTGAGCGTGGACGTGCCCCTCTTCGAGCACGCGGCGTCGACCGGCGGCACCGTGCTGGAAGACGCCATTGGCCGCCGGGTGGCCGAGCTGGTGGAGGACGGCGCGACGCTGCAGATGGGCATCGGCGCCATTCCGGACGCGGTGCTGCGCTCGTTGACCTCGCACCGGGAGCTGGGGGTGCACACCGAGATGTTCAGCGACGGGCTGCTGCCGCTCATCGAGAAGGGCGTGGTGACCAACGAGCACAAGGCGCGCCAGCAGGGCCGCACGGTGGCCAGCTTCGTGATGGGCACGCGCCGGCTCTACGACTTCGTGCACGACAACCGGTCCATCGAGCTGCGCGACTGCAGCTACGTCAACGACACCAGCATCATCCGAAGGCACCCGAAGGTGACCGCCATCAACTCGGCCATCGAGGTCGACATGACGGGCCAGGTGGTGTCCGACTCCATCGGCGAGCGGGTGTTCTCGGGCGTGGGCGGGCAGATGGACTTCATTCGCGGGGCGACGCTGTCGGCGGGGGGCAAGGCGATCATCGCCCTGCCCTCGGTGACCTCGAAGGGCGAGAGCCGCATCACCGCGGCGCTCCAGCCGGGCGGCGGCGTGGTGACCACCCGGGCGCACGTGCGCTACGTGGTCACCGAGCACGGGGTCGCCGACCTCTACGCCAAGTCGCTCTCGCAGCGGGTGCAGGCGCTCATCGGGGTGGCCGCGCCCCAGCACTGCGAGGCGCTGGAGAAGGAAGCGCGCCGGCGCAACCTGTGGCACTCGCGCGCGTGACCAAAGTCGCGTTTAATTCGCGCCCCCGATGAGAGTCAGCGCCAAAGCTCCCTCCCTGCCGTCGCACCTGCCCCGCATCGCGCAGTGGTTCAGCGGGGCGAAGACCTCGAAGAAGGCGAAGGCCCCTTCGGCGGAGTTCACGCCGGTGCCCGCCTCGAAGCAGGTGAAGGTGCGCCAGGGCGTGCAGGCGGCGCTCATCGCGCAGCTCGAGGGGCACGTGCCCAGGGCGCGGCAGGCGGCGGTCCAGCAGTTGGTGGGGCGCGTCGGCCAGCCCGACTTCTACGACACGCTGGCCAAGCTCGACCCCGGCCATGCCCGGGAATGGACGGAGATGGGGCGGGTGCAGCGCCAGTTCGCCGCGGTCGAGCCGAAGTACGACGCGAAGACGCTGGCCTACAGCCAGTCGATGCGGCTGACCTTGCACGCCTCGGTGGTGCAGCACTTCGCGGCGCCGAAGACGAACCAGGGCGTGGCGCTCTACGACCGCTTCATCGCCCTGCACCCCACGGCCTTCCACCAGAACGGCGGCTGGGTGGACAACCTGCAGATCCCCGCCGCGGGCGCGATGGCGGTGGCCCAGGCCACGCCGGCCGAGATGTGGCTGCACGCCGCCGGCTTGTTCCAGGGCTCGTTCATCACCGACGCGCCCACGGTGACCGCGGCCCAGCTGGTGAGGGACGCGCGGCTCAACGCCCTGAGCGGCTGGAGTCCGTGAACTCTGGCCGGTGGTGACGCCAGGTGAAGAGCGCCTCGCGCCAGGCTGAGACGATGACCCGCGCCGCGTCTCGTTGCACCGGGGTGAGGAGCGCCTCGGCGCCGAGCCAGGCCTGGGTGTCGAGCTCGTCGGCGGCGGCCTCGAAGGCCAGCAGCGCGGGCGTGACCGCAGGCACCCGGTGGGGCCCGCGGTCGGGTTGCCGGGGCCAGGCGCCGCCGCGACGCCCATGGCGTGCGGGGCCGGCGCGGCCCTGGGGGTGGTGCTGGAGCTCGCGCACCTTCGCCTCACGCACGTCGTCGAGTTCGTGGAGCGCCGAGACCTGGGCGTCGGAGAGGGCGAGCTCGACGGCGTGCCGGAGGACGGCGTCGATGGACGAGCGCTCGGCCGGCCGCAGCGACGAGGCGCGCGGCACGGTGACACAGGCAGCGAGCACCAGCGCGCCGGCGAGCCATCGCCGGGCGGTCACGGGACCTGGGGGCTGGGTGAAGAGACGACGGGCAGCCACGTCGGGGCCGTAGCGCCGATCTCCCTGCCACGCTAGAGCGCCCGCCCTTCATGGCCGTCTGCGGACTCGACTTTGGAACCAGCAACAGCGCCGTCGCGCTGCCCTCGGGCGAGGTCTTGCGCATCGACGCGACCGCCGCCCAGCCGCGGCTGCTGCGCACGGTGCTCTTCTTCCCCGAGGACACGCCCGACATCCTCGCGGGCAACGAGGCCATCGAGCGCTACCAGGAAGACAACGCGGGCCGCTTCATCCAGTCGATGAAGACCTGGCTGCCGGCGTCGAGCTTCACGCGCACGCAACTGCGCAACCGCACCCTGTCGCTCGAGGAGCTGATCGCGGTGTTCCTGCGGCGGGTGCGCGAGCTGGCCTCGAAGGCGGTGGGGGAAGACGTCGACGAGGTGGTACTCGGCCGGCCCGCCCGCTTCTCGGTGGACCCCAAGGCCGACGCCTTCGCCGAGGAGCGGCTGCGCAAGGCGGCCGAGCTGGCGGGCTTCGCGCAGGTGCGCTTCCTCATCGAGCCCATCGCCGCCGCGCTCGCCTACGAGGCGACGCTCAAGCGCGACGAGGTGGTGTTGGTGGCCGACTTCGGCGCCGGCACCTCGGACTTGACGGTGATGCACCTGGGCCCCTCGCGGCGCGGGCACGGAGATCGCCGGGCCGACGTCGTCGCCTCGTCGGGCGTGTACGTGGGCGGAGACCGGTTCGACTCGGCGATCATGAAGTCGAAGCTCTTCCCCTACTTCGGCGCGGGCTCGACCTACGAGGTGGGCCAGGGCCACAAGCGCATGCCCATGCCGACCTACGTGTCGACGCGGCTGCTGTCGTGGAACGAGATGTCGCTGATCCGCGAGAAGAAGACGCGCGAGCTCATCGACCTGATGCTCAAGACCAGCGACCGCAAGCCGGCGATCCAGGCCCTGCACGACCTGGTGATGTACAACCTGGGGTTCCGGCTCTACCGGGCCATCGAGAAGGCGAAGGTCGAGCTGTCGACGAAGCAGGAAGCGCGCATCGACTTCGAAGACGAGCGGGTGTCGATCCACGAGACGGTGACCCGGGACGAGTTCGAGGCCGCGTCGGCGCACCTCATCACCGAGCTCGAGGAGTGCACCGACGAGCTGCTGGGGCGGCTGCCGGCGGGGCTGAAGATCGACTCGGTGTTCCTCACCGGGGGCTCGTCGCACGTGCCCGCGGTGCGGCAGTTGTTCGCGCGCAAGTTCGGGGAAAAGAAGCTGCGCACGGCCGACGCGTTCACCAGCGTCGTCGAGGGCCTGGGGCGCGCGGCGGACCCGTCGTTCGACTACTTCCGCTCGACCTGAAGCGAGTGGCGCCGGCGCGCCTGGGCCCATCTCGGGGGAGCGACGCTCTCGCCCGACCACCCATCTCTCGTGGCGGCCGTCCAGGTGCTGGTCCTCCAGTCTGCTCCGGTGCTGCGCCTGCCGACTGACTTGACGCATTCATCGCGCTCGGCGAGACCGCTGCTCTACGCCGTTCCGGGGGAAGACTTCATGAAGCGCCTGCTCATCGCGTTGCTCAGCACCACTGTTCTCTTCGGCTGCGACACTCCCTTGCCGTGCGCGACCTGCGACCTCGATTCCGGGTTCGGCGGTGGAAGTGGCGAGCCCGTGGGTGGAGGCACCGCGATGGCAGGTGGCGGTGGTGGCGGCGCGACCGGTGGTGGCAGCGGCGATGCAGGCGTCCAGGAACCGGACGCTGGAGTCGACGCTGGGGCATGGGTCCTTTCGCTGCTGCCGAGTGCATCGACCGTGGCGGTCGCCGAAGGGTCAACCGCCACGTTCAGCCTCACCCTGAGCGAGCAGCCAGTCACCGACGTCACCGTGAATCTCCGCTCGAGCGACGCGGACGCGGCGGCCGTCGCGCCGGCCACCCTGACCTTCACTTCCACGAACTGGAACGTGGCCCAGACCCTCACCGTCACGGGAGTCGAGGACCTCGACATCGGCGACGAAGCCGTCACCCTCACCATGTCCTCGACGTCGGCCAGCAACGACGCGGTGGTCGCGGTGACCGTGGCCGACGACGATCAACTCACCGTGGTCATCTCTCCCCCTGCGCTCTCGGTGAACGAGGGCGGGGCCGCGACGGCGACGGTCACGCTGAGCAACCCGCCTCTGAGCGACACCGCGGTCACCGTCAGCTCGAGCCTGGCCAGCGCCGCGACGGCGATGCCCGCAGTGCTCGTGTTCACCACCACCAACTACGCCACCCCCCAGACCCTCTCGATCAACGGGGTGAATGACGCCAACACCACCGACGAGTCGGCGACCATCACCCTGAGTGCGACCGGCGCGACCCCGGCGACGCTCGCGGTCACCGTGAACGACGATGATCAACTGGGCCTCGCGTTGCCGACCACGACGCTCACCATGGCCGAGTCCGACAGCCGCACGCTGCTGGTGAACCTGACTGCGCAGCCGTCCGCGATCGTCACCGTCAACGTCATCTCGAGCGACCCCGGCGCGCTGACCGCGCTCCCTGCCACGCTCACCTTCACGCCCTCGAACTGGAACGTGCCGCAGAACATCGGCGTCGACGGCGTTCAGGACCCAGACGCGATGGACGAGGTGGTGATGGTGACCGTGAGCGCCGCGGGCCTGGCACCGCGCACCGCGACCGTCACTGTCACCGACGACGACGTTCAGCGAATCCTCCCCTCGACGATCGCCGTGACTACAGCGGAGGGAGGAACGGCCGCCTTCGCCGTGCACCTCCAGGCCCAGCCGGTCACGCCGATGACGGTGACCATTGCCTCAGGGGACCCCGCCATCGCGACCGCGGCGCCCGCGACCCTCACCTTCAACGCCGCCAACTACGCCCTGGACCAGACCGTCACGGTTACCGGGGTGCAGGACGCGGACACGGCCGACGACTTCGTCCAGCTCTCGCTCACCTCGGCGACGGCGACGACAGCGTCGGTCGGCGTCACGGTGAATGACGACGACACCCAGGCGGTGCGCATCACGGTCGCGACCCTCAACATCATGGAAGGCAGCTCGAGCACCTTCGGAGTGCACCTCGCGTTCGCTCCTTCGGCTCCGCTGACGGTGACCATCAGCCCCGCGTCGCCCGCGGTGGCGACGGTCGTCAGGTCAACCCTCACCTTCCTGCCGGGCGACTACGCCATCGACCAACTCGTCACGGTCTCCGGCACGGAAGACCTCGACCTGGTCTCGAACTCCACCGTCGTCACCTGCACCGCGCCGGGAGCGACGGGGGCCACGCTGTCCGTCACCAAGTTCGACAACGACACGCAGGGCTTCGTGGTGACGCCAGGTTCGTTGGCGCTCACCGAAGGCCAGAGCGCAACCGTGATGGTGCGCCTGGCTTTCCAGCCCCCGGCCTCCCTGACGCTCGGCGTGGCTTCCTCCTCCACCGAGATGACCCTCATTCCAGGGTCGCTGAGCTTCACCACTGCCAACTGGTCGACGCCACAGGCCGTCGCGCTCACCTCGATCGCCGACACCGACGGGGTGAACGACTCGGTCACCCTGATGTTGAGCGCCCCCGGGGTGACGCCGCTCGCCGTTCCGGTGACCATCAACGACACCACCATCGTCAGCCAGTGGGGCTGGCCAACGCCGTTCTCAAGCACCGAGGTCGCGCCGGGTGACGAGATCCGCGCGTACCGAATCACGGTCCCGGCGGGGCAGACGCTCGACAGGCTGGGCCTCATCGCCGGCGTGGCGGGCGGCGACTGCGCTCTGGCCCTGTACACGGAGGTCGGAGCCGTACCCGGGACGCTGGTCGCGTCGACCGCACGCACCACGGTGGGCGCAGCGGGGAGGCTCGAGCTGGACGTCGCGGACGCGCCGTTGGCGGCCGGCACTTACTATCTGGCGATCAGGGCAGAGCCCCTGGTCTCGCTGGTCGGGAGTTCGTCAGGCACGGCGACACGCTGCACGCAGGCCTACCCCAACCTCGCGGCGGCGTGGCCCGCCACCTTCGGCAGCGCGACCTGCACGGCCGGCCCCCAGGTCAACCTCTTCGCCATCACGTTCCAGCAGCCCTGACCCGTCGTTCGGCGCCTTCCGCTCAACCGGGGCGGGTGGCGGCGAGGAAGAGCGGGTCCCGCCCGGCCTGCGAGATGCCCAGGTCGTGGGCGCGGCCGACCGCGGTGAGGGCCGAGCGCAGCGCGTGGGCCTCGAGCTCGAAGAACTGGCCCAGCAAGGTGAGGTGCGCCTGGGTCTCGTCGGCGTGCCGGCGCGCCGCGGGGCGCTCGAC
>CAIVGN010000229.1 GCA_903905455.1 uncultured Archangium sp.
GCCGATGACCAGCGCGAGGTGCAGCAACACCGCCACGACCAGCGCCGAGCGAAAGCGATCGAGGTTGAACATCGCCCGCTCGCGGTCCCAGGCCACGCTGTCTTCGGCCGAGAGAGGCACCCAGAACTTCGAGGTCACCTCCAAGGTTCACGGCCACCTCCGCGTTCCGCCACGACTTTCTCCGGGCTGGGGTCGGGCGCACCCCGTTCGTGCAGGACTTGCGCGACGACGGGCACGGGCCCGGGCACCCCGCGGCGTGATCAGCCCGCGTGCTGCATCGCGCTGACCGGCTTGAGCCGCGCGGCGATGAACGAGGGGATGACCGAGATGAGGGTCACCACGCTGCTGATGAACAGCACCGTGGCCAGCACCCACTGCAGCGTGGGGATGACCACCAGCGTGTCGGACAGCAGCACGAACTGCACGCCGATGGGCAGGCCCAGGTGCGCCGCGTTGAGGGCGAACGAGAGCACCACCCCCAGCACCGCGCCGCCCAGCGTGGACAGCGCGCCCAGCAGGAACCCCTCGGTGAGGAACATGAGGAGCACGCTCGTGCGCTGCATGCCGATGGCGCGCAGGGTGCCGATCTCCCGGGTGCGCTCGCGAATGCTGATCCACATCACGATCATGATGCCCACGCCGATGACCTGCAGCAGCACCGCCCCGAGGAAGAACGAGAGCGCGCTCATCAGGTCCACGGTCCACGCCACGAAGCTCACCTCGTCGTGCCAGTTGGTGAGGTCGAGCTTCTGGCCCACCCACGGCTCGCGGCTCACGTTCTCGAACTTGAAGAAGAACGCCCGCGGATCATCCTCCATCAGCAGGTAGCCCGCCTTGATCAACCCCTCGCGCAGCCGCGCCTGCACCTTCTTGACCGTCTCCAGCTCGGACGTGGGGAGGTAGACCTGCAGCGCCCCGGTGGTGTCGCCCTTGAGTTGGTAGAGCTGGCGCAGGGTGCCCTCGTTCAGGAAGCAGGAGAACTGGCTCATCATGCCCATGCTGCGGGCCACGGCGACGAGGGTGACGTCGACGGTGTTGTTGGTGCCGCGCGGCGTGGGCGCGGAGATGGTGAGCGCGTCACCCACGCGCACGTTCAAGTTCGCGGCCTGGTCCTCGAAGAGGAGGATGGACCCGGGGTTCGCGAGGTCCTCCAGGCGGCCCTCCTTCACGTGGAGCGCCTTCTGCAGCCCCTGTTCCTTCGTGATGTCGATGCCCCCCAGTCCGATGAGCGTGGAGCCCGAGTCGCTGATCACCTTGGCGAAGCCGCGGCCGCGGGAGGCGATGTAGGTCAGCTCCGGCACCTCCTTTCGGATGACGGCGATGACCTCGTCGGCGTGGGTGACCACCGGGGAGGCCTGGCCCGCGGTGACCTTGAAGAAGCCGGCGACGTTGACGTGGCCGCTCATCAGCGTGGTCGACGACTCGACCAGCGAGCGGTTCATACCCTCGCCGACGCCCAGCATCACCACCATCAACGCGGTGACCAGGCCGATGGACACCATCAACACCCCGGTGCGGCGCCGGTGTTGCCACAGCGACAGGAACGCGATTCGCAGCAGCATCGGTCAGGCCTCCGAGGACTGCATGGCGGTGATGGGCGAGACGCGCGTCGCCAGCACCAGCGGGAAGATGACCGCCAGCACGCTGACCACCAGGGTGACGACCACCGCGAGCACCAGGCCCGAGATGGTGAGCTCCGGGCGCAGCACCGGCCCGGAGAAGAAGAAGTACAGCTCGTCGCGGAACGCGGGGATGCCCACGTGGTGGAGGTACTTGACCACCGCCGACCCCACCGCCGCGCCCAGGGTGCCGAAGCTCAGGGCGAGCATCACCGTCTCGATGAGCACCATGGAGAGCACGAAGCCGCGCTGCGCCCCGATGGCCCGCATGGTGCCGATGGTGGTGGTGCGCTGCAGGGTGGCGATGGTCATGCCGATGGTGACGACGATGAGCGCGAAGAAGGCGAAGGCCGCCACCACCGCCAGCAGCAAGAGCCGGAAGAAGTCGATGAACTTGCCTAAGAACCCCGCCGCCGAGTTCCAGCTCACCACGTAGGTCTTCGGCCGGGCGCCGTCGAGCAGGGCCTCGATGGGCTCGAGTTGCGCGGCGTCGAGGCTCGGGCGTTCGGCCTTGAACGCGGCCTGCAGGGCGAGCAGCGCGGGCACCGAGGGCTTGAAGTCGCCCTGGAGCCGCGACTCCTCGAGGGCCACCACGTCCTTCATCGCCGCGGCCAGGGCGAAGGGCAGCGAGCCCTTCTCCAGCAGGGCCTTCGCGGCGGCGATGCGGGCGGCGTCGGGCGGGGGCACCTCGTCGTGGAGCGCGCGCTCGATGTCGGCCTCGGCGCGCACCTGGGCCAGGGCCGAGCCGTCGGTGAGGATGATCGCCGCGTGCATCACCACTCCGTCGTCGATCTCCCCGGGGAGGAAGGTGTCGGAGAGCTTCTTGACCTTCACGCCGTCCGCCCCCTTGCTGCTGAACGAGTCGTCGAAGGGCTTCGCCTCGACCTGCTGCACGATGTCCGCGTCGCCGCCGAAGAGGTCGGCCTCGGCGGTCTCGCGGTTGACTTCCTTCGCGCCGGTCTGGGCCTTCATGGCATCGAGCTCGGCCTTCTTCTCGGCGGTGAGGAAGCCGTAGAGCTCGCGGAAGGTGATGAGGTCGACCAGCGCGTTGGCGCCGGCGAGCGGGGACTTCTCGAGGCCCTTCAGCTCGAACACCCCGTAGACCTTGACCAGCGCGGTCTGCAGCGAGCCCGAGCGGCCGAAGGAGCGCAGGGTCATCGTGTCGCCCACCTTCACCCGGTACAGCGAGAGCAGCGGGCCGAGCTGGTCGTAGAAAAACCGGTAGCGCGCCTCGAAGGTCTCGTCCGTCACGGTGAAGAACGAGGTGAGCAGCGTGGCGAGGTCGGTCTCTTTCGTGCCGAGGTGGGCCTGCAGGCGCAAGGTGGCCTCGGTGGTGCCCAGGCCGTCGAGCTGGAGCACGATCTCCCGGGTCTGGGCCTGGTTCTCGCGCACGAAGCGCTGCAGTTCCTTGTCGCTTCCGTCGGCGAGGGTGCGGCCGGCCGCGCGGGCCTCGCGGATCTTGTCGAGCCGGCGGGCGTTCTTGAGCTTGAGGTACTCCTCCATGAAGAACCGGGGGATGAGGATGCCGCGATGCCCCTCGGGCACCTTGGCGCCCTCGACGATGGTCATGCGGTCGAAGGTGGCCTGGTAGGCGTCGAGGTCGGTGCCCAGGTAGCGCAGGAAGAGCAGGTCGCTGTCGCTGACGATGGGCGCGAGCTTGTTCTCGAGCAGCTCGAGGTGGGCCAGGGGGTCCTCGTCGAAGTCGGCCCAGAACGCGTCGGAGCCCGCCTTCGCGAGGATGTCGCGGGCGCCCTGGTCGAGGTCCTTCTCGGCGGTCAGTTCCTTCTCGCGCTCGAGGTCCTTCGCCAACACCGCGACCATGTTGCGCACGTGGCCCACGAGGCTCTGCTTCTTGAGCGCGTATTCTTCGGGCGGCTTCTTCGTGGCGTCGTCCTGCTGTTCGCGCAGCAGGGTGCGCAGCTTCTCGAGGGTGACGTCGACGGTGTTGCCCGCCCCGAGAATCGCGGTCGCCGCGCCCATGGGCACCACCCGCGCCACGTTGGGCACCGCCAGCAGCTTCGCCTTGAGCGTCTTGAAGTCGTCGAGCGGGGTGAGCTGGGAGTCGCTGCCGTCGACCTTGCCGTAGATCTCCAGCGGGTCCTTGGAGCGGGCGCCGTAGACCTGCAGGTGCCCGGTGATGGAGCCGACGATGCTCTTGCTGAGCGCCTCGTCGAGCGTCGAGAACAGGGACCCGCCGACCACGAGGAGCGCGGCGCCGAAGAGCAGCACCACGCCCACGAAGACGTTGAGCATGCTCGAGAAGATGTTCGCCAGCGCGATGCGCACCAGGATGACGGTCTTGGAGAACATGGAGCGTCGTTACCCGATCGAGGAGCGTTCGTCGCGGCTTGGGGGCATGTACGCAATTTCGCGCATGGCGTCGAAGCGAAGCGGTGCGCCGTCGAGGTGGCTCTTCCTTGGCCGAGCAGCCCGTGAAAGCCAGACACCCGAAGCCGAAGCCGGTGCACCACGCCCGCCATGGTGCAGCTCACGTCGCTCCCGCGAAGGTGAAGGTGAAGGCGAAGGTGGCCGCGCCGCAGGCCAGGTGGGCTCCCGGGCCTTCGCGACCGACGTCGGTGAACAGCAACGCGGCCATCCCGGTGCCGGCGCGACCGGCGCCGACCACGGCCTCCGAGGCGCTCGCGGCCGTGTCCACCATGCCGGTGTGGCCGTTGCGGTCGCCTCCGCAGCAGTCGCAGTTGAACACGCTGGCGACGGGCTCGAGCCCGCTGGCGGCGCGGGCCACGTGGGCGCTGGGGTTGAAGCTCACGTCGCCGGAGTTCGTGGCGGCGGAACCGGCGGAGCAGGCGCGGCTGCTGAAGGCGGCGCTCTCGGAGACCCCGTTGCTGCCCGGAGTGGTGTCGACCGACACGGCCAGCCAGGTGAAGACGGCGGCGGCGTACACGGTCTCCGGGCCGACGCTCGACGCGGCCCACGCGTTCCCGGGCTCGATTCGCGACGCGGACAAGTTCGTGGTGACGATTGGCGGGCGCGAGGTGCCGGTGTTCCTGCCGCACGACGGGCAGTTCACGCCGCCGGTGCAGCACACGGTGGAAGACGTGGCGAAGGCGCTGGCCTCGTTGCCTGCGCCGAGCCTGGGGCAGGTGAAGCAGGTGAACATCGACCCCATCGCCAACCCGGAGGACGCGTTCTGGGCGCGCACCTACGGCATGGCGAACTTCAGCTCGTACATGACGTGCGGGTCTGAAGGCCGCATCGACATCTACCCGGCGAATGACCCGCGCGACGTGAAGTACCTCGCGGACACGCTGGTGCACGAGACGGGGCACGCGTGGAGCAACAAGGCCTGGGGTGATGATCCGCAGGGGCCGGCCTGGGCTCCGTGGCGCGAGGCGGTGCGGCAGGACGGGTTGCTGCCTTCGACGTACGCGGGCTCGTCACCGGCGGAAGACGTGGCCGAGTCGACGGCGTTGTACCTGGCGATGAAGGGCACGCCGCTGGCGGAAGAGTACCGGAAGCTGTACCCGAAGCGCTTCGAGTTGCTCGATCGGCAGTTTGGAGGCCAGTCATGAGCGCGGCGCACCCGGGGAAGATCGTCTTCGTCGACGCGGCGGGCGAGCGCGTGATGGCGGTGGGCGAGGTGCCGGCGACGGTGGCCTTCGTGCAGGTCGGTGGCGCGCCGGTGCCGGTGGTGCGGGTGGTGGCGGTGACGCAGGGGGACCGCCGGGAGATCAAGTCGTACGGGGTCGACGGGGCGTTGCTGTCGACGACCTACCAGCAGTCGCGGGCGTGAGATGTCAGACCCGCATGCGATGCATGCGGGGTGATCTATGCCCTCATCGAGCTGAAGCAGGCGCTGTCCGCGGTCGACCTGGTGATGCGCGAGCTGGCGCGTCAGCTGGAGTTGGACGAGACGGGCGTGATGGTGCTGGCGCTGCTCGCGCGCGATGGGCACTGCGGGGCGAGCGACCTGGCGTACCTGTGCGGCCGGGCACGGCAGCAGGTGCACCGCTCGTTGCTCGGGTTGGAGCAGGTGGGGCTGGTGGAGCCCACGCACCTGTCGCCGGAGCGCCGGGTGCTGTCGTGGGGGCTCACGGAGCCGGGGCTCGAGCGGTGGCGGTTGCTGGAGCACGGGTTGCGCGCGTGGGAGCCGCTGCTCAGTGATCCGCTCCAGGTGCCGGAGCTCCAGTTCGCGCTGAGGAAGATCACCCAGATCATCGTGAACCGACCGAGCTCGGACGGGTGGAAGCAGGGGCTGCTGGTGCCGACAGAGCTGAGGAAGGTGCCGCTGCGGACGAGGGCCTTGATGGAGGCGGACGCGAAGGGGGACCAGGCCGTGCCCGAGACCGACGTGCCCCGCGAACCCAGGCGAGGTCGTGCCACGTGCCGCGACGAAGACCTCACGGACGAGGACCTCGCCGAGCAGTGGCGCGCGATGTGGCGGTGAGGCACCGCGGAGGGGGCAGGGGTCCACGAGTGCGTCATCAAAATTGACAACGTCCAGTTTTAGCCGGAGCGGTTGTCAATTTTGATGACGCACTTGCAGGCCACCGCAGGCACCGCACCTCCTGTCCCGAAGCGGCGTCACCGGGTCACCCCACGCCCCGGGTCGAGGGGCTGCACGCGAAGGGCAGGGAGCTGCGAGCACGTCTCGACCCCGCGCTCATTCAAGGCGAACTGCGCACGACCGCGTGCCCGCCCGACCATTCCACCCGGTCACCCGCGCGCAATTGGAGCCACAGCCCGTCGTGCCACAGACAGCGATCTCCCGGCGTCTGCCCATTGATCTGCAACTCCACCAACTGGCGCCACCTCAGTCGCGGCTGGTTGGTCGGGCCCTCCAGAGAAACGCCCTCAGGCCAGGGGCCACTCGTCTCCACCACCAACCACGGAAGCGGCCCGCGCCGCACGTCGACCCCCGCCATCGCCCGCCCTTCGATGCGCGCGACCGTCTCGAATACGACCTCGCGCAGTCGTGGCGCCGGAAAGCCCTCGACCACCACCAGCGTGGCCTCGACGTCGGCCGCGTCGACCGGGGTGCCCACGAACCGCTCGAGCCCCACGCCGGCTGGCGACGCGAGCAACTGCCACAGGTGCCACGCCATGGATGCCCGTACCGTGCCCGCCGCCGACCACCGCGCCTCCACCAGGAAGCCCCGGTGCCATTCCCCACGCAGCGACCCCAACCGCCACGCCCGTGAGGCGCCGAGCAGTTGACGTGCGTCAGGAGACTCGAGGTCGACCCCGGCGAGCGCCGCCTGCCGCTCGAGCAATCCCAGGGCCTCCTCGCGCGCGACGCCAGGAGAGCGCTCGAGCTTCCACACCGGCACCCGCTCGAGGGGCACGCGGTAGGCCGCTTCTCCGAGCGGGTTGCACAACACGTCGCCGCCCTGCAGCACCGGGCTGTGCCCGCCCTTCCGAAACTCAGCGCGGCCGTTGACCACCACGTCGGCAGGCGCCCGGTGTTCCCCGGCCGCGTCGGGCAGCACCACCTGCGGCGCCACCGCCCCGGCGAAGACGTTGCACCACGGCTGTACGAAGCGCGGGCCCCAGACTTCGAGCAACAGTGATTTGGCCGAGCCGTCAGGTGGCTGGTATGACGCGCGCGTGGCGACCGCACCGACGACACTCGTAACCCCGCGATTGGGGGGGGGATTTTCCGGCA
>CAIVGN010000230.1 GCA_903905455.1 uncultured Archangium sp.
ACGCCTTTCGGCCTGGTGGTCGACGACATCGACGACGTGCTGGACCTGCCCTCGGACCTCTGGCGCCCGGTGCCCGACACGCTCGATGCCCGCCACCGCCCTTTCGTGCGCGGCATCTGCCCGGTGGAGGGCCGCATGGTGCTGTGGCTCGACCTGGGGACGTTCAATGACGACGTGATCGCAGGTGTCTCGTGATCGCCCTGGTGGTGGATGACTCGATGGCGCTGCGCCTGGTCCACAAGCGGATGCTCGAAGCGGCGGGGTGGGAAGTGCGTACCGCCAAGGACGGCGAAGACGCCATCACCCAGCTCGACGCCATGCCCGTGTGCCACCTGGTGATGACCGACTGGCACATGCCGGTGATGGACGGGATCGAGTTGGTGAAGCGAATTCGCCAGCACCCGCGTTATGCAAGCGTGCCAGTTCTGATGGTCACCTCGGAGGCTGGCCTCTCCGCCATCCAAGAGGCGATTGCTGCAGGAGCAACCGAAGTGCTGATGAAGCCCTACACCGCAGAAGCCCTGGTTGAGCGAGTCGAAGAGGTGACCCATGCGTGATGCATCTCCAGCCTGGGGTGTCGTGCGCGCCTTCATGCGCAGCCGCTGCGGGGTCATGCTCGCAGAGGACCAGCACTACCTTCTCGACGCGCGCCTGGGACCGCTGGCGCGGGAGTTCCGCTTTCCCTCGGTTGAGGCCTTCGTGGCTGCCGCCTGTGGACCGAGCTCGGAGGAACGGCTCCGCCGCGCCGTGGTCGATGCGATGACGACGCACGAGACCACCTTCTTCCGCGACCGGCCCTTCTGGAAGGTGCTGGAGGAGGTCATCATTCCCTCCTTCAAGACCTCGGGGAAGCGCGCGATTCGCGTGTGGTCCGCCGCGTGCTCGACCGGTCAGGAGCCCTACTCCCTGGCGATGCTCCTGGAGGAACTCTGGCCCGCGGGCGCGGCAGCGAGCGAAATCATCGCCACCGACGTCTCCGAAATCGCCCTGGACAAGGCACGGGAAGGATCGTTCACCCAGCTGGAGGTCAACCGCGGGCTGAGCACGGGGAAGCTGGTGCGCTTCTTCGAGCAGAACACGCTGAGCTATCGGGTGAAGGAGTCGATCCGCAAGCGCATCACCTTCAAGGCCGACAACCTGCTGAGCCCGACCCCCGGTCCGAAGGACTGCGACCTGGTGATGTGCCGCAACGTGCTCATCTACTTCGACGAGAACGACCGGCAGCAGGTGCAGCGCCGCCTTCGCTCCTCGGTCATCACGGGAGGCCAGCTGGGCTTCGGTGCCACCGAGATGAGCAGCCAGGGCGTGCCGATGGGCGGCGGTTGGTACCGGCCCCGGTAGTCGGCGCTCCGAGCGCGCGTTGACCGTCAGGGCACGTTCGAGGCGCCCGGGGTGGGCGTCGAGCAGATCTTGAAGTCGGCGAGGTTCGAGCCGGTGTCCGCCCCGTTGGGCACGCGGCAGAGGCTCACGTTGAGCGTGTTGCTGTCGGCGAAGCCGGTGCCCGAGTCGGGGCCTTCCTGCACCTGGCGCACGCCCGCGTCGGAGGCCCAGGTGGTCACGCCCTCGTAGGAGAGCGAGTCGAGGACCTGCCCCGCGGCGAGGTCGAAGAGCACCACCCCGTCAGGAGCCCCGTTCTGGATGAGGTCCACGGCGTTGACCGCTCCGATGCTGATCTTCTTCGCGCTCGCCGGCACGGTGGCCAGGGTGCTGGTCGAGGCGATGACGAGGTACTCGCCGGGCAAGAGCGAGCCCGCCGGGGTCAGGTCGGCGGTCAGGTACGAGGTTCCGTTCGCCCCGTTGATGAAGATCACCTGGCGGCCCACGAGGCTCACCGCGCCACCCGTCGGGTTGAAGAGTTCGACGAACTCGAGGTTGTCGTTGGCGAAGCCAGCGTCCGGGGCGTTGTCGTAGTCGACCTCGTTGATGACCACCCCTCCCTGGAAGCCGGTGAAGATCGCGGTGCGCTGGGCCGCGTTGATCGGCGTGCCGCGCACGTCGGCCACGGAGGTCGAGGCGGTGAGCGTGTAGCTCGTGCCGCCGGCCTGGGCGTCGGTGGTGAGGTTCCAGCCCACTCCACTGCCGCTGACGGCGGTGACGTTGAGGCCGCCGATGCTCATCGTGCCGGAGCTGATCGACACCGGGTTCATGGGGCGATCGAACTGCGCGCGCACCTGGGTGGGCGAGATCGACGCGGCCGAGACGAGGCGCGGCGCGGGGCAGCTGGAGCCCGCGAGGGAGAGCGACGCCCACGCCGAGGGCTGGGCCTGCGCGTTGAGGCGCCACAGGGGCGACGCGGTGAGCTGCACCGCGCACCCCAGGCCGAGGCCTTCGCTGTCGACGAGCCCGTTGGGGATACGCAGCTTGAGCGCCCCGCCGTCGGCGTTGCCCGAGGTGGTGAGCCCGGCCGACTGGTACCCGGCCCCGGCGGCGGCGAAGTCGGCGACGAGCGTACCGTTGAGCGACACCAGCTCACTCTCGCGATCGTCGAGGGCCGTGGCGCCCATGAAGTCGGTGGTGCTCACGCTCTGGGCCAGGCCCGAGACCGGCGTGCCGCTGCTCTGCCGCACGAAGCCGGTGATGGCTCCGGCGACGCGAAGCTGGCCGGTGCGCGAGACCGAGGTGACCGTGAAGTCGATGAGGTCGCCGGGCACCACCGGCAACGAAGCCGCGTCCACCGCCACGAAGAGCGCCGGGCCCGTGGCGCCGGCCTGGACGAAGAAGCCCGCCGGGTCGAGCACGCCCGCGTCGGCGACCAGCGGCTTGATGAAGGTGACCAGCGCGCCCTGCACCCCGAGCGACACCGAGCCGGAGCCGAGATCGGCCGCCGCGCGCACCGCGGTGAGCTGGCTGGCCGTGCTGGCGCTCGAGCCGCCGCCACCACCGGTCGCGCCGCCGCCACCACCCGTCGAGCCGCCGCCACCACCCGTCGAGCCGCCGCCACCGCCCGTCGAGCCGCCGCCACCGCCGGTCGAGCCGCCGCCACCACCGGTCGCACCGCCACCGCCGCCGACGGAACCGCCACCGCCACCGATCGGACCGCCACCGCTGCCGCCGCCGATCGAACCGCCACCACCACCGAGGGAACCGCCACCGCCGCCCATCGCGCCGCCACCACCGGTCGCCGAGCCACCGCCGGTCTGGCCATCACCCCCACCGAGGCCGGAGCCCGTGCAGTAGCCGCCGAGGCACAGCTGGTCGACCCCACACGACGTGCAGGCGCTCCCGCGCGCGCCGCAGGCCAACTGACTGGGCGTGGTCACGCAGGCGCCCTTGGCGTCGCAGCAGCCGGCGCAATTGCTCGGCAGGCACTTGGGCGTCGTGGGACCACAGCCCGTACCGAGGGCCGCGAGGGAAAGACACAGCGCGAGGGTGAAGCGGAACGACGACATGCAGGAACTCCTGGCTCAGCGCACGACGAGGACGGGCTTGGAGCAGATGTGCACCAGGCGATCGGTGACGCTGCCCAGCAACACGCGCGAGACGGCCGAGTGGCCCATGGCGCCGATGACGATGCCCCACACCTGGCTGTCCTGCGCCAGGTCGGCGAGGGCCTCGGCCGGGGCGCCGTTGGCCGTCATGGTCTGCGCCGTCACGCCGGCCTGGGCGGCGACGGTCGTCGCGGCGCGCAGCACGTCTTCGGCCTGCAGCCGGTTGCCCTCTTCGACCTTCTTGATGGCCTCACCGTAGATGCTGGGCGACAAGAGGATGGGAGGGAGCACGTAGACCAGCTGGAGGCTGGCCCCCATCATCTTCGCGAGCTCCGCGGCCTGCGTGACGCCTTTGAGGCTGTGAGGAGAACCGTCGACGGCCACCAGGATGCGTTGCATGGGCGTCAAGGTACGCAACCGTTCACCGTGAAACCAGCGTCAGGGCATCGCCGACCCGCATGGTGCCCGGCCGTTCGACCCATGCCACGAGGCCGCGCAGGTGCTGCGCCGCCTTCACGAAGCGGGCGGCGAGCTGTGCTTCGGCCCCCAGCCCCTCGACGATCGCCTGCCCCGCCTTGCGACACGGTTCGTTCTCCCCGTCGATGACCAGCACCGCGCCCGAGGCACACTGGAGCCGGCTCCCGGGAGGCCAGCGGGTCAACGACGGGGCCCCGCGCACCAGCAGGTTGGCGCCCAGCCACCGAAAATCGACGCGCGAGACGCCCAGGGCGCGGCTGATCACCTCGAGTTCCTCGACGCTCACCAGGGACAGCTGCCGCGCGTTGCGAATCTCCGTCCCCTTCGGCAAGTGCTTCTGGCGCACCCCGGCGCGCATGGTGAGGCCCGCGTGGCGATCGCCCTCGAGGCCCGCGTAGGTGACGACGGCCAGGTCGAGGGGGCGGGTGACGAAGGCCCCGGGGACGTCGGCGATGCCCAGGGCGGCGAGCTCCATGGTCAGCGCACGACCAGCACGGGGAGCTCGGTCAGGTGCATGACCCGGTCGGCCACGCTGCCCAGCAGCAGGCGCTTGACCGCCCCCTTGCCGGTGCTGCCCACCACCACGAGGTCGGCGGGCAACGAGGCGGCGACCTCCACGATGGTCTCGGCCGCGGGCCCGACCTTGACCAGCTCGCGCGACTCGAGCGGCAGCAACTGGCGCTGCACTTCCTGGGCGATGGACTGGCCCCGCTGGAGCTCGGCGGCGTGGATCTCGTCCATGGGGGCCCAGGGGGCGTCGCTGGGGATGATCACCGGCGCCACCACGTGGAGCACCGTGAGCCGGGCGTGGAAGCCCCGCGCAAGGTCCCCCGCCTGCCGCGCCGCCTTGAGGGAGGCCTCCGACCCGTCCACCGCCACCAGCACGTTCTTCATGGCCACGCATGGTGGCACGTCTGGGAAATTCGTGTAGAGGCCGCCGCATGGCGTCCTTCTCGATCATCAACGTCAGCAAGGGCTACGGCCCCAAGAAACTCTTCGAGGACGTGAACGTCTCGTTCTCGGCCGGCAAGCGCTACGGGCTCACGGGCCCGAACGGCGCGGGCAAGACCACGTTCATGAAGATCCTCGCGGCCGACGAGGAGCAGGACACCGGCGACATCATCCGCCCCAAGAAGGTGGGCATCCTCCGCCAGAACCACTTCCAGTTCGAGGAGACCCGCGTCCTCGACGTGGTGATGATGGGCAACAGGGGCCTGTGGGCGGCGATGAAGGAGAAGAACGCCCTCCTGGAGAAGGCCGAGCTCACCGACGCCGACGGCCACCGCCTGGGCGATCTCGAGACGATCATCGCCGAAGAAGACGGCTACGTGGCCGAGTCGGACGCCGCCGCGCTGCTCATGGGCCTGGGCATCGAGGAGTCGTTCCACGAGGAGCCGCTCAAGTCGCTGACCGGCGGCCTCAAGCTGCGCACCCTGCTGGCCCAGGCGCTCTTCGGCAAGCCCGAGGGCCTGCTGCTCGACGAGCCGACCAACCACCTCGACCTCGACTCGATCCGTTGGCTGGAGACGTTCCTCCACGAGTACGAGGGCGTGCTGATCACCATCTCGCACGACCGCCACTTCTTGAACTCGATCTGCACCCACATCGCAGACATCGATTACGAGACGATCATCACCTACACCGGCAACTACGACGACATGGTCCGGCAGAAGGCCCAGGTCCGCTCGCGCATCGAGGACGAGAACTCCGAGAAGCAGAAGAAGATCAGCCAGCTGCAGGACTTCGTGGCCCGCTTCGCCGCCGGCACGCGCGCCAGCCAGGTGCAGAGCCGCAAGAACCAGCTCGACAAGCTCAAGACCGAGGACCTCAAGCGCTCGAACATCGCGCGGCCCTTCATCAAGTTCGAGCAGAAGGCCCCCAGCGGCCGCCAGACCCTGACCATCGAGAAGATCTCCAAGGCCTGGGAAGGGCAGACGATCATTCCCCCGTTCTCTGCGCTGATCACCCGCGGCGAGAAGATCTGCGTGGTGGGCAAGAACGGCGTCGGCAAGTCGACCCTGGTGCGCATGATCGCCGGCGCGCTGCCGCCCGACGGCGGCACCCTCGAATGGGGCCACAACGCGAACATCAGCTACATGCCGCAGGACCACCACGGCATCATCAAGAAGGGGACCACGGTCTACGGGTACCTTCGCGATCTCGACTCGAAGCTGGGCAACGAGGAGATCTCCGGCCTGCTGGGCCGCATGCTCTTCTCGGGTGAAGAGCGCATGAAGCCCACCGACACCCTCTCGGGTGGCGAGACGGTGCGCACGCTGTTGTGCCAGTTGATGATGCGCAAGGACAACGTGCTCATCCTCGACGAGCCCACCAACCACCTCGACCTCGAGTCGATCGCCTCGCTCGCCGAGGGGCTCCAGAAGTACGAGGGCACGGTGATCATCGTCACCCACGACCAGCAGCTGCTCAGCGAAGTCGGCACCCGCATCTGGGCGCCGCGCCGGGGCAAGGAAGTCATCGACTTCGTGGGCACCTTCGAAGACTTCCTGGTCAAGCACGCCGACGTCGCCGCCCAGCACCGCTGAGCGTTGTCGCACTGAAACCCACCTCGACGTTTTGGTTCTCGGCGCACACCTTGCGTTGGGAGCGGTGCGCGCAGACACTCTCGGGTCTGCCCATGCGATCCCTCATTGCCCTCCTCCTCTCCGCAGGTGTCGTGCTCGGTGTGACCGGGTGCGAGCGCACGAAGGTCGTCGCGACCACCTGCCGGACTGACGACGACTGCCAGACCGGCTACCTCTGCGAGAACTACGAGTGCGTGCCGCGGGAGGCCAAGGCCTGCGACCTCGTCACCGACGGAAACCCGATTCTCCAGCCCACGCCGCACACGGTGGACTTCGGGGCCGTCGATTCTCAGGCCGCGCTGCTGCAGACCATCACCCTGCACAACATCGGCAACTGCACGCTGACGCTCTTCGAGGCGACGCTCAAGGACACGGGCGCCGGCTTCACCTGCGACCTGTGCGACACCTCGTTCCCCAAGGAGGTCTGGCCGGGTCGCTCCATCGACGTGACCATCAGCTACGCCCCGGGCGCGGTGAAGGAGTCGATGACCGAGCTGACCCTGCTCTCGGACGACAAGGAGTACCCGACCCTGCGCGTGCCGATTCGCGCCAACTACATCGGCACCCCCGACTTGAAGGCGGCGCCCAGCCCCATCGACTTCGGGTACACGCCGCAGAACAGCCTCATGCGCCGCTCGCTCCAGCTCTCGAACCAGGGCACGGGCATTGCGCCCATCGTCATCGAGTCGATCGCGCTCTCGCCTTCCGACACGCAGGACTTCGCCCTCGTGGCGCCGACCAACCTGCCGCGCACGCTCAAGCCGGCGAGCATCGACCGCACGGCCGTCGAGGTGCTCGAGGTGCGCTACACGCCGCGCACCCTGGCGGATCACACCGCCGACGTGGTGGTCACC
Source organism: uncultured Archangium sp. (assembly GCA_903905455.1). GTDB lineage: Bacteria > Myxococcota > Myxococcia > Myxococcales > Myxococcaceae > Archangium_A. Next base: position 7,345 of record CAIVGN010000230.1, read on the forward strand.
ACCAGCAAGGGCACCTTCACCGTGCCGCTCAAGGGCACCTCGTCGTCGCTGCCCAAGGTCACCGTCACGCCGCTGGACATCGACCTGGGTGACGTGACCCTGGGCACCAGCACCTTCAAGACCATCACCATCTCCAACGAGGGCGGCGCGCCGCTGACCGTGCACCCCACCTGGGGCGGCATGATGTTCACCACCGACTTCTCGACCAACCCGCAGCTGGTGCCCGACGTGGTGCCCGCGCAGTACGTCGAGGTGCAGGTGCAGGTGACGGCCACGCGCGAGGGCCCCCTGCAGGCCATCTTGAACCTCGAGACCAACGATCCGCAGAAGCCCACGGTGAGCATCCCGGTACGCGCCCGCGGCGTGCTCGGCGGCGGCGCCGAGGTGGTGAAGCTGGAGATGACCTTCGACAACGGCACCGACAACGCCTTCGACGACGACATGCGCAACGTCGACATGACGCTCGAGCACCCCTTTGGCTACGTGTGCAACAAGCAGACCCCCAACCCCATGAACTGGGGCAACTACGGCACCGCGTCGTGGCTGGCCTTCGCGCCGAAGGAGGAGCCCGAGCGCGTGATCCTCGCCGACTCGCGGCAGGACGGGACCTACCGGGTGATGGTGAGCTACCAGCAGGACTGCGCGTCGGTGCCCACCGGGCTGCTGGCGGGCCTGCTGGGCATCTCGGTGGAGGCGCTGGTGGGCTACGTGTCGGGCGGGCTGGTGCCGGTCAACGGCCAGGACGTCAGCTCGATCATCCAGAACATCTGCCTCGACAAGAAGTCGTCGGCGGTGACCATCAAGGTGTTCATCAACGGCAACCTGGTGGCCGAGAAGAACGCCACCCTGGGCCGCAAGGGAGACTCGACCTACGTGCTCGACCTCATCCGCCAGAACAGCATGTACCGGGTGCAATGATGATGACGACCTCGACCCGCCTGCGCGTTGCCCTCGTCGCCCTGGCCATGACCGGCTGCGCCGCCAAGCCGCCCCCGGTGGCCAGCCCCATCGTGCCCGCCTTCCGTGGCCTGCTGGCGACGCCACGGCAGCTCGCCTTCACCTGCGTGGTGCCCGGCTGCGACACGACGTTGACCGTGAAGGTCACCTCGAACGTCAACCGGCGCATCGCCATCAAGCGCATCGTGCTCTCGAAGGAGAACGCCGAGTACACGATCACCTCGCCTGAGAAGCCGCCCTTCATCCTCGGCGCGGCCAGCGACTTCTCGATCGACGTGCGCTTCGCGGCCCAGAGCGCGCCCCGCAGCGAGAGCCTCGACCTGCTGGTCACCTATACCGACGCCTCGGCCGAAGAGAGCCCCGACCGCGTCGAGGCCGGCGAGCTCAAGGTGCCGCTCGTCAAGCGCCTGGTCGGCGAGCCGCTGCTGGTGGCCACCCCGGCCACCCTCAACTTCGGCGTGGTGCCCGTCTCGCAGCACAAGGACCTGCCGATCACGGTGGGCAACGGCGGCTTCGGCAACATCGCGCTGGAGGTCGACCAGGCCGACTCGGGCGTGAAGGAGTTGCAGGTGCGGTTGCCGATGAACGTGGCCCTCATCCCCGACGCGAGCGTCCCGGTGCCGCTCTCGTTCTCGCCCGACACGGAGGCGTACCTGAGGGCCGAGGTGGAGATCGCCTCGTCGACGCCCGGCGTCGAGCCCGTGTACGTGATGGTCGAAGGAACCTCGCACAACTGGGCCCGCGTGGCCCTCGAGCCCGAGGAGACCGCGCTCGACTTCGGGGAGATCCCCAAGGGGCAGCACCAGCGGGTGACGGTGAAGCTGGCCAACGTCGGCGGCCGAACCCTCAACATCAGCTCGCTGTCGGCGATGGACCCCAGCAACCGCGTCACGGTGACCTTCCCCGGCGGCATGACCACCGCGATGCTCGACCCGCTGCAGCGCCTGGCCATCGACGTGGACGTCAACGGCAGCACGGCCGGCGTCATCGACGTGCCGCTGCGCGTGCTCTCGAACGACCCGGTGCGCCCCTCGCTGGAGATCCCCATCCGGGCGACGATCACCGAGCCCAAGGTGCTGGCGGCCCCCACGGCGCTCTCCTGGGGCACGCTGCCCGTGGGCTGGGTGGTGGCGAAGACCGTCGAGGTGAAGAACGTGGGCTACGGCGCCCTGACCCTCAAGCGCATCACCTTCACCGGCGGCACCTCGAACCTCTACACGCTCAAGAACCTGCCCCCGGTGCCGCTGAAGCTCGACCGCAACGCCCGCGTGGCCTTCGACGTCGAGTTCCGCGCGCAGACCGCCGCGACCTTCAACGGCTCGGTGTCCATCGAGACCGATGACCCCGTCGACCCCTTCATCGCGGTGGCCCTCGACGCGACCGGCGGCTCGTGCGCCACCGGCTGCCCCATCGCCAACGGCACCTCGTCCTGCGCCACCGGGTCGTGCAGCGTCGGCAGCTGCAACGCGGGCTGGCACGACACCGACCTCTCGGCCTCCAACGGCTGCGAGTGCCGGGAGATCGGCACGGACCCGGGCAGCTTCTGCAGCACCGGCATCGACAAGGGCACGCTGGCCGACAACGGCTCCACCGCGAACCACACCGGCATCGTCGACTCGGTGGACGACGAGGACTACCTGCGCTTCTTCGGGGAAGATCGCTCGCAGGTCTTCGGCGACAACTACGACGTGAACATCACGCTGAGCAGCTCCGACCCGAACATCAGCATGTGCGTCAGCCGCTACGACACCGCGAGCAGCGTCAACGAGTGCTACGTGGACAGCAACAAGTCGTGCGGCATCCGGTCGTTCAACAAGGGCGGCTCGTACGGCCACGAAGACGGGGCGATGTATTACATCCGCGTGTACCGCGACCCCGCGGCGCCGGCGACCTGCACCCCGTACACCGTGTACATGCGCAACGGCTGATGCGCGGCCTCGTCGGGGTGGTGCTGCTGCTGTCCTCCGTGGCGCTCGCGCGCAGCGGAGGCATCGACACCCAGAGCTGCAGCGGGTGCCACGGCACCGGGAACCAGCAGACGGCGATCACCCTCACCCCGAGCCCCTTCAACCCCGGCGACACCGTCACCGTGCGCGTGCGGCTGACGGGCACCGGCACGGTCGGGGGGCTGTTCCTCACCACCAACGGCGTGGGCGTGTTCACCCCCATCACCGGGCAGGGCACGCGGTTGCTCAACGGCAACGTGGTGCACGGAAGCCCCAAGGCCGCGGCGAACGGGTCGGTGACCTTCGACGTGCAGTGGACCGCACCGGCGACGATGGGTGGCGTGGAGTTCGACGCGGCCACCCTGCTGGGCAACGGCGACGGGCGGAGCTCGGGAGACCAGGCCGGTGACGCCCGCCTCGCCCAGGCCTTCGGCTGCGCCGGCGCGACGTACTTCCGCGATCTCGACGCCGACGGCGTGGGGTCCGCGGCCTCGGGCACGACGCGCAATTGTGTTCCGCCCCCGGGCTACGCGGCGACGGACGGCGACTGCGACGACTTCGACAGCGGCAAGGCGCCGGGCCAGCCGGAGCGCTGCAACGGCGCCGACGACGACTGCGACGGGGTCATCGACGAGGGCCTCGGCGCGGTCACCACCTGGCCGGATCTCGATGGTGACGGCTACGGCTGGGCCCTGGGCGCGCCCCTGTCGGGCTGCGGGGGTGGCAACCGGGCGCAGAACGACGGCGACTGCGACGACACCAGCCGCGCCATCAACCCCGGCGCCCTCGAGACCTGCAACCTGCGGGACGACGACTGCGATGGGCAGGTCGACGACGGCGCCCAGGTGCGCTGCGGCCTGGGCTGGTGTTCCCGGCAGGGCCCCACCTGCACCGTCGCCGACTGCACCCCCGGCACCCCGCTGCTCGAGCGCTGCAACGCCATCGACGACGACTGCGATGGGCAGATCGACGACGGAGAGCTCTGCGGCGCAGGCGCGTCGTGCAGCGCGGGCCAGTGCGTCGTGGCCGACGCCGGCGTCAGCGCCCCCGACGCGGGCGTCGCTACACCCGATGCGGGCCCCACGCCGACCGCGCCCCTGGCCGAGCACGCCGGGCGCTGCGGCAGCGTGCCCGGCGCGTGGGCCTGGGGCGCTGCGCTGCTCTTCGCGCGAGGCAAACGCCGCGCCGGAGCCGTCCTCGGCTAGCGTCGCGGGCGCATGGTGACGGGCATCACGAGACGCATGCTGGGGCTGTGGTGGCTGTGCACCGGCGTCTGCTTCGCCCAGGCGCCGCTGGCCTCGAGCACCGGCCAGTGGCTGCTCAACCCCGGCGCCGAGCGATCGCTCGTCGTCAGCTCGGGGGAGTTGCTGGGCGCGGGCCAGTTCCGGGTGAACCTCGCCACGCACGCGCTCTACGCCCCGGGCTCGGCGGCGCCGGCCTGGCAACTGCGCGAGCACGTGACGGTGGCCTGGGCCCCGCACGGCCGCATCCAGCTCCAGGCCCAGGTGCCGGTGGTGCTGCTGCAGCGGCCGGCACCCGCCCCCGATCTCGGCGTCGGCAGGCCGTGGGCCGGGCTCAAGGTGGGGCTGCTCTCACCCGACTGGGACGACGCGGTGTGGTTGGCCCTCGAGGGGGCGGTGGGCATTCCCGGGCTGGAGCAGGCCGAGCTCGCCACGCGCACCACCCTGCCCTCGGGCGTCTTCAAGGTGAGCGCCGGCGTGCCTTCGTCGCGCGGCGTGCTGGGCCTCGAGGCGAGCGGCCGCGCCGGGGTGGGCCAGGTGGAGGTCGGCGGCGGCGTCACCTTCGCCAGCCAGGGCGTCCACCTCGGCGGCGAGCTCACCGTCCGCGGCGAGGCCGCGGTGTGGGGCGCGCTTCGGGGCTTCATCGAGCTCCTCGGCGGCGTCCGGTACCGGCTGCGCCCGGTGGAGCTCTCGCTGCTCGGCGGTCCCGGCTATGGCACGACCGGGTTCGGCGGCCGGCTCGTGTTCGGCCTCGCCTTCGTCAACGGCGAAGAGGATCCGACGGACGCCACGCGAGAGCGGCCAGCCGACTGCACCGAGGGTACCGCGTACCGGCTCGAGGCGTGCCCCGACGGAGACTGGGACCACGACGGGCTCACCAACGGCGTCGACCACTGCCCGCGCGAGTTCGGCCCGAAGGAGAACGACGGCTGCCCCTGGCCCGATCGCGACGACGACTCGGTCATCGACCCCATCGACAACTGCCCCACCGTGCCGGGCCCGCCGGAGAACGCAGGCTGCCCGCCGGGGCGCCCGCAGAAGGTGCTGATCCGCGCCGAGCGCCTGGAGATCCTCGAGCGGGTC
>CAIVGN010000231.1 GCA_903905455.1 uncultured Archangium sp.
CAGTTCATCACCTTCCGCCCAGCGCGGGTTCTTCGCGAGGAAGAAGCGCACGTCGGGGTCGTCGAGCAACCGCTTCGGCACGTCGGCCAGGGCGTCGGTGAGGCGCACCGCGTCGGCCCCCGCGTAGCGCAGCAGGCCCGCGCTTTCGTCCCACGCAGCGCCGAACTTGCCGCGACACAGGGTGTCGATCAACGCGCCTTCCGCCTTCGGGAACGCGGCGTCGTGGCGCGGCCAGTGGTTGGGGAAGTACCGGGAGATGAGCAGGTAGGTGCGGTAGCCCTTGGTGATCAGGAACCAGTACACCGGCCGGCCCGGCTTCACCTGCCGTTGCACCATCAGGTACCAGATGAAGGCCCGCTGCAGCGCCGTCTGGCCCCAGAAGCCCGGGGTGATGATGGTGTCGCCGGAGAAAACCACGCAGGCCCCGGCCGACTCGAGCTTGAGCAGCGTCGAGAAGCCCTGCACCTGCCCGGACGCGTCCTTGAGCACGATGACGTGGTCCTTCTCGCGGAGGTCGGCCTCGAAGGCCTCCCGGCGCGCCCCCGCGTAGGAGGTCTCGAAGAGCGCCCACATGGCCCCGAGCTCGCGCAAGGTCAACGAGCGGACCCGCCGCACCCGCGCCTGGAGCCCGCGGCTGGGGCGGAAGAAGCCCCGGTGCTGCAGCAACCGCGCAGTGACGGTTCGATGCACGTTTTCGCGCGACGACACGGGGCCACCTTACCTGCTCACTCGCCCGCGCACCGTGCTTCGGGGCAGAGTCCGGCTCCGTGACGCAAGAAGTGCTCCCCCGCCTCGCCACCCCGGCCGACAACCGCGCCTGCCTCGAGCTGTTCAGCGCGGTGCCCATGCGGGGTGAGCTGGTGCTCTCGACCCAGCGCGAGCCGGACTTCTTCGGCCTCTACGCGATGCAGCAGGTCGAGCCGTACACCTACGTGGGCGATGACGGCGCGGGTGGGCTGCTGGGCATGGCCACGGCGCTGGTGCGCGAGGGCTGGCTCGACGGGGCGCCTGCGCGCGTGGGCTACCTCGGCGACCTGCGGGTGCGCTTCGATCGCGCGCGCACCTTCGGCCGCTTCTTCGGCGACTCCTTCGACGCGCTGTGCGCGCGCACCGGGTGCAGCGCCTATTACACCTCGATCCTCACCTCGAACCGCGCGGCGATGAACGCGCTCACGCGGCGCAGCAGGCGGCGGGTCAACCAGCCGTACTACCACCGGCTCCACGGCTTCGACGCGGTGTCGGTGCAGCTCACGCGCAGGCGAACCCCGTCGTCCCCGGTGCGCGTGCGCAGCGCCACGCCCGCCGACCTGCCCCGGCTCGTCGACGCCCTGGCCACGGCCCACCGCGGCCGCGCCTTCGGGTACCGCTTCGACACAGGCGAGTTCGAGCACCGCCTCGCGCACTGGCCCGGCTTCACGCTCGACGAGACGCTGCTGGCGGAAGACGCGCAGGGCCAGCTGCTGGGTCTCACCACGCTGTGGGACCCCTCGCCGGTCAAGCGCTACCGGGTGCACGCCTACGAGGGCTCGATGAAGTGGGTGAAGCGCGGGTTCAACCTCGCGGCCACCCTCGCCCGCTGGCCGAAGCTGCCCGAGCCGGGGGGCGAGTTCCGCTACGCCTACCTCTCGAACCTCTGGGTGCGCGACGAGTCGAAGGCCACGTTCCGGGCGCTGCTCGAGCACGCCTACGCCCGGCTGCAGCCCCGGGGCTTCCACTTCTTCACCTTCGAGCTCGACGAGGGCGACCCGCTGGGCGAGGCGCTCTCGGGCTTCATGGCGCGACGGCTGGGCTTCACCCTCTTCGGCGTCACCCCCGCGAAGCAGTCGCGCGCGCAGTGGCCCGCGGGGCGCACCGGCTTCGAGATCTCCCTCGCATGAGCCACCTGGTGCTGCTGGCCGTGGTCGGCGCGGTGCTCCTGTTGATCGCCGCCGCGAGGTTGTTGACGCGCCGCCGGCCCGATCCCATCGCGCGGCTCAAGCGCCAGTTCGTCAAGCTCTCGCGGCTCCCTCGCGGGCAGGCCGAGGACGAGCTGATGGACCGCATCGACGCGCTCGCCCTGCGCTACCCGGGCAAGAGCTACGCCTGGTACCTGCAGTGGCTGGTCACCGACCTCGAGCGCGCCAAGCGCTGAGCCCTCACCCGGCCTTCAGCTCCAGGGCCTGCACCAGGTACACCTCGACGAAGCGCGACGAGTTGACGCGCAGCCAGGGCAGCCCGTCGCGGCGCTCGACCACGGTGAACTTCGCCTCCGTCGCCAGCCGCTCGAGGGTGTCGTCGAAGCCCGCGCCCAGGGACGGGTCGGGGGTGGTGACCAGCAGCCGGCCCCCCTTCGCCAACGCGCCCCGGGCCTGCTCGAGAAACGCGGCCGGCTCGTCGAGCAGGTCCACCACGTGCTCGGCGCACAGCAGGTCGAGGCAGCGGCGCTTGAGCGGCAGCACCTCGGCGTCGAGCACCACGCCCATCACCTCGGCGGACTGGCGCGAGGCCCGGGCCCGCGCCCGGAACACTGCGCGCAGCGAGAGGTCCGAGACCAGCAGCCGCTCGACCCGCGCCGCCAACACCTCGGAGCGCGCCCCGGCGCCACAGCCGATCTCCAGGGCCAGCGTCGCCTTGCGGATCTTCCCGTCGAGCCACTGCGCGGGGCCGTCGGCGCGGGCCACCTGCATCAGCTTCGTCAGCGGCGGAGCCCCCGGACCCTTCACCGGCGCGGGCGCGTCGTCGCCCGTCGCCTCGTACTTCGTCCAGTCGTCGCCGAAGCTCTCGCGCGTGCCCCGCTCGTCGCCGGCGAAGGCCTCGACCGCGGCCACCGCCTCGCGGTCGGCGACGCCGTGCTCGGCCATCGCCGCGAGGATCGAGTCGCGGTACTTCGCGCAGTAACCAAAGGGGTCGGTCACCAGCACCGGCACGTCACCGAGCAGCGGGTACGGCCCGCACGCGTGGCAGCGCACGAGGAACCGCGCCGCCTCCAGCGCGCCACCACAGCGAGGGCACCGCAGCACCGCGATCCACCAGGGTCGAGTCACGCGGCGCGTTGTCGCACGAAACGACGCGCGGCGGCGCCACCCCTCACTCGAGAATGCAGCCGCGCTTCTCGTCGACGTAGCGCGCGGTGGCCGCGAAGCTGACGAAGGAGGACGACTCGACGCGCTTGTTGGCCACGTCGAAGCTGAGCTTGGCCACGTCGGGCGAGGCCTTCACCCACGCGCGGCAGTAGGCCTCGGGCATCTCCATCACGAACAGGCAGCTGCAGCCCATGCGCGCCGCGTTGCCGACCGCCAGCTCGAGGTCGCTGTTGGCGAAGGTGCGCGGGGTGCCGTTGGGGTCGGCGCAGCCGCCGAGCGCGGCGAGGGTGAACAGCGCCAGCATCGTCTTCTTCATCGCGTCACCGCCAGGCTGAGCTTGGTGAGCTCGTTCACGTCGATGCTGCCTTCCCGGTCGTCGCCGGTGCGCACCACCACCAGGTCTTCGGAGGGCACCACGATGATGCGCTGGCCCCAGTGACCGAGCGCGGCGTAGGTGTCATCGGGCAGGTCCGCCCAGGGCTTGGGCTTGTTGCGCGCGGGCGAGGCCTTGTTGAGCCACCACGAGTAGCCCGAGGGGGTGTCTTCGGTGTCCGGCGCGGTGGCGGTGAACACGTCCGAGGGCGTGACGCTCGAGGCGACCCAGCCCTCGGGCATGATGCGCGCGCCGTTCCAGCAACCATCGTTCATGAAGAGGAAGCCGAACTTCGCGAACTCGCGGGGCGTGGCGAAGACCATCGAGCCGCCCAGCGGCGTGCCCAGCACGTCTTCCTCGAAGACCACCCGCTTCATGCCGATGGGCTCGAAGAGCAGCTTCCAGAACACGTCCTTGCCGTGGGCCTTGGCCAGCGCGCGCTTGGCCAGCGCCGAGGCGAGTTCGGCGTCACCGGTGGAGTAGCTCCAGCGCTTGCCCGGCTCGGCCACCAGCTTGTGCGTGAGGATGTGCTTGAGCTGGTCCCGGTGCCCGGCGCCGTAGAGCATCGCGATGACCGAGCTGACCTGGTAGCTGGCGTTCTCGTACTCCTCCTGCCAGCCCAGCGCGGTGCCGAAGGTGATGGCGTCCTTCACGGTGATGGCGCACTGCGCGGTGCCCTCGTACTCGGGCAGGTGCTTGCAGATGGAGTCGTCGAGCGTCAGCGCGCCTTCGCGCACCGCGATGCCCACCAGCGCGCTCGAGAAGCTCTTGGCCACGCTCCAGGAGATGTGGCGCTTGGTCGCGTCGTGCCCGCGGCCGTAGCGCTCGTAGACGAGGACCCCGTTCTTGATGATCACCAGGCCGTCGGTGCGGAAGCCCTTGCGCTCGGCGTCGGTGCCCACGAGCGTGAAGGCGAAGTCTTCCAGCGCCTTGATGGGCGCGGCCCTGGCGGTCGCGTCGACCAGGTTCACCGGCCACTCGTCGGTGGGCCACGAGGCCCGCGTGGGGCAGGTCTGCGCCGAGGCGAGCGAGGCGCCCAGGGCGCAGCTCAACGCGAGGCTCTTCAGGGTGGCGCGCATCACAGGCCCACCTTCACCAGCGGCACGAAGGTGGTGTCGCTGACGCCGGGCACGAACGAGGCGACCGTGCCCGTGGTCTTCTTCTCGGCCAGCGCCATGATCCCCACCGTCGCGCCGCTCATCAGCAGGCCGTCGACCAGGGTGTAGAGCAACAGGGCCACGGGGTTGGTCCAGGCCACCCCGAACACCAGGCTCGCCAGCACGTAGGCCGCGGCGTTGACCACGAAGGCGCCCAGCACCGGAAGCCAGAAGCCGAAGCGGCCCGGCGAGTCCCAGTTGCCCATGAGCATCGCCGCCAGCACCGTGAGCACCGGGGGCAGGAAGAGGTTCGCCAGCAGCACGGGGATCGCCGCGGCGATGAGGTTGTTCGACAGCGCGCCCAGGCCCGCGCCGATCAACACGCCCGCCGTCGAGGCCGCGAGGCCCACCGCGGAGGTCTTCGCGAAGAGCTCGCCGTAGCCCATGCGCGGCTGGCAGTGGCAGTCGTCGTCGGACGCGCCCAGGGCGGCGTCGAGCAGGCGGGGGCTCGCGCCCAGCAACAGCTTCGGCGCGTCACCCAACAGGTGCGCCGAGCGACTCTCCGCCAGCGCGCTCGACGCGCACAGCGCGAAGGCCAGCGGTACCACCAACAGCTTCGTCATGGGAACTCCTGGGGGGCAGGTGCAGCTGCCTGCTTCGTAGTGCTTCGGCCCTGAAAACGAAACAGCCGCCACGGCGCGAACCGTGACGGCTGGAAGCTGCGGCTGAGGCGACGGCTCAGTAGTTCTCGTGCACCAGCGACTCGTCGAGGCGGGGGTCGTTGATGGCCACCGTCTTGTTGCGCTTGAGCAGCACGCCGTAGACCGCGAGGAACACGCCGAAGACCCCGATGAGCGCCGTGAAGTCCAGGAAGCTGGGGCTCAGGTGCGGCTCGTGGTGCCCCTCGCCGTGCGCGCCGTAGTTGGGCATCACCAGCCAGTAGAGGTCGACGCAGTGCATGACCAGCGTCCACACCGCGCCCACGCCCAGCAGGGTGCGGTTGCGCTTCACCTTGCGCGAGAGCAGGTAGAGGAAGGGCACGAAGAAGTGCAGCACCGGCAGCCCGTACGAGATGTACTGCCAGCCACCTTCCATGCGGACCATGAAGAACTCGGTCTCTTCCGGGATGTTGGCGTACCAGATGAGCACGAACTGGCTGAAGGCGATGTAGGCCCAGAAGATCGTGTAGCCGAACACGAACTTGCCCAGGTCGTGGAAGTGCTCGGTGGTGATCGCGGTCTTCATCACGCCCGAGCTCTGCGCGACCATGGTCATCAGGGTCACGAAGGCGAAGAACGCGAGGATGCCGGCGGCGAAGTAGTACACGCCGAAGATCGTCGAGTACCAGTGCGGCTGCAGCGACATCAGCCAGTCCACCGCGCCGAACGACAGCGTCACGCCGTAGAGGAAGATGCCGCCCGCGCACACCTTGCGAACGAGGTGCACCAGGCGATCGCGCTCGGCGTGGTTGTCACCCAGCGAGTCCTGCTTCACCGAGGTGCTGTAGAGGAACCAGCCCAGGGCCGACCACACCGCGAGGTAGATGAACGAGCGCGCGTACCAGAGGCCCGGCGCGAGGAACCACGCCTTCTTGGCGAGGATCGCGTCGTGCTCGTGGCTCCACGGGTACAGCTCGTGGAAGCCGAGGAAGCCGATGGGCAGCCACAGCAGCGCGAACACCGGCAGCGTGGCCGCGGTGGTCTCCACGAAGCGGCGCACCACCACGCCCCAGCCCGCGCGCGTGGTGTGGTCGAGCAGCAGCCAGCCCAGCCCACCCAGGGCAATGGCCAGCACCGACTCGAAGGCGAAGAGGTAGGCGAACATCGCCCGGCCCTTGTTCTCGCCGAAGGCCGAGCCGAGCGTCGCGCCCAGGCCGGCCACCGCGAGAATGCCGCCGAGCATCGGCAGCTTCGCGAGGAAGCTGGACGGGGGAACCGTAATGTCTTCGGGCTTCTTGATTTCCGAGTGGCTCACACGTGCCTCACTTGAGCGTCTGGATGAAGAGCTTGAGGCTCTCGATCTCGAGATCGTTGAGTTGCTGGGGCGGCATCGCGGGCGGGTAGCCGTTCACGATCTTCGCCATCGGCTGGAGGATGGACTCCTTGAAGTACGCGTCGTCGACCGTGACCGCGCCGGCGCTCGTCTCTTCGCTGCGACCCCACAGCCCCTGGAACGTCGGGCCGACGATCTTCGAGCCGTCGGTGGAGTGACAGGCGTTGCAGGTCTTGGCCTTGTAGAGCACCGCGCCGGCTTCCGCCGTGGCGACCGTGACCACCTGCACCACCACGCCGCCGGGCTCCTGCTGCACCGAGGCGTCCTTCTTCATCTGCTCGCTCTTCACGTAGGCGATGATCGCCCAGCGATCCGCCACGGGGATCTGCGCCGCGTAGCTGGGCATGTTGCCGTTGTTCACGCCGGCGCGGATGGCCGAGTAGATCTTGCCCACCACCATGTCCTTGGCGATGCGCTCCAGGTGCAGGCTGGGGGGCGGCACGGTGAGGCGCGGGCCGCCGTCGAGCGCGAGGGCCGCGACGGTGCCCTTGCCATCGAGGTTCGCCCCGTGACAGGGCAGGCAGTAGATCTGGTAGCGGTCCTGGCCGCGGGACACCTGCTCGTCCCACGCCGACTTCACCGCCGCCGGGAAGGCCTTCGACGGCTGGCCGGCCTCGTCGACACCCTCTTCGAGCAGCAGGTCGTCGCCGAGCTGGCCCTGGGCCACGGTGCCCTCGACGGGCGCGCGCATCATGCGGCCATCGGCGAACAGCCCGGTGGTGTCGCGGCGGTACGCCTTGCCCTTCTCCTGGGTGTCCATGTTCTTGATGAGATGGACCGGGCGTTCCTCGGTCTCCCACCCACGGCAACCTGCGAGCACCGACACCGCCGCGAAGGCGGTCCACTTGAGTGACATCTTCACGGCTCCAACTCCTCGACGAGCGTCGCGCCAGCACCCTGGAGCAACGCCTTCGTCTTCTCGAGGTCGAACTTGGGGTCGGTGGCCTCGACCATGATGAAGAACTTGTCGTCCGTGACGCGCTCGAAGGCCTTCGAGCCGAACGCCGGGTGATGCGGGCGGGGGAGACCGTTGAGAATCCAGTTCGAGAAGAACGCGGTCACGCAGCTGAAGAGAACGGTGGCCTCGTACCAAACGGGCACGAAGGCCGGCAGCGAGAACAGCGGCTTGCCGCCCACGATGATCGGGTACGCCGAGCCCATCGCCCACGACTCGAACAGCACCATGAACGCCGAGCCGAAGATGCCCATGGTCAGCACGATCCACGGGAGCTTGGAGGCCTTGAGGCCCATCGCCTTGTCCAGCCCGTGCACCGGGAAGGGCACGCAGGCGTCCCACTGCTCGTAGCCCGCGTCGCGCACCTGCTCGCAGGCCTTGTAGATGGCGTGGGGGTTCTCGTACTGCGCCAGCACGCCCCAGAGGTTGCTCTTGGTGCTCATGATCAGTGGCCCCCTGCCGAAGCGGTCGCCGCGGCGTGGTGCTCCCCGTGCTCGTAGCCTTCCCAGTGCGGGTTGGCCTGCGGCATCACCGACTTCACTTCCGAGATCGCGATGACCGGGAAGAAGCGGATGAAGAGGAGGAACAGCGTGAAGAACAGGCCGAAGGTGCCGAGCAGGTAGAAGATCTCGGTGACCGGCACGAAGTAATCCCAGCTCGAGACCAGCGCGTCACGGTGCAGCGAGGTGACGGTGATCACGAAGCGCTCGAACCACATGCCGATGTTCACGAAGAACGCGAGCACGAAGCTCCAGGTGGCCGAGGTGCGGATCTTGCGGAACCAGAAGAGCTGGGGCGTCAGCACGTTGCAGCTGATCATCGTCCAGTAGGCCCACCAGTACGGCCCGCCCATGCGGTTCAAGAAGGTGAAGCCCTCGTAGTCGTTGCCCGAGTAGGCGGCGACGAAGAACTCCATGGCGTACGCGTAGCCAACGAGGCTGCCCGTCACGAGGATGATCTTGTTGATGTTCTCGATGTGCTTGGCGGTGACCAGGTCCTTGAGGCCCAGCCAGTGCCGCGCGGGGATCATCAGGGTCTGCACCATGGCGAAGCCGGAGAACACGGCGCCGGCCACGAAGTACGGCGGGAAGATCGTGGTGTGCCAGCCGGGCAGCTGGCTGACGGCGAAGTCGAAGGAGACGATGGTGTGCACCGAGAGCACCAGGGGCGCCGAGAAGGCCGCGAGGATCTGGTACGCCTTCTCGTAGGTCACCCAGTGGCGCATGGAGCCGCGCCAGCCCAGCGACAGCGCGCCGTAGAACACCTGGCGCCAGCGCACCGTGGCGCGGTCACGCAGGGTGGCGAAGTCGGGCACGAGGCCCGTGAACCAGAACAACAGCGACACCAGGAAGTAGGTGTTCACCGCGAACACGTCCCACTCCAGCGGCGAGCGGAAGTTCGGCCACAGGCCCATCTGGTTGGGGAGCGGGAAGAGGTAGTAGTCCATCCACACGCGGCCGGTGTGCAGGGCGACGCACGAGCTGGCCGCAATGACCGCGAAGATGGTCATCGCCTCGGCGTAGCGGTTGATGGAGGTGCGCCACTTCTGGCGGAACAGGTAGAGGATCGCGCTGATCAGCGTGCCGGCGTGGCCGATGCCGACCCAGAACACGAAGTTGACGATGTCCCACGCCCAGCCGACGGGGTTGTTGTTGCCCCAGATGCCGGGGCCTTCCCACAGCAGGTAGCCGATGTAGCCGCCGAACATGGCCAGCAGCGAGGCCGCCAGGGCCAGGCCGAAGAGGAAGGGCTTGGGCGTCGCCTTGAGCGGCGCCTCGTTCACCCGGCACACCATCTCGGTGATGGAGTGGAAGTCGTGGGTGCCACGAACGAGCGCCTCGCGCCCGTGCGTCGGGTCGGGGAGAACGACGTCGCCGCGGATCTTCGGGTCGTCGGGCAGCGTGTCGGCAGTTCCGGTGATCATCAGGCCAGCTCCTCGTTCTCGTTGCGAACGCGCGCGAGGTACGTGGTGCGCGGGCGGATGTTGAGTTCCTGCAGCAGCTCGTAGTTACGCTCGCTCTGCTTGAGCTTGGCCACGCGCGACTCGAGGTCGTTGATGTTGCCGAAGGTGATGGCCTGGGTGGGGCACGCCTGGGCGCACGCCGGGGTCACCGCGCCGTCGGGCAGCTTCTTGCGATCCTGGCCCGCGCGCTTGGCGGCGACCTTCGCCTCTTCGATGCGCTGGGTGCAGAAGGTGCACTTTTCCATCACGCCGCGGTAGCGGACGGTGACGTCGGGGTTGCGCTGGAGCTTGAGCGTCTTCATGCGCTCCTTCCAGGCCGGCTCGACGTAGAAATCGCCGGTGTGCGAGAAGTCGAAGTAGTTGTACCGGCGCACCTTGTAGGGGCAGTTGTTGGCGCAGTAGCGCGTGCCGATGCAGCGGTTGTAGGCCATCGCGTTGAGGCCTTCTTCGTCGTGCACCGTGGCCGACACCGGGCACACCGGCTCGCACGGCGCGTTCTCGCAGTGCATGCAGGTCAGCGGCTGGTGAACGGCGCGCGGCTGCTCGATGTCGCCGGTGAAGTAGCGGTCGATGCGGATCCAGTGCATCTCGCGACCCAGCAGGACCTGCTCACGGCCCACGACCGAGATGTTGTTCTCGGCCACGCAGGCGATCGCGCAGATGTTGCAGCCGATGCAGGACGAGAGGTCGATGACCATGCCCCACTGCTGGCCTTCGTAGGTGATCTCCGTCGTCGGCTGGATCGGCTTGCTCGGGCGGTTCTTCGGGGTGCCCAGCTGCACGAGGTTCTCGGGGATGTCACCGACGTGCGCGAACTTCGAGCCGTCCTTCTGGTACGCGGCGGCGGTGGCCGACCGGAACAGCGGGCGGTAGCCGCTGTCGCCGGGGTTGCCGAGGCCGATCTCTCGGTCGCGAGAGCCCGGGTCGGCAGCCGACATCTGGGCGAACGTCAGCTCCTTGAGCGGATTGCCGGGCACGCCGAAGTGGTCCTGCGTGGAGGCGAGATCGACGATGGCGCCGGTCTTCGCGAGCTTCACGCCCTGCACCACCGCGCCGGACGCGCCGAGCAGCGGGTGCACGTCGACGCCGATGCCCGTGGCCACGTCACCCCAGGTGCGGCCGTAGCCGCGGTTCATCACCAGGGTGTAGTTGGCGAGGCCGGGCAGCACGAACACCGGGGCCTTGATGCTGCGGCCCTCGACGCTCAGCTCGACCACGTCGGCGTCGTAGCGGTTCTTGACCACGCCGCTCTTGATGCCCGCTTCCTTGGCGAGCGCCGGCGACATGAGGATCGCGTTGTCCCAGCACAGCTTCGACATCGAGTCGGGCAGCTCCATCAGCCACGACACGTTGGAGAGCCGGCCGTCCTTCAGGTGGCCGTCGACGGCGACGAACTCGAGCGAGTCCCTGGTCGCGGTGGTGGCCGTCACGGTGGCCACGGCGGCGACCACGTCGGCGGTCTTCACCTCGGCCGTGCCTGCCTTGCGCGCCGAGCCGGCCACGAGGCCGTCGTGCAGCGCCTTGCGCCAGGCCTTCACGTCGGGAAGGCCCTTGCCCACCCAGGTGGCCTCGACCAGCTTCTTGTCGGAGGTCTCGGTCTCGCCGGCCATCTGCGCGACGAGCGAGAGGCCCGCGCGGCCGCCGTGGAGCGGGAGGATGATCGGCTGCACCAGGCTCGCCGTGCCGTCCCAGCCACGCGCGTCGCCCCAGGCCTCGAGGAAGTGCGCCGTGGGCAGGTGCCAGGTCGCCTTGAGCCCGGTCTCCTCCACCAGCACGCCCGCGTGGATGAAGGTGATCTTCGAGACCGCCTCGGCGAACTTCAGCGCGCCGGGGGCCGAGTAGAACGGGTTGCCATCGAAGGCCACCAGGGTGGTGGTCTCGGTGCCGAAGCCCTTCACCAGCGCCTCGAGCGCCTCGTACATGCCCACGCGCGCCACCGGCGCCTCGGGGAAGCTGACGGTCACCGTGGTGCCCACGTTGCCCAGGGCCGCGTTGAGCGCGTTGGCCAGCGCGTGCACCGCCGCCGGCTGCCGCTCGCCGACGAAGAGCACCGAGGCGCCCTTGTTGGCCGAGAGGTCCTTGGCGAGGCCCGCGACGAACTTCTTCTGCACGTCGGTCAGCGGCGCGCCGCCGGCGGCGAGGTCGGCCAGGCCGAGCTCCTGCGCCAGGGCCTTGAGCACGTTGACGCCCTCACCGGAGTTGATGCGCACGCGGTGGTCGGCGTTGGTGCCGGTGTTGCTGAAGACGCCTTCCGCCACGTACAGGCGGATCATCCTGGCGATGGCTTCGGTGCTGTCCACCGCGCGCGAGGCGCCGAACTGCCGCGCCAGGGCCAGGTGATCGGGGCCGGCGACGAGGAAGTCGGAGTCGAGCGAGAAGACGACCTTCGCCTTGGACAGGTCGTGGTGCAGCCGCGCGCCGGGGCCGAAGGCGAGCTGCGCGCCCTGGAGCTGGCTGTCAGGCGAGAGCGGGTCGAAGCGCACGACCCTGGCCGCGGGGAGCTTCGCCAGCAGGCGCTCGAACGTCGCGCCCATGTCTTCCTCGACGAGGAACGCCAGGCCCTTGCCCTGCTCGGCGGCGAACTTCGCGAAGTGTTCCCTGGCGAAGGTGTCCCAGGCTTCCCAGGTGGCGGCGGCGCCGGCCTTGAGCGGCGTCTTGCTGCGCTGGGGATCGTAGAGCTTGAGCACCTCGGCCTGGGCCCAGATGTCGGACGCGCCCAGCGAGCTGGGGTGGCCGGGGTTGCCCTCGAGCTTGGTGGGGCGGCCGTCGTTGGCCTCGGCGAGCAGGCCCACGGCGCCTTCCGAGCGCTGCATGGCCGTCGCGTACATGAGCTTGTTGCCCGGGACGTACTTCTCGGGCGCGCGCACGAACGGGAGGATCTCGTCGGGGTCGCGGCGAACCTTGTCGCAGCTGGCCATCGAGCCCAGGGCGATCGACGCGCCGGCGAGCTTGAGCGCGTCGCGGCGGTTGAAGCCCGTGGGCGCGGTGATGCCGGTGGGGAACTCGAGGTCGATGGTGCTGGTGACCGACTCGTCGTTGGTCTTGTGCTCGAGCGAGCGCCAGTACTCAGGCGCTTGGGTCATCGACTCGCGCAGGGGGGCGTAGGGATCTTTCTTCATGACGGTTCCGTTCCCTTGCTTTCAGCGGTGGCAGCCAGAACAGCTGGCCGTCGCGTACGTCTGGTAGTGGCCATCCACGAACCGCTGCGCCTGCGAGAGCGAGCCGGGCGGGTTCAGGGTGGCGGCGATCTGCTGCGACTTGGCGAGCCAGCCGAGATCGGCCGACCAACCCATCTTGGTGATCGCGTCGACCGGGCGGAGGTTCGGGCCGGGGTTGCTGTGGCAGTCGATGCACCAGGCCATCGACAGCGGCTGCACCTGGCGAACGACTTCCATGGTGTCGATGCGGCCGTGGCACGTCTCGCAGCCGATGGCCGCGCGGTTCTCACCGACGCCGACGCCGACGTGCGCCGAGTGGTTGAAGTACGCGTAGTCCGGCAGCTTGTGGATGCGCACCCACTCGATGCTCTTGTCGCCCTTGCCGTCCGCCCACGAGGCGTAGACCGGCTTGAGCTTCTCGGAGCCGAGCTTCACCTGCTGGTGGCAGTTCATGCAGGTCGCGGTCGGCGGCACGCCGGCGCTCGCGCCCTGCTCGACGCCCACGTGGCAGTAGCGGCAGTCCATCTTCAGCTCGCCGGCATGCAGGGCGTGGCTGTAGGGGACCGGCTGCTTCGGCTTGTAGCCGACGTCCGTGTGGTACGGCGATGCCCACCAGTACAAGGCGAAGGTGACCACGCCCAGGCCAGCGAGGGTTCCGAGCGTGATGAGCCGGGGGGTTTCGTTGGTCCACCGGGGGAAAATCTGAGCCATGGTGTCGACCTCTTGGAGGCTGCGGCACGTACCGAATCCGCACTTGTGGAACAACTTTTATTTCCGCGCGCCCACCGCCTCTCCACCGAGCGGGAGCGCTCCTTCTGCGTGGACTTACTTTCGCTGCGGCCCGCTCAAGGGTTGGGCCCGTGTTTCGCCAGCAACCGCGCCGCGTTGATGGAATTGCCCCGTCCCGCCCCGTCGTCGGGCCAGAAGCCGCGCAGGGCGTTGTCCTGGTCGATCAGCACCACCGCGTGCGACCGCGAGATCTCCATGTCCGTGGCGCCGCGGAACTGGTCGAGCGCCGCCTGGAGCTCGGCGATGAACGGGGCCTCGGCCGCGCCGAAGCGCCAGGCGGGAGTGGCGCCCTTCACCAGGTCGGCCAGCCCGGGCTGGGCGTCGGGGCCCACCAGGCTCACCAGCACGATGGCGCCCTTGAGGTCGTCCACGTGGTGGGCCGCGGTGCCGAAGTTCTGGTGCCGCTCGAGGCAGGGCGCGGCGCAGGGCGCGATTTCGATGGTGGCGAGCACCACCTTGCCGGCCAGGGCGGCCGACGAGACCTCGCCCCCGCCCAGCGAGGCCACCGACCACGCGGGCAGCTGGCGCACCGGCGGCGGCGCCTTCAGGAAGCGGCGCTGGAGGAACGGGATGACGGTGAGGATGACCGCGCCAATCAGGAAGCCGATGACGTACGGCTTCCAGGACGACTTCGGCTCAGGAAGGGAGTCCACCATCATCGGTCTTCTGCGGAGCAGCCTCCGCGGCGCGGGCAGAGATGATGACCCACGCCAGGATGCCGCCAAGCATCGCCAGCGGCAGCAGCGAGATGATGATCGACATCACGATGTACGAGCCCCGAGCCGGGTCGGGACCACCACCACACACGGCGCAAGCGAGCGTGAGCATCAGAAGTACACCCGGGCGTAGATGACGGGCCACATCAGGACGACGAAGTACCAGAAGGTCTGGGTGCCGAAGAAGAAGCCGGGGCTCAGCTTGCCGCGGGCCATCTGCAGCCACGCCCAGCCCAGCGCGAGCAGCGCTCCTACGGCGTGCAGCGCGTGCCCACCGACGATCAAATAGAAGAAGCTGCCCAGCGGGCTGGAGGTCAGCGTCAGGCCCGAGGCCAGCAGCGCCGTCCATTCCACGCCCTGCAGCGCGACGAAGCTGGCGCCCAGCGCCCAGGCGGCGAGCGTCACCCAGTGCGCCACCGGCGACTTCTTCTGGAACAGGCGCTGGCTGACGAAGAGCACCACGCCGCTGAGCAGCAGCAGCACGGTGTTGAGCGCCGTGGCCTCGGCGGGCAGCCGCGGTTGGCCCGGCATCGGCCACATGCCCGGCAGCGCGCCGGCCTTGCTGATGGTGAAGGCGGAGATCATGCCCGAGAAGAGCATCACCTCGGCGACCACGAAGAACAGCGTGCCCAACACGGCGCTCGGAACCACCTGGCGCCGCGTGCGCGGCGTCGGGGCGGGGCTGCGAGCCGGGTCGAGGGTGGCGTCCATGGTCAGTGGGGAGCGGCCGCGGGCGCTTCGGCCGGGGCCTCGCCGTGGTGCTCGCCGTGGCCGGCCGCTTCGTTGGCCTTGAGGCCCTTCTCGACGGCCTCGATGGCGGCGGTGTTGGTCCACCGCTGGCCCTCGTGCTTCATCACGTCGGGGGCCACGCCCGCGACGAAGACCAGCATGATCGCCAGCATCGTGAGCAGCAGCAGGCCGATGTACTTCTTCTCCACCGTGAGGTGCATGAAGTACTTGATGACCAGGAAGGCCTTCACGAAGGCGATGCCGAACGCGGTGACCATGGTGAGCACCGGGTGGCCGAGCATCGGGCCGACGACGGAGACGACCAGCAGGGCCAGCAAGATGCCCCAGATCTTCACGTAGTTCGTTTCGTGGCCACCGTGGGCGTCGTGGGCGGCGCCCGGGGCGGGCGCGGGAGTCGAGGTGTCAGACATGGCGGCTCACTTGGCGATGTAGAGAAGCGGGAAGAGGAAGATCCACACGATGTCGACGAAGTGCCAGTACAGGCCGACGGCCTCGACGCGCTGCAGGTCGATGCCCTTCTTCGCGTCGCTGGCGATGATCGCCATGATGATCAGGCCGACGATCACGTGCACGCCGTGGATGCCGGCGGCCGTGTAATAGAACGACCAGAAGGTGTGCGAGGTCAGCGTGAAGCCGTGGTGGATCTCGTTGGTCCACTCGATGGACTTCACCGTCAGGAACATCAACCCGCCGAGGATGGTCAGGTAGAGGAACTTCGCCGCCTTCTTGCCGTCCTTGTGCTCGGCGGCCTGGTGCGCGAGCACCGCCATCAGCGACGAGGTCAGCAGGATGAAGGTGTTCAGCGCCCCCGCCCAGGTGTTGGTGTGCTCGGCCTGGCTCGCCCACTCGGGGTGACCGATGCGGTGCATGACGTAGCTGCCAAGCACGCCGCCGAAGATGACGATTTCAGACGCGATGAGCCACCACACGGCCAACTTGCC
This sequence comes from uncultured Archangium sp., assembly GCA_903905455.1. GTDB lineage: Bacteria > Myxococcota > Myxococcia > Myxococcales > Myxococcaceae > Archangium_A. Next base: position 15,857 of record CAIVGN010000231.1, read on the forward strand.
GGTGGAGATGCCCGTGGCACTGCGCGTCGTCGCGATGGGTCTCGGGAAGGAGGACATGGGTCAGCTCGGGGAGTTCTGAGGCCAGTGATCGTCCTGGCGGTCGGGGTGGCTGTACTCGTACGGGCCGCGGTACACGGTGGGCAGCCCCTCGGGGAAGTTGCCGTGCGGCGGGGGCGACGGCGCCTGCCACTCCAGCGTGTTCGCCTTCCACGGGTTGGCCTCGGCCTTGGGGCCCTTGAAGGCGCTGTAGAAGTAGTTCACCAGGAACACGACCTGGAACGCGAGCAGCACCACCAGCGACAGCGTGGCCAGCACCCGCAGGTCCTGCATGCCCGGCTTCATCAGGTCGGGGAAGTGCGTGTAGTCGTAGATGCGGCGGTGATCACCGCGCGCCCCGAGGAGGAAGAGGGGAATGAAGATGAAGTTGAAGGGGATGATCGTCCCCCAGAAGTGCACCTTGCCCCAGGCCTCGTTCATGTACTTCCCGAACATCTTGGGGAACCAGTAGGTCACCGCCGCGAACACCGCGATGAAGGCGATGGGGAAGAACGTGTAGTGGAAGTGCGCGATCACGAAGTACGTGTCGTGGAAGTAGATGTCCGCGCCCGACGAGCCGAGGAAGATGCCGGTCACGCCGCCGAGCAGGAACTCGCCGATGAAGGCCAGCGCCCAGAGCATCGGGGTGGTGAGCCGGATCGAGCCGCCGAACAGCGTGGCGATGTACACGAACACCATCTCGGCCACGGGGATGGAGATGAGGAGCGTGGTCACCGAGAAGATGTTGGCCATGCGCGGGTCGATGCCGGCGATGAACTGGTGGTGGGCCCAGACGAAGAAGCTCAAGGCCCCCGTGCCGACCGCCGTGTAGATGACCGTCTTGTACGCGAAGAGCTTCTTGCGGCTGAAGGTGGTGATCACCTCGGCCACGATGCCCATCGCGGGCAACAGCACCACGTAGACCTCGGGGTGACCGAAGAACCAGAAGAGGTGCTGCCACAGCACCGGGTCTCCGCCCTTCTTGGGGTCGAAGAAGCCGGTGCCCACCGTCTGGTCGAACAGCAGCATGATCGCGCCGGCCACCAGCGGGCCGACCGAGGCCATGAAGAGGATCGACGCGATGACGATCATCCAGATCACGATGGGCACGTCGAACATCTTCATGCCCGGCGCGCGGCTGTTCATCAGGGTGGTGACGAAGTTGATGCCGCCCAGGAGGAACGCGGCGAACTCGAGGGCCACGGCCACCAGCCACATGGGCGCGCCCAGCGGCGTGAGGTTGTACTCCGGCTTCGCCGAGAGCGGGGGGTAGCTGGTCCACGCGCCGCCGAAGGCGCCGCCCTGCACGAAGAACGAGGCGATCAGCACCACGATCGACAGGAGGAACAACTGGTAGCTCAGGCGGTTGAGCCGCGGGAACACCATGTCGTCCGCGCCGATCATCAGGGGGATGAGGTAGTTGCCCAGCGCGGCGATCAACACCGGCATCGCCACCCAGAAGATCATCACCGAACCGTGCGTGGTGACCAGCGCGTTGTAGTCCGTGGCGGTGACGCGGCCGTAGCCCGGCACGCTCATGCCCGGGAAGGCGATCTGCATGCGGAAGGCGTACACGGCGAAGCCGCCGATGAGCGCCATGAACATGCCGGTGAACAGGTACTGGAAGCCGATGATCTTGTGATCCGTCGACCAGAAGTACTTGAGGAAGAAGTTCTGCTCGGCGTGGCCGTGGGCGTGGCCGTCGTGGCCGTGCCCGTCGTCGTGGCTGTGGCCCGAGGCTTCGGGTGTCGCGGTGCTGCTCATGGCATGCCTCCGGTCTGCGTAGTCGGAGTCGTCAAGGCCGCGGTGGCCGGCGTCTGCGAGAGCAGCCACGCCGCGTGGTCTTCAGGGGACTCGATGATGATGCGCGCCGGCATGATCGCGTGGCCGATGCCGCAGATCTCCGTGCACTGGATGTCGTAGGCGCCGGCCTGCGTGGTCTTGAACCAACCGCGGATGGTGCGCCCGGGGATGACGTCCTGCTTCAGGCGGAAGACGGGCACCGAGAAGCTGTGGAGCACGTCACGGCTCTGCAACTCGAAGTGGATGGTCTTGCCCTTCTCCACGTGGAGCTCGTCGACCAGGCGGATGTCGTCGGCCGTGTCCAGCTGGCCGTCGGCGCCGGGGTGGATGAAGGTCCACGCCCACTGCTGGGCGATGACGCGCACCGTCTCGTCGGCCTGGGGCATGGTCTGCTTGACCTCCTGCCACACGCTGATCGCCGAGAAGATGATCCACACGTCGAAGGCGAGGGTCAGGTAGTGCGGCACCGCCACCCAGCGCTTCTCCTTGGGGTCTTCGCCGGCCACGTACTGGGCGCGCACGCCGTCCCGGGCCGCGTAGCGGATGATCAGGTAGAAGAAGACCGCTTCGGCGAGCAGGAACCAGAAGCCCACGATGGCGGTGATGACCCAGATCAGGTGATCGATGTCACCCGAGAAGGTCGCGACTGAATCGACGTACTTGCTGATCATCGGGTCACCGGAGAACGAAGATGAGGACCGCCACGAAGAACGCGACGGCGCCCCCCGCGGTGAGAATGAAGACCGTCGTCGCGATCGCTTCGGGGTTGTTGTTGTCGCTGGCCATGCCGTTCCTCACTTCGCCAGGGTGTTGATGTGGGCCACGACGTTCTTCACGGCCTGGTCGTCGGCCAACGTCATGGACATCGGGCGCATCTGGCCGCCGGTGACGTCCTTCGGGTTCGCGCCGCGGATGCCCTTGCGGAACTTGCCGAGCTGCGAGACCAGGTACCAGTCGTACTGGCCGGCGATGGGCGGCGCCTTGAGCGCCTCGTTGCCCTTGCCGTCGACGCCGTGGCACGCCTGGCAAGTGGCATAGGAACCCGCGCCCGCGGCCGCGTCGGCGCCGGTCAGCGTGGGGGCCTGCTTCATCGGCGTCAGCGAGGCGACGTAGGCTGCGACCGCCTTGACCTCGCCCTCGTCCATCATCTGGCGCGACATGGGGCGCATGCGCAGGCCCTCGAGGTCGTCGGGGTGGGCGCCGCGGATGCCGCTGCGGAACTTCACCAGCTGCGCCTCGACGTACCAAGCGGGGAGCCCGGCGATGGAGGGCGCGGCGACGAGCGCCTGGCCGAAGCCGTCGGTGCCGTGGCAACTGGCGCACGCGGCGTACAGCTCGACGCCGGGCAACGTCTTCTTGGCTCCATCAGGTCGACAGCCGCTCAGCGCCAACACCAGCGCGAGGCCGGCGAAAGCCGAGGTGTTCAACGACTTCATTCGGTGCATGCGGTGTGCTCCGGCTCAGCAAGACGTGCGGGGTCCCGGCACGTGAGGAGCGGCGATTTGTCACAGGGCCTGCGGTCTTCCAAGGGAATTGCTGGTGAAAACCCCAGCGAAACTGATGCGCACGCATAGGTTGGAGCGCAGAAGTTGCGGGATTCCGTGGATCAGCGGCTTTCGCGGCACCGATCGGTCGAGACCCAGACGTCGACGTCGTCCACGAAGACCACGTCGCCCACGTTGGCCTTCGTGGGGCTACCAGCGACGGAGTCGACCTCGAAGAAGAGCTGGAGCTTCGAGCCCGGGGGCACGGCGAGCTCCAATCCCGACGAAGGAGGCGTGTATTTCCAGTCGCTTGTGAGGGGCTCGGCGAAGCGGGCCTCGGTGCCGCCGCCGCCGTTGTCGGCGAGCAGCACGGTGCGGACGATGGGCGCGGTGCCGTGGACCCAGGCGCGCACGCAGTAGGTCTTGCCCAGCCCGTCGGCGACGGCCGGGGCCCGGAGCGCGAAGCGACCCCCGGCGGCGCCGACGGTGAGCTTGCCCGCGTTGCCGCTGCGGCCACCGCTGACGGTCTCGAAGGTGCCGTAGATGCCCTGCCAGGCGGTGCTCTCGGCGCAGTCGAAGCCGGGGTTCGTCAGCAGGTTCTGGGGCGACTTCGCGGCGCCCTGGCACGAATCGCCGGCGTCGGGCGTGGAGGCCTGGGGGCCGCAGGCGAACCACGACAGCAGGGGGACGAGGCAGAGGCGGCGCATGGGGCGCCGCTCATACCGCACTCAGGGGCAGGTGGTGCTCGAGGTGACCTCGATGAGCTTGCCGGAGGTGGTGGCCAGGTGGAGCAGGTCGGTCGTGGTGTGCGACTCGAAGAGCCGCAGCGAGTCGAAGGCGTCGACGCGCGCGTTGGCCGCGGCCACCGGCACCCAGGTGGGCAGCCCGGCGTCGCTGGGTTCGGCGCGGAAGAGCCCGGTGGGCGTGGTGACGAAGAGGTCGCCACACTTGCGCGCGAAGTCGACCGGCGCCCCGGCGTCGGTGGGCAGCGCGGCCGTCAGGGGCACCATGATCGGCAGCGACCACACCCGGCCGTCGAGGGTGCCCACGCGGCCGCCGTCACCCTCGCTCCACACCTCGAGCGGGAGCGGCGTGCCCGGCAGCGACGGCACCGGGGTCACCGCCCAGCGCAACAGGTCGGAGGACCTGAAGCGCAGGGTCTGGCTGGTGGTGACGAGGTAGCCGGAGATCTCACCTTCGCCCTGCGCGAGGACCATCGAGCGCAGGCGCATGCCCGGCGTGGGCACCAGCACCGGGGAGAACACCGCGGGCGACACGTAGGGGTTGGAGAGGTTCTCGGTGACGTCGGCGGCCCAGACCTTGTCCTCCGACGAGACGAGCACCACCCGGTGCCCATTGAGCGGCAGCGTGGTGGCGGCCGCCGACACGGGGGCGGTGAACGTCCCCGAGGGCAGCGTGGCGAGCGTGGCCGGGCTGCCCGTCGCCTGGAGCGAGCCGACGTCGACCACGCCGCCCGCGGTCACCACCCAGGTCGGGGCGTTGGCCACGGTGGTGAGCGGCGCGAACCCGGTGTTGCCTTCGATGGAGCTGAGCAGCCCCCAGGTGGGGTCGAAGTCGAAGAGGAACCCGCGGGAGGGCACCGCGGTGAGGATCACCCCGGGGCCGCCGAAGGGCACCGAGACGATGGTGTCGGGCTGCCGGTCCAGGCGCATCGGGCGCGGCAGCTCCCCGGCCACCACGCCCACGCCGATGCCGATCTGGTCGAGGGTGTGCCACCAGCGACGGTCGGCGCCGGCCATGGCGCGGACGAGCGCGCTGGCGTGCTGGGTGACGAAGGGGGCGGCGAAGGGCACCGGGTCTTCGGCCCACGCGAGGTGCCTGGCGCTGAAGCCGAGGCTCGACTGCTCGACGCGCGCGAACACGCCGAAGGTCGCCCCGCCGTCGAGTTGGCAGCGCACCACGGGGCCCGCCTGCGTCCCGGCCGGTTCGAGGCCAATGCTCAGGGCCACCGCGGTGCCCGCCGGGCAGGCCGCGACGGGCACGTTCGAGCTGCGCAGCTGAAAGTCCACCGTGCCATCACGGGTGAAGGACGCGAGGCCAGGCCCACCGTCACGCTGTTCGACGAGGAACGCGAAGCACGGGCCCCCCATGTTGGGCTGGCCGGCCGCCGCCGCGAGCACGCGGGTGAAGGACAGCTGCGCGGGGCTCGAGAGGAAGTTGTGGAGCCCGCCGTCCCCCCCGAGGTCGCGCTCGTAGCCCCCGTCGGGGAGCCCCGCGTAGACCCCGCTGGGCGTGAACGCGTAGAGCCGCCCGAAGAGGCCGATGAACTCGAGCACGCGGTCGGGGAAGTCGAAGCTCGGCCCGCCGGAGATCTCGACGTGCGTGCCCGAGACGAGGACCACGCGCGGGGGGTCCTGGCGGTCGGCCCCGTCGAGCTGGCGCAAGAAGTCGGGGGCCCCGGGAAACTGCGTCGCCCCGCCGTCGAGGGCGAGGCGCCACACGCCGCCGTCGCGAAAACGCAGTGCCGGCCCGTCGTACCCCAGCGCGAGCTCGGTCGCGTCGCTGGCCACCGTCGAGGCCGGCAGCGGCAGCCAGCCCTCGAAGTGCCGGTGGATGCCCGACGCGCTCACGTTCTCGTCGGTGAACTCGGTGGTGACCACGAGGCCACCGTCGTAGAGCGACGCGGTCATCACGCCGAGGAAGCCACCGTCTCGCGCGTTGGGCACGAGGGTGGTGGGCACCAGCGTCAGGCGGCTCGCGGCGATGAGCAGCGGCACGGGGCTGCTGCCCAGCGGGTTGACCACGGCGGCGCCCACGTCCTGCAGCAGGCCGGAGCGGACGACGTCGGTGATCTGCAGGCACTGCGACTGCTCGGTGTTGCAGCGCCACCCGCCCTGGCACCCCTCGTCGCTGGTGCACGGGGCCGGCGTACCCACGCCCTCCACGAGGCAGTGTCGCGCGCCGCCGACCACCTGGCCGCAGACGAAGCCCGCAGGGCACTGCTGCGGGTCGGTGCATTCGACGCTCGCGCCACCATCGGCCTCGGTGGGGTCGAAGCAGCGGCCCCCCAGCGAACAGCGCCACCCGCCCTGGCAGTCAGCGCCCTGGGCACAGGGCGACGCCGCGCCCACGCCGAGCTGCTGGCACAGGCGCTGGCCGTCGACCTTCGCCCCGCACTGCCACCCGAGGGGACACTGGGTGTCGATGAGGCACTGCCACGAACCGGCGGCCTGGCCCCCGTCGGCGGCGAAGCACCGGTTGTCGAAGCCGCAGGCCCAGCCGTCGGTGCATTGCTTGCCGGCGTCGGTGATCAGGTGGTCGCAGGAATAGGCGACGGGGTGCTGCTCGAGGTCGAGGCCGCACCCGGCGAGCGCCAGGGCGAGGGACACGGTGAGGGCCCTCACGGGAACACCCCCACCACCACCGCACCGTTGCCCGTGGGCAAGAGCGCCACCGCGCCACCCGTCTCCCTGGGGAACAGGGCGATGCCCAGCCCCAGCAGCGCTGCGCCGCCGGCGACCATGCTCAGCCCCAGCGCCTTGTTGCGCGCGATGACCCCGAGCTCTTCCTGGTAGTTGGCGTAGGTCTGGAAGATGACGTTCTCCGGCTTGAGCGCGGTGGACAGCGCGCGCTCGCGGCTGAAGCCGTCGATGGCCACGATGCCCCCTCCGGCGAAGGCCGCCGCGCCGACCCCGATGAGGGCCCACGGCAGCACCCTCGAGGGCGCGGGGGGCAGCGGCGTCGCCGTCGCTTCGGCCAGCGCCCAGGGGAGCACTTCGCCCAGCTGCTTCACGTCCCGGGCGATGCGCACGCTGCGGGCCTGGGTCTGGGACTTCGCGGTGTCGAGCATCTGCAGCGACAGCTGCAGCGAGTCACCCAGCCGGGTGAGCGTCGACTGGAGCACGAAGCGCGCGCCCAGGGCGCCGGAGAGCTCGGCGGTGCAGCTCGAGTCGCCGCAGCCCAGCAGCTGCTTCTGCCGCTCGACCCCCAGCAGGGTGCGGATCTCGCTGGACGAGATGACGTCGAAGAAGCCGCGGCGGCTGAGCTCCTGGGCCATGGCTTCCCCCAGCGCGACGGCCTCCTCGGTCTTCGCCCCCACGGGCTGTACGTCGAGCACGGCGAGCTTCGGCTTCTCGGCCGCGAGCACGGTCGAAACCAACACGGCGGTCAGCCACATGGGGGTCCCCCTCAGGACAAAGACACGCTATTTCAATTGGTTAGCGTGGCGCAAACAGTCCTTTCACGTGACGCCCTGGATCGGGGGTCTTGCCGACAACCGATCATGAGCTCCACCGAACTGGTCACCCTCTACCGCCGCTTTGGCCCCATCCTCTTCTCGCACTTCCTCGGCCAGCTGGGCGACGAGAACCAGGCGATGAAGGCCACGCGCTACGCCTTCGAGGAGCTGCTGGCCACGCGGCGCACCTCGGAGCGCGAGGTGGTGCAGTGGATTCGCGAGCGCGAGACGCCGGCCCAGGTCGCGCAGACCGAGTCGATCTACTGAACGAAGCCGGCGACGAGCAGCACGAGCTGAAAGAGCACCTGCGGCGCGTTGAAGCTGGCGGTGATGCGGTTGATGCGGCGGAACCGCGCCTCGTCTTCGCTGGCGAACCAGATGCCCTTGTCGCCGGTGGTCTTCCCCTCGACCGCCTGGAAAAAGAGGTACGCGTAGAGCACTTCCACCAGCAGGCTGAACACCAGCATCACCAGCAGCGCGGGCGCGAACAGCCCCCAGCCCCCGGAGCGCTCGCCCAGGTTGTTCGAGTGGAACGCGAGGCCCAGCACGGTCAGCAGGCACACCACGTCATGGGTGATGCCGATGGGCGGGCGCCAGTTCTTCGTGACGTAGAGCATGAACATCTCGACCGCTCCGCGAAGCCACATGGAGGCCGCGTGCACGCCGAAGATGATGCGGTAGGTGAGTGGCAGCGAAGGCTCGAAGGCCAGCGCCGCGCACTCGAACAACCAGAACCAGATGGCGAAGAAGAGCCACAGCAACTTGGGGTTGCTGATCTTCCCGCCCAGGGCGTGCGCCCGGTTTTGCTGGTGGCGAAACCAGAGCGCCGCGACGACGCACAGCCCCACCGACGAGCCCAGGGCGATGCGCGTGGTCAGCTGGAACACGTCAGGGCTTCTTGGACTCTTCCTTCTTGGAGTCGTCCTTCTTGGCCGCCCCGCCCGCGCCGCCGGCCTTGAACTGGCCGTTGTACATGCGGATCAGCTCGTTGGTGAGGTCGAGCGAGGTGGGCGCCCAGGCCAGGCCCGAGCTGCTGCGATCGAACACCATGGTCAGGCCTTCGCGCTGCGCGATCTGCCCCAGGAGCTGCTCGAGCTTGGGGAAGATGGTGCCGAGTTCCTTGCGCTCCATCTCGGCGAGCTCGCCGCGGAGCTTCTCGGCCTTCTGCTGGAAGTCGAACATCTTCTTCTGCAGCTCGGTCTCCTTCGCGGCGGAGACCTTGTCGTCCATGGTGGGCTTCTGGCGCTGGTAGGCCTCGAGCTCGGCCTTGATGGTGTTCTGTTCCTTCTCGAAGGCCTTCTGCTTGGCGTCGGCGACCGACTGGAGCTTGGCCTTGGCGACCTTGCCCTCGTCGACCTCCTGCACGGCGCGCTGGATATCGACGTAGGCAGCCTTGAAATCACCGGCGTGGGCAGCGGCGCTGATCAACGACAGCGCGGCGACGAGCGACTTGAACGACATGTGAAGCCTCCAAAGGAGTGTGACGAAAAGGGCGAGTCCCTATAGCCGCCTTCGTACGGAATGCCACCGGTGATGTTCAGGGCCCGTCGTAGCTGCGCAGCTGCTGGATCAGGGAGGCCGCGCCCTCGACGGACTCGCGCAGCACGCGGCCTTTGCCCCCGAGAAAGAACGGCGGCAGGTGGTGCAGCAGGCTGGTGGTGCAGACGACGACGCGGGTCTTGCCGGGTGAGAGCGCGAAGTGCGCGGTGAACGTGAGGCTGCGCTCGGCGGTGCGCCAGCCCATCACGCGAGAGAAGGAAGTGTTGGTCTGCACGACGATGGAGGCGGGGGTGCCGGTGAAGAACTCGAAGAACCGCTGGAGCGACGGTTCATTCCCCGAAGGCGCCTCGAACCACGCCAGGGTGAAGCGGTTGCTGGGCATCCTGGTGACGCGAAAGGCGCCGTCGGCCTCGAGGCGCACGCCCATCTCGGGGGCCACCCGGCGCAGGTAGCCCACGTCGCGGGCCCGGGCCTCGGTGAAGAACGAGCTGTCGCGGTCCACCGTGTAGACGAGGCGGCTCATCACCACGAAGTACGGGTCGTCGGGCGTGGAGAACGGGTCGAGCGCCCGGAACCGCGCCAGCGCCGAACCGATGGCCGGCGTGGGGGTGGGCTCGGCGAGCTCGTAGAAGTACTGCACCCCGCCCTGCGCCTGGAACGCCTCGTCGGCGACGAAGCCTAGGGACTCCTCGCGGCGCATCTCGGGCGCCGCGGCGAAGAGCATCAGGCTGACGAGCGTCGAGAACACCGGGAGACAGTGTGCCTCAGTCCAGCAGCTTCGGGTTGCTCGCGAGGTGACCGGCCAATGCCATCAGCAACTGGGCCTCATGGGCGTCAGTGATGTGGTCGAGCTCGCGGTTGACCAGGCCGAAGACGGCGACGAGCAGCACCCACAGCCGCTCGGGGCGGGAACTGAGCTCGGTCAAGGCGCGCGCGATGTCGGGGTGCTCGGGGTCGAGGAAGACCAGCTTGCGCTTCGCCTCGTAGCGCAGGGGCGTGGCGCCGCCCTCGCGGGCGAGGCGCACGTCCTCGAGCTCGTCGGGGGTGAGCGGCCCGAGGGCCCCGGCGCGCAGCAGCCGCAATTCCTTGCGCAGCGCCTTCAGGCCCGCGAGCAGCGCGGTGCCTTCGGGCGGGTCGGCCTCGCGCACCGCCTGCTGCCATTCCGCGGGGGCGGTGACGCGCCACACGCGGCCCTTGCCGAGCAGCGCCTCGAGCCCCGTCAGCCAGGGCGCCGAGAAGGAAGACGCCGAGAGCACGCACGCCGTGACGGGCGAGGAGGGGCCCGCGCCGCGCTCGAAGACGGCGAGGCGGGCGCCGCTGGAGACCTCGGCGGCCAGGGCGCGCAGCGTGACCTTCTCGTCCTCCACGGTGACGAAGAACGGCGCGTCGGCGAGCGCCTGGGCCGCGCCGCTCGAGCGCTGCAAGTCGGCGAGGGACTCCACGCGCGAGTGCGCGAGGAACTCGAGGGCCCAGCTGGCGGCCTGCTCGCGCTCGCGGGGGCCGAGGTCCTTCGCGGCTTCAGCCAGCGCCCCGAAGAGGCGCTCGACCTGCGCGCGCACCAGGCCGAGCTGCGCGCGGGTGGGGGTGGCCTTGGTCCAGTCGGCGTCGACCGCGAGGCCGTCGATGCCCACCACGCCCACCACGCCGGGCCAGCGCTCCTCGAGGGCGTGCAGGCAGATGCCGTCGCGGGCGAGCATCACCACGCCGGCCTCGGTGGACAGCGCGAGCTCGCCCTGCAGCGGGCCGGCGTCCACCTGCACGCGCACCAGGGCCTCGCCCTTCCACTTGAGTGATGCGAGGCGCCGCGAGGTCAGCGCGTGCTTGAGGTTCTCGGCGCGCCGGAGGTCCTGGGTCACGTCGTCGAAGCGCAGCTCGAGCATCGCGAGGGTGGCGCGGGTCACGGGCGAGTCGAGGAGCACGGTGGGCTCGGGGGGTGTGCCGTCCCCGGGCGTGGCGAGGGACACCCTGCCCTGCCGCGCGGCGAGCTGGAGCACCTCGCCCACGGTCACCGGCGTCCCGGCGAGCGACTCGAAGAGGGGCAGCGCGGGGAGCGCCGCGGCGAGGGGGCCGGCCTGGCCTGCGCGCCACCGCACGGCCGCGCGGGCCCAGTCGGGGAAGGTCGCGTCGCGGGACTGCAGGCGGCGCAGCAGCAGCTTCTCCAGGGCGGCCTCGGTGGCGCTGATCAGCGCCTTGAAGTGTTGATCTCGCTTGGCCTGGGTGAAGGCGTCGTCGGGGGTGAGCAGCGTCGAGGAGACGCGCGCGGTGCCGCCCACGGGATGTGGCCCGCTCCAGCGCTCGAGGAGCATGCGCTCGTGGAGCACCTCGATGACCAGCAGGCCGTCGGGCACGTCACCCAGGGCCACCTCGCCCTCGAGGGCCACGCGGTGCACCGGCTCGCGCCACGCGCTCTGGATCGGCGCCGCGACGACGTCGAAGCGCGGCCGCGCGCGGATGGAGTCGGCCACGCGCAGCGCCTCCGTGACGTCGTCGAAGGCGAAGCCCGCCTTCGTCGCCCACTCGAGCTCCCCGGCGCGCGGCCACCAGGCCTTTCGACCCGCCTCGAGGAAGGCGCCGCCGCGGCTGACGAGGGTGACCTTCCCCTCCTCGGTCTGGCGCTCGATGAGATCTTCGAGGCACAGCGACGGTTCACCGTCGTTGGTGCGCAGCAGCTTGAAGCGCAGCAGCGCGGGGTTCGGCACCGGCTCTTCCCGCGGCACCCGCTTGCTCTTCTTGCTGGGCTTCTTCTTCCCCTTCCACTTCCACGCGCGCTCCGAGGTGAGCTCGAAGGCGAACTGCACCAGCGTGGGCTCCCAGCCGGGGGGCGCCTGCCGGGGGTCGAGTTCCGCGGCGAGCCGGTCGCGCGCGGCCTTCACGGCCACCTGGACCTCGACGAAGGCCGCGTCGCGCTCCACGCCGGTGAAGCCGAGCGTCGGGGTGAGGCGCGGCGAATCGACGGCCGCGGCGAGTGGGCCCGCGAGCCCGTCCGCGAGCACGGTCAGCGGCTTCTTGCCCAGGAAGAGCTCGAGCCGCCCTGCCCCCTCGCGCGCGAGGACCACCTCGCCGGTGAGCCCGCCGGCGTCGAGGCGCTGACGCCACGGAGAGTCGAGGCGCAGGTGAACCTGCTCGACGGCGACGGCCTGTTCCCGTTGACGGAGCGCTGCAGCCTGGACCTTGAGGGATTCCCCCACGTGCTTCGCCCGCGGCCACCTGCGCAGCGCGACGTGCAGCGGCTCGGTGTCGGCGATGAGAATGGGCAGCCCATCGGGCAGCGTGCCGACCATCTTCCGGCTCACGTAGTGGAGGGCCTCGGTCGAGACCCCGTGGAGATCGCGGGTGACGCCGTCGGTGCAGGGGAAGACGGTGGCGCGCCGCAGGGCCTCGGCCTCGGCCGAAGGCAGCGAGCCATCGACGCCGCGACCCAGGGCGAGCAACACCGCGCGCGCGGCGTTCGGGTCGGGGAGCCGCGGCAACGCCTCACCCACCACCGCGCGCACCACCCGGTCGAGCGCCTGTCGCATTTCGGCCAGCTGATCAGCGGACAGCTCGCCGTCGACGCGCGGCTCGAGGCCGGGCAACTCGAGGAACACCAGCAGCGGCAAGGCGCAGGGCGGCTGCACCGTCGCGTAGAGGCGCGAGGCGACGTGCACGTGCACCGTCGCCTCGGGCGCAATGCCCTCGCGCAGCCCGGCGAGCGCGGTAAAGCCCGGCTGGCTGAGCTCGCACCGCAGGGAGAGGCCCGCGGGCAGCTCGAACTTCACCACCGGGCGCGCCTCGAGCTGGCGACGGGCGGCGAGGCGCTGGAGCTCCGGGCCCGCGTCACCCAGGGCGCGCCCGAGCACCTGCACCAGGGTGGGCAGCAGCGTGAGCGACTCGAAGAGCACCAGCAGCTCGCCGGGCACGGGAGGACGGGCCTCGGTGGGCGAGGAGATGAGCACCCGGGGGTGCGCCTTGAGCTCGAGCAGCGACACCTTGCGCGCGCCGGCGTCGAAGACCTTCGCCTCGGCGACCACGCGGGTGACGTCGTCGAGGGTGTCGGGGGTGAAGCCGCGCAGCTCCTTTTCGAGGAAGGCCCTGAAGAAGAGCTCGCCCCCGGTGCGCCACGACGCCCGGGGGAGCTTCACCAGCTCGAGCACCAGCCGGCGCTGGGCGTCGCTGACCGCGGTCAACGCGCGCTGGAACGCGGCGTCGCGGGTGACGGCCGTCCACTTCTGGTTGGGCGTGAGGTCGGCGGCGTCGACGCTGGCGATGGCGTGCTGGTAGCGCGCGGTCAGCGAGGTGGTCTCGAGGCGCAGGCCCCGCTTGAGCAACGTCAGCGAGAGCGCGGTGTTGGCGGCGCGGGGAATGCCCACCTCGCCTTCGAGCCCTTCGCCGGCCACCGGCACCTTCACCACCACGTCGGGCAGCTCGGCGTACTCGCGGGGGCCGTCGAGGCGCTTGCGGATGTCGAGCTCGGCGGTGAGGCGCGCGGTGACGTCGTCGAGCCGCTTCAGGCCCAGCTTCTTGAGGATCTGGAGCTGGGCGTCGTTGAGCACCAGCACCCGCGACTCGTCGAGCAGGCCGAAGGCGAACGGGGTGCGCACGTAGCTCCAGTGGGCCTCGTCGTGGAGCGTCTGCAGCGAGACCGGCGCGCGGCCCAGGCAGGGGAAGAGCGGGGCCTCGCGCAACGCCTCGCGCAGCCCGGGGAGCCGCGTGCCGCGCTGGACCACCAGGCGCTCGAGGAGATCGTGCGCGTGGGCCAACGCCGCAGGGGCAGGCAGCGCGGCGCACAGCGCGTCGGTCGCCGCGGTCTCGACCGCCTCGGCCACCAGGCCCAGGGCCTTCGAGGCGCCGCGGTCGTCGAAGAACATGTCGCCCAGCGGGCGGGTGATGTCGACCACCGCGCGCAGCCGCAGCGGCGCGAGCGCGTCGAGTTCGCCCGACTCGAGCAGCCGGCCCTCGTGGAGCACGCGCACGAAGGCGCCGTGGAGGCTGGCGTCGAAGCCCACCTCGCCCACGAGGCTGCGGCCGGTCACCGGGGCCCGGGCGGCCCAGTCACGGTCGGGCAGCGTGGGCACCTCGAGAGGCGCCGCGGCAACGCGCGCGCGGTTCTCGACGACGCGGGCGCGCTGCTGCACCAACTCCTTCACGTTGAAGCGCTTGCCCTCGGGGAGCAGCGTCACCAGGTCGCGGTGGTTCGCGAGGAGCACGGTGCCATCAGGGTAGGTCCCGCCCGGCAAGGGCTCGAAGGCGAAGGGCAACCAGCCGTGGCTGCGCTGCGCGGTCGCCACGGCCTCGAGGCTGACCCATTCACCCGCGGGCCCGGGCAGCACCCGCGCCCCTTGCAGCACCTTCTTCACCTCGGCTTCGAGGGACGGGTGGAGCAGCCAGGCGATGAACTCCTTGCGCCAGCGCTCGACCGTGCACAGCGCCTCGAGGCGCTCCGAGAGCAGCGTGCGCGAGACCTTGCGCAGGGCCTTCAGGGCCTCGTCGAGCAGCGCGTCGTCGTCGACCACGTCGGAGCCGGATGCGTTGCGCCGCAGCCCGTCGGCGCGGAGGTGCGCCTCCAACTGGAGCCCGGGCAGGGCCAGGGAGCGCGTGGCGACGAGCACGCCCAGCACGTCGAGTTCCAGGGTGCTGGTGGTCAGCGGCGCGTGAGGAGGGAGGAAGACGTCGAGCGTCCAGCCCTTGCCTTCCACCACGTGGCGCTCGGGCTTCGTGGGCTCGACGACGTCTTTCCCATCGAGCCTCAACGGGAGCGGGAAGCGGTGCGCGCGGGCGGCGATGGCCTTGCCTTCGGGTGAGCCGCGGAAGAAGCCCGCCACCACGCGCCAGCCGAAGCCCTTGCGCAGGTGGAAGGAGGTGGTGCGGGTGGCCCTGCGCGCGGTGACCTCGACGGTGGCCTGGGTGAGGGTCAGCGCCTTCGCCCCGCTCTCCACCTTCACGAAGACCGCGCCCGCACCGAGCGCGCCGGCGGCCCCCAGCGCGAGCAGCCGGGTGCGCTGCTCTTCGCGGGTGTTCCCCGGCTCGAGGGCCTTCTCCAGCAGGTGCGCGAGCGCGTCTTCGGCGAAGGGCGCGCCGTCGAAGCGGAGGATGACGTCGTCGGCGTCGGTCTCGACCTCGACGGACGTGGCGTCACTTTCCACGGCGGCGCGCAGCACCTCCAGCACCCAGTGCGAGGGGTCGGCGAAGCGGAAGTCGCGCAGGCGCTGCAGGGCCCGCGTGGCGTCGATGCGAATGCGGCCTTCGGTGACCTTCTCACCGCCCTCGCGCAGGGCGTGCTCCAGCTCGTGCTCGCTCATGACAGGGCCCACCGGGTGAGCGCCGCGTCGCGCTGGGCGTCGAGCTTCGAGGCCTGGACCAACACCAGCCGCGCCATGAGGACCGCGGCGAGCCTGGGCGCGGTGGTGAAGAGCCGCGAGGCCTTGTCGATGGCCGGGTGGCCCAGGTTGAAGCAGAGCACCGGCGGCGTGTTCCGCGCGAAGGCCGAGCCGCGCGCGAGGTGCGCCTGCATCGGCTGGGAGAGGGCCTCGAGCAGCACCCACGGGTCTTCGGCCGCCGCGGCGCGCACCCGGGAGACCTCGACCTGTTTCACTTGCGCGCCGGCGTCACGCAGGAGGGCGGTGAGCGCGCTGGCGAACTCCGGGGGCGTGGGCACGTCGGGGGGCGCGGCGTAGGTGAAGTGTTCGTCGGCAGTGACGCTGCGCTTGACCTTGAGCAGCGCGGCGACGGCGTTGCCGGTCTCGGTGCCCCACTCGAGCTCGAGCACCGGCCACTTCGCGTCGAGGAGCCGGGACACCAGCGGCGTGCGCGAGCGCGAGAGCGTGAGCAGCCCCACCTCGCGCACGTGAGACACGAGCTCCTCGTGGCCCACCGCGCCGCCGCCGGAGAGGCGGTACACGAGCTGCTTCGGCTTGAGGCGGGTGCGCGCGAAGTGAAACAGCGTCTCGAACGCGCGGGCGCCGTCCTTGTGGGTGGCGGCGGCGGTGAGCTCCCCGGGTAATTGCGGGAGCAGCTTCTCGTCGACGAGCGCCTGCGCGAGGTCGATGGCGCGAGAGAAGTGACGATCGCGGCGCACGTTGTCGCGAGTCAGCGTGTGCTCGAGGTAGCGGCTGACGATCTTCATCGCCACCCCGGGAATGAGGGGCTCGGTGGTCTCGAGCAGCGTGAGGCCCCGGTTGTAGAGGCCGGTGATCGCCGGCTCGACGCGGGAGGGGCCGGCGATGATGTGGGTGCCGTCTTCGACGTGCTCGACCTGGAACGGTGCGTCGACGGACAGGGGCTCGCGCACGGGCGTGGGCTCGGGCGGCGCGCTCCCGTTGGCGCTGCCCGCGGTGAAGACCACGTCGACGTCGGAGTGGCGACACCAGCGCGAGAGCGAGGCCCGCGAGCGGCTGACGAACTCGTCGTACTCGGCGGGGGTCACCTTCTTGTGGAGCGTGACGCGCGTGCCTTCCAGGGGCTCGTCGAGGCGCAGCAGTTCCCACGTGGTGTCGGCGCGGAAGAGCACCCGCCAGAACTCGCCGTCACGCCCGGTGTCCACCGTCACCGCGTCGGGGCCGCAGGCGAAGATGCTCATGAAGCCGATGCCGAACTTGCCGATCTTCGTGAGGTCGTTCTCCTTCGTCGAGCGGAACTTGGTGACGAGGTAGTTCTCGATGACGTCGCGGTTCATGCCCTCGCCCCAGTCGGAGACGGCGATGAGCGCGAGGCCCTTCGGGGACGCGGGCCGGTACGAGAGCGACACCTCGATGCGCGTCGAGCCGGCGTCGATGCTGTTCTGGATGAGCTCCCGGTAGAAGGCGAACGGGTCGGTGAACTGGTGGACGAGCTCTTCGACGATGCCGCCGGTGGCTTGCACAGCGCGGCATCATGCCTCACTGGAGGAAGACGCGCCTCGCCACACTGAAGGCGCTCACGGCCCGAGGGGAGTCGGGGACCTTCTTGAAGCGCGTCTCGAGCACCCGGCGCAGCGCCACCCAGGCGGCGCGATGAGCGCCATGGCGGCCTGAGGGGAGGGCGACTAAAGGAAAAGGGTGTTCTTCCCCATGCTGGTGCTGGTCGCTGCGGCCCCCGTCGTGATCGCAGTCCCCGCCACCCGTGTCACCGCGGGGCATGACGGACTCGCCATGGCGCTGTCTCAGCGTCACGGCAGGTGAGCGCCTCCGTCGAGGCAGGGGCCCGGGTGGTCTCGTCCGACGACCTGGCGCTGCTGCTGGGGGCCGAGCGCCAGCGAGAGTTGCTGGGGTGCGGGGACAGCAGCACTGCGTGCATCGCCGAGGTCGCCTCTGCGTTGAGCGCCAACGAGATTGTCTCCACCTCCGCTACCCTGGTGTCCGCGGGCCTGAGCGGAGACCAGTGGCAGCTCGAGGTCAAACGGGTCGACGGCAAGAATGGCAGCCGACTGGGCGGCGGAGGAAGTGACGCAGGTGGGGCTCTGGACGCCGGTGCCTGCGATGGCGGCCCGGAATTGCGCATCACGAGCGAGCGCCGCTACGTGTGGTTGACGCCCCTCGCGCGCCAGGTGCGCATCGACGTCGTGCCGAACCCGGTCGCGCTCCCCGGCGTCTGGGTCGAAGAGGCCTCGGGGCACATGCGCCTGATCCTGGGCCCCGGGACGGCCTCGGACGCCGTCATCTGCGGCATCGACCCGGGGCTTCGGCGCTTCATCGAGTGGCGGGATCAGGCGTGCGACGCCGGAGTCAGCGACGGCGGCGCCAGCGACGCGGGGCTCTCCTGCGCCGTCACCTCACACACCATGCAGGAGATCGAAGGGGACTCGATCAACCTCGCGAGGTACCAGATGGGCCGGCCCGACGCGGGGTCGCTCCTCGGCGCGCTGCCCACGGAGATGACCGCCACGAACCTCGTGGGCTACGTGTCGGGCGATCAGCTGCAGGTGGCCATCCCCTCGGTGAACCTGGGCTACCTCGATCTCGTGGCTGATGGCCTCATCACGCTCGCGCCCGGCGAGACCACCTTCGACGCTGGCTTCGACCTCGGGCCGTACCTCCAGAGAAGGCCCGGGACTGACGAAGACGTGTACCTGACGCAGCTCTCGGCGGTCGACGGCGGCGGCTTCTTGATCAACGCCGCGCGCGCCTCGAACGTGCGCCCGGCGCGGTTCGATGCGGGTGTGCTCACGCTCGACTTCGACCTGACGCGCCCCTCGCGCCTGCGCACGTTCACGGCGCGCTTTGAATGGAGCCACTTCGCGGAGCTGCTCCCCGCCACCTTCGACCTCGCGGTCAGCCCGATCGACGGTGGGTTTCGCGCCTCGAGGCAGGTGCCGCCCGTCGCCTTCGTGGACCCGGTCATTGGCGGCGCCGAACTCGGCTTCTACGCCTCCCTGCCCGACCTCATCTTCACCACCTTCCAGGACCTCGACGGCACCATGGCCCGACCCGCCGACGACGCTGGCTTCGACCTGGTCGTCGACTTCTCGAACCCGTACCCCAGCTCGAGCGGAATTTTCGCGGGGGGCCGCTTCAGTTACGAGGGCGAGTTCCAGCTGCCCGATGCGGGGAACGATGGAGGTCGGCAGGGGCGCGCGCAGGTGACCTTCGCGGGGGACGTGGTCGAAGCGTGGGACGGCGGAGTGGTCAACCTGCGGCCCCAGGTGGCGCCGGTCCTCGACGTTCAGCTCGACGGGCTCCCCTGGTCGCAAAGCTGTTCGGTGACGCGGGGCACCTGCCCCATCACCGACAAGGATCTCGCACTGGCGTGGACGGCGCCCATCGCGCCCGCCTCTGGCGGAAGCTGGGCAGGCGCACCCGATTCGTACGACGTCGTCCTCTCGCCTCTGAGCAAGGCCGGCCCGGCAGGCTTCCACCGGCCGGTCCCGTCGCTCGCGGTCACCTTCACGGTGTACCAGCCGCGCCTCACGGTGCCGCGCGCGTTGCTCGCCCCCGGGCTCTACGCGGTGCGCATCATCTCTCGCCGCGAGCCCCATCGCAGCCGACAGGCCCCGCTGCTCACCACGCTGCCCGAGGCGCATCAGCCGCTGTTGGTGCCGCTGTTGTTCGACGTGCCGGTCCAGTGACCCCGGGAGAACATCGCTGACTCAGGGCCGGTGCGCCTTCTGTCGCTCCACGAACTGCTTCTGCTGGCCAGGACCGAACCCGAAGATCGCGCCCGGTGCTCGCTGCACCATGAAGCCGAGCAACCGCTCCGCGTCCTTCCGGTTCGCGTGCACGGTCGAGGTCTCACCGTCGATGAAGTGCACCTTCATGGCGTTGACGGAGCCGACGGTGAGGTGCACCCAGGCCACGTCCTTCGAGTCACCCGTCGCAGCGAGGAAGAGCCGCGTGGTCTGCGCGGACCATTGCCGGCGACCACTGGTGACCATCACCCCCGCGACACCGAGGATGAGGGGCCCCAGGAACAGCATGAACCAGGGCTTTCCCTTCGGGGAGTTCCACTGCGTCACTGCGCCCACCAACACCAGTGCCGCCATCAAGAAGACCAGGAACCCGACGACCATGTCCTGCAAGCCGCTCCTCTTGATGCGCTTCTCCAGCAACTCGAGGTCAGTCATGAACCCCGCTGTGTAGCGCAAGCGGCGCGGGGCGATGCAGGGCCTTTGGGGTCAGCGCGCGGCCCCCGTGCGCCGAACGCCCAGATCTGGCTGACACCTCTGGTCGGGGGGGAACTTCACCTGCGCCGCCCTTCGTGTTTCTGTCGCCCGCGATGATCTGGCCACTCGAGGGCGCCGCTGGGCTTCGCTGGAGAAGGACCCCCGGCGGGCTGTGCCTCGAACCGTGCGAGGACCTCGACGTTCCGCCCCGCACGCTCGCCCGGCTGCGGCAGCACGTGACCCTGGACGGCCGACGCGCCGACGACTCCGGGGCGTGGGCCGGGACCGGTACGCTGCGGCTGGGGGAGACCGAGCTGGCCCGCTGGAACGGCGAGACCCTCGTCGCGGTGACGCGGCTGTGCCCCTTCGAGCTGCGCTTTCTCGCCGAGACCGGCTTTCCGCACCCGCGCGCGCACTCCGGCCTCGACGACGCGCCGCTGACCGACCTGCACACGCACTTCGCCGGCTGCGCCCGCCCGGAGACGTTGCTCGCGCTGGGCGCCGCGCACGGCGTGACCCTGGGCGCCGCGTTGCTCGACGAGGTCGGCGTGCACGGGCACCAGGGCGAGGTGGCGTTGACGAGCCTGCCCGACTCGCACCTGCACCGGGTCTCCTCCGCGCTCCGCTTGCCGGCAGATCGCCAGAGCACGTTTCGCGACATGGAGCGCGCCTACCGCCTGCGCGGCCCCTTCACCAAGTCGCTGCGCCTCTTCCCCGCGCTGCTCGACGCCGTGGCCGCCGACTACGCCGCGATGGGCGTGCGCCACGTCGAGCTCTCCATCGGCGACCTCTACCGGCAGCCATGGTTGGAGGCGGCCGTGGAAGGCGCGGCGCGCGCGCAGGGCCGCCACGGGCTGACGCTGCGCTTCCTCACCGCCATCTCCCGGCACGACGACGCGGAGTGGGACGAGGACCTGCTCGCGAGGCTGATGACGCTGGGCGGGTGCCGCGAGTTGGTGGGCGTGGACTGGATGGGCCACGAGACCAACTCCACCCGCGCGTTCCAGGCGCGCATCTCCCGGGTGGCGCAGTGGGCGCACGCGCATCGTCCTGGCTTCGTCATTCGCGTGCACGCGGGAGAGAACCCCGCGTTCCCCGAGAACGTGCGCCTGGCCTGCGAGGCGGTGGCCGGCTGCGACGTCACCCTGCGCATCGGGCACGCCCTCTACGGGAGCGACGAGGCGCTCGAGTTGCTGCGCGCCACCGGCGCTTACGTCGAGCTGAACCTCACCTCGAACTTCACGCTCAACAACATCCACTCCACCGGGGAGGTGCCGCTGGCCCGCCTGCTGGACTCGGGCGTGCGCTGCGTCCTGGGCACGGACGGGCCCGGGCTCTACGGCACCACGCCGGGTGACGAGCTGCGGGCCGCCCGGCTGGCGGGGCTGACGGACGCGCAGCGGCAGGCGCTGCGCGAGGCCGAGGCGAGCTACCTGGCGAAGGATCTCGAAGTGAGCGGCCGGCAGCCCTCGCACTTCGTCGTCCCGCCAGAGGAGCCGCCGCGGTTCTACACGGCCGAGGTGGCGGCGCGCAGCGAGGCGGCCCGCGCGGCGCGCCGCTCGCAGCTGCTGTCCCGGCTCGCGGAGCTGGGGGTGGAGCTGCACACGCCGGCCGCGACGCGGGTGGTGTGCATCGCCGGCGCCTGGAAGCAGGCCTGGGCGGGCGCCTCGGAGCAGAGCCGGCGGGACATCATCGCGGTGCTGGAGACGCTGATCGCCGGGCTGCCCGACGACACGCTGCTGGTGACGGGCGGCACCTCGGCCGGCGTGGAGGGCGAGGTGCACCGCCTCGCGCTGCGGCACCGGCGACGCGTGCTGGCGACGGTGGTGGAGGCGACGGAGCCCGCTGATCTCGGCCCGGGACCGACGCATGCCGTGCTCCTGGCGGCGACGCCGCACGAGAAGGCCCCGAGGCTGTATGGGTTGATGAAGGAGCTCGACGCGCTGTGCCTGTTCTTCGGGGGCGGCAACGTGGTGCACGACGAACTGCGCGCGGCGGCCAACCTGCGGCTGCGCTACCTCGCGTTCGAAGGCGTGCAGGGCGCCAGCGGGCGACACGCGCAGGTGGTGCCGCACCGCGCGTTTCGCTCGGCGGCCGAGGTGTTGCGGCGGCTCGATGACCGGGCGTTCTTCCGCGAGGCCTTCGCGCCGTTCTGGCACCCCGGCGTCAACCCGACGGTGGACGTGGTGCTGCTGCGCGACGCGCAGGAGGTGCTGCTCATCCGCCGTCATGACGACGCGCCCGCGGAGCCGGGGCAGTGGGCGCTGCCGGGTGGCTTCGTGCACACCGGCGCGGTGCCCGGCGCGCCATTCCTCTTCGACCAGGAGCAACCGCTGGACACCGCGGTGCGCGAGGTGGCTGAAGAAGCGGGCCTCGACCTCGGTGCGCTGCGCGAGCAGTTCCAGTTGGTGGCGCAGGTCGAAGGCGCCGGCCGCGACGAGCGCGACAGCCCCGCGGCCTGGAGCCGGACGTGGCTCTACCGCGTGACGCTCGACGAAGCCCACGCCCGCCGCGCCATCGCCGGTGGAGACGACGCCGCCGATGCGCGCTGGTTCCCGCTCGAGGCCCTGCCCCGGCGGCTGGCCTTCGACCACGCGAAGTTGCTGCGCCTGGCCTTGGAGTCGCCGCAGGGACGGGGTCCCCGGTGAGTGACGCGCCGCGGGGTCAGCGTTTGGCCAGCAGGTCGCTGAGCAGCGAGATGACCTCGGGGGCGCCCTCGAGCTCGGTGCTGAAGGAGTCGAAGGTCATGCAGAGCGGGCCCTTCCCCGCGAAGTCGTCGGTGTTCCAGCTGTACTCGCCCTGGCTCCACCCGCCGACGAACGCCCGGTGGCGGAAGGTCACGCGTTCCCCCAGGCGAATCTCGGAGATGTACTCCGTGGCCGGCGACTGGCTGGGGCGGTCGTCCGGGAAGTCCTGCTCCGAGATCGCGCGACGGGTGACTTCCAGGGGCGCGGTGTCGCCCGTCAACTGCGCGATGGCCGTGCGGCACGAGGCCAACGTCTGGTCCTCCGTGAGAGAGCGCAGTGGAGGGAGCTTGAGCACGGCGGCGAGCGTAGCCGCGCGGAGGTCCGGAGCGCTGCGCTGGGCGCACTTCAGGGCCGAGTGAAGTGCCGCTCCTTCAGCAGGGCCTTGTCGAACGTGGCGACGGACTCACACCCGTTGGCCTCGGCGCGCGCGAGGATCAGGTAGTCGGAGAAGTCGCCCTTGCCGCGCTCCCAGGCGTCGAGCGCGCGGGCCAGCACGTCAGAGGACTCGAACTCGAGGTGCTTCGCGGCCTGGAGTTGGCGCAGCACGCGAAGGAGCTCGGCCTTGGAAACGTCGTAGGCGCGGGCCAGGACCCAGGCGAGCTCGGCCAGGACGATGTCGGCGACGAAGAGCGCCTCGCCCGCCTTGATGGCGCGGTCCACGAGCCTCGCGGCCCGCGACGACTGCACCGCGTCATCCTCGACGAGAAAGCGAACGAGGACGTTGGTGTCGAGCGCGATCATCGGTGTTTGCGGGACTGCCCTGCGCCAGCGGCATGCGCGACCTCATCCAACGCTTCGAGGGTCACGCCGCGCCGCTTCGGCTTGATGGTGCCCCGAAGAGAACGCAGGTCGAGCGTCTCGGGTTCGACGACCACGGTCTTGTCCTCGCGTACCCGGAAGGAGACCCGGTCACCCGGCTTCAAGCCCAGGAGATCACGAATGACCTTGGGCAGCGTCAGTTGGCCCTGGCTGGTGATGGTCGCGGCGGCCATGGTCGAGTCCTTACCTTGGTGGTGCGTTCTGATTCAAAGGTAATGGAAGCGGGCCAGGGTCACAACTCTCACGCGCTGCGCACGAGGACCTGCTTTCCCGCCAGCGCCCGGAGCGCGGGCTCGAGGCCGCGGGTGCAGAACAGGCGCCGCTCCCTCGCGAGCTGCAGGCCGACCAGCGGCGCTTCCTCGGCCGCCCAGGGGTCCCGGTGGGTGTTGCGCGCGACGTCGGCGGCGAGGCGTTCCAGGCTGACCGAGAGCACGCCCGAATCAGGCGTGGTGCACACCGAGCGCAGCGCCCGCACGTCGGCCGGCGCCTGCGCGTCGAGCGCGGTCACGCCGGAGACCAGGGGCCCCAGCTGCCCGCGCACCACCTCGCGCACCTGAAGGCCGTCGAGCTTCGAGAGCCCGAGGAAGGCGGTGCGCGCGCTGCCACTGCACGCCTGGCGGATGGCGACCCCGAAGTCGTCGGGCAGCCTCGCGAGCTGGTCCTTGCCCAGGGAGATCGGCCCGCGACGCCCCTGCTCCACGATGAGCGAGTAGCGCAGCGCACAGCCCTCGAGGCGCTCGTGGGTCAACGCGAAGCGCGTCACCTCCCCGGTGGAGATGAGCCGGGCGTGGGTCTGCTGGGCCACGGGCAACTCGAGGGCCGCGAGCGCCGCGGAGAACGCGCGGGCTTCCTTCGAGGGCCGGGTGCGGTGCGTCTTGAAGAACTCGCGGGCGACGAACTGCAGCCGGTGGAGGTTCACCAGCGAGCGCGTCGTCAGCAGCCCACCGTTGGGCGCGAGCGACACCTTGAGGGGCCGGCCGCGCGGGCCTTCGCGACCGAGCAGGTCGAGCACCGCGCGCCAGGCCAGCGCGTCGGGGAACTGGGCCCCGGGTCGCGCCACGTCGAGGAGCCTCGCGAAGAGGCCCCGCCAGGCCGCGTCGCTCACCCCTCGTGCCGCAGCGGCTTGAACTGGGGCACGTTGTTGCGCACCACGCCGCCCCAGAGGTTGCTCTTCTTGCGGTAGGTCTCGAGCAGGTCGGCCGGGAGGTGGTTCTCGGGCCCGAAGACGGTGATCGGCTGGCCGTCCTTGAGCACCGCCTTGCCCGCGGCGTCGCGCTGGATGGTGTACTCGATGAAGCCGTTGGCCGGGTCGGCGCGGTCGTGCTCGAAGGCCTTGGTGAGGTCGGCCGCGAGCTCCTTGGACTTGACCACCGCGCCCACTTCGCCGTTCACGTAGCCCGAGAGCAGGTCGAGGTTGTAGGTGCTGACCAGGGTCTCGTCGTCGTCGACGATGGCGCTCTTGGTGTGGAACTTCCGGTCACCGGTGGCGACGTAGATGTGCGCGTTGGGGCACCTGGCGAGGATCATCTTCCAGTCGTCGAGGAAGAAGGCCTGGGTCACGTCGCTGTCGGTGGAGAGCGGGCTGTTGGTGATGATGTCGATCTGCACGCCCCGCTCGGCGGCGCGCTGGAGCCCGTTGACCATGTCCTGGGTGAGGACCACGTAGGGGTTCTCGATGACGATGCGCTTGGTGGCGCCTTCGACGAGGGCCGCAAGGGCGGGGGCCATGTTGTTCACCCGCTGGCCCGAGGCCGCGGAGGTCTGGTCGATGATCTTCGCCTCGGTCTGGTGGATCATCGAGGCGCCGGCGTCGTAGTGCGCGCGGCTGCCGCGGGCCTCGAGGTGCGTGACCAACTGCGTGGCCTGGGCGGTGAGGAACTCGAGGTCACCCTTGCTGGGCTCGCGGCGCTGCGCTTCGGGGAGATCCTGCTGCACCTGGGCCAGCGACTGCTGCACCAGCTCCGAGGCCAGCTTCGCCTGCCCGGCCTTGTCGGCGCGCAACGCGGTCTTCTGCTCGGTGCTCAGCGGGGGCGCCTTGAGCCAGTTCTCCATCATCTCGTAGGCGCCGAGGAGCTGGATGTCCTTCTTGTCCCAGTTGCCGAGCAGGTCCTTGCTCACGGCGTGCGAGGCGCCGCCGTTCTGCAGCTCGGCTTCGAAGGCGGCCTTGAGGCCCCCGGCCGTGGGCGCGCCGTCCAGCAGCACGTCCATGTCGCGCCAGGCACCCTTCAGGTCCTTGGGGTTGGCGTAGTAGTCCTGCGCGACGTTGCGGCCGCCGGTGACGCCGATGCGCCCGTCGGCCACGAGGATCTTGTCGTGGTTCGAGGCGAGCACCGAGTAGTCGCCCTTGAGCGCGTCGAGGGGGCGCTCGTAGACCGGATGGTAGATGTACGCCTGGCCACCGTGGTTGACGATCTCCTGGAGGTAATCCTGGCCCTTGCCGGTGGCCTTGAAGCCGTGGGTGCCGAAGGTGTCGGCCATGGCGTCGATGGAGAGGCGCACGGGCACGCCCTCGATCTGCTTCTTGAGCAGGCCGCCGAGGAACGCGAAGCCGTAAGGGTCCTTCTCGACGATGAAGTACGAGGAGTCGATGGAGGTCTTGGCGTTCGCGATGATGTCCATGCGCGCGTTCCACGCGTCGAGGCCGTCATCGAGGATGCGCGCCCTGGCCGGGCCCCCGGGCGCCTTGATGTTGTCGAAGGCCACCGCCACGGTGGTGCTGACCGGGGGCGGCGCGGAGGTCACGCCGGTGAGCGACGCGGTGCGCCGCGCGCCCTCGAGCGACGAGGTGGCGTCGAGGCCCTTGACGGTACCGACCGCGCTGGGGGGCACGAAGGCCTTCGCCGCCGGCGTGGCGATGGCCGCGGGGGCAGCCGCTGCGGGCTTGGTGGTGGGCTTGGAGGACGGCGCGACGGGGACGCTGGGGGAGCCAATCTTCGCGGGCATGGGGGCGCACCCTAGCGCAACCTCTGCGCCTTGGCGTGTGAGGGCGCAGCGGGCCGCGGCGACGTGACAAGGTGGTGCCTTGCACGTCCTCTCTTCCCTCGCCTTCTGGGCGTTCTTCGCGGCGAGCTGCTTCGTCTTCTTCTTCGTGGCGCTGGCGCTCTTCCTCGTCACCTGGCCCTTCGACCGCGCGCGCCGCGTGCTGCACCTGTTCTCGTGCTTCTGGGCGCAGCTGTACTTCTACGTGAACCCGCACTGGAGCCTGAAGGTCGAGGGGCGCGAGCACCTGCCGTGGCGCGGCGCCGCGGTGCTGGTGTCGAACCACGAGTCGCTGGGCGACATCCTCGCGCTGTTCGGCCTGTACCGGCCCTTCAAGTGGGTCTCCAAGGCGAGCGTCTTCAAGGTGCCCTTCCTGGGGTGGAACATGACGCTCAACGGCTACGTGCCGCTCTTGCGCGGCGATGCCCAGAGCGTTTCGCGCATGCTGGACCACTGCGACCGCTGGCTCAGTCGCGGGGTGCCGGTGTTGATGTTCCCCGAGGGCACGCGCTCGGCCGACGGCGAGGTGAAGGCCTTCAAGGACGGCGCCTTCCGCATGGCGGTGAAGCAGGGGTGCCCGGTGATCCCCATCGCCATCAGCGGCATGCGCACCTCGCTGCCTAAGCACGGCTTCGTGATCCGTCAGTCGGTGCACTGCGTGGTGAGGGTGCTGGCGCCCCTCGACCCGGCGGCCTTCGGGAACGACGTGGCCGCGCTGCGCGACGCGGTGCGCGAGCAGATCATCACGGCCAAGAGAGACATCGACGCCACGCGCGAGCTCGCGGCCACGCGCGGCGCGTGAAGCGTCAGTCCCTGGTGGCGACGACCACCGCCTCGGTGCCCCGGGCCTGCGCGAGAGCCAGGCGCTCAGCGCGGCGATTCTCCGCGTCCGTGAGTATCCTTCCCTGGGTCAGGGGGCTCTCATCGACATGAAACTGCTCATCATTGGTGGTGTGGCTGCGGGTGCAACGGCTGCGGCGCGCGCCCGGCGACTCGACGAGAAGGTGGAGATCACCCTGCTGGAGCGTGGCCCGTACGTCAGCTACGCCAATTGTGGCCTCCCGTACTTCATCTCCGGCGACATCGAGACGCGCTCCAAGCTGCTGCTGCAGACGCCCGAGGGCTTCGACTCGCGCTACGGCGTGAAGGTGCGGGTCAACACCGAGGCGCTGGAGATCGACCGCGACGGGCGCAAAGTTCGCGTGCGCACGGTCGGCCAGGCCGACGAGTGGCTGTCCTACGACAAGCTGCTGCTGGCCCAGGGCGGCACCCCGATTCGCCCCCCGCTGCCCGGGGCGGACCAGGCGCACGTCTTCACCCTGTGGACGGTGCCGGACATGGACCGGCTCCACACCTTCATCGAAGAGCACCAGCCGAAGCACGCGGTGGTGGTGGGCGGCGGCTTCATCGGGCTGGAGATGGCCGAGGCGCTGCGGTCGCGGAAGGTCGAGACCGCCGTCGTGGAGTTGGCGCCGACCGTGCTCAACCTCATGGACCGCGAGTTCGGCGTGCAGGTGAAGGGCGAGCTCGAGCGCCACGGGGTGAAGGTGGTCACCGGCACGGCCCTCAAGTCCATCGGCGCCGAGACGGTCGAACTGTCTGACGGGCGGTCGCTGCCGGCGAACCTGGTGTTGCTCTCGGTGGGCGTGAGGCCCGAGCTCTCGCTGGCGAAGGCCGCGGGGCTGACGCTGGGGCCGTCCGGGGCCTTGCAGGTCGACGACACGCTGCGCACCAACGACCCGCACATCTGGGCCGCCGGGGACATGGTGGAGGTCGAGAACCGCGTCTCGCAGAAGAAGGTGCGCATTCCCCTCGCCGGGCCGGCCAACCGCCAGGGCCGCATCGCCGCGTCGAACATGCTCGGCACGCCGATGCGCTACCGCGGCGCCCTGGGCACCAGCGTGGTGAAGGTCTTCGAGGCCGTGGGCGCGATGACCGGGCTGTCCGAGAAAGCCGCGCGCGACGCCGGCTTCGAGGTGGGCGTGGCGGTGATGCACAAGGACCACCACGCCAGCTACTACCCGGGCGGCAAGGAGCTCTCGCTCAAGTTGATCTACGAGAAGCCCACCCACCGGCTGCTGGGCGCGGAGGCCTTCGGTCACGCCGGGGTCGAGAAGCGCATCGACGTGTTGGCCACGGCGCTGCACGGGAAGATGACCCTCGACGATCTCGCGGAGCTGGACCTGGCCTACGCCCCGCCCTTCTCGTCGGCCAACGACCCCATCAACCTCGCGGCCTTCGTGGGCCTCAACGACTGCACCGGCTTCAGTCCGCTGGTGACCGCCGCCCAGGCGCTCGCCGAGCTGAAGAGCGCCACGCCGCCGGTGGTGATCGACGTGCGCACCAGCAAGGAAGTCGCCGCGGGCCACCTGCCGGGCTCGCTCCACCTCCCGGTCAACGACCTGCGCGCGCGCCTGGGCGAGGTGCCGAAGGGGCGCCGGCTGCTGGTGCACTGCCGCTCGGGGTTCCGCGCGCATCTCGCGGTGCGCACGCTCCTCGCCGAGGGCTTCACCGACGTGGCCAACATCACCGGCGGCTGGGTGAGCCTCGAGCTCGAGCCCTGAGCGAGGAGTTCACGACGCGCGGTGGCGCCGTCGATCGGCCGAGTCTTCGGTGACGGCCCCGGGGCGCTCGCCGCTGCGCGTGCGCTCGCGCTTGTTCGCGTAGAGCGCTTCGTCGGCGGCGGCCATCAGCGTGGCCGTGGTGTCGCCGTCGGCGGGGAAGATCGAGGAGCCGAGGCTCGCGCGGACCATCACCGACTCCCCGCGCAGCTCCGTGGGCTGGCACAGCTCGCTGAGCATGGAGGTGACGCGGCCCTGGAGGTCAGCGGCGCCCTGGACGGAGCGGAAGACCACCAGGAACTCGTCGCCCCCCAGGCGGCCCACGGTGGCGGCCGGACCGCAACTCGCCGCCAACCTCGCGCCTACGACGCGCAGCAGGTCGTCGCCCGCGAGGTGCCCGAGCCGGTCGTTGACGCCCTTGAATCCATCCAGGTCGAGGATCGCCAGCGCGAAGGTGTTCCCGCGGCCCAGCGCGAGCTGCTTTTCGAGCAACTCCACCAGCGCGCGACGGTTGAGCAGGTTGGTGAGCGCGTCGGTGTTGGCGAGGTCGTGCACCTCGCGCTGCAGCTGCACCTCGGTGACCAGCTGATCGAACTGCGCGGCGACGAACTGGATCATCAACACCGCCACGCTGAGCATGCTCACCGCGAGGACCCGGGCGTTGAAGTCACCGGCCCACAGCATGGCCAACGCCGAGGGCACGATGCCCAGCGTGAGCGCGGCGACGGCGGAAGGGCGCACCGTGGCGAAACAGTGGGCGATGGACATCGAGCCGAAGGCCAACGAGATGGGGATGAGCGTCGAGTGGAAGAACGCACCCGAGACGAACGTGTAGCTGGTGAAGGCGCCCATCCCGAACAGGCTCGCGAAGGCGACCCACGCCGAGCGCTGGAGGGCGGACGACACCGCGGCCGGGGAGAGCGCGGCTCGCTCGGTCTTCCTCCACACCGTGGTGCGGCCCAGGGCCAGGACGACGAGGCCCGCCATCCACGTGTAGGAGCGAGGGTCGATGTCGGTGTGCGCGCAGACGGCCATCACGATCAACACGTTGAGCGAGGCCATCAGGTAGATCATCGGCACGTGCTGCTGGATGTCGGCCAGTTGGCGCCATTCCAGCTCGGCGCGGATGGCCTCGGGCGGCGCGGGCACCAGCCACCGGACCATTCGTCGCGACAGCGCTGTGGGACTCGAGCTCAAGCGCACCCTCAAGCCGAGCTGACGTCACGGCACTCGGAGCCCGCAGGTACCATGCACCTCGAGGCGTCGCCAACTCCCCTCCAAGAACGCCGCGCCGGGGGCTGGCCCGGCCGCCCGGGTGCGGGTAAGGCGCCCTGCGCATGATGTCGCGACTCCTCCTGGCTGCGCTCCTCTCGCTCTGCGCGTGCGCCGCCCTCAAGCCCCTGCCCGTGGCCGTGGCCCCGGTGACGCCGCCCGTCGTCGCGCCTGAACCCGCGTCCCTGTCCGTGGTGGAGGTGCCCGACGCCGGTGTCGTCGAGGCCGTGACCCTGGCCGTGCTCGACGCGGGCGCCCCGGTGGCCGAGGCCCTCGACGAAGAGCTCGTTGCCTCCGACGCCGCTGACGAGGCCGCGCCCGACGACGTCGAGCCCGTGGAGGTGGTGCAGGTCAGCACCGACGGCGGCTACCGCTTCACCAGCGACCTTTCCGACGCGGAGCTGGCGCGGCGCTGGAAGGAAGACCCGGCCTCTCTGGGCAGCGTCTCGGTGGGCTTCGTCGAGGAGGGCCGGATGATCAACGGCATGCCCTTCCCCGAGGGCGAGGCGTGGACCGTGGTGGTGCCCGAGTCGTGCTGGACGACGCAGGAGACCGCGGACGCCATCACCGCCGCCGCGAGGCAGGTGCGGGCCTGGTACCCGGGCGGAGCGCCGGTGCGCGTGGGGCAGGTCAGCGGCAAGGAGGGCGGCTACCTGCCGCCGCACATCAGCCACCAGAACGGCCGCGACATCGACGTGGGGCTCTTCTACCCGGGCCCCGAGCCGTACCGCATCAAGGAGCGCGAGAAGGTGATGGACGTGGCCATGAACTGGGCCTTCGCCAAGGCCATCCTCATGCACGGCGACGTGCAGTTCATCCTCCTCGACAAGCGCGTGCAGAAGGTCCTCTACGACTACGCGTTGGCGCACGGCGAGAACAAGGCGTGGCTCGACTCGCTGTTCAACGCGGGCAAGCGCTCGGCCTTCTTCCATGCGCGCAAGCACCGCGACCACTTCCACGTGCGGCTCTACAATCCGCGCGCCCAGGAGCTCGCCCATCGCCTCGCGCCGCTGATGCCGGTGCGCCCTGACGAGAACATCGCCTTTCACCGCGTGGTGAAGGGCGACACCCTGGGCGGCATCGCGCACAAGATGGGCAGCTCGGTCTCCAAGCTCAAGAGCGCCAACCACCTGAGCAACACCTTCCTGCGGCTGGGCCAGGTGCTGCGGGTGCCGCTCAAGGGCCCGTGCACCAACTGCCCGGTGCCGCCGATGATCGTGGTGCCGCCGCGGCGCGTTCCGCCGCCCACGGCGACCAGCTCCACGACCGGGGCTGGGAAGAAGCCCCAGGGCTGAGCGCGCGCCGGCCCCGTCAGGCGGCGCGAAGCTGCGCGGGGGCCGTCATCGCCTGCACCCGCTCGACGACGTACTGGCGGGTCTCGGCCCAGGTCTCGCCCTCGAGGGTCGCGCCGGGGATGCCGTAGCGCTCCCAGGCGCCGGCGGCCGAGCTGGCCGACGCGGAGGGCCTGGAGTGCGTGGGGAGCGCGCGCAGTGACCCGCGCAGGGCGAGCAGGACCGGCTCGCCGCCTTCGGAGGCACACCAGTCGACCACGTCCCAGCCGTGGCGCGAGTGCCGGCCCTCGTCGGCGCCCAGCTCGTTCAACACGCTGACGATGGCCGGGTCGAGGCACCGCGCGCCGACCTTCGAGATCAGCCGCGCCGAGTAACCCTCGAGCAACGCGCCTTCGAGCAGGGCGTCGACGGCCACCTGCGCCAGCGCCAGCGCGCGCCCGGGCAGCAGGCCCCGGGTCTGCTTCGCTTCGTGAAACGGCGCGGGCCCCTGCGCCTGGCCGTCGAGCGAGCGCGCCAGCGAGAAGCACAGCTCGGCGTGGCGCACCTCGTCGAGCGCGTCTTTCTGGGAGCTGACGAGCAGCGCGGGGGGCGCGCCGAGGCTCATCAGGTCGAGCGTGAGCTGCGCGAAGGCGGCCACCGAGGCGTGCTCGTTGCGGCCATTCTCGCGCCACTGCGCGGCGATGGCGGCGAGGTCCACCTCCACGGGCTGGGCCTGCATCACCAGCTGGGTCCACCGGTCGTCCGCGGCGAGCGCGGGGAGCAGCACCTTGAAGCCGCGCCGCAGTTGGCGCCCGCGCGAGAAGAGGGTGAGCGTGGCCATCGCCATCACCAGGCCGACCAGCGTGAAGATCAGCGCCATGGCGACCCCGCGTTCGCTGACGCCCGGCTCGGCCGAGACCACCACGGCGCGAACACCCGCCCAGAGCAGCAGCACGAAGGCCGCCGCGAAGCCGATCAGCATCGGCGCGCGCCACTGCCCCGACGCATCGAGGGCGCCGGCCACGAGGGCCGCGAGCCCCAGCACCAGGCCCCCGCCCGCGAAACGGAAGCTCGGCACGAACTTCGAGGGCCCCGGTGCTGCTGGTTCGTCGGTCAATGCTTTCCCCTCGAGCTGGTGGTGCGACCCGCCAGAGCCTACTCCGAAGCCCGAGGAGACACCGGGGGCGCGCGCCGGCCGCGCTCCTGGCGGCGCTGCGCGACTACCACCGCCGGGCGCCGGGCCTGCCGGTGTGGGTGGTGGAGAACGGCATGGCGACCGACGACGGGTTGCCGCGACGCGACGGTTGCACGCGCAGCCAGCACCTGCGCGACCACCTCTACTGGCTGCAGCGCGCGCGGGACGAGGGCATCAACGTGTGGTCGCTCACCGACAACTACGAGTGGGGTGACTACCGCAACCGCTTCGGCCTCTACACGGTCGACGTGGTCGCCGACCCGGC
Source organism: uncultured Archangium sp. (assembly GCA_903905455.1). Lineage (GTDB taxonomy): Bacteria > Myxococcota > Myxococcia > Myxococcales > Myxococcaceae > Archangium_A. Next base: position 48,539 of record CAIVGN010000231.1, read on the forward strand.
GCTGCGCCGCAAGCCGACCGACGCCGTGGACACGCTGCGGCAGCTGGTGAAGGACCGCGGCGTGGCGCCCGACTGCGTGCCGGTCAAGGAGGGCGCGGGGGCCGAGCACGGGTCGTGCAGTGGCGACCGCGCATGCCCCTGCCCTTCGTGAAACGCGGCCCCCTCGACTCGTCTTCGCGGCCGACGGAGGACACGCTGCGGCTCGTCGCCCTCGTGGGGCTCACGGCGCTGGCGGTGGGGTTGTGGTTCGCGCGCGCCACCCTCGCCGGGCCGCGCTTCGTCTTCCTGTGGTGGAACCTGTTCCTCGCGTGGGTGCCCTGGGCGGTCTCGGTCACCATGCGCCACGCGAGGCGCGGCTGGGTCTTCTGGCCGCTGGCGCTCGCCTGGCTCGCCTTCTTCCCCAACGCACCGTACCTGCTGACCGATCTCGTGCACCTCAAGGACCGGCCCCCGGTGCCCATGTGGTTCGACGTGCTGTTCCTGGCGACGTTCGCCTGGGCCGGGTGCCTGGTGGGGTGGGACTCGCTGTGGCGCGTGCACCGAGAGCTGACGGCGCGGCTGGGCCGGCGGCTGGCGGCCGGGGCCATCACCGCGAGCGTGGTGCTGTGCGGGCTGGGCGTCTTCCTCGGCCGCTTCGAGCGCCTCAACAGCTGGGAGCTCGTCACCGACCCGCTGCAGGTCGCGCTCACCGCCGGCCAGGCCCTGCTCGAGCCGAAGGCCCTGGTGTTCTCGCTGGCGTTCTCCGGGGTGGTGGGCGCGGGCTACCTGTTCACCCGGCCGGGCGCTCCAGCGGCGTCAGAAACCTGACTCGTGGACGGGCGAGCGCGGGGCGCGGCGGCTCCCTACGTTTTCCCATGTTGCGAAGAGTCAACCTCGCCGGCATCGGCGCGCGCTTGTGGCTGTTGATCGTCATCTGCCTGGTCGGTGCCGCGGGAACCCTGGTGCTGTCGCTGGTCACGACGCGCGAATCGATGCTGACCGAGAAGCGCCTGGCCACGCGGCACGTGGTGGAGGTGGCGACCGGCGTGGTGGCGAGCTTCGAGGCCCAGGCGGCCGCGGGGGTGCTCACCCAGGAGGCCGCCCGGGCAGCCGCGGCGAGCGCGTTGAAGGGCCTGCGCTACGAGGGGCAGGAGTACTTCTTCATCACCGACATGACCCCGCGCATGGTGATGCACCCGTTCAAGCCGGCCCTCGACGGCCAGCGGCTCGGCGAGCTGAAGGACCCGACGGGCAAGCACCTCTTCCTGGCCTTCGTCGACGAGGTGCAGCGCCACCAGGCGGGCTTCGTGGCCTACCAGTGGCCCAAGCCGGGCCTCGACGTGCCGGTGGCGAAGATCTCCTACGTGCAGGGCTTCGCGCCGTGGGGCTGGGTGATCGGCTCGGGCATCTACCTCGATGACGTCGACGCGCGCTTCTGGGCCGGCGTCCGCAGCCTGGCCGTGACCCTGGTGTTGGGGCTGGTGGTGCTGGGGCTCGCGGGCTGGTTGATCAGCCGGTCCGTCACCCGCCCGCTGCGGACGGCGGTGCAGCTGGCCGACGCCATCGCCGCGGGCCGGCTGGACAACACCATCGAAGCGGGCGGCGCGAGCGAGACCGGGCGCCTGCTCTCGGCCCTGGGCACCATGCAACGAAACCTGCTGGAGCGCCGCGAGGCCGATCAACGCACCATCGCGGAGAACCTGCGCATCCGCAGCGCGCTCGATCACGCCTCGGGCAACATCCGCATCGTCGACACCGACGGGAAGCTCATCTACCTGAACCGCGCGCTGGAGCGGACCCTCCGCACATACGAGACGGAGATCCGGCGCGAGCGCCCCGGGTTCCAGGCCGACGCGCTGGTCGGGGCCAGCATCGGTGTCTTCTACGAGGACCCCACCGCCGCGGTGCGGAGCCTCGCCGGCTTGAGCACCACCCAGCGGTCCCGGCTCGACCTCGGCGGCCGCCACTTCGACGTGGTGACCAACCCCATCCTCGGGGCCAGCGGCGAGCTGCTGGGCAACGTGGGCGAGTGGGTCGACCGCACCGACGATCTCGAGGCCGAGGCGGCCATCACCGCGCTCATCGATCGCGCCAGCCGGGGTGACTTCGACCAGCGCCTCGACGACAGCGGCTTCACGGGCTTCCACCTCCAGGCCGGCGCGGGCCTCAATCGTTTCCAGGACGAAGTGCGCCAGGGGCTCACGGCCGTCAGCGGCGTGCTCGAGGGCCTCGCGCAGGGTGACCTGACGGCGCGCATGACCGGCCACTACGAGGGGGCGTTCGCGCGCATCCAACAGGACTGCGAGGCCACCGTGGCGCAGCTGACCGGCATCGTGAGCCAGATCCGCCAGGGCGCGGAGACCATCAACGTCGCGGCCCAGGAGATCGCCGAGGGCAACACCGACCTGGCGCAGCGCACCCACCAGCAGGCCGGCAGCCTCGCGCAGACCACCAGCCGCATGGGGGAGCTCACCTCGCGGGTCCGACAGAACGCCGACAACGCCCAGCAGGCCAGCGCGCTCGCCGAGACGGCCAACCAGGTCGCCGTGCGGGGAGGCCGCGTGGTGGGCGACGTGGTGGTGACGATGCAGGCCATCTCGGCGTCCAGCCGGAAGATCGTCGACATCATCGACGTCATCGACGTGATCGCGTTCCAGACCAACATCCTCTCGCTCAACGCCGCGGTCGAGGCCGCGCGCGCCGGGGAGCAGGGGCGCGGGTTCGCGGTGGTGGCCACCGAGGTGCGCAGCCTGGCCCAGCGCAGCGCCAGCGCGGCCCGGGAGATCAAGGTCCTCATCGACGCCTCGGTGCGCAACGTCGAGGAGGGCTCGCGGCTGGCGGCAGTGGCCGGCGAGACCACCGGGGAGATCGTCCAGGCGGTGGAACGGGTGACGGCGATCATGGGCGAGATCTCCGCGGCCAGCGCCGAGCAACGCTCGGGCATCGAGCAGGTCAACGAGTCGGTCGCGCAGATGGACCAGGTGACCCAGCAGAACTCGGCGCTGGTCGAGCGGGCGGCGGCCTCGGCCTCGTCGATGGAGCAGCAGGCCCGGGAGCTCTCGCACACGGTGTCGGTCTTCCGCATGGAAGAGGACGCGCCCCTCAACACCCCGGCACCGCTGTCGGGCCCGAAGGGCCGCCCGAAGCGGGCCCGCGGGCTGGCGGCGCGGAGCTAGCGTTCGCGCAGGCACGCCCCGTGGCCCGCGACGGGGGCTCGGGCGCCCAGGAGCCACAGCCCCGCGAGCAGTCCCGCGCCGTCGGTTTCGAGCGCGAGCACCGCGTCGAGCTCGAAGCGCACCGAGGTGGACGAGGAGCGCACCTCGCAGGCGTCGTTGAAGCGCACGACCTCGAAGCTTCGCCACCACCGCACCGCGTGAACGAGCGCGTGGGCGGCAGCGACGCACGCCACGACCGCGCCGAGGCCGGTGCAGAGCCAGTGGTCCGGTCCGGGCCCAAAGGCAGGCCACCGCAGGTTCAGCCCCACGCTCGCGCCGGAGGCCGCGGCGAGCGAGGTGTTCTGCAGGAGCACCGGCCACAGCCCAGCAGGGTCGAGCCGGTAGCGATCGACCTCGCGCGGAGCCTTCCCCACCACCACCGCCTCCGAGGTCCCCATCCGGGAGCGGAAGCGAGCAGCGACGCTTCAGCGGCGGCCGTTGCGGGGCGCGGGCTCCGGCGTGGGCTCCGGCTCCTGCTCGGCGTCGAGCCAGCGCACGCTGCCCGAGGCCGGCGCGTAGATCAGCCGCAGCACCGCGACCTCGTTCGAGCGGCCCAGCACCTTGCTGCGCCGGCGCAGTTCTCGCGTGGAGAACGAGACGCTGGCCACGGAGGCCGCCTCGTCCAGGGCCTCTGCCTCGAGGCCGGCCTTCAAGCCGCCCAGGGCGGTGGTCAACGAGGTGGGCCGGGCGATGACCTTCTTGCCCGCGCCATCGAGCGCCTGCTCGACGTGGTGGCACCCGAGGTGCCCCAGCACCAGCACCGCCTTGGCGTGGAGCCGCTTGACCGAGTCGTCGACGGCCCGGGCCGAGGCCTCGTCGAGCTGGGCCCCGGGCACGCGCACCACGGCGAAGGTCCCCAGGGGTTGATCGAACAACAGCTCGGGCACGATGCGGCTGTCGGTGCAGGTCACCACCACCGCGTCGGCGCGCTCGGCGTGGCCCAGCGACTGGCGCAGGGCGACCACGTCACGCTGCCGGGTGACGCCCTCGACGAAGCGCGCGTTGCCCGCAACGAGGCCGGACACCAGCTCCTCGAAGGTGGCGGCGACCTCGGGGGCCCTGGGGGCCTCCTTCGCGGCAACCTCCTTCGCGGGGGCTTCCTTGGAGGGGGCTTCCGCCGCGGCGTGCGCGGCCTTGCCCGGTTCCTGCAGCTTGCCCGGCTCGGCGCCCGGCCCGTCCTTCGCGGGGAACTGGGCCCAGTCACCCGACTCGGCGACCGGCGGGGGAGGCGGCGTGAGCTTCATGTGCAGCTGAGGGGCCTCGGGCTCGGCCTCTTCGACGACCTTCTGCACGTGCTTGCGCGGGGCTTCCGTCTGGCCGGCGCGGGCTGCCATGAACCCCACGGCGGCCGCCAGCACGACGATTTGCCCGGCGAGCACCAGGACGAGGGGTTCCTTGAACTTCATGGGTCCTGCCCTGAGCAAGCCCTGATCCGCTCGGAAGACCGTGGATCTGCTGGAACACCCACGGGTCATCGTCGACGGGCGTGTCACCCCAAACGCCGGAAAATCGGCCTTTTGCACCCCTTGACGTACCTCTCCTGACACCCGTATGGGCAGTTGCCGACCTCACCCCGGGAGCCATTTTGCGCGCCTTCGCTTTTGCAGTGCTGGTCCTCTTGCCGGCTATCGCGTCTGGACAGGTCGTCATCAACCCCAGCGGAGGCACGGGCTCGACCAACGGAATCAAGCTGACCATCGGCGCCACGGGGCAGATCCAGGTGCTGCGCAACGGCACGGGGCAGCTGTACAGCCCCACCGGCACCGCCGGGGCGACCACCAACAGCAGCATGACCAACGGCGTGTTCCTCGCCGTGGGCAGCACGGTCACGGGCCCCGCGAACTTCGCGACGGTGGCGAGCACCGGGGTCACCTTGCAGGCGTGGACGCCGATCTCCAACTCGGTCACCCCGCAGGGCAACAGCGGCACGGGCACCACGGTGCTGCGGGCGACGGTCGCCGCGCGCAACTACGACCTGACCATCACGTGGCAGTACACCTACCCCAACGACTTCGTCATCGTGACGCACTCGTTGCTCATCCCCACGGGGAACACGGCGACGGTGCGGCTCTACCACGTGGCCGACGCGTACCTCGGCGGCGACGACTACGGCCCGAGCTTCTTCTCCATCGGCCCGCCGGCGATCGTCGGCGGCTACCGGCCGGCGAGCAACATCGTCGAGGCCTGGCGCTACCGCGCGGGCATCAACTGGACGGGCTACTTCGCGGGCCTCTACTCGTGCCTCTTCAACGACACGAACTGCCCCGTGGGCCAGGTGAACTCGGTCAACTCGGCGGGCACCTTCACCAACTACATCGAGCCGACCACCGTCGACAACTCGTTCGGCATCATGTGGAACTTCGGCGCCGCGCCCGGCACCTACGTCTCGCAGAACGACCTGACGTTCTATTCGTACCAGCCGCAGGTCTCGAAGCGCTTCGGCACCACGGTGATCACCGCGCCCGCTTCGACCACCCTCACCTTCACCGTGGACAACGTGCCCGGCGCGCTGCCCCAGACCAACCTGGGCTTCACCGACACCTTCCCCGCGGGCCTGGTGATGGCCAACAGCACGGTGACCAACAGCTGCGGCGGCTCGGTCACCACCTCGGCCGGCGGGGCCATCGCGGCGGGCAGCACCTCGGTGAAGCTGGCGGGCGGCGGCTTCGCCCAGGGCGGCACGCGGTGCACCGTGGTGGTCAACGTCACCTCGGCCTCCGCGGGCGCCTACGTCAACGGCACCGCGAACATCTCGGGCCTCTCGGTCATCGAGAACCAGGTCACCGACCAGACGCTCTCGGTGGTGATGGGCTCACCGGTCGTCACGCTCGACGACCCGGGCACCATCAACGCGGCGAACGCCACGGCCTACCGCGTGTCGGGCACCTGCCAGGACACCAACGGGGTGGTCACGGTCAACGTCGGCACGCTGATGACCACCACCCCCTGCAGCCTCAACACCTTCTCCACCACGCTGTCGGTGGCGAGCCTCTCCGACGGGTCGGGCATCGTGGTCAAGGCGGCGCAGACCAACGGCGGCACCGGCACCGACTCGGCGAGCACCTCGAAGGACACCATCGCCCCGGCCATGCCCGCGATCACCTCGCCGGCGGGCGGCAGCTTCCTCAACACCGCGACGCCCACGCTGACCGGTACCGGCGAGGTGGGCACCACGGTGCGCGTCTTCGCCGGCCCCAGCGAGATTTGCAGCGCCGTGGTCTCGCCCGCGGGCACCTGGAGCTGCCTGACGGCGATGCAGGCCGACGGCATCTACTCGCTGACCGCGCGGGCCACCGACCCCGCGGGCAACAGCGGCAGCACCTCGCCGGGCCGCACCGTCACCATCGACACCCTGGTGCCGGCGGCCCCGGCCATCACCAACCCCGCCGCCGGGGCCACCGTCGCGCCCAACCCGTCGGTCTCGGGCACGGCCGAGGCGCTGGCCAACGTGCTGGTCTTCGAGGGCACCACGCAGCTGTGCAGCACGCCTTCCGACGCGTCGGGCCAGTGGAGCTGTCCCACCTCGCTGGGCATCGGCTCGCACTCCATCGTGGCCCGGCAGATCGACCGCGCGAACAACAGCGGCCCCAACTCCGGCGCCCGGGCCTTCACCGTGGCCAGCGTGCCCACCGTGACCCTCGACACCCCGGGGCCGGTCAACGCGGCGAACGTCAACTCGTACCCCGTCGCCGGGGCCTGCACCACGGCCGCGGGCACGGTCACCGTGCGCGTGGGCTCGGTCACCGTGAGCTCCATCGCCTGCACCGGGGCGCGCTTCTCGACCACCGTGGCGGCCAACCCCAACGCCGACGGCGCAGCGCTGGTGCTCTCGGCGTCGCAGACCAACGCCACCGGCACCGGCACCGACACGCGCAGCACGGTGAAGGACACCGTCGCGCCGGCCACGCCCACCATCACCGCGCCGCTCGACATGAGCTTCAGCAACACCACCACCCCGACCTTCACCGGCGGCGGCGAGGCGGGCAGCACGGTGCGCGTCAGCCGCGGCGGCATCGAGCTGTGCAGCACCGTGGTGCCCAGCTCCGGCCAGTGGGCGTGCACCTCGTCGGTGCTCCTGCCGGGCGTGGTGACCGTGTCGGCGCAGGCCACCGACCCCGCGGCCAACACCTCGGGCGTCTCGCCGCAGCGCAGCTTCACCATCGACACCCAGGCGCCGCCCTCGCCCATCGTGAGCACCCCCACCACCAACGCCTCGGTGGCGCCGCAGCCGGCGCTCACCGGCACCGCCGAGCCGTTCGCCACGGTGAGCGTCTTCGAAGGCGCCGCCCTGGTGTGCTCGGTCACCGCCGACGGCACCGGCGCGTGGACCTGCAACACGGTGCTCGGCTCGGGCCCGCACACCGTGGTGGCCCGGCAGACCGACCGCGCCGGCAACGTCTCGCTGGACTCGTCGCCGCGCAGCTTCAACGTCGAGGGCCTGCCCAACGTGCTGCTCAACACCCCCACCGACATCACCGGCCCCAACGCGGCGGCCTACGTGGTGACCGGCGCCTGCACCGTCAACGCGGGGAGCGTGTCGGTCAGCGTCGGGCTGAGCAGCACCATGGTGCCCTGCGCGGGCGGCATGTTCTCCGCGACGATGGACGTGCGCGCGCTGCCAGACGGGGCGATGGTCACGGTGCGCGCGGCGCAGACCACGGCCGCCGGCACCGGCGCCGACACCCGCGTGGTGCGCAAGGACGCCACCGCGCCCACGGGCACCGCGGTGACCCAGCCGGGCCCCAACACCGTCACCACCAACGCCACGCCCCCGCTGGGCGGCACCGCGGAGCCGGGCTCCACGGTCACCGTCTACGTCAACGGCCACGTGGTCGGCACCACCACCGCCAACGCGAGCGGCGTGTGGGCCTTCACTCCGCCCACGCCCATCGCCGACGGCACCTACGTGGTGACCGCCTCGGCCCGCGACGCGGCCGGCAACGAGGGGCCCCAGAGCACGGGCCCCACCTTCACCATCGACAGCGCCGCGCCCGAGACGCCGTTCATCGTGAGCCCCGAGAACAACTCCACCGTCGACGACGATGCGCCGCTCGAGGTCGACGGCGTGGCCGAGCGGCGGAGCACCGTGACCCTCTACGTGGACGGCGTGGCGGTGGGCACCGCCACCACCGACGCCGACGGTCACTTCGTCTACCTGCTCGACCCCGCGACGCTGGGTGACGGGGCGCACGTGCTCGAGGCCGAGGCGCGCGACGCCGCGGGCAACACCAGCCCCCGGTCGGCGCAGGTGCACGTCACGGTGCGCAAGGTCGACGAGCGCTTCGCCGGGAAGGGCCTCATCTCCTGCAGCTCCACCGGCGGGCTCGAGTGGTGGGCGGTGCTGGCGTTGCTCACGGTGGCGCGTCGTCGCGAGGTGCGGTCGTGAAGCAGCTCGTCGCGCTGGTGGTGCTCCTCGCGTCGGTGGCCTCGGCGCAGCAGGCCCAGCCGCTGCCCGCGTTTTCCCTGAGCCGCTTCACCCTCAACGACGGCGGGAAGGGCGGGCTCGCGGCGGCGACCGGCGACCTCCTGCCCATGCACCGCTTTCGCGCGACCCTGGGCATCCACTACGAGAACAACCCGCTCGTCTACTACCGCGACAACAAGGCGGTGGGCTCGCTGGTGGCGCACCGGGCGCAGCTGCACCTGGGCCTGGGCTTCGGCATCACCTCGTGGCTGCAGGTGACCGGCGAGCTGGCGATGGTGGTGGCGCAGACCGGCGACGACCTGACGCAGCTGGCGGGCACCACGTCCCCCGACGGGGTGGGCCTGGGTTCGCCCCGCCTCGCCCTGCGGGTGGGCATCCTCTCGCAGCGCAGCGGTGGGCTGGCGGCCGACATGCCCCTCGACCTGGCGCTCCAGGTCGGCCTGGCCCTGCCCTTCGGCGTGGGCAACGCGCTCAACGTGGAGCACGGGTGGAACGTGGTGCCCCAGCTCTCGCTGGGCCACGACTTCGGCTCGGTGCGCTTCGGCGGCGAGGTCTCGGCGCTCATTCGTGACGGCGCGGCGCTGACGGCCGACACGCAGCGCGACACCGTGGGCAGCCAACTGGGCCTGCGCGCGCTGGTGGCGAGCACCGGCGACGGAGCCCGCTTCGAGGGGTCGTTTCACACGCTGGTGGCGCTGACCGGCACCGCGGCCCCGGGCTTCGAGCTGCTGGGTGGCGTGCGCGTGCCGGTGGGCCCGCTGGAGCTGTTCGCGCTCGGGGGCCCCGGCTTCGGGAGCCTGCCCGGCACGCCGACCTTCCGCGTGTTTGCCGGCGTGGGCATCAAGCCGCAGGCCGAGAAGTGCGAAGCGGGCCAGGCCCACGCGCCGGCCGACTGTCCCGAGCTCGACGACGATCGCGACGGGCTCAAGAACCGGGTCGACCGCTGCCCGCTCGAGCCGGAGGACGCCGACCAGTTCGAAGACGAAGACGGCTGCATCGACCCCGACAACGATCGCGATCGCGTGCCCGACGTCGAAGACAAGTGCCCCATCGAGCCCGGCCCGAAGTCGAACAACGGCTGCCCGGTGCGCGCACGCGACAACGACAACGACGGGACGCCCGACCTGCAGGACCGCTGCCCGACCATTCCCGGCCCCAAGGACCGCGGCGGCTGCCCCATCAAGGACCAGGACCTCGACGGCATCGAAGACGAGCTCGACGCCTGCCCCACCGAGGCCGGGGTCAAGGAACGCAAGGGCTGCCCGGTCAAGGACCGCGACGCCGACACCGTGGAAGACGCGCGCGACAACTGCCCCGACGTGAAGGGCACGCCGGAGAACCAGGGCTGCCCCGCCGAAGAGAAGCAGCTGGTGATCATCACCGTGGACAAGCTGGTGATCACCGACAAGGTCTACTTCGCGACGGCCAAGGCGACGATCTTGCCGGTCTCGTTCCCGCTGCTCAACCAGGTGGCCGCGGTGCTCCGCTCGCACCCGGAGATCCCGATGATCACCGTCGAGGGTCATACCGACGACCAGGGCAGCGCGAAGTTGAACCGCAAGCTCTCGCTCAACCGGGCCAAGGCGGTGGTGGCGTACCTCGAGCACCAGGGCGTCGACGGCTCGCGGCTCAACGCCATGGGCTACGGCCCGGACCGCCCGGCTGACAGCAACAAGACCGACGTCGGCCGCGCCAACAACCGGCGCGTGGAGTTCATCATCGAGCGGAAGTAGTTCCCGCTCGGGGTCGGCGCCGACATGTGCGCGCGCGTAGGCGGGCCCTCAAAGGGCTTGTCTGGTGGATCGCCGCGCCTAAATTCCCCCCGCCGGCAAGCGGCCGTCTCATTTCCCCACTGGAGAACTCATGAAGCGTCTGATGGCGTTGTGCGTAATTTCGATGCTCGCGGCCTGCGGCCCGGGCGAGCAGGGCCCCGAGGGACCTGCAGGTGCGACGGGCGCAGCGGGTCCTGCTGGCGCGGCTGGCACGCCCGGGACGAACGGCACGAATGGGTCCGACGGCGCGACGGGCGCGACGGGCGCGACGGGCGCGACGGGCGCGACGGGCGCGACGGGCGCGACGGGCGCGACG
>CAIVGN010000232.1 GCA_903905455.1 uncultured Archangium sp.
GCCAAAGGGAAGTTCGTCGCGCTCGAGCGGCCGACGTCCGGCCATCAAGTCAGCATCGACGCCAGGCGGGACATCGACGAACACGGCCTGGAGGTCGTTCACGATCCCGCCTACCGCCCGTCGCATCAGCGGGTCGCGCCGAATCACCTGCAGGGCTCGAGCGAAGAACTGATTGAGAGGCGTCCGGGGGAGGCGCTCCCAAGCGACACACGGCGTTCGCGAGAGATCGCCCCCCGCTCTCGAGAGCGCCGCGAAGTCGATCGCGCCCCGAAGAGTCGCCGAGCGCGTCATCACCCGCCGATAGCGCCGGCGAAGACCGTGAGCGCCGGTCACCGAGAGCAGCTCCCGAACGAAGAGGCCCGCCAGCGCCTCTCCGACATCGCCGTCATCGCCGATCTCGTCGAACTGGCGCAGGTTCTTGAGGTCGCTCAACGAGGGGTCGACGTAGCTCGCCCAGGACAGAAGACAGGCAGCGGGCGCCTTCTTCGACCGAATGGCCAACGTCGTGCCGGACGGGAGCCGCAGGTGTCCGACCATCCCCCAAATGATCACGCCGGCTGCGCTCCATTGAAGGTTGCGGCCCAAGGCGCGCGCGAGGTGTGCCCGGTCATCGCCTGCGACGTCGAACGCGACGCCCTCTTCGACGCTCCGCACCGTCATGCTTCGGTGACCTCGTCCTCGGAGAAGGCCGTCACCACCGCAGCCTTCCACGCGAGCGTGGCCTCAGTCTACGAACTCAGACATCCCCAACACCCGGCGTTCGGCAGGTGGCCGTTGCTCGTCGGTGCCCGGACTCTCGGCTACCAGTCGGTTCGGCAGTGATTTCGGTGATCACGAAACGACCGTTGCAGAGGGCTTGCGTGCGAATGCGCGACCGAATTGATCAGCGATCCACCTCCGGGCGGCAGCGAACCCTCGAATGATCGGAGCGTCGCGCACCTGAAGTCCGCCAAGTACCTTGCCGAGTTCGGCGCTATGCGGCCTGAAGCGTGGCGGAAAGCGGATCAGCGTCTCCGTTCGAGGCCCAACCGTAGAGAGGACGACGGGGCTGACCAGTCCCTTCTCCACAACGAGGCATGTGGAAGATGGCAGTTCGACCGAACGGTACTGAACGAGCCTCACACGGTATTCAAACCGAATGGCGTGTGCAGCAACGACAAGCCGTCCCCATGTTCGAACCGGAACACCACTCAGCCCGGCCGCCGAAAATGCGAATAGGGAGTCCGCAGAAACCTGGTGTCGTCGAGACCTGAGCAGAATGAGGTCGCTCGAGAACACCCAGCCAAAGATGGCCAGTCTGACGGACCAGCCACTCACCCACGCAGCGACAAACAGGTAGGCTGCACATGCGAGCAGGCCGACCCACGGACTCAACATGTTCGCCACAATCAGAGCGACCACGAGGGCTGCCTTCGCGTGCTTCAGCATTGAGTCAATAATCGCGAGTGGGCTTACCAAGGCCAAGACGTTTACGGTGTGACCGGCGACCCACACGACGAACCCAAGAGTCAGCGCCAGGATCCACGCGACGGCAAAAATCGCGACATTCGGGCTTGAAGTAGTGTCTGTCGCTGCGGGCGCGGCCCACGCCGAAGGAACAACCCACGCATGGGCTGACGTGACGACCACCCCTGCGGGCTTCAGGAGGGCGGGTACGAGTTGGCCGCTCACGATCGGAATCGCCTGCACGGCCGAGAGCTTGCTCTCCCAGAGTTTCATGATTTTGAAGCCCTTGCGGATGACGGGCACACGGTGCCCGCACCACAGAATCAAGATCAGGCCCAGTCCTGCTCCCCAAAACCAGGGCTGTTGATGAAAGGGAAGCCCTCCGCGCGCTTCCTGCGGCGCCGACCACCAGGAGGCCAATCCCAGCACCGACATCCCGAGGAGCGGAGTCAGGGAGACGCCGACCAGTTTTGAAAGATCTCGAGCGAGAACAGCCCCGTCTGTCATCGAGGACTGTGTCTGACTGAGAGAGACGACGATCGGAGGGGAGGGGGGGGCCTCGGCCTCTGCGAGAGTTGCACCGAGCGCAATCACCGAGAGAAAGATACCCAGTACCTGACCCCTCCCCCATTTTTCTCGCCGCATAACCAAATCATCGGACTCGCAGTCGCCGACCGCAAGAAGCGACGCGGGGCGACTTTTGCTTGCACGTGCCAGCGAGAGTGGTGACACTGCGCCTTCCCAAACACGCGATCGGGGAAGGGGACACCATGGGGCTGATGGATTCGCTCAAGAAGGCCACGGGACTCGGGCTGACTCCGGCCCAGCATTACGCCCGTGCTTACGAAAAGGCGGTGCTTTTAGGGCCGAGCATGTTCGGAGAGGCAGTCGGCCTATTTGACGCAGCAGCCAAGAAGGCGGTTGAGGCGGGTGACTTCCAGTTACAGAGCCGCTCCCTCGCCAACGCTCGATTGTACGGCTTCATCACGACCGGGAACACGAACCTTCTCCCTGATCTCAAGCAGGCGCTGACCGAGGTCCCTGAGATCGAGCTTATTGGTTCACGTACGGACATGATGCCAGCGCCGCCGCTGGTAACTGAGATCGATGCGCGCATTGCTGAGGTGCAGGCCGAGTCGATCGCAAGCACTGACAATGCGGGCCGGGCAGAGGCTCACCGCGCCATCGCTGAAAAGTTCAAGACGATCTTTGATGCGAAGTTGGTGACCTACCGCCACAAGGCGACGGACCAACATACGGAGTTGGGACACTCGAGGTTCTTCTTCCACCAGGGAATGGCGGCTTGGCACGAGGCCTGCGGCGCAGTCGGCAGGAATCCCACGACGGCAGCCGAACAGATGGCGAAGGCGCTCAACTCTTTTCATCAATGCAAGGATGCTGATTGGTCGGCAAAGAGTCAGCGGTGGTTGGAGAACTGCCGGCAGCAGCGCACCTGCTGGATGTGCCATCGAGAGTTTCAGGGAAACGAAATTCACTTCAGTTTCGTCAACGCTGACGTCGCGCCGTACGTCGACGATGTGCTTGAAAAACTCGGGCAGGATCGGTCCTCGGTCGACGTCCAAGGGGGCGCCATAGCTCTCTGCACACCTTGCAAGTCGGCGCTCATCAATCAGGCCGAGATGGTTGCTGAACAGAGGGTGGCCGCGCTTCGGGCGGAGGTGGATCAGGCTGTTGCTGAGCTGCACCGGACCATGGGTGACCTCGCCCGTCGGGTTGGCAACGTCGAGTCGTACGCCCACCGCCACTGATCGAGCTTCGGAGCCAATTGTGACCGTTTCTGCCAAGCAGGTTCACTGCCCATTCTGTAATGCCGCTCAAACTCCGAGGGCCGAAGGCAGCTACACGTGTGAATTTTGCCTCCAGCCGTTCTCCCTTGTCGATTCGCAGCAAGAAGAGCACAGGCTCTCAGAGCAAATCGACAAGTGGCTTCAACAGAAGGTGGGCGCTGTTGCAGGTGGCTCGACGGCTGACGCTTCCAGCCGTTCCTTCATCTTCCAGCAGAAGATTCTGCCGGAACTACGCCGAGACGTAGACCGGGCCCTCGAGCCCATCACCTCTTTCGCCCAACATCCCCTTCTTCAGACGCCCGTCGATCCGCCCGGAGGCACGAAGAACCCGCTTCTGGGCGAGCGTCGTCGACTCGGTGAATTCAAGGGGCTCAGGGTTCGGCTCGCGAGCGCGCAAGTCACTGGCTTCGCTGTGACCGAGGGGGACAAGGTGCTGCTCCAGAAAATGGACCAGCGTCTGGCAACCGTGCTGTTCCTCTCGAACGTGGCTCACGCCGCGAGCCGTCGGGATCCCGAGGGCTACGTGAGCGCACGCAAGAACCTCGAGGAGTTGGTGAGCGAACTCCGCCAGACGATGGTTGCAGCGAAGGGTGACGCTGCGACCTCGAAATTTCTGGACGGACTTGCCGCGCGCTACTCGGCGCTCGCAGAGTTGTGTCGTCTCTGCGAGGAACTCGCGAGCGACAACGCCTTGGCGGCTGCACCCCTGCTGGAACGGCTCGACGTTCAGGTTCAAGCGCTTCGCGCCGCAGCCGAGGCGATCGGCGCGAGCGACTACGACGCGACTGAGTCGATGCCTCTCGTACTGGGCGTTCGCCAGGAGGCCGCGTCAGGAGAGCTTTTGGGTCGCTGGTTGCGGGCCTACGACACCATCGCCAATCGCTCGTCGGCTTCGTTTGCGTCGTTTGTCGAAGGTATGAAGACCACGCTTCCTCCAGGGACGCCCGAACTGCAAAGCGAAGTGTTGGAGCTCACTGCGTCGTCGATGCAGGTCATGCGCGGGGCGTTGCCTGCGTGGGGCGCCGAAGACTTCACGTGGTCGAATGGCTGGGCTGAAACATCACGATCGAAGAAGTGGCTCTGGTTCTTCGGCACCGAGGAAGTGCTGGCCAAGCTCGAGACGTTCTTGCTGCCCGTCTGGGTCGCAGAGGTCGTCTATTCGAAGTCCACCGGAGCGCTGCTGAAGTCGGGTATCGAAGGCAAGGCGTTCGCGACCGTCGACGCGTGCGCTCCCGATGCTTCCAGGGTGTGCATCTTCAGCGACCCGACCACCGGCGTTGGGCCGCTCTTGGCCACGGAATCCCTCGGTGCGCGGGGATCGATCATCGCTGCTCCACGCAGCACGCTGCAGATCGCCCAGTCGCTCATCGAAGGGGCGGTGCGGGGTCGGCCCGAACTGCTGAACCCGAAAGTCAAGATTCTCGGGATGGCGTATCTGCCGGCGGCGGTCGCCCACTACGAATCGAAGAATGGGCTGCGGGAAGCAGCGTGCTGCTGGAACGGAGTGATTCCGACTGTTGCCGGCGTTCGTACACAGGTTCAGGTTTCTCAGTCGCTCAAGCAGCAGTTCGGTTGACGAAGGGAGTCGCGGTCATGGGAATTGCTGACTGGGTTCTGGGTTTGGGCATCTCCGTCGAGGAAACGACGAAACAGGTGGCTGTCCGCACGGGCGCCGCTCCTCTGCAATGGCCGGCCGGGTTGCCACCAAGTCTCGTCTACCGTCTCCCGCGAGATCCGCACCAGCGCGCCAGCATCTTCTCGACGCAGCAGGCGATCGTCGTCAACGAAGGCGAACTCGCGATCGTGTTTGAAGACGGAAAGTCGAACGGGTCGCTTGAGCCCGGTCGATACGTCTTCAAGAAGGCAAGGGTCACGGGCGCGTTGGACATCGTTTGGCTCAAGACCGGGCAGCAGGCACTGAAATGGGGCATCGGTAACGTCACCTCGATGGACGGCATCCAAACGGGCGCGAACGGAATGCTGTACGTCCGCCTCGGCGATCCCATCACCTTCAACACGGAGATCGTTCAGGGCGCGGTCACGCTGAGCGAACTCGACCTGCAGCGATTGCTGATGCCGCGGGTGCAGGGCGTCATCCGCTCAACCATCGCGAAGTGGGGCGCGGTCGAGCTGCAGGCCCAGCGCGACCTCTTCACGAATGCGGTCAAGGACGTCCTCTCGGAGACCTTCGCGAAGATGGGCTTGGGGATTGTCGACCTGGAAGTCATCGAGGTCAGCCTTCCACCTGAATTCAAGGCGGCCATTGCCCAGGCCGCACTCACAACCCACACGGGCCGCGCGACGCTGATCGAGGCGCAGGTCGGTGCACAGGTCACCCAACTGCAGGCAGGAGCACTCGCGCAGGCGACGCTCACGGCGGGATTGGCGCAGGCGCAGATCATGGCCCAGCTTCAGGCGCAGGGCATCGACCCGCTCAAGCTCAAGGCGCTCGAAGCACTGAACACCATGGCCGCGAACCCGACAACGGGCACGGTCATCGGTGGAGACCCCAGAGGAGCGCTGTTCGGTCAAGTCGCTATGGCCGCCATGGTTGGCGGGCCGTCCGTGGCTCCGATGCCCGCTCAGCCGCAACTGTTGCCATCCGTGCTTGCTCCAGCTCCGCCTGCGCCGGTGGTTGAGAGCGCGGCCGACATTGAGCGACAGCTTGACCAACTCGTAGACCGGCTTGCGAGCGGCCAGGTGAGCGAGGAGACCTACAAGAAGCTGTCCGCACGTTTGGAAGCGAAGCTCGAGAAGCTCAAGGGGTGACGGCCGTCAACCCCGCGGGATCCGCAGGTCCGGTTCAGGTCATTGGCTTGTTGGCAGTGCATGGCTCCACGGGCCATGAGTCTCATGCACGACGGCCGTGACTCTGGACGCGATCTCTCAGGAGCGCGGGATTTCGATCGCGCTCACTGCGGCTGTTGCGCTGACCCGATGGAGCTGAGTACGGCACTGACGTGACCTCGCGCCGCTCCGCTGTCGACTCCTTCGATGCGCTGCTCGAGCCGTTCACGGCAGGGGTCAACGCGAAGTGTCTGTCGCGCACGCTCGACGGCGACTTCGACGCGCTGGCCGCCGTGCTGGCGCCGCGCGCTGACGACGAGGGCGGCCTGCTGGTGGTCGACGACGAGATGCTGGGAGCGCTGCGCGGTGTGGACACGCGCGCGGTGGAGGTGCTGCTCGAAGATCGCGCCCGCCTCGCCGCGCTGGGCCGCGAGCCGCAGCTCAACGTCATCACCCACTACCGACGTGACACCCGGGGGCTGCCGGTGTCGGTCGACGTGCACTCGTTCCACGTCGATCGCGCGCCCGTCGAAGCCGACACCTTCCTGTGCACCTACGCGGGCGCGAGCAGCGAAGGCCTCGACGACGAAGACGCGATGCGGATCATCGACGACCCCGCGATCAGGGCGGCGCTGCGCGAGCTGCACGGCCGCGACGAAGACTTCGCCGACTTCCTCGCCGAGGGCAGCTTCGACCTGCACTTCTCGAAGCGGTCGGGGGCAACGCCCTTCACGTTCGGCGTGGGGCACCTGTGGAGACTCGCGGTCGCCTGGCCTGGCTCGCCGGTGACGCCGTGCATTCACCGCGCGCCCGACGCTGATGCGCGGCCGCGGCTGATGCTGATCTCCTAGGCCTGCACCTTCGGCGACGCCCGCACCGACGCCAGCAGGTCGAGCGCCGCCACGCGGTAGCCCTCGGCGAGCGTGGGGAAGTTGAAGACGTGGTGCACGAAGGCCTCGACGCCCAGCCCACCGGCGAGCGCCATCTGCCCCACGTGCACCAGCTCGGCCGCGCCTTCGCCGACGATCTGCACGCCCAGCAGCCGCTGCCCCGCGCCGTCAGCCACCAACTTCACCAGGCCGTGGTCGAGGGCGGCGATGCGACCGCGCGACAGCTCGCGAAAGTCGGCGCGCCCCACGGTCACCGCGCCGTGGGCTTGCAGCGCCTCGGCCTCGGTGAGCCCCACGGTGGCGATCTCCGGCAGCGTGTACACGGCGACGGGGATGAGCGCGGTGCTCGGCCCCGGAGGCAGCCCGAAGGCGTCACACATGGCGCGGCGCCCCTGCTCCGCCGAGGTCGACGCCAGCGACGGAGGCCCGATGACGTCACCCACCGCGTACACGTGCGGCTGCGCGGTGCGGTACCGCGCGTCGACCTCCAGCAGCCCGCGGGCGTTGGTCGAAAGCCCCGCGGCCTCGAGGCCCAGGGCGCGGGTGTTGGCCACGCGGCCCATGGCGTAGACCAGCTTCTCGGCGCGCAGCACCTCGCCCGTGCTCAGCGTCGCCACCACGTGCGAGGCCCCGTCCCAGGCGGCGTGGGCCAGCGACCGACCACCGAGGAAGTTGCCGCCGTTGGCCTCGAAGCCGCGCAGGAACACCGCGGTGAGCTCCGGGTCGCACCAGGGCAGGGGCCGCGGCGCCTTGTCGATGACCGTGACCTTCACCCCGAGGCTGGCGAACACCGAGGCGTACTCGGTGGCGATGACCCCGGCGCCGACCACCACGAGGCTCTCCGGGAGGTAGGACATCGAGAGCACCGAGTCGCTGTCGAGCAGGTGCTCGTGGTCGATGGGCACGTCGGGCGGCGTGCGCGGCACCGAGCCGGTGGCGATGACCACGAAGGTGCCCCGGGCGGCGCGGCGCGTACCGTTCACGTCGCGCACCTCGAGCGTATGCGGGTCGAGGAACGTGGCGCGGCCGTGCCACAGGGCCACGTGCTCGCGAGCGAGCTGTGCGGTCATCACCTCGTGGTGGCCGGCGAGCACCTCGTCGAGGCGGGTCATCAGGCTCCGGACCTGCACGTGCGGCTCCAGGTTCACGTCGAGCACGCCGCCGGTGCGCCGGCGGAAGGTGACCAGCGCGTTGGCCGTCTCGCGCAGCGTCTTGGAGGGAATGGTGCCGCGCTCCACGCAGGCGCCGCCCACGGTGCGCGACGCCTCGATGACCAGCACCCGGTGTCCCGCCTGGGCCGCGAAGAGCGCTGCCTTGTGACCCGCGGGCCCGCTGCCGATGATCACCACGTCGAACTCTTGCGGGGCGCTCACTCGAGCCCCCGGGCCCAGCCGAGGAGTTCGTCGCGCCGGGCGGCCACGGCCTCGAGGTCGTCGAAGTAGAGGTTGAGCCTGCCCAGCGCGGGGGCCAGTGCCTGCGCGTCGAGCGGCCGCGCGTCGAGGAACGCGGCGACGACGTGGTCGCTGATGAACAGCAGCGAGGCCGAGGCCGTGTCCGTCGCGCCCTCGGTCTCGTGGTGGTGGCGAATGGCGACGGCCACCCGGGGAATGAGCGCCCAGTGCTCCACCGCGGCGGCGCCCACGGCCGCGTGACGCTCGCTGAGCACCGCGCGCACGGCGTCGATGGGCGCGGCGCTGCCGGTGGCTTCCAGGTCGGCGACGAGGCCCAGCAAGATGATCTCCCCCAGGTCGTGCAGCAGCCCGCCGAGGAACGCGTCTTCGACGTTGAGCCGCAGGTGCCGTGCGAGCTCCTGGGCGACGAAGGCCCCGACGGTGGAGCGGAAGTAGAGCGCGCGCGCTTCGGCCTCGCGGCCCCTCACGCGGAAGAGCCGCGACTCGCAGGCCACGGCCACCGCCATGCGACGAATGGCCTCGAGGCCCAGCCGCGAGATGGCCTGCGAGAGCGAGACGATGGGCGAGACCGGCGCGTAGGCCGGCGAGTTCGCCATGCGCAACACCCCGGCCGCCATGGCCGCGTCGCGCTTCAAGATGTCGGCGAGGCGGCGCGGCTCACAGCTGGCCTTGGAGGTCTCGCGGAGCACGGCCTGGGCCACCTCCGGCAGCACCGGCGGCTCGTAGCGGCCGCTGACCAGGAGCTCATCGATGCGTCGGGGCAGCGCCTGGGCGTTGAGCATCTGTTGATCACTAAGCGGGCCCGGCCTGCCGCGCTTGGGCCCTCACCGCGTCAGGTTTGCGACGCGCGCCTCAGAACTCGACGAGCGCCAGCGACGGGTTGCGCGCCACGTCACGCGCCAGCGACAGCGCGTCGCGCGAGCCCTCGAGGTCGTCCTGGAGCGCGGCGAACCGGCCAATGACGGCACGTCGATGCCCACCGGCGGCGGCGTCAGCGCCAGCTCCGGGGCGTCGGCCGCGGGTGACGGTCTGGTCACAAGGCGTGCCCCTTTTCGGATCTGCCGTGTCCCCCCGCCTCGAACGAGTCATTTCGACACGGGCCTGCCGAGCCAATCCCCTCTGGCGAGTGGTGGCACACCCCTTGTACTGGCGGGTGCCCCATGAAGTTGGCCACCCTGAGCAAAGACATCCCCGCGTCGTTCGTCGTCTTTCTCGTCGCCCTGCCGCTGAGCATCGGCATCGCGCTGGCTTCCGGCGCGCCGGTGCGTGCGGGCCTGGTGGCCGCGGCCATCGGCGGCATCGTGGTGGGCCTGTTGAGCGGCGCGCCGATGCAGGTCAGCGGGCCGGCGGCCGGTCTGTCGGTGATGGTCTTCGGCTACGTGCAGAAGTTCGGCTTCACCACCACCTGCGCCATCACCATGGTGGCGGGGCTCATCCAGGTCGCGGCGGGTACGGCCGGCGTGGCCCAGGGGGCGCTGGCCATCAGCCCCGCGGTGCTGCACGCCATGCTCGCGGGCATCGGCATCCTCATCGCGCTGGGCCAGATGCACGTGCTGCTCGGTGACGTGCCGCACGGCAGCGCGCTGAGCAACCTGACGGAGCTGCCGCACTCGCTGGCCAACGTGAACGGCGCGGCGCTCGCCATTGGCCTCGTCACCCTGGGCACGCTGCTGCTGTGGAACCGCTTCGCGCTCAAGAAGCTGCCCTTCCTCCCCGGGTCGCTGGTGGCCATCGCGGCGGGCACGGTGACCTCGCTGCTGGTGCCGGGCACGGCGCCGCACGTCCACATCGCCGCGGGCCTGTTCGACGACATCTCGCGGCCCACCTTCGGCACCGCGAGCCTCTCGGAGGTGGTGCTCGCCGGCCTCGCGCTCGCCATCGTCGCCAGCGCCGAGTCGTTGCTGTGCGCGGTCGCGACGGATCAGCTGCACTCGGGCCCGCGGGCCAACCTGAACAAGGAGCTCTTCGCCCAGGGCGTGGGCAACCTGCTCTCGGGGCTGGTGGCGGGGCTGCCCATCACCGGCGTCATCGTGCGCAGCTCGGCGAACCTCAACTCGGGCGCCAAGACGCGGCTCTCGGCCATCTTGCACGGCGTGTGGATGTTGCTGTTCGTGGTCTTCCTCGCGGGCTTCCTGGAGAAGGTGCCCATGGCGGCGCTCGCGGCGCTGCTGATCCACGTCGGCATCAACCTGGTGAAGGTGAAGGAGATCCGGAAGATCGCCGAGTTCAACGAGGCCATCGTCTACGGCGTGACCATCTTCGGCGTGGTGTTCATCAACCTGCTGTGGGGCATCGGCCTGGGCTTCGGGCTGGCGCTGATGATGCTCCTGCGGCGCACCACGGTGGTGGAGGTCGAGCAGAAGGAAATCGACGCCGGCGCGCTCGAGGTGACCATCAAGGGCAGCATCCACTTCCTCGCGGTGCCCACGCTCACCACCAAGCTGCGCTCGGTGCCCGCCGGTCGCGAGGTACACCTGCGCTTCCAGATCACCGCCCTCGACCACGCGGCCATCGAGGCCATTCGCGCCTGGCGCGTCGGCTACCAGAGCAGCGGGGGCACGGTGGTGAAGGAGCCCCTCGACACGCTGTGGCGTGAGCTGCTGCCGCGGCCGACCCTCGCGCCGCCGCCTCCGGCCTCGAACCCCGGAGTCGCGGCGTGACGTCTGGGCGTGAAGCTGTGCCCCGCGTCGATGCGTGGCTGACCGAGCTGAAGCACACGTTGCCCCTGCAGAACCCGCTGTGGGCCTTCGTGCACAACAACATCCTCATGAACCACGAGGTGTTGCCGTTTCACGAGGCGGTGCGCGAGGCCGCGGCGATGTACCGGGCCCACGGCTACGAGCGCGAGGCGTTCTACCGCTCGGAGCTCGCCCGGGGGCGCCTGCACCGCGCGGCCCTCGAGGCGGTGCTGCGCGAGACCTTGCCCGGGGTGGACGTGGAGCGGTTCCTGGCGACGCCCTCGCTGGGTGACGACGTCGAGCCGGTGACCGTGCTGCGCCGCGCCGCGATTCATCCCGAGTACGACCGGCGCCTGCAAGACCTCGTGGTGCCCATCATCGCCTCGTGGCTCGACCAGGGCATGGCCGCCTGGAGCAACCCCTACCGCGACGCCGGCCTGTGGACCTTCTTCGCCGAGGGCATCGCCGCCGCGCCGGGCTGGACCACGGCCATCAGCACCGAGTTGCGCGAGCGCGTCGCCGGCCACGTCGCCTCCCAGCGCTCGCTCGACGAGTTGATCACCACCGAGCTCGCCGGCCGGGCGCCCGCGGGCCGCGAGGTGGCCTATTGCCGCGAGGTGCTCTTCGCCCTCAAGGGCTGGAGCGGCATGGTCGGGCGCCTCGAGGCCGAGCCGGCCGTGGCGCCGGTCGAAGCCCCGAAGGCCTCGCTCAAGGAGTGGCTCGCGGTGCTGCTGGTGTGCACGCACTCGCTCGACGAGACGATGAAGCTCTCGCTGGTGCCGGGCGCGTCGCCCACCACGCTCCACCTCGGGCGGCTGCAGCGCTTCCAGGAAGCCTACGAGCGCTCGTTCGCCGTGGAGTTCCTGGGCCACCTCACGCCGAAGATGAAGCCGGCCCGCGCGGCCCCCGTGCCCCCGCCCGCCCGCGCCGAGGTGCAGGTGCTCACCTGCATGGACGACCGTGAAGAGAGCCTGCGCCGCGCGCTGGAGGCCGAGGGCGCGGAGACCATCGGCTCGGTGGGCTTCTTCGGTCTCGACATGCGCTTCGAGGGCCTGGGCAAGGGCCGGCCCACGCGCCAGTGCCCCCCGGTGGTCGAACCCAGCCGGGTGATTCGCGAGCTGCCCATCGGTAGTGATGCGCTGCGCATGGAGCGCACGCGCCGCCTCGGCGGGGCCGGGCACACCGCGTCGCTGGCGATGTTCTACCAGTCACGCACGTTGATCCGCGGGTTCCTGGTCTCGCTGGCCCTGGGCCTGTTCAGCTTCCTGCCGCTGTTCTTCAAGCTGGTGTGGCCCTCGGGCGTGAGCCGGCTGCGGGCGCGCCTGCAGCGCCTCGCGTTCCCCCGGGCGAAGACGCGCATCGGCCTCGACGACGAGGGCGGCTATTCGCCCGACGAGCAGACGCGCATCGTGCAGGGCATCTTGACCGGCGCGGGGCTCACCACCTTCTCGCCGCTGGTGGTGGTGCTCGGCCACGGCAGCACCAGCACCAACAACCCCTTCCGCCAGGCCTACGGGTGCGGCGCCTGCAGCGGGAACCCCGGCTCGCCCAACGCGCGGGCCTTCGCGCAGATGGCCAACAGCCCCGTGGTGCGCGCGCGGCTCGCGGTGCACGGCGTGGTGGTGCCCCAGGGCACCACCTTCGTCGCCGCCTTCCACGACACCACGCTCGACGAGGTCGAGTTGCTGGACACCGACCTGCTGCCCGAGGCCGTGCGCGCGGAGCTCCCGGAGTTGGAAGCGCTGTTCAAGAACGCCTGCCGCCTGGACGTGGTGGAGCGGTCGCGGCGTTTCCAGCAGGCGCCTTCGGGCGGCATCGACGCGCTGGTGCAGCACGCGAAGGACC
>CAIVGN010000233.1 GCA_903905455.1 uncultured Archangium sp.
GTGCTGCGAATGGTGTTCGGCAAAGGCCTCGTCGACACGCGCTACCTCCAGCTGACCCCGGGCCTGGCGACCCTCGTGCTGGTCGCGTTCACCTGGGGGCGCCTGGGTGGGTTCAGCAACATGGCTGCGGGCGCCGTCCTCTCGTTTCTGTCCTGCGGTCAGCACACCTTCATCGACCTCGTGGACGCCACCGCGACCCGCGGCGCCGATGACCACGTCACGGTGAAGACCTCGTTCGGCTGGGAAGTGACGGGCCAGCCCAAGAAGGTCTCCCAGTACTGCGTCACCGGCGCGCGGGGCTGCCACGCGGTCGATGAAACCAACGCACTCCCGGACATCGTGCTGATCAGCGAGCTGCCCGTTCCGCGCCTGCCTCCGACGCTCATCGTGCTCGAGGGCAGCGGCAACAATCTCATCGGCTCGACCGACGGCGGGAACCCGTGGCTCGTCAGCCCCTGGGCGCGCTCACGTCACCCCGCTTCGGGCGGCGTCATCCACGACCACCAGCAGACCGCCTGCGTGCACCGCAGCGTCGCGGTGACGAGCGTCTCTCGAGACGTGGCGTCGTGCGGCCTCGGCCCAAACTCCAGCTTCAGGAGTTGATGGTGAAGGCAGTCGTCCACGAACGCCCCTGACGACGGAACCTTCGCCACCACGACCATGCCGGTGGGGGCGACGACGACCTCGACCGTGACCTCGACCGGACCGGACCGCACGACGGGGCCGGTCCGCTTTCGAGCTGTCGACTCAGACGGGACGGTGCGGCAGGCGGTCAGCGCCAGGAGCTGTCCTTCCAACACGGACTGAAGCGCGGCCGGCGAGTGGCCTCGGAGGTCGACGATGGCCGGCGGGCCAGAGAGCTGAGCCAGGACGAGCAGGAGGAGTGCAGACATGGCCCGTGTTCAACCCCCCGGAACTGCGCAAGGTGCACCGCTCGACGAGAAAAATCCGCGCTCGCTCCCACCTCGGGCCGAGAGGTATGGCGGCTCGATGAGAATCATTGCGGTCGCCTCCCTCTTTCTGGTCGTCGCCTGCGGTACCCCCAGCAACACCGACGGAGGCACCGGCGGAAGCGGCGCCACGGGTGGTGGCATCTCCACGGGCGGTGGGACCGAAACAGGTGGCGGCTCGGCAACGGGCGGCGGCTCGGCGACGGGCGGCGGCTCGGCGACGGGCGGCGGCTCGGCGACGGGCGGCGGCTCGGCGACGGGTGGCGGTACCGCGGTCGACACCACGCCTCCGGCGGCCATCACCGACCTCACCGTGAAGATCGCCCCGCTGGGCGCCTCTCCGGCCGCAGTCCTCTCGTGGACGGCCCCCTCCGAGCTGCCCGTCGCAGGTGCAGCGACGACCTACGACGTGCGCATGGCGACGGACCTCAGCTCGCCGGCCTGCCCGCTCACCGCGGCGAACTTCGCTTCCGCGCAGCAGGTCACCGGCGCTCCCACGCCCGCAGCCCCCGGCACGATGGAGACGCTGACGGCGACGGTGCCCGCTTCGGCCTCGCAGGTCTGCTTCGCCGTCGTCTCGAAGGACGCGGCGCTCAACACCTCCGACCTCTCGAACGTGGCCTCGCCTCCGGGCCTCACGTCGCTCACCGTCGGCGCCATCGCTGACACCAGCGTCGCGCTCAGCTTCACCGTGCCGAACAACGACGGCTTCGTCATCTCGACGGGCGCCGCGGCCGTGCAGGAGCTCAAGTACCGCACCGGCGGCAACTGCCCCATCACGCCCGCGAACTTCGACGCCGTCGGCAGCACCGCGGTCACGCTGCCCACCGCGACGGGCACCACGCAGAACGTCACCGCCACCGGCTTCACGCCCGCCACCGACGTCTGCTTCGCCGTGCGCGCGAGCGACGGTGACACGCACGCCAACTCGAGCTTCTCGGCCGTGGCCATCGCGACCACCACCGACACCACGCCGCCCTCGGCGCCCGTGCTCACCAGCAGCGGCGTCACCCAGACCCAGCTCAGCGTCGACTGGCTGGCCGTCGCCGACCAGGGCGCGCTGCCCGAGGCGAACGCCTATGAGCTGCGCACCACGAGCGGCTCCGGCTGCGCCAACAGCTTCACGTGGGCCACCGCCACGCCCGTCACGGGGCTCCCGGCCGCCGTCACCGCAGGCACGGCCATGACCAAGCTCATCACCGGCCTGACGCTCAACACGACGTACTGCTTCCGCCTCCGCGCCATCGACGGCGCGGGCAACTTCACCGAGTCGAACACGCTCGCCGTGACGACCCTCAATGAGATGACGCCTCCGGGCACCCTCACCATCGCGCAGCCGATCGCGAGCGACTTGAGGAGCAACGGCATGCTCGTGAAGTGGCTCGCCGTCGCGAACGACGGCGTCGACCCCGCGTCGGGGCCGGCGACTGCCTACGACGTGCGCTACGTGGCGATGGGCACCAACACGAGCTGCAGCGGCCTCAGCGTCGCTGACTACGCGACGGCGACGCCCTTCCCCATGCAGCCGACGCCCTCGATCAACGTCGGAGCGCCCGAGGGCTTCCTCCTCGCGCCCGCGGCCGCCGATCTCGGCAAGCGCCTGTGCATCTCGGCTGTCGCGGTCGACGCAGCCGCCAACCGCTCGACGCCGTCGGCCTGGGTGTTCTTCGGCGACGTGTTCCCGCCCGCCACGCCGGTCTTCACCATCGCGCAGGGAGCCACGGTGAACGGTGGCACCGGAGCCATCCTCGACTTCATCGCCGTGGGTGACGACGACCAGGTCGGCACCGCGACGGCCTATGACGTTCGCTACAAGAAGGGCGCGTGCCCCGCCTCGAACTTCGACTTCGCGGGCGCGACCGTGGCGACTGGTCTCCCCAACCCGCTGCCCGCAGGCACCCGTGACGTCATCCTGGTGTTGGGCCTCGACTACGAAACGGTCTACTGCGTTGCGCTGCAGGTGAAGGACGAGGT
This sequence comes from uncultured Archangium sp., assembly GCA_903905455.1. Taxonomy (GTDB): domain Bacteria; phylum Myxococcota; class Myxococcia; order Myxococcales; family Myxococcaceae; genus Archangium_A. The sequence continues at coordinate 2,925 of CAIVGN010000233.1, forward strand.
GCCGAACCTCTCGGGCATCGTGACGGCCACCATCACCACGCCGAGCCCCGACATCAACGAGCTGCCGAACCTGCGCACGGCCATCAGCACCGGCGCCGCGCTGCCGACCAGGCCCGCGCGTGGCCTCGTCGTCACCTACGTGAAGGCCGCCGTGGGTGGCGCCGCGGTCGGCACGCCTGACGGCCCGGGCTACTTCGTCCAGTCTCCTGCCTTCAACGGCCCCGCCCTCTTCGTCGCGGCCGCCTCGGGCCTGCCCGCTGTCGGAGACGTCATCGACCTCACCGTCACCGCCGCGGCCCTGCTGGGCTGCAACACGACGCCCTGCACCACGACCACCGGCATGGCCGTGGCCACCGCGTCGACCTTCACCACGCACTCCACGGGCAACGCGCTGCCCGCCGCGCGCGACCTCAGCGCGACCCCCGCGTCCAACTATCCCGCCCCCATCATCCCCACCAACGGAGTCTGGGACCTCGAGTCCGTGAGGGTGACGGCAGCGCTGACCATCGGCGCGTCGACCACCAGCGGCGCCTTCACGAAGTTCGTCGTCGGTTCGGCGGGCCTGACCGCCACCGGCAACGCCAACGTCCGCTTGCGGATGCCGACGGCGTTGGCCGCCTCGTTGAACCTCGTCGAAGGCCAGAAGGTGGTGCTCAACGGGACGCCGATGTGGCGCACCGACGTCGAGGTCGACTTCGCCGCCTGGCAGGCCAGCGACATCTCACTCGCGCCGGTGCTCGTCGCGACGACGCCCGCAGAGCGTGAGGTCGAGGTCAACACGGCGATCAACACCATCACCGCGACCTTCAGCCTGCCCCTCGACGTCGCGACGCTGACCAAGCAGGTGTCCTCCGGGCCGTGCACCGGCAGCGTGCAGGTGACGGGCGACGGGACCTTCACCAACTGCCTCGGCTTCGCCAATCTCGCCCTCAACACCAACGGCACGGTGCTCTCCCTCACCGGCGCCAATGGCGTGACCGCGGGCACGCGCTACCGCCTGCGCCTCGTGGCTGCCGGCGTGACGCCCGCTGGCACCAACGGAGTCACCATTGGTGGCCTGGTCACCTCGATCAACGGGTTCATGACGGCGGGCGGTACCTGCCTTCCGACGCAGCCGGGCCCGGTCGTCATCAGCCAGGTGTTCGGCGCGGGCGGCGCCAACGGCGCGCGCTACACCAACGACTTTGTCGAGCTGCACAACGTCTCGAACGCCGACGTGACGGTGCCCGCGGGCGGCTGGTCGGTGCAGTACACCGCAGCGACCGGCACGACCTGGCAGGTGACGACCATCACGGCAGGCACCACCATCAAGGCGCACGGCTACCTCCTCATTCAGGAGGCCGCAGGCGCCGTCGCCGTGTCACAGGCACTCCCGACGCCCGAGTTCACGGGCACCATCGCGATGGCCGGCGCGTCGGGCAAAGTCGCCCTCGTGACCGGCACGACGGCGCTGTCGGTCGCGTGCCCGACGGGCGTGCTCGACATCGTGGGCTACGGCGCCACGGCGAACTGCGGCGTGGGCGCGCAGGTCATGCCCAACCTCACCATCACCACCGCCGCGCAGCGCAGGAGCTACGGCTGCGCGCTGGGCAACGCAGCGACGGACTGGTTCATCGGGACCCCGCAGCCGCACAACGGCGCGACGGTGGTGGGCACCAATGGCACGGGCGTCAATGAGGTGCCCTTCTGCAAGCTCCAGTTCCCCACGGTGAACCTCACGTCCATCGGCGTGCCCACGTCGAACATCTACGGTCGTCTGCAGGCCGGCCTGAGCGGCACCATCATCGGGCAGCTCGGCTTCGGCCCGCTCGGCACCGACCCGATGCTGTGGACCTTCGCAGACACCACCGTCAACACCGGGTGCAACAGCAGCAACGGCTGCTCCACCGACGTCGAGTACCAGGGCGCCATCACGCCGGCGTCGAACGGGGCCTACGGGTACGCCTACCGCTTCTCCACCGACAACGGCGTGCACTACACGTGGTGTGACCTCGATGGCGCCGGCACCAACGCCGGCCTCTCGTGGGACCAGAACCAAATCGGCGTGCTGATGGTCGCGCCTCCGTAATACGCAGCACGGAGTCGGGAGGACCCGGGCGTCGCCTCGGGTATCCTCCCGGCGTGGCCCCGGGCGCAGTCGCCTGCCTGACGGACGTCGAGGGTCGCTGGGACGAGGTCCTCTCGTTCACGAGTGGAAATCCCCACGTGTCACTCGTCGACGGTGAGCTGCGCCTCGCCGAGGGAGTCACGTTCGTCTTCGGAGGCGACGCCATCGATCGCGGCGCCCACGGCCGACGCATCGTCTCGGTCCTGCTCTCAGCGCGACGTCGCTACGGCGAGCGCGTGGTGCTTCTCGCGGGCAATCGCGACATCAACAAGGTGCGGCTCGTCACCGAGCTGGGCGGTCGACCGCACCCTCGCGCGCCTGCGACCTCGAGCCGTGCAGAGCTGTTGAGGTGGACGCTCGCCAACACCATGGGGGCCGCCAAGGCGTTCGACTTCCGCGCCGAGGAACTGCGCGAGACCGGTGCGCCCTGCGACGACGAAGCGGTGGTCGACAGCTACCTCGCAGACCTCGGGCCGAACGCCAACCCGCACCTTCCTCCGCGCGAAGTTGCCCCTCGTGCGCGGCGAAGCGTGGGCTGGAGAGCTCGACGCACCTCGAGGAGGTGCTGCCCCGGGTGGGCTACCGGCAGTGGACGCTGACGTTGCGAGGGCGGAGGCCCCGCGGCCTCCGTGGCTCAGAACCGCGTGCCCGGGTGCTGGAAGCGGTCGTCGCCGGTCGAGAACTCGATGTACCGCCACTCGGGGTTGAGCGTGCGCTGCACAGCCTCGCGCACTGCCGCGTCGCAGCCGGAGGCGCAACACTCGGTCAGCGTGCGCAGCCACGCCTCGAACGATGCGTGGCGCACCTCCCAGCAGCAGTGGCCCTTGAAGTCGAACCACACGACCTGGTTGGCCGGACCGCCGAAGCACGGCTCGGTCGCGAGGGCGAGGATCTCGGCTTCGCTGCTCGCGAAGGGGACCCAGGATGGGTGCCAGAGGGCCAGGCGTGAACTCTCCTCGCGGTCGGCCTCCGCGAGCGCCCGAAATTCCTGCTCCCACTCGTCCCACGAGCGCTTGGTGCCTACCATGCTGTCGAGCGACTCGAGCGTAAGCGTCTCGTCATCGAACAGCGTCTCGTGGGATCCGACGAAGGTCTCGGTCGCCGCGTCCCACACGGGCCTGGAGCCGCCGTTGAAGCCGCGGAAGAACTCGACAAAGACGGCAGGCACGCTCACCCCGAGTTCGCGGAGGAACGTGGCGAGCTCTTCCTCGGTGGCCGGCGGCCCCAAACGGGCTCGCAACGCGGCCTGACTCTCGACCAGCCCGGCGAAGCGTTCGAGCGCGGTCATGCGACAGGTTCGTAGCACGAAGTGTCGACGTCTCGTGCCCGGCGCACCGCAGCGGGGCTTCGCTTCTGCCCCCGCGGAGGGCGGAGGTCATCGCTGAGCAATCGAGGCGTGGACCCTCTGCCGGGAATTCGCCAGCACGACGACAGAGTTCGGCAAGCTGCCGTGGACACTGGGTTCCGAGGCAGGACTGGTGCTTCGAGACCGTCGAGCTTCCGAAGGGCAGGCACGATCTTGCTCGTCACGCGCTTCATTTCGCGGAACGAAAGGCCCGGTGGGCTCATGCGCTGAACGAGGCCAATCCATTCTGCGACGTCGTCGACGAGTACGAGGAACTCCAGCACCGCGCCGTCCAGGAGCGGCTGGGCCTGGCCGACGTGCAACGGCCGCCCCCTCGCGCCCGGTGACTCGCGGTGCTGCAGGGCTTCTCGCTGCACGCCGACACCATGGTGCAGGGCAATGACAGACAAGGGCTCGAGCGGCTGTGCAGGTACGGCGCCAGAGGACCGGTGGCCGAGTCGCGGCTGCGCCGGCTCGTCGCGCTGGTGCCTCCGCCTCGAAGACACCTCACCAGCTTCCACGGCGTCTACGCGCCCCACGCGGCGCTGCGGCCCGTCGTCACCCAGCCCGTGGAGTCGCCACCGGCTCAGGTTGCGACGGCTCCGACGGTGAAGAAGCGCAAGCGTCACCTCGACTGGGCCACGCTGCACGAGCGCACCTGGGGCACTGACGTGCTGCGCTGCCCGTGCGGCGGCCGGCGCTCCATCAGGAGCCTCCACTCGACTCGCAAGCAGGCCGAAGCCCGCCTCCTCGAGCTGGGCGTCGAGAGCGTCATTCCCCTCGAATATCGCACACCACGCGCGCCCTGCCCCTCGGCGATGCCTCCCTCGCTGCGCCGTCACGCCGCCCGTTCGCTCGCGAGAACAAGGAGAGCCACCCGGGCGAACTCGGTGAAGGGCACGCCGGGGTAGCTCCCCAGCGCTACGACATCCTTCGAGCATCGGCTCGAGGCCCCGGCATCAACGACCGGTGGAGTCTCGGCCACCCCTGGACTGCAAGCCGTGGCCAGCACCATCGCAGCCACGCACCCGAGGATCTTGGCCGCCATCCGTTGCACGAGCCACGGGCGCCTTCATCGTGACCTCACGTCAGCGTCGGTGCCCGCGACGCCGTCTTCAACCAACGCGCGCAGGCCCTGCTCGCCTGGGGGACACGCGCCGTGCCTCTTCCGGTACGCACGAGGGCGGTGTGGAGGTTCGCCCCCGCGCGGCACTCCACCGCGAGGCCTCTCCACGCTGCGTGCCACACGCAGAGGCCCGACGCGCCTGCCACCTGGTCAGGGCTACCGCGCGGCCATCGCCTCGAACGCCGGCTGGTACGCCTTCGCGATGGCCAGCAGGCCCTCGTTCGACAGCGTGGCGCCGCTCTTGGCGAGGTAGGCGACGGTCTTGTCTTCGGCGAGCCCCAGCCCGTCCCGGTCGCTCAACTTGGTGAGCTTGCCCACGATGGCCTCGGCGCCCTTCTCGATGGACGCCTCGACGCCCCTGGAGCCCCAGCCGTCGAGGGAGCGGCTCTTCGCGTCGGTCTTGGACAGCGCGAGCAGCGCCTGGCTCACATCGCCACGGCTCGACTTCGGGTTGCTCACCACCTTGCGCGCCAGCTCGATGACCTTCTGCAGGTCGGGCAGCTGGTCCTCGTTCTTCGCCTTGAGCGCCACCGCCGTCAGCTGCTGCAGTTCCTTGAGCGGGGCCGCCGCCTTGGGGGCCTGGGGGCTCGAGGTCTTGATGGACGACGCTGCGGGACGGGCGACGGTCTTGATGGTCACGAAAGGATTCCGGGTCGACGAGGGGAGCGGGACTCGACCAGAAACACCGGGGGGCCTCGAGCTCGAGCCAGTCCTGCCTCGCCAGGCGAAGCACCCGGCCCAGCGCGGCGGAGACGTCGGCGTCGGAGGGGGGAGTGCCCGGCGACCTGGCCACCGGGCGCGACAAGCGCGGCGAGGAGCCCCACCGGATCCTCGCCCCGTCCAACCGCAATACCGGCGTCCCCTCTGCCTGCGTGTACTAGCGTCCGTGTTCGCCGATGATCAGCGCGCTCTTGATGGCAGTCGTGGCCGCAGGGCCACTCGTTCCCGTGAAGTTGGCCACCATCGACTGGGTGGTGACCCGGGTCGACCCCTCGCTCGCCAGCTTCTACGCCCAGGCCCTGGCCCAGGCGCTGCGAGAGCAGGGGCTGGAGGTGGTGACGCCCCAGGAGTTGAGTGTGCTCATCGGCCGCGAGCGGCAGCAGCAGCTGCTGGGCTGCAACACCGACAGCGACTGCCTCGCCGAGCTCTCCAACGCCGTGGGCTGTGACGCGACCCTGGTGGTGAACCTCACCCGCCTCGACGGCACGCTCACCGCGACCCTCAAGGTCCTCTCCGCCCGCGACGGCAGGGTGATGGTGGAGGCCCGCGCGGAGTCCGACTCCGAGAAGGGCCTCCACGCCCGCCTGGACGACGCGGCCCTGGAGCTCGCCGACCGCCTCCTGCCCGGTCACGCCGAAGACCGCCGGCGCGGCCGGGCCCTGATCCCGCTGGTGCTGGGGGGCGCCATGGTGGCCGTGGGCACCGGGGCCCTGGCCTTCTCGCTGCACCAGCGCGACCTGGTGAATGGGGAGCTCTCTCGGGCGCGGCAGGTGACTCCCGCGGCCGTGGACGCGGCGTCCCTCGGCAAGACGACCCAGCTGGCCGGATGGCTCGCGGCCTGCGGGGGCGTGGCGGCGATGGGCGTGGGTGCGGTGATGCTGCTGACCTCGAGGCAACCGCCTCCGGTGAACCTCACGGCGCTGGTCGGCCCCGGCACGGCCTACGTGGGTCTCGCGGGAACATGGCCGTGACGCGCGCTGGCTTTGGGGGCCGGACGCCGGGGCTGCTCCTGGCGATCCTGACCACCGCGCTGCTGCCCGGGTGCACCAACTTCGATGCGCTGCTGGCCGACTGCGACGCCGGCCGCGGAGATTGCGCCAGCGATGCGGGGCTCGAGGACGCCGGGGTCTCGGACGCCGGGGTCTCGGACGCCGGGGTCTCGGACGCCGGGGTCTCGGACGCCGGCCCCCTCCGCGACGCCTGCCCGGGCTTCAGCTGGAGCGGCTTCTGTTGGGTGAACCCCACGCCCATGGGGGAGGACCTGCATGCGCTCCTCTACGAGTCGGATCAGGACATCTGGGTGGGCGGCACCGCGGGCACCATCATGCACGGCGCGGTCGTCGCGGATGGGGGCCACGACTGGGTCGACTACAAGGTGTCGCACCTCCTGGGCGGCGGATGGTTCAGCGGCGACATCCGCGCCATCGTCCGCGTTGACGGCGGTCTGTTGGCGTTCGGCTCCGACATGGATCCGCAGCAGCTCGTCGATGGAGCGTTCGTGAAGTGGCCGCTGTGGAGCGCGAGCAGCGCCCCGGCGGTCGACATCTGGAGTGCGGCGGTCGATGCGGACGGCGCGTTGATGGCCGTCGGCGGCGGCGCCAACCTGACCGCGGTGATGGTCACCGGTGACGGCACCAGCCTGACGCGCACCGTCTACGCCACCCCGGGGACCTTCACCGCGGTGGCCGCGCTGCCGGGAGGCGGCTTCGCGCGCGCGTTCACCAGCGCCGACGCGGGTCTGCGCGCCGTGGTCAGTCCGTCGAGCGGCAGCACGAGCATGCCCGCCGCCTCCCCTGCCCAGCCCACCGCGCTCTGGGTGCAGCCCAGCGGAGACCTCTGGTACGCCGGCGAAGGCTGCCACGTGGGCCACGGGACCAGCACCTCGGGGCCCTTCACCGACTTCACGCCCTGCGCCACGACGCCCATCCTCCGGGCAGGCACCTGGAGCGCCGCCCTCGGGCGCCACGTGGTGGTGGGCGAGCATACGGTCCTCGAGACGCCCTCGGTCTACCTCGAGCAGAGTTCGGCTGCGCTCAGCTCGCTCTTTGACCCGGTCGTGGCGAGCCCCCACATCATGCTGAACGCCGTGCAGATGAGAGCCGACGGCGGCGGCCTCGTGGTCGGAGACGGCGCCTTCATCGTCAACCGGCGCGCCGGGGCGGCACTGCCCTGGGTGGCCGAGAACGTGCTCCTGCGCTCCGTGATGCGTGGGGCCGTGGTGCTCGACGGCGGGCAGGTCCTGGTGGTGGGCGACGACTCGACCATCGTCGAGCCGCACCTCGACGGCGCCAGGCCGCGGATCCTCTACCCGACGACGGCCATCATCCCCTTCGGTCCATCCTTCCAGGCGGTGTACGCCTCGGGCTCCGACCTCTACCTCGCCGCCGACGAGGGCCGCGTCGTCAAGATGGCGGGCACCGCTCAAATTCAGGAGACCGACCTCGGCGGCGTCGGAGCGACCCTCACGGACATCACCGGCACCTCCGCCTCGGACATCACCGCGGTCGGCTTGGAAGGCCTCGTGCTGCACAAGAACACTGTCTGGACCAGGCAGGTCCTGACGCTTCCCGACGGTGGGCACCCGGATCTCCTCGCCGCGAACTCGGGCCAGGGCAGGACGTGGATCGGGGGGACCGAGAACTACGCCCAGGGCCACCTCTATTCCTCGACCAGGGGCAGCCCACTCGCCTCCGAGGCGACCGTGTCGGCTGCCATCCACGATCTCCAGGTCTCCCCCTCCGGGGCGGTATGGATGGCCTGCGACGGCTCAAAGGTCTTCCGCTTCGATCCCGCGGACGGCGGGCTGGTCGAGCACACCGTGAACCGGGGCTGCGGCTTGACGGACTGCCGCGACCAGCCCCTGCGGGGGATCGCCGTCGTCAACGACCAGGACGTCTGGGCGGCCGGTTTCGAAGGCGTCGCGTACCACTGGGATGGCCTGGCGTGGACCTACGTCGAGACGGGGACCCGGCGGCGCTTCAACGACGTGGTGGTGTCGGACGATGGCGCGGGCAACCGCTTCCTCTGGCTGATCGGCGACCTCGGCACCATCATCCGCAAGCGCCTCAACTGAAGTCGCTCGACGCCCCCGCTCCAGGCAGGGCGCCGGTCGGGAAGCCGGCCCTTCGCTCGAGGACGCGAAGCCGTGCTCGACCTGCCTCGGGTTGCGAGCCGCAGCAGCGGTCTCCTGCGCGATGCTGCGCCCCGTGATGAACCGGCTCTCGATGGTCGCGGCGGTGGTGATGGTGTCCTGCGGCGAGGTGCCCTGCGAGGGGGTGAGCATCGCCAGCGCCGCGGAGTGGAAGCGCTGGGCAGACAGGGGCTGCACGCACGTCTACGGCGCGCTCGCGGTGACGACGCCCGACCTGGTGGCCCTCGACGCGCGCCCTCACCCGACCACGAAGGCTGTCGGTGGCGGCGAGTAGACAGTGAGGAGTGGGCGGGACGGGTGGAGGGGACGAGACGCGGCGCCGGCCGGAAGGCGGGGTGCTGCACGAGGTGGTGCGCCGCGGGTGGCCGGAGCTCGCGCGTGAGGTGTCACTGCCGCCGCGCGTGCA
>CAIVGN010000234.1 GCA_903905455.1 uncultured Archangium sp.
CGCGCGAGCCAGACGGCGCCCATGCCGCCCTCGCCGAGTTGTTCCAGCAACTCGTAGCGACCCAGGTGCTTCACCGTCATGCAGCCACCTGCTGCGCGCGCCGGGTCAACGCCCAGGCCACCAGCCCGATGACCGCCACGCCGGCCACCCAGGCCAGCAACGAGAGGCTCTGGCGGAAACCGACGAACAACATCCACGCCGAGGACACCACGTAGAGCGCCGCGCCGATGAGCCCGGGCAGCGAGGGCCCGACGCCACCGTTCGCGCGGTACCGCAGGACCGCCGCGGCCAGCGCGCCCACCAGCAACACCCCGAGGCGCAGGGGCAAGGACACCGCGTCACTGGCGAAGGCCGCCGCGCCCGCGAGCACCACCAGCAAGGCGATGATCACCTTCTTGAGCGGGGGCAACGTCACCTTGTCGCCCTGGAAGTCGGCCATGAACAGCCCGAGCACCGAGAGCGCCGCGAAGAGCACGAGGATGGCGCCGACGTTGGAGAGCACCGAGCGCACGTCGTGGGTGAAGAGCAGGGCCAGGGCGATGCACCCCTGCAGCACCACCGCGCCCGTGGGCGGCTGGCCTTCCTTGCCCGCGAGGAACACCGGGAGGAACCCGTCTCTCGCCATCGCCGAGTACACGCGCGGGCCGACCAGCAACATCGCGCTCATGGCCGAGATGAAGAGCAGCAGCATCACCGCGCTCATCACCTTCGCCGCCATGGGCCCCAGGAGCGTGGCCATCACCGCCTGGCCCAGGGTGACCTGGTCGAACTCGCCCTTGAGCGAGGTGAAGTCGTCGTACTTGAAGACCACCGTGCCCTGGGCGGGCGTGAGGTTGGCCACGAAGATGAAGTTCACCACCAGGTACAGCGCGCCCACCGCGAGGCAGCCGATGAGCATCGCGCGGGGCACGTTGCGCTCGGGCTGCTGAAACTCGTCGGCGGCGTAGATGGCCGCGTTCCAGCCCGAGAAGGCGAAGGCGATGAAGAAGAGGCTGCCCACCAGCTCGTTGACCGGCGAGGCCGCGGGGGACGGCGGCAGCCACGTGGGCCACGAGAGCGATCCCTGGAAGACGCCGATGGCCACGAAGGCGGCGAGCAGCAGCACCTTGAGCGCCACGAGGCTGTTCTGCACCCGGGCCGACATGTGGAGCCCCAGCGCGTGCACCGCCGTGAGCCCGATGATCAACACCGCGCCCACGATCCGGGGATCCAGCGAAGGCTCCACCGCGCGCGCGAAGGCCCCGGCCGCCAGCGCATCGAGGGCCGTGGGCGCCGAAAAGCCGACCAGCAGCGAGGCCCAGCCCGCGAGGTACCCGAGGGCCGGGTGCAGCAGCGACGAGAGGTAGCGGTACTCACCCCCGCCCCGGGGCACGAGCCGCGCGACCTCCGCGTAGGCCACCGCGCCGCACATCGCGAGCGCCGCGCCGATCAACCACGCGAGCAGGATCTGCCCGGGGGTGAGGCTCTGGGCCATGAAGCCGGTGGAAAGGAAGACGCCCGCGCCGACCATGTTGGCGACGACGAGGCCGATGCCTGACTTGAGTCCGAGGGTGCGCGACACGAGGCGCCGACATACCACCGATCATTTCGCCCGCCCCGAAACGGGTCAGGGGGCGGAGGTCGACCGTCAGCGCACCCGAGGCCGCAGCGTGACCATGACCGGGCGATCGGGCCGCACGGTGACGATGGCCAGCGGCTTGACCTCGCCGGCGCCCGGCTGCACCTCGACGTCGAAGCGGCGCAGCAACTGGGCGAGCAACACCACGGTCTCCACCAGCGAGAAGGTGTTCCCGATGCACTGCCGCTGGCCCGCGGAGAACGGCACGTAGCTCCACGGGTTGCGGCCGGCGCTGCGCTCAGCCGAGAACCGGTCCGGGTCGAACTCGTTGGGCTTGTCCCAGAAGTCGGGGTGCCGATGCGCGCCGTAGAAGTACGGCATCACGATGTCACCGGCCTTGATGCGCAGGCCGAGGATCTCGTCGTCCGCCACCGCGGTGCGCGCGTTCATCGCCACCGGCCCACGCAGGCGCAGCGTCTCGTCGATGACCTGCCGCAGGTACGGGAGCTTCGGGTAGTCCTCGAAGCCCGGGTCGCGATCGCCGAGCACCGTGTCCACCTCGGCGCGCATCTTGGCGATGACCTCGGGCCGCCCGTCGAGCAGCGTGAAGAGCCACGTGAGCGTCAGCGCGGTCGTCTCGTGACCGGCGACGAACATGGTGAACACCTCGTCGCGCACGTCGCGATCGCTCAGCAACTGCCCGGTCTCGGCGTCTTTGCTGTTGAGCAACATGGAGAGCAGCGTGCCGTCGTCGGTCGTCTTGCGGCGCCCGGCCTCGATGACGCGGTACACGGCGCCCTCCACCTCTTCCATGGTGCGGTGGAACCGGCGGTTGCCCGGCGTGGGCACCCACTTCGGCAGCACCAGCCCGTTGCTGCGCTCCCCGACCAGCTCCATGGCGGTCCCCAGGGCCTCGTACGAGACCTCCGCCGCGCCGCCGAGATCGCGACCGAAGAGCGCGGCCACCACCACGTCGAGGGTGAGCGTCACCATGTCGCGGTGCGCGTCGAGGGTGAAGGCCGCAGTGCCGTGCTTCTCCTTGAGCGCATCGAAGTGCTGCCGGCCGCTCTCCACCATGGCCTCGGTCAGCTTGCCCAGGGCGGCGCGGTGAAACGCGGGCTGCACCAGGGCCCGGCGCGTCTTCCACGCCTCGCCTTCCAGCGCGAGCAGGCCGTTGCCGATGACCCGCCGCACGCCGTCGTAGGTCTTGCCCTTGATGTAGTTCTTCGCGTTGCCCGCCAGCACCCGCTTGATGCCGTCGGGGTGCGCGATGACCACCGCGTGGAACCCGACGTCCATGGCGAAGACGTCGCCGTACTCGGCCCAACTGCGGTCCATGAACCCGAGCATGCCGTGCTTGCGCAGCGCGGGAATGTGGCCCACCAGCGGCCAACCGCGGGGGCCGGGCGGCAGGGGTCGCAGCGCGGTGGGGGTGTCGAGGGCGGTGGCGGTCATGAATGCTCCGAGGTGGCGAAGACTTGCCAGACGGTAAGTACTCAGCGTCTCATTGGCAAGTGTCAGCGCCCTGCCTCAAGGGACAGAGAGGTGACTGCCGAGCAGCATGACCTCGAGGGTGGACGCCTCGACGCGCTTGCGCCAACGATTGTCGCTGCGGGGCACCAGGGCGCTCTGCGCGAGCATCAGGGTGGCGAGCACGGTGAGGTGGGCCTCGGTGTCGAAGGCGCGCGGGTGCTTCGACTGCTCCACCACGCCCTTCACCAGGCCCAGCCAGGGGGCGGCTTCGTCGCGCAGCCACGAGATGACGGCCTCGGGCCGCTCGAGCAGCTCGAAGATGAGGAAGCGGGCCAGCTCCGGGTTGGCCGAGAAGCCGGCGTTCACCACCTCCAGCAGGCCCCGGTAGCGGTCGTGCGAGCGGCTCACCAACTCGGTGGCGGCGGCGGGCAGCTGCTCGCGCAGGCGCAGCGCCAGCAGCTCGTACACCCCGGCCCGGAGGAGGTCCTTGGTGCGGAAGTGGTGCATCAGCGCCTGCTTGCTGACCCCGGCTTCGTCGGCGACGTCCTGAATGCTGCTCGCGCCCACCCCGCGGGCCGCGAAGGTGGTCAACGCCGCGACGAGGATGCGCTCTCGGGGGGTGGGCGAGAGGCGCTTGCGGGCGGCCATGTCAGCCGACCGTGGTGTTCAGGCCTGCGCACTGCACCGCGCGCTGGATGGCGCCTTCCTGCTTCGACACCTCGCGCTTCGGGGTCATGGTGCGAAGGCACTGCATCGCGAAGTTCATCGCGCGCACGCGGCCGTGGGAGGAATCACGGTGTTCGCCAGGACACGGCCCGGGGGGCAACGCCAACGAGTCGAGGTAGCCCGCGAAGAGGTCCGAGGACTGCTGCGCCTTGCCCTCGAGACCCAGGGTGTACGCGCGCAGCGTCACCGGCAGCGCGTCGCCGTATTCCTTGAGCAGCGCGCTGGCGGCCTTGAGCTCGGGCGCAGTGAGTGGCCCACAGGAGCGCTGGCTGATCTGCGACTCGGAGAACGCCAGCGCGTTGTGCCCGGAGGGCGAGAAGCCGTACACGTTGACGCTCTTGCCTCCGAAGACCTCGCCGTAGAAACGCGCGGCGGCCAAGGAGCCCTTGAGCGCGGGGTCCAAGCGCAGCGAGGCGATGACCGCGCTCAAGTCTCTGGACTCCGGCGCCATGGGAGGCCCGGCAGACACGCTGCGGGACAGCAGCGCGATGGAGAGGCCCAGGACCACGAACGCGGCGAAGAAGGAGCGCATGGGTGGCGACCGTAGACCACGGGCCCGAAGCGCGTCACTTCGGGGTCATCTGACTCGAACCCAGCAAACGCTTCGGTGATATTGGGCGCGAACCATGCTGACCCTCTCGCTCCTCGCCCTCCTCGCGCAGACCCCTGCCGCCGCAGCCGGCCCCGACCTCGACTTCACGGAAGAGGCGAAGCTCCTCTACCGGGTGGTGGCGTGTGGCAACGACGCGGCGCTGCCCGCGGGCATCGATCAGAAGATCGTCGACGAGCACTGCAAGGAGCTCAACCGCCGCGTCGCCAAGTACCGCGAGACGTGGGTGAAGGAAGCGTCGCCGTTCATTCAAGGCCTCAAGCCGGCCGGCCTGCCCACCACCGTGGTCTACCCCTTCGGCGGCGGCGACCTCATCAGCGCCATCACCACGTACCCGGAGGCCAAGGAGATCACCACGATGTCCCTGGAGCACGCCGGCGACCCGCGCCGCATCAAGGGCATCACCGCCAAGCAGCTCAAGGCGTCGCTGGCGCTCATCCGCTCCACGTCGTCGGGCCTGCTCACCGCGAACGACTCGAAGACCGAGAACCTGATGAAGGGCCAGCGCGGCGAGATCCCCGGCCAGCTCAGCTTCTTCCTCATCGCGCTCGCGGTGCACGGCTACGAGCCGATCAGCCTCAAGTACGTGAAGACCAACCCCGACGGCTCCATCCGCTACCTGAACCAGACCGAGCTCGAGGCGCTGGAGAAGAAGGAAGCGAAGCTCCTCAACAAGGTCTGGGTGGCGCCTGATTTCTCGGAGGCCTTCGACAACCTCGAGCTCATCGCGGTGAAGAAGGGCGGCGACCCCGTGAAGGACCGCATCGTGCACCGCCACTTCGCGCAGAACCTCGACGACGATCACTTCGGCAAGGACGAGGGCATGAAGGGCTACCTCAAGGCCCGCACGCCCATCTGCGCCATGACCAAGGCCGCGAGCTACCTGCTGTGGCGCGACAACTTCTCCACCATCCGCACCTACCTGCTCGACAACATGCAGTTCATGGTCAGCGACTCCACGGGCATCCCCCCGAAGTTCGCCACCAAGGCCGGCTTCACGCAGGAGACCTACGGCAAGTTCGCCGAGTCGTTCCTCAGCGCGAACCCCGAGCACAACAAGGACTTCATCAAGCTGTGGAAGGACGCCAAGCCGCTCGCCTTCCGTTACGGCTACCTCGACAAGAACCTCTCCAAGCACATGCTGATCACGAAGAAGGCCCCGGCGGCGACGAAGTAAGGTCACGCGAGTGCTGCTCGCGCTCCTCTTCGTCCTTCACCAGGCGCCCGCCCCGGCTGTCGTCCCCGAGCCCACCACCCCCGCGCGCGAGCTCATCGCCCGCACCACCGAGGGCGAGTATCTCGAGGAGCTGCTCGACGACGGGCGCTACGTGCGCTTCGGGACGAAGGACAGCGGCCCGGTGCACGTGTGGCGACCGCGCAGCTACAAGCGCGAGCAGGCCGTCACCGTGGTCTACGTGCACGGCTTCTTCACCAGCATCGACACCGCGATGCGCGAGCACCAGCTCACCGCCCAGTTCCGCGACTCGGGCCGCAACGCGCTCTTCATCGCCCCCGAGGCGCGCAGCTGGCGCACGGACCCGGTGTACTGGCCCGACCTCGAGAAGCTGATCGCCGCGGTCGAGAAGCGCCTGAAGTTGAAGCGCCCGCCCGGGCCCATCGTGCTGCTTGGCCATTCCGGCGCGTACAAGACCATCGCCACCTGGCTGCCCCACGAGCAGGTGCGCCAGGTACTCCTGGTGGACGGGCTCTACGGCAACGAGACCGACTTCAAGGACTGGCTCGACGCGCCCTCGCCTGCCCTGCCCCGTCAACTGGTGTTGGTGGGCTTCGACACCCAGCAACGCGCGGAGTGGATGGTGAAGAAGCACGCCGCCTCGGTGCAGCTCGACGCGCTGCCGTGGCTCTACGACGAGCTCCCCGGCGCCACGAAGAAATCGCCGCTGGTATGCGTGCAGTCCGAGCGCCTCGACCATATGCAGCTGGTCACCGATGGGCGGCTGCTGCCGTGGCTGCTCCACGCGTTTCCCTGAGGAAGAGTGTCCGACCACCTGCTGCTCGACCGGAACCTGTTCCTCACGCGCTTCGGTTCGAGCGATCCGGACAACCGGGTGCTGGGCCGGCTCCACGCGCTGGTGGCGATCGACGACGCGCAGCTGCAGGACGGCGCCATCGAGTGGCTCGAGGACCTCGTGGCCTGGCTGTTCGAGCGCGGCGAGGCCCCCGGGCGGCGCGAGGGGGAGTCCGAGGTCCAGACCCGCACCCGCCTGCTGGTGACCGCGGCCGAGGAGATCCCCCCCTTCGCCCAGCGGCTGCGCGCCACCGTGCTCCGCGTGTTGGCGGGGAGCTCGACCACGCACCTCTTCACCGACACCGGAATCCCCACGCACTTCGGCTTCTGGAACGAGCTGACGGACCGGGTCTCGAAGAACGTGCTGCCTGCGCCGCCGGTGGGCCGCGAGGTGTCGCGGTTGCTGGGGCGGCTCATCGACTCGCCTGCGCGCGCGGCCTGGGTGCTCTCGCTCAGCGAGGAGTCGCGGCGCCAGCTCGACCGGCTGCTGGGCCTCGACACCGAGCCGGTCAAGCGCGCGCTGGCGCCGGGGCTGCGGGACGGCGCGCTGCTGCTCGCCTCGCGCATCGCCATGCAGGGCGTGAGCGATGACCTGCGCAAGCGCCTGCCCGAGGTCACCGTCGAAGGTTCTCCCTTCTTCGCCCTGCCCGCGCAGGTGACCGCGCTGCTCGAGGGGCAGCTGCCGCTGGCCCGGGTGCAGGCCACCATCGAGGCGTGCCGCGTCTGCCTGCACGACGTGTCGAAGACGCTCGACGCGTCGGGCATCAGCGTCGATCTCGTGTTCCGCCTCGAGCTGCTGCACGCGCTGCTCACCCGGCTCTCGCAGGTGTTGCAGGTGATGTTCGGCCTCGAGGAGGCCCGGCAGCTGGCGGTGGTGCAGCTGGAGCGCGCCCTGGTGCGCGGCACGGTGGACGACTCGAGCCTCACCGCCCTGTTGCAGTCGAGCACGCGGCTGCTGGCGCGGCGCGTGGTGGAGCGGGCCGGCTCGTCGGGCGAGCACTACGTCACCCGCACCCGCACCGGGCAGCGGGCCATGCTCGACGCCGCCGCCGGTGGTGGCGCCGTCACCGCGCTGATGGTGTTCACCAAGTTCTACATTTCCTTCGCGCACCCGCCGCCGTTCTTCGACGCGCTGCTGGTGGGGCTCAACTACGCGTGGGGCTTCGTGCTGATGCAGTTGCTGCACTTCGCGCTGGCCACCAAGCAGCCCTCGATGACCGCCGCCACCATCGCCGGGGCCATCGAGGCGCAGAAAGACGAGGAGCACCCCGAGCTGGCGCCGCTGGTCGATCTCGTCGCCCGCGCCAGCCGCACGCAGTTCACCGCGCTGGTCGGCAACGTCTTCGTGGTCATGCCCTTCGCGATCTTCATCGGGCTGGGCTTCGACGCGCTCTTCGGCCACCACGTGCTCGACGCGGCCTACGCCGAGAAGGTGGTGCGGGTGCACCATCCCATCTACAGCGTGACCATCTTCTCGGCGGCGATGACCGGCGTGTGGCTGTGGGCCGCGAGCCTGTTGGCGGGCGCTGCGGAGAACGCCTTCGTGCTGCACGAGCTGCCCGGGGCCATCGCCTCGAACCGCGTGCTGCGGCGGTGGTTGGGCGTCAGGCGCACCACGCGGCTCTCGCGGTTCCTCACCGAGCAGGCCAGCGGCTTCGGAGGCAACATCGGCTTCGGCATGCTGCTGGGCTTCATGCCCATGCTCTTCGTGTTGGTGGGACTTCCGCTCGAGGTGCGGCACGTGACCTTCGTGGCCGGCCAGCTCGTCTATGCGGGGCTGCAGCTGGGGCCGGCGGCGCTCACGCGGCCGGACTACCTGCTGGCGCTGCTCTCCATCCCCATGGTGGGGTTCATCAACTTCACCGTGAGCTTCGCGTTCGCCATCGTGGTGGCGCTGCGAGCGCGGGGCCTGGGTGTGCGAGGTCAGCTCGCCCTGGCCCGCGCGGTGTTGAAGCGGCTGTTCTCCAGTCCCTCGGCGTTCTTCGTCGCGCCGAAGGACTGAAGCGGGTCTTCAGTTGGCTTCGGAGAAGCCGTCCTGGAGCTGCTCGTTGATCAACGCCAGGGCCTCGATCTCGGCCTTCTCGTTCGAGGTGCAGCGCCGCTCGCGGGTGATCAGGGTACCGTCGGCGAGCTCGATCTGGATCTCCACCACCACGCCGCTGGTGCGCACCTTCCACTTGCGGCCGTCTTCGGCGTTGCGCAGCTGGCGGAAGGGGGGCTCGAAGAGCTCGGGCATGGACTCGAGGAGCGAGGCGAAGCGCTCGAAGAGGTCGGGGGCGTGGGCGCAGTAGGCGCGGTCGATCTGCGTCCAGGTGCGGGGCGTGGGGAAGGCGGCGATGGGCGGGTCGGTGAAGAGGCCGGGCCCGAGCTTCTCGCGCTGCGAGGCGCGCCCGAAGGCGAGCGACTCTTCGATGAGCGTGGCGAGGTCTTCGGCCTTCATGGCGCGCAGGCCCTCGATGGCCAGGGGCACTTCGATGCCGCCGCCGGTGTTGTAGACGGTCTGCAGGCCGCCGTTGCGGATCGAGGTGTCGACCCAGCTGGTGGCGTACATCCACCGGTAGCCGGGGGGCAGCTCGCTGATGGCGGCGAGGCGTTCGCGGTTGGTGGTGCGGCCGGCGAGGCGCGCGTCGATGCGGGCGCGGGCGGCGGCAACGAGGCCGGCGCGCTTCGAGCGCTCGAGGTCGTAGCCGGCGAAGAGCTTGAGCAGCTTGGGCTCGTCCGCCTGCTGGGGCACCCAGTCGGGGTTCGCCTTCATGGCGTCGGCGACCTTGGCCCAGATGGCCTCGGCGGCGGAGCGCTGGTCGGGGTCGAAGCTGGCGCTCCACATCGAGAAGACCGACGAGAGGTTCGAGTCGGCGTCTTCGCCGGTCTGCGTGCCCAGGCCGCGGGGGAACTCGCTGTTGAGCAGGCGCACGAGCACGCCGCGCACCAGGAGGGGGAATTCGCCGCGTTCGCGGGCTTCGCGCAGCAGCTCTTTCTGCAGGGCCAGCGGGGCGATGCCGCCAGGCAGGCGACGCGCCATTTCGACGAATGACGCCGTGGGGGACTGGGCAGCCCAGTCGATGGCGCTCGTTTGATTCAGACTACGCAGGGCTTCGTCCAGCTCAGGGGCTCGCATCTCGAAGACCCCTTTAACGCCTTGGCACCTTCGACGTTGAGCGAACTGTCTGGTCGGAGATTGACGGGACCCCCTTGCGATCTCATCTTTCGCCTCATGTCGCTCGCGTTCATCGTTGCGTTGACCCTCGCCGCGGAGCCCGCGCCGGTCGAAACAGTGCCGCAAGAGCCTGTCGCGGAACGGGTTTCCCTGTCGGACAACCAGGCCCGGTGGGTGGGCTTCGGCATCGGGACCACGTTGCTGGGCACCGGGGCGGCGTTGGGGGCCTGGCTCGACCGGGGCGGCACGTTCGGGCAGGTCAGCGCGATCACCGCGGGGGCGCTGGGTACGGCGGTGCTCGCCGCGGGGGTGTCGGCGCTCATCGGGTCGTTCATTTGGCCCGCGTCACGGCCTGGGGACAGCACCGGGGAGGCCATCGTCAACGACACGTTCCGGTTCATCGCCATCGGGGTGCTGTCCATGGTGGCGGGGGTTGCCGGGCTGGCGGTGGGCGCGGTGGCGTCGGGGTTCCTGTCGGTACCGCCGGGGACGCAGCGCGGAGTGCTCGGAATGGTGGGCGGCGGGGTGATGGTCGCGACGTCGGTGACGGTGTTGATCATCGCGCTGCAGTGAGCGCGGGAGACTTCGACGGGAGGTTTTCGTCTCCTGCGATCGGCACAGGCCGTGTGTTGGTTGGGGTGCCGGGGTTCGCCCCAATCCCTTCCTTTCCCCCCGGGGAAAGGGGAGCGCTCGCCGCGCGGGCCAGACGGGATCCAGAGGGAGACGGGACGTGGCCTCGATCTGCAGTAACGCTCGCAGCGCAGGACGCAGACGCTTCTTCTCGATGGTCTTGGAATGCGCCGGACCCACCGCCCAGGCAGCGACATCTGACGTCCCGCAGTGGCTGCCGAAGGGCAGCAGCAGCCGTTAGATGCTGCTGCTTCAGCGCCGCGCGTCGCCGTCCACGAAAACCGTCGAGGGCCGACGGTGGATCAACCCCCACCGACCGTTCCTGAACATTGAGGCCTTGCCCCATTCGACTCTGAATCCCGTCTAGCCCGCGCGGCAGATGAGCGCTCCCCTTTCCCCGGGGGGAAAGGAAGGGATTGGGGCGATCCCCGGCACCCAAACCCAGAGACGACCGCTGCCGATCGCAGGAGACGCCCCCCCTCCCATCAACGCCTCACCGCGGCCCGTACAACGTGCCCTCGAGCCGGCGCCCCGGCTCACCCTCCGTGTCGCGCACGAACGTCACGAACTCCCGCTCCACCTCGCCCAACGATCGCCCAAACGACGTCGCAAACGCCCGGGTGAAGCTCGTGCCGCGCCCCGCCGCCTCCACCGCGTCCGCCAACCGCACCACCGCGTCCCCCCGCACGTGCGTCGCGAGGTACTCCACGAACAACGCCCCCATCACCTCCCCGGCATAAACGAACTGCGGCGGGCGCTGCTCGTCGCTCGAGCGCCGAAAGTTGCGCAACAGGTACGCCACCTCGTCCCCGGTGAACGACGCCATGGTCCGCGCCGCGTCAGCGAGGTGCCTCGACTCGCGCCCATACGCATCGCCGATGACCGTCGCCTTCCCCTCCTCGAGGTACGTGGGGATCGACTCCATCGCGTCGCCGGCCTCCCGGAAGTCCTGCACGTGGGAAAGCTCGTGCGCGAGCGTGTTCTCGTCGTCGCGCGTGGTGCCATGCAGCACCCGCTCCGGCATCACGAAGGTGTCCTTCCCCGTGGTCACGCCCGCAATCGACCCCGTAGCGTCACCCGTGAACTGGGCGAAGGCCGGCGCCGAGAGCACCGCAATGGTCAACGTGCGCCGAAGCGGCCCCTCGTCGTCCCACCGCTGCGTCTTCACGTCGCTCTTCCACGCCCGCTCCACCCGCGCGACCAACGCCTTCGCGTCCGCCGCCGACACCGGCCGGTCCGACACCACCCGAACCTGCGCATCGTGAAAGTCCTCCACCAACCCCGCCCACCCCACCCGCCCCATCGCCGTCACGTGTCCCGCCTCCTGCTGGCCCGCGAAAGTGCGGGCCCCACCACCCACTGCAACCTCGCGGCCGACCCGCTCCGCCCGCAGCGACGTCTCGCGACCGACCGCCTCGGCAGATGCGGCGCGAACACTCCTTCGCCCCGCTCACCGCGCGAGAGCGCCCGAAACCTCCGTGCGTGGATGGATGTTCGCCGCCGCCCCATTGCAGACCGTCGGCAAGGACAGGTACCAGCCCACCCATGCGCACCCCGTTCGTCCTCCTCTTGCTCCTCGCCGGCTGTCTGACCCCCGGCTCGCTCCCCGACGCCGCGGTCGAGGACCCGGGCGTAGTCGACGCCGGACCGCACCGCCCCCTATCGAACACCCAGAAGGCCGTGCTCCTCGACCAGGGCCAGCCCGCCCGCTGCGACGCCCCGGGCGACGCCGGCACCCGCTTCGTCGACAGCACGGAAGCCTTCGGCCTGGGCAAGCTCGGCGTCGACCTCACCGGCAACCGGCTCACCGTCGCCGACCTCGACGCCGACGGCTACCCCGACCTCGTGGTGCACGCCGTCACCAGCAACCTCGCCCAGCAGAAGCAATTGCCCGATGGCGGGCGGCGGCTCGTGTGGCAGCTGATGAACCGACCCAGCACCGACGGCACCCACCGCGTCTTCGTCGACGAGACGGCCAACGGGCTCTTCGAGGTGCGCGGCGGCTCCGACACCCGTTACCGCTCGGCCCAGCTCGCCGTCTTCGGCGACGTCGACAACGACGGCGACCTCGACGCGTACTCCGGCACCTACGTCGACCCCACCAAGCCCATGACCGACCCCGGCGATCGCAGCGAGGTGTTGCTCAACGACGGCACCGGCCACTTCACCCTCGCGCCCGAGACCGCCACCACCCCGCGCCGCGACGAGCTGATGCCCACCACCAGCGCCACCTTCACCGACGTCGACCGCGACGGCCGCCTCGATGTCTTCGTGGGCCATTGGTACGAGGCCTACGGCCAGAGCTCCCTGGGCGTGCAGGCCCGCCTCTTCCAGGGCCTCGGCACCGGGGAGTTCAGCGACGTCACCGCGTACGCCAACCTCCTCACCGATGACTCGGGCTTCGACGCCTTCACCAACCACCGCCCCGCCTACGGCGTCACCGCCTGCGACCTGAACGACGACGGCGCCCCCGAGCTCATGGTCAGCGCCTACGGCCGCCAGCCCAACCTGCTCTACCGCAACGACGGCCACGGCAAGTTCGTCGACCAGTCCGTGGCCTCGGGCTTCGCCGGCGACGAGAACCACGACTTCCGCGACAACGAGAACTTCCGCTGCTGGTGCACCGCGAACACCGCCAACCCCGCCTGCGCCGGCGTCACCGGCCCGGCCATCCAGTGCCCCACCCCCGCCACCTCGTCCTGGGGCGTGGGCTTCGACGATCAACCCTGGCGCAACAACGGCAACACCTTCACCACCTGGTGCGGCGACGTCGACGGCGACGGCAAGAACGACCTCTACAACGCCGAGATCCACCACTGGTGGGCCGGCGGCTCGAGCGACTCCTCGGAGCTGCAGCACAACCTGTCCACCGCCAACGGCGACGTGCGCCTGGGCCGCCCGGGCAACGCCACCACCGGCCTCCAGCCCCCGCACCTCGGCGTGTCGTGGAACGAGGGCGGGATCGTGGCCGCAGGCGGTGACCTCGACAACGACGGCCGCCTCGACCTCGTGGTGGGCTTCAGCGACTACCCCGACCAGTTCGGCATGCTCTTCGCCCAGCAGCCCGACGGCACCTTCAGCGACCGGAGCCGCGCCTGGAACCTGCGCCACGAGTGCATGGCCGGCCTCGCCGTGGCCGACTTCGATCGCGACGGCGACCTGGACGTGCTGGCCGGCGCGAGCACCGCCCGCGACTGCGCCCTCACCTGGAAGAAGAACGAGGTGCACCTCTACGAGAACCAGGCGGTCTCCACCAAGTGGATGCTGCTCCACCTCGAGGGCAACGGCACCACCACCAACCGCGCGGCCATCGGCGCGAAGGTCACCGTGAAGGCCAACGGCAAGAGCCAGACGCGCGAGGTGTCAGGCGGCTACGGCCACTTCGGCCTGCAGAACGATCTCACCGTGCACCTGGGCCTCGGGGGCTGCGAGGGCGCCGACGAGATCACCGTGCGCTGGCCCGACGCGCAGGGCACCACGCAGACCTTCGCGCACGTGCCTGGCAACCTCTTCCTGCGACTCAAGCAGGGCGAGGCGAGCCCGTTCCTCGTGAAATGAGGCCGGCGAGGTCGGCCCGGGTCTGGGCCAGCGTCTCGCTCTGAATGCGGGACTCGAGGCTCTTGCGGCTCTCGTCGAGGCGCTGCGCCGCGCCCTGCACCAGTTGCTCGTTCTGGGTCTTCGCGGGGTCGAAGAGCCGCCCCATGAGGTCGAGGAACCCGTCGAGGTGGAGGAAGCGGGTCACCTTCTCCAGCAGCGTGTCCCCGCTCCCCGGCTTCGGCGCCGACGGGTCGATGACCTGCTCGGTGACCGCGAGGCGATCGGCCTTGAGGCCCTGCTGATCGACCACCGTGGTGGCGGCCTTCACCACCTTCGACTGCTCGGCCCGCGCCGCCCGCAGCTCCTTCGCCAGTTGCGTGCGCAGCGCGGCCTGGGCCTTCTTCGCCTCCGGCGTCTTCGGCAGCCGGTCGATCTTCGCGCGCAGCGTGTTGATGCTCCGCTGCGAAGCCTCGGCGCGGTGCAGCAGCCCGTCGAGCTCCTGCTTGGTCGCGGGGTCGAGGTGCTTGGTCTGCTCCTGGTAGTCGCGCAGGGCCTCGGTGCGCGTCACCAACCGCGAGTTGTTCCACTTGATGTCGAGCTTCGCCAGCCGCGCCTGGATCTGCGCGCTCAACTGCTGCCGCTCTTCCCGCAGCGTCGTCAGCTGCGCCTGCTGCTCCGCGGGCGACAGCTTCTGGAAGGCATCCACGTCGAGCTCGTTGGTCGCAGGCGCCTCGCCCCACAGCGCCGACGGGCTCGCCGAGGTGGTGACCTGCTTGCCCCGCGGCACCAGCTCCTTCGGGGGCGCGGCCTGGCCGGCGTAGTCGGTGACGGCGCCCTTCGGCGCGGCCGCGGTCGACCCGGTGGCCGGCGTCGCGGTGCGGGTGACGGCCTGGGCCTTGGGGGTGCTGGTCAGGGAGGACGTGCGTTCGATCTTCGGCATGGGCGCACATGGTATCAGCACCGGCATGTCAGCACCCGTCGCGGTCATCCCGGCCCGGTTCGCCGCCTCGCGCTTCCCCGGCAAGCCCCTCACCCCCATCGCCGGCAAGCCCATGGTGCAGCACGTCTACGAGCGCTGCGTCGAGGCGGGCTGCTTCTCGCAGGTGATCATCGCCACCGACGACGCGCGCATCGAGGCCGCGGCCCGCAGCTTCGGCGCCACCTGCGTGATGACCTCCCCTTCCTGCGCCTCGGGCACCGACCGCGTGGCCGAGGTGGCCACCGCCCTGGGCCTCTTGGGCGACGCGGTGCTGATCAACGTGCAGGGCGACGAGCCCGCGGTGCACCCCGGCTCCCTGGCCACGCTGGCGAAGACCTTCGACGACCCCGCGGTGGACATGGCCACCCTGGTGCGGCCCCTGCGTGAAGACGAGCGCCCCAACCCCAACGTGGTGAAGGTGGTGCTCGACGAGGCGCGCAACGCGCTCTACTTCTCCCGCGCCGATCTCCCCTTTCAACGCGACCCCGGCGCCCCCGTGCCCCGCTTCGCCCACCTGGGCCTCTACGGGTACCGCGCCCGCGTCCTCCTGCGCCTGGCCACGCTGCCTCCTACTGCGCTCGAAAAGACAGAGTCATTGGAGCAATTGCGCGCGCTGGGCCACGGCATCCGCATCGCCTGCCGCGTGACCGAGCACAGCACCCAGGCGGTGGATCGCCCGGAAGACGTGCCCCTCGCGGAGGCTGCGTTGACCCGCCTGTTCGAGGGCCGCTGATCACGACGCAGTGTGTTATTGCAGCCGCCATGACTCCTTCGCTCACGCAGGCGCTCGGTCTCTTCTTTCAGGCGCACCCGTGGCATGGCGTGTCGCCCGGCGAGAAGTCGCCCGACATCGTCACCAGCTACATCGAGATGGTCCCCACCGACGCCGTGAAATACGAGGTCGACAAGGCGACGGGCATCCTCAAGCTGGACCGGCCGCAGCGGTACTCGAACCAGCCGCCGTGCCTCTACGGCTTCATTCCCCGCACGCTGTGTGACACCCGCGTCGGCGAGCACTGCGGCCAGCGCCTCGGGCGCACCGGCATCAGCGGCGACGGCGACCCCATCGACATCTGCGTGCTCACCGAGAAGCCCATCCAGCACGGCGCGGTGCTCGTCGAGGCCCTGCCCATCGGCGGCTTCCGGATGATCGACGGCAACCAGGCCGACGACAAGATCATCGCGGTGCTCAAGGGTGACTCGGTCTACGGCGGCTGGCGCGACATCAAGGACGTGCCCCAGCCCCTCATCGATCGCCTGCGTCACTACTTCCTCACCTACAAGGCGATGCCCGACGCGCCGACGCCCCCGGTGGAGATCGCCGAGACCTACGACGCCGCCGAGGCGAAGGTCACCATCACCAAGTCCATCGAGGACTACCGCGCCAAGTACGGGCAGCTGACCGACCTCTTCGCGCCCAGCCGCTGAGCGCCGAAGCCGCCCGGTCGATGGCCGCGGTTGTGCCCCCTCTCGCACCCTGAAAAGGTCCGCCCATGATCAAGCCGGGCGGGTGGGGCGTGTTGTCCGGGGTGGTGGTGCTCTTCAGCGCGTGCGGCACGAAGCCGCCCGCGGACCCTTGCACCCCCAACCCCTGCCTCGCCCCGCATCGCACCACCTGCGAGGTCTCGGCGGGCGCGGCGCTGTGTCGGTGTGACCCGGCCTACGCACCCGAGGGCGATGGCTGCACTGCCGCCCCGGTGTGGAACTGCGACGCCCAGCACGCCAGCGGCGACGGCGCCGAGCCCGACGAGTGCCCGGCGCTCGCGAAGGCGCTGGCCGTGGACACCGATGCCCCCCGCTCGCTGGGCCCCGAGGGCGATCACGACTGGCTCTCGCTGGCCGTCACCCCGGGCCGGCTCTTCTCCTTCACCGCGACCTCCGCCACCGTCGGTTTGCTGGTGGAGATCTTCGACGTCGGCGGCACGGTGCTGCTCGCGTCGGACAACCGCGGCGCTTCGCACGCCGAGGTCACCTTCGCGGCGTCCTCGACGGTGGTGATGGTGCGCGTGCGCGGCGTGCGCGCCAACGACGTCGGTGACTACGTCGCGCGCTACGCCGACGTGGGGCTCGACGACTACGTCAACGAGCCCTCTGGCGCCGTGACCCTCGTGCCCGCGGCGGGCGCGTTCTCGGGGCAGGTGCAGTACGCGGGCGACCTGGACGTGGTCTGGCTCGAGGTGCCCGCCCACACCGCGGTGCGCTTCGACGGCCCCGACGGCGGCCCGTCAGACCTCGTGCTGGTGATCTCCCGCCCCGACGGCGGAGCGCGCACCCGGGGCCTGGGGGCGGGTGAATTCACCAGCGTGACCACGCCCACCGTCGAGTCGCTGGTGCTGACCGCCCGAGGCCGCAACCCGCGGGACCTGGGCGCGTTCCACTTCGAGCTCACCAGCCTCGGGCCTGACGATCACGCCGACGATCCCGCCTTCGGCACCCCGCTGCCGCCCGGCTCCATGCGCAGCGGCGTGCTCGAGCGTCCCGAGGACGTCGACAGCTTCCGCGTCACGCAGACCGTCGACCACCTCTACCTCGCGCGGTGGCAGGGCGGGGCCGAGCTCTCCATCTCCGCCCTCGACGCCACGGGAAACCTGCTCGCCAGCGCGGGCTCCGACTCCAACGGCGGCCTCGTGTGGCAGGCCACCGACTCGGAACCCGGCGCCCTGCGCGTGGAGGAAAACGCCAACTTCGGGGTCCATGGCTCGACCTACTCCCTCTCGGCGGAGGACCTCGGCGTCGACGACCACGGCGACACCCTCGACCACCCGACCCCGCTCACCCTGGCGACGCTCACGGCCGGGCGCCTCGAGCTGCCCGGTGACCTCGACACCTTCTCCTTCGACGCCACTGCCGGGCACGTCTTCCAGGTGACGCTGGGCGCGGCCGCCGGCAACAACGCGCTGACCATCCAGGTCTTCGACCCCGCCGGCCGGCTCCTCGGCACCGGGACCCCCCTGGTCTCGGTGCTGTGCGCCACGGCCGGCACGTACGCGGTGCAGGTGGGGCGTGGCTATTCGTCCGGCGTGCAGCCGTATTCCCTGACCGTGGTGGATCGCGGGGTCGATGATCACGGCAACACTGCGCTGGCCGCGACAGCCTTGACGCTCGCGACGGCGACGGCGGGCGACCTGCAGTACGGGGCCGACGTCGATGCCTTCCGCTTCACCGCGCAGGCCGGGCACGTGTACCAGGCGACCTGCACCGCGAGCCCGAGCGCGTTCGCCTGCGGGCTCACGGTGCGCGACCCTTCCGGGGCGAAGAGCGCGGGCTCGGGCTCCGAGGACTCGCTGCGCTTCCTCGCGCCGAGCGGCGGCGCCTGGGTGGTCGAGGTCACCGCCAGCTTCGGCCCGTCGCCGCTGGGGCCCTACACGCTGACCGTGATCGACCAGGGCGTGGACGATCATTCCAACACCGAGGTCGGCGCGACGCCGCTGCCGCTCGACACGCCCCTCAACGGCTCGATTCAGTACACCCTCGACCTGGACCTCTTCGTGATGCCCGTGGTCGGTGGCCATCACCACCAGGTCGGCTGCGGCGCTTCCTGCTCCGTCTCGGTGAAGCTGCCCGACGGGACGACGCTGCCGCGGTACGACTTGGGGCCGAACCTGGCCTTCAAGGCGCCGGTCACGGCGACCCGGGTCTTCGTGACGATCACTGGAGGCCCGGGGACGACGTACGCGGTACGCGGGGTCGACCTCGGCGCCGACGACCACGGAGACGACCGTGCCGACGCCACCTCTCTGACCGACGGCGTCACCACCACCGGCGTGCTGGAGACGAGCAGTGACGTCGACGCTTTCCTCTTCACCGCGGCCTCGGGCGACGTGCGGTCGCTGGCCTGCACCACCACCAGCGGCACCGCGTGCGCCCTCGAGGTGAGCGCGCCTTCAGGAAACCTGTTGCTGCAGACCACCCAGGCGGCAACGCAGACCACCGGTTTCATCGCCACCTCCGCCGGTCGCTGGTTGGTGACGGTCAAGGGCAACGGCAGCACGTACGGCACCGGCGGCAGCTACGAGCTCACCGTGGCGCGCGGGAGCGATGACGCCACCACCACGCGCCCGCTGGCCCTGGGTACGTCGGCCAACGGCGCCATCGACTACATGGGCGACACCGACACCTTCAGCGTGCAGCTCACGGCCAACACCCCGGTCCAGCTCCGCTCCAGCCCCCGCACCCTGGTGACGGTGACCGACCCGGGTAACATGTCTGACTCTTTCTACGGCAGCGCCGCGAGCGCGACCTTCACCCCCACCACGTCGGGGCTGTACCGCTTCGTGGTGGAGGCCAGCTCGCAATCGTACGGCACTTTCCCGTACACGCTCCTCGTCGAGTGACCGTCACCGAGACGAGAAGAACCCGGCGATGAACGCGGGCGTGCCGGCCTCGTCCACGCGCGCCACGTCGAAGCCGTGGAGCTCGCTCGAGCTCGAGGTCAGCACCCAGTCGAACGTCACCCAACCGCCCGTCACCCGCTGCACGCCAGGCGCCGCGTCAAGGCGCGAGCCGGGAAACTGGGCCCGCAGCGCGTCGATGACCTTCGAGAGTCCCTCCGGGCCAATCCCCTCGGCCGTCGGGTCGAGGTAGCGCGAAGCGGCGGTCCAGCCGCTCTTCAGCAACGGCGCGCGGCCGGAAGCGTCGACGTTCCATGCGTCCTGGTAGGCCACGAGGGAGCTCGGGGTCTCGGCGTTCGTGCCCGCAGGAAAGCGCACCACCTCGGTCACGTGGCCCGCGTCGTCCGAGCGCACGAAGAGCGTGGACCCATCGCCCAGGGTGAGCCGCGCGACGCCGTGGTGCTTGTCGATGATCGCCGCGGGAGGAACGCCGAGCTTCGACACGGCATCCTGCACGCCGGCCACGCCGTGCACCTCCACGTCGGACGCGAAGAACGCCACGTCCTGCGCGCACAGCGTGAAGGCCACGCCGCCATCCCCTCCGCGCAGCGCCTCGAGAAACTGCCCGGGCACCGGGTCGAGCGGTTGCTTCGTCGGCCCCGGGGCCGGTGCGCCACACGCCGCGAAGGACAGCAGCACCACCGCACCACGCCAGGCCGCGCTCAAAAGAACGGACCCACGGCGCTGGCCACGTGCGACGCGGCGGCCTCGAAGCTCGCCCCGGTTTCGGAGTCGGCCCAATGGGTGACCACGCTCCCGCCACGGCTCGTGAGGCTGACCTGGGCGACCGCGTCCGCGTGCGCCTGCACCCCCACGAACCGGTACATCGACGCTTCGTCCTTCCACACCGAGATGGTGCGCGCCGTGAGGCACTCATCGGACGTCGCCAACTGGTAGCCCGCGAGCCCGGGCTGCGCGTCCATCACCGCGGTGATGGCCTTGATGGAGGCCTGGAACGCCGCCTGCCCCTTCGTCGACGTGGTGAGCTTCAAGTAGGTGCTGCTCAAGACGTAGGCGCCGGGCTTGAGCTTTCCGGTCGTCGCGTCGACCTCGGGGCCGGTCAACGGGCCGGCATGCACCAGGTCGGCCTCGAGCGTGCCGCGGACACACTTCGTGTCATCGGGACCAGGGGCGCCACAGGAGAAGGCAACGACGGCGAACACTGCGAACGAGAGGGTCTTCATGGGGTCCTGGGGGCGTGGTTCAGCGAAGGGTGATGTCGACGGTGAGCTGCTCGCCGGCCGCGAGCGTCACCTTGTTGTCGGCGAAGGTCGGCGCCGCGGCGGCGGGCAACTGGTTCTTGCTCGCGCCGTAGCCTTCGGTCGGCGCGCCGAAGGCGTTGGTGTCGAGCACGCCGTTCGAGTTCTCGTCCTGGAAGACGCTGATGGCGAAGTCGCCTGCGGGCAGCTTGTCGAAGGTGCAGGTGATGCTCGTCGCCGCGGGGTCAGCGCCCAGCGAGCCCCCGATGATGGGCGAGGCCCCGGGGAACGCGTCCTGCGAGATGTGCAGCGCGCAGAACACCCTCCCCTTGCCCAGCTTCACCGGGGTCACCGTGGCCACGAGGCTCGCGGTGCCCTGCTCGAGGGTGATGGTGGGCTCGGGCATGACCGGCGTGGAGGGACCGCAGGCAGCGAGGGCAAGGAACAGGGTGGTGACGAGGCGGTTCATTTCGACTCCGGGGTGGTGGGGGTGACGCTGCCGAACGACAGGGAAGAGAAGGTGCGGCCGGTGCGCTTCGACTCGAAGCCTTCGGCGCGGGCCCAGGCGTGCACCGCGACGCGACCCGACGTGGCCGACGAGCCGAGCGTGGCGACCCAGCGCTCGAGGCCCGCGTCGTCACGCACGCGCAGGTAGCGGTAGCTGCCCGCATCGAGCCGCTCGATGATCACGCCCGCGAACTGCTCGTCGATGGCCTTCGCCAGCGACAGCGGGTTGACGTGCGAGGGGCTGGTGGTGGCCAGCGCCGAAGTGGCGACGACCGCGAGGGCGAGCACGAGGAGGATGGAGCGAAGGCGCGTCATGGCCCCACAGGAATACCGGGCCCCGCTCACGCCGAAGTCGCGCGCCGACGAACGGTAGACCTGGACCCGACCAACGGTGCACCGAGGCCGACGAACGGTCAGCCGGCGCGTTTGCAGAGCGCGCCATGCGCCGCCATCATCGGCCCATGCGCGTCTCGGTCAGGAGCCTGAAAGTGCGTCTCCGCGAGTACCTTCGCCGGGTGCAGCATGGCGAGTGCGTCACCGTGACCGTTCACGGCAGACCGATCGCCACGCTCGTGCCCGTCGACACTCGGCGCGCCCAACTCGAGGCCTCGGGCGAGGTCAGCGCCCCCTCGACCACCACCTTCGGCAAGGTCCGTCGGAGCAAGATCAAGGGGCGCAGCGCCTCGAGCAGCCTCTTGAGCGACCGAGGATGATCCACTTCGTGGACTCGAGCGCCCTCAGCCGCCCTGCGACAGTCCCAGCGCCCGGCGCACCGCCGCAAGCTCGCGCCGGCTCACCCGCGCCACCTGGCCGTCGCTGAGCGTCACCTCGTGAATGCCCTCTTCGGTGCGCAGCGCGCGCACCGCGTCCAGGCGCACCAACTCCGAGCGATGCACCTGCACGAAGCCCGCGGGCCCGAGGCGCTGCGCGAGCTGCGAGAGCGACTCTTCCGTCAGGTGCTCCTCGCCGCCGGCGCGGAAGAGCGTGTACTTCTCGCTCGCCCAGAACCGGGTCACCTCGCGGGCGTCGAAGAAGCGCACCTCGCCGCGGCCACCGGTGATGATGCGCGTGGGGTTCGCGGGCGCGACGGCCTCGAGCACCTTGCCCGGGTCGCCCTTCTTCGACGAGAGCCGACCCAGGGCCTGCGCCAGGCGCTCGAGGCGCACCGGCTTGAGCAGGTAGTCGACGGCGTTGACCTCGAAGGCCTGCACCGCGAACTCGTTCCACGCGGTGCAGAAGATGATCGGAGGCAGCGTGGTGAAGCGCTGAGCGAGCGTGAGCCCGTCGAGGCCCGGCATGCGAATGTCGAGGAACACCACGTCGGGCGCGTGGGCGCGGATGGCCGCGAGCGCGGCTTCCCCGTCACCCGCCTCGGCCACCACCTCCACGTCACCCAGCTCGAGCAGCTGGCGGATCAACCGACGCCGCGCCGGCGCCTCGTCGTCCACCACCAGCGCGCGCACCTTCACGGGCACGGCAACGCGAGGCGCGCGATGCAGCCGCCGCCTTGCGCCTCCTCGAGGGTGAAGCGCGCGGCGTCTCCGAAGCTCAGCCGCAGCCGCTCGAGGATGTCGCGCACGCTGGTCTGCGTGCCCCGGTGCGCCGAAGCCCCCGGACCCGGCCCGTCGTCGCGCACGTCGATGACGATCTGCGTGCCCACGCGCCGCGCGGTGAGCTCCACCACCCCGCCCTGGCGCTGCGAGAGGCCGTGCAGGATCGCGTTCTCCACCAGCGGCTGGAGTAACAACGGAGGCACCTGGAGGTCGGCCGCTTCCGGGTCGAGCTCCACCTTCACCTGCAGCCGGTCACCGAAGCGCGCCGCCTCGATGGCGAGGTACTCGCGCACCATCTCGAACTCCCGCGACAGCGGCACCGAGCGCGTGGTGGAGCTGTCGAGGGCGTAGCGAAAGAGGTCGGCCAGGCGCTCCAGCGTGCGCTCGGCGAGCACCGGGTTCTCCGGAATGAGCGAGGCCACGGTGTTGATGGAGTTGAAGAAGAAGTGAGGGTTGGTGCGCGCCTGGAGCGCATCCAGCTGGGCCCTCAACGCGGCCTGGCGCTGGGCCATGGCGAGCTGCTCCACCACCTGCGCGCGCACCCGGCCTCCCTGGATCCACAGCGAGGGGAAGACCATGGCGTACGAGATGAGCACGCACATCACGCCGAACTGCATCACCGACAACTGCACGCCGCACAGCTTGAGGTGCAGCGGGCGCACCACCACGCTCACCACGAAGGCGATGGCCGTCACCACCACCACGTGCAGCAGGCCCCGCGCGACCCGCGAGCCGATGCGCGAGAGCACCTTCGGCAATGCCCACAGGTACGCCGGCAGCAACGCCACCGAGATGCCAAGGAAGGGGATGTAGGTCGACGCGATCTTCTGCAGCGCCAGGCCCAACGGCAGCGCCATCAGGTCGGGCACCAGCAGGAACGAGGCCGGCACCGGGGCCAGGAGGCAGAACCAGAACAGCTCCCGGGGCAGCAGGGGCGCCGCGCCGGGCGAAGGCACCGAGATGTGGGTCGAACCACCCATGCCCGGCACCGTAGCCCGACCGGGCCCGCTGTCCCGCCTCCCCGCCGACCAACGGTGGCCGGGAGCCGACGGACGGTCACCGACTCGCGGCGTAGTCCTCGACGCGCACGGTGGGCGCCCCGAGCGTGTCCCACGTCTTCTGCGCACGGAACGTCTCGGGGTACTCGTTGAGCGCCCCCAGCATCTTGGAGATGCTGCCCATCGAGCGGCTGAACAACCCGATGAACTTGAGCACCGCCAGCGGCGCCTTCTGCAGGGTGAGCTGCTCCTTCTTGTACGCGGCGATGAAGCGCGTCGCGCCCACCTCGGGCATCAGCGCCTCGGGCCCCTGGGCCACGTAGCTCTCGTTGCCCGTCTGCGGCAGCGACAGCGCCTTGACCACCCAGCGGCCGAGATCGTCACCGGCGAGGTACCAGCTGGGGTGCTTCGCCTTCCCCGCGAGGTTGAGCTTCGTGCCCTGGCGCATGCCGCCGGTGAAGTTCTCCATGAACGACGAGGCGCGGAACACGGTGGCCGTGAGCCCCGACTCCAACACCGCGCGCTCGGCCGCCTGCTTCATGCGGAACACCCACCAGTCGAAGCCACCCTGCCCCTGCAGCTCCATCACCAGCGGGCTGAGCATCAGCACCCGCTTCACCCCCGCCGCCTTCGCGGCCGCGAGCATCAACTGCACCCCCTCGCGCTCCATGAGCCGGTCGGTCTCGCGCTCGGTCGGCTGGGTCGCCAAGTTCAGGTACAGCGCCTCCTGGCCGGCCATCGCCTTCGCCAGCGTCGCCGGGTCGAAGAGATCGCCCACCACCGCGCGCACGCCAGCCGGCAACTTCGCGCCTTCCCCGCGCACCAGCGCCGTGACCTCGTGGCCCGCGGCCGCCAGCGCCTTCGTCACCGGGGTGCCCAGCATGCCGGCGCCGCCGATGATCAACACCTTCGCCTTGCCCGCGCTCACGACGCCGCCCCGAGCTGCGCCATGAGGCCCGCCATGTTGGTGGTCTGCCACTCGCCGGTGACCTTGCCGTCCTTCACCTGCCGCATGAAGTGGCCGGTGCCCATCACGCGCTTGCCGGTGGGCGGGTGGCCGAAGAACGCGCCCGCGTGGGTCATGGCGTTGGTGTATTCGACGGCGACGAGGTCACCCTCGGCGACCACCCGGGTGAAGACCATGTCCATGTCGTGCATCGCGGCGCACAGCACGTTGCGCATGAAGCCCACGTACTGGGCCTTGTTCATCGCCGGCCGCGCGTCGCCCACATAGGTGAACGAGTCGTCGAGCAGCGCGTCCACCTGCGCCCAGTCGCCCTTCATGATGGCCCGCGAGAGTTCCAGCGCGACCTGCTTGTTCTGCTCCATGTGCGTCTCCTGGTGAGGCCCTGGGGTCGGGCAGGCCGCAGAAGTACGCGGGTCCGCCCGTCACCGGCAGGGGTCGCGGCTGGGAAGCACCTTCACACCGCCTGTGACAATGATCGGAAGGTCGCCTCGATTGTCTCGGCCACCAGGCGCACCGAGGGCACCCGCATGCGCCCCCGCGGAGCCACCAGCGCCACGGGGATGGGCTTGAAGCCCCACTCGGGCAGCACGTGCACCCACTCGCCCCGTGCGGCCGCCGCCTGCACCTCGGCGACCGGGCGGATGCCGATGCCCAGGCCCTGCAACATCGCCTCGAAGAGGAGCCGCGGGTGGTCGCTCTCCAGGTTCCCGGTGACGGGCACGGTGACCTCCCGGGCGCCGCTGACGAGGTGCCAGGCGCGCTCGGGGTCGGGGTTGCGCGCCAGCAGGCAGCGGTGGCCCACGAGTTCCTCGGGGGTGCGGGGCACGCCGTGGCGCGCCACGTAGCCCGGCGAGGCGCACAGCGACCAGGCGAGCGACCCCAGGCTGCGCGCCGTGAGGTCGGGCGGAATGCGCGACGGCGGGCCGCCCCACACCACGAGGTCCAGCCCCTCGCGTCGCGGGTCCACCGGCGCCGCGCGGCCGAGCAGTTCGAGGCGCAACGAGGGCGACGCCGCGAGCACCCGCTCGATGGCGGCCATCAGGGTGGGACCGGCGAGGTCGGGCGGCAGGCCCACGCGGACCGTGCCGGCGAGGTTGCCGGTGATGACCTCGCGCTCTGCCAACTCCAGCTCCTCCAGCACCCGCCGCGCGCGGAGCAACAGCCGGTCACCGGCCTCGGTGGTGCGCACCAGCCGCGTGGTGCGCTCGAAGAGCCGGGCTCCGAGGCGCCCTTCGAGGCGGGCGATGCGGGCCGAGATGGCGTTGGTCGACAGCCGCATGGCGCGCCCCGCCGCCGAGAAGGTGCCGAGATCGGCCACCGCCACCAGCGCGCGCAGTCCTTCGACGTCGTCGAGCATTGTCACACCCCAGGTGAAGACCGCCGGTGGTGTAGCGCGGAATTCGCCCGCGCGTCTGCGACCTGCAGCCGCAGGGCCGAGGACCCCCTTCTGCAACCGGCGGTTTGGGCGCACGATGTCGGCGCCTTGAGCCCACACCGTGTCGTCGCCACCGCGCTCCTGCTGCTCGCCTGCTGCGCGCCCCCGGAGTTCACCCAGCCGCTGACGCCCGCCCGCGACGCGAAGCCCGTCCCCGCGCTGCTCGGTAGCTGGGTCGAGGCGAAGCCGTCGTCGACGAAGAAGCCCGTGATGACGCTCGAGATCGCCCAGGTCTCCGGGGCCGTGATGTCGTTCCTGCTCCCAGGCCGGGGCGGCGAGGAAGCGATGCGCTTCGAGGGTCACGTCTCGGTGCTCGGACAGACACGCATCCTCAACCTGCAGGGGGTCGCAGGGGAACTCGCCGGGCCGTCGTACCTCTTCGTCCGCTACGAGCTGGCTGCCGACGGCACGCTGCAGCTCTGGGTGATGCGCGATCCCGCCTTCCGCCAGGCCGTGAAGTCCGGGGCGCTGGCCGGCCGAACCTCGGGAGGCTCACCCTCGAGCGTCATCGTCACCGACTCGCCCGAGAACGTGCGCCGCTTCGTCGCCCAGCAGAAACCCGACGAACTCTGGGAACCACTGGCGACGTTCACGAAGCGCTGAGGTCGCCTTGAGTGTCGGGTCCTCACGTCATACATTCTTCTCGATGCGTCATACAAAGAGTGGAACGCAGCTCGTCTCGATTCGCCTTCCCGCGGAGTCGGCAGCCAGGGTCGTGCGGCTGGCGCGACAGAAGAAGAAGACCATCTCGGCCGTGATTCGGGAGGCCATCGACGCGCTCGTCACGGCCCCGGGCCCAAGCATCTGGGACCAGGCGAAGCCGATGATCTCGAAGCGGGGCTCCCGCATCGGCGACCTCTCGACAGGCAAGCACCATCTGGCTGACTTCGGTCGTCCGTGATCCCCATCGTCGACACGGGTCCCCTCGTGGCGATGCTCGATCGATCTGACCGGCATCATGCGTGGGCGGTGGGGGTGTTCTCCGAGCTACGGGGCGGACTGGTGACCTGCGAGGCGGTGATCGCAGAGACGCTCTTCCTGTGCGCGCGCAACCGGGTCGATGCGCGGGCGATTCACCTGCTGCTCGAGAACCAGTCGCTCCGGGTGCTGCCGTGCCTGGCCGAGGCACCGGTGAAGGTGTTGCAGTTGCTGCGCCGCTACGCGACCGTGCCCATGTCGCTGGCTGACGCGGGCCTGGTGTACCTGCACGACACGCTCGCGCCCTCGGTCGTCATCACCTGTGACAGCGACTTTCGGATCTACCGCCGGAACCGCGGCCGGTTCATCGACGCCCTCGTCCCTGACGGCATTTGACCGCCGTGGGCGGAGCGGGGAAGCACTCCTTCAGTCTGCGACGTGCAGCCGCAGCACCGACGGCCCCCCCAGCTCCAGGGTCTGCTCGGCGAGCAGGGGCTCGGTGGCGCGGAACCACTGCGCCTCCGTGTTGAGGTGCGCGGACAGCGCCGGGTAATTGGACGAGCTGACCCACAACCCGAGCCGATGCCCCGGCTGCAGCACCCACTCGGTGGGGAAGAAGTCGATCTCCAGCTGCCGCACCGAGTGCGGCGCATAGGGCACCCACTCCGTGTCGCGCCCCGTGGGGAGCCGGAGCGTCGCCGCGCCGTCGGTGAGGTGCACCGCGCGCCCCTCGGCGTCGATGTCCACCAGCTTCGCGTAGAAGGCCGTGTCCTTCGCCGACGAGCGCGCGCTCAGCTCGAGGCGCATGCGCCCGGCGATGCGCCGGGGGGCGAGCTGAGGCTCGGCGACGAAGCGCACCACGTCGCCACGCGCACAGTCCCACGTCTGGCGCACCGGGCCCGGCGTCAGCGACCCCGCGACGAGCCCCTTCATGCCCAGGCCGCGCGCCCCGCCTTCACTGGGCCACGGGCGCAGCGGATTGTAACGGTAGGAGAGCAGCGAGGGCGTGCTCGCCTCGCCCCCCAACGCGCGCTGCACGCAGGGCTCCGCGCGCGCCTGCGTCGGCTGGAGCACCAACACCTCGTCGTGCGTCGGCGGCGGCCAGGTCTCGCGGTGCTGCGACCGCTGCTCGCCGCGCGCCCAGCTCGTCACCCCCGTCTCGGGGTACGGCAACGGCGCCCCCTTGAGGTAGTGCAGGAGCCACGGCACCGGCAGCTTCCACAGGTACTGCCCGTCGGCGCTGGGCATCTCCACGGCCCCGGGCTGCGCGCCGATGTGGCTGGTGGGCAGCAGCGCGAGGTGGCTGCGCTCGCGGCTGCCGAGGCGCGCGAAGGTGTCGAGGCCCGCGACGAGGAACGGGTCGTCGAAGCCCTCGATGTAGAGCACCGGCACCTGGATGCGCGGCGGCACCGCCGCCAACTTCTGGTTCGCCGGCAGCGCCCACAGCGCCGCCGAGGGCAACGCACCGTCGAGCCACTCGCGGTACCACTCGCGCTTGCCGCCGAAGGCCACCTCGTCGCTCGTCAGGTGCGGGCGGTGCTCCAGCGCACGCTCGTAGGAGGCCTGCGCGCTGGCCGGCCGCTCGCGCGAGGGCATGTACGCCGCCCACACGGTGAGCAGCTCGTGGTGGAAGAGCCCCCGCTCCGAGAGCACGGGGCGCAGGTCGGTGCCGAAGACCGCGAGCACCAGGGTCTTCACCTTGGGCGGCAGGTTCGTGGAGGCCGCGAGCGCGGTGCCCGCGAGGTACGACTGGCCGAAGAGCGCGATCGACTCGGCGAAGGGCTGCGCGTCGAGCCAGGCCAGCGTGTCTTCGCTGTCGTCGACCTCGTTCACCAGCGGGTACCACGCACCCTCGCTCTCGCGCTGGCCACGGGCGTCCTGCACCACGCAGCCCAGCCCGTAGCGCACGAAGACCGAGCACTCGAAGGTGAACAGCAGGTCGCGCGGGTACGGGTTGCGCATCAGCACCACCGGCGCTCGCTCCACGCCCCGGGGCAGGAGCACGTGCGTCTTCAACTTGATGCCGTCGCGCATCGTCACGTCGAGGTCGCGCCAGCTGCCCTCTTCGTGGGTGAAGTCAGGCAGCGCCGCGCTGGAGCGGACGATGTTCTGGGGCAACGAGCAGGCAGAGCACAACACGAACGCGAGCAGGTACTTCATGGGCGCTCCCAGCGAGGGGCAATCGAGGCGGCGGCAGGTTGCAGGTGGACCGCGCCGATGTCACGCATCAGAACCGCTCCATACCGGCTCCACACCTGCGTGATGAGGTGGGGCCATGAACTCCCCGGGCAGGTGGCTGTGGGTGGTGGTGCTCGCGGCGTGCGCTACCCCGCGCAACGGCGCGCGCGCCATCGGTGACGTCGAGCCGGCGCCGCCGTTGCCCGCCTGCGTGACCCTCGAGCCCGGCGTCGAGGTGCACCGCACCGCCGAGGGCATGCCCTTCGTGCGCACCCCCGACGCGCGCTTCGAGGCTTCGCGCGCGGCCTATCCGTATGCGCCGAAGTACGTCGAGGTCGAAGGGCTCCGGCTGGGCTACGTCGACGAGGGTCCGAACAGCTCGGGCGAGACCATCCTGCTGCTGCATGGCCAGCCCGACTGGTCGTACCTGTACCGCAAGATGATCCCCCCGCTGGTGGCCGCCGGGCACCGGGTCATCGCGCTCGACCTGGTGGGCTTCGGGCGCTCCGACAAGCCGACCGAGCAGAAGCAGCACACCTTCGAGAACCACGTGCGCTGGGTGAAGGCCTTCATCGCCCAGCTCGGGCTCGAGCACGTCACCCTGTTCTGCCAGGACTGGGGCGGGCTCATCGGCCTGCGCGTCGTCGGCGAGCGGCCCGAGTGGTTCAAGCGCGTGGTGACCGCGAACACCACGCTGCCAGTGTTCAGCCCCGCGGCGCCCAACCCGTACTTCCTGCCCGCCGACGTCTCCATCGACTGCGCCGCCACCAGCCTCGCCCGCGGCGTCGGCCCTTCGATGCTCTGGGGCAACGTGGCGATGTTCAACGCGTGGATCCGCTACACCCTGACCTCGCCCACCTTCACCGCCAGCGAAGTGATGACGCAGCAGATCCCCGGGCTGCCGAAGGCCGACGCCGAGGCCTACGACGCGCCCTTCCCCTCGTTCATCTACCGGGCCGGGCCGCGCACCCTGCCCTCGATGATCGTCGCGGTGACCAACCACGACGATGCCGCGTGGGAGGCGCTGGGCCACTTCACCAGGCCCTTCCTCTCGCTCGCCGGCGAACGCGACAAGCTGCTGGGCCGCCAGGAGGTCCAGGACCGGCTGATCAGCCACGTCCCCGGCGCCAAGGGGCAGGCCCACGCGCGCTTCCCCTCGGGCCACTTCATCCAGGACGAGCTGGGCGAGGTGATGGCCGCGAAGGTCAACGCGTTCATCCGCGACACCCCGTGAGGGTGGACTCGGGAGAACAGGAAGGGCAGGAGGCCACCGCGTGACGAGCCTCAAGCTCCTGGTGGCGGAAGACGACGCGGCGGTCGCGGCGAACCTGGTGCGGGGCCTCAAGGGCCGCGGCTTCGAGGTCGAGCTCGTGACCACCGGGCTCCAGGCGCGTGCGGCCCTCGTCACCTTCGACCCCGACCTGCTGGTGCTCGACCTGATGCTCCCCGAGCTCTCGGGCCTCGAGTTGCTCGAGTCGCTCTTCGGCAAGCCGCACCCGCCGATCATCGTGCTCACCGCGCGCACCGACCTCGACGAGCGGCTGCGCTGCTTCGCGCTCGGCGCCGCGGACTACCTGCCCAAGCCGTTCTTCCTCGATGAGCTGGTGGCCCGGGTCCACGCGCGCCTCGCCCGCGCCCCCTCGGCGCCGCGGCGCACCATCACCTTCGGCGCGGTGGTCCTCGATCTCGACGAGCGCACCGTCACCGCGGGCGCCGAGGCGGTGAGCCTGACCCGCCACGAGTTCGACGTGCTCGCCTACCTCGCGCAGCGGCCCCACCGCGCCGTCACCCGAGAGGCCCTCTCGGAGAGCGCGCTCTCGGGCCTCGATGCACCCGAGCCACGCACCATCGACTCGCACGTCGCCCGCGTGCGAAAGAAGCTCGGCGCGGCTGGCGGCTGCATCGTCACCGTGTGGGGCATCGGGTACCGCTTCGACCCCGCGGGGCTCGCGCCGTGAGGCTCATCGGCCGGCTCTCGCGGCGCGTGTTGCTGACCAGCGTGCTGACCGGTGTCGTCGCGGCGCTGCTGGCGCTGGGCCAGGCGCGCGATGGCATCGGGACGGTCGTCGGCGAATCGATCCGCGCCAGCTTCGACGAGGGCGAGCGCCACCGGTGCGAGGCCGACCCTTCCGGCTGGCAGGCGAGGGGGCCGCAGGACGCGCGGGTCTTCGCCTATGACCCGGTGAGCCTCGCCCCGCTGCACCCCGATGCGCCTCCGCTCGACGCGGCCTTCGCGCGCGACGTGCTCTCGGGCGAGCGCGAGCTGCACAGCGTCCGCGTGGGGCTCGGGGGCCAGGTCGTCTTTCGCGGCGCGGGCACGGGGCCCTGCCGCCTGCTCGCCGCGACCTGGCGATTCCCCAACGGCCTGGCCAACGTCCAGCGGGTGCTGCTCACCACCGCCGTGCTCTCCGGCCTCGCCGGCGCGCTGATGGGCCTGCTGTTGGTGGTGTGGCCGCTCGCGAGGCGTACCCAGCGGCTGCGCGCGGCCGTCGAGGGGCTGGGCGCGACCCAGTGGCTGCAGGACAAGGGGGGACCCGACGACGATGAGCTCGACACCGCGGTGCACCAGCTCGCGCTGGCCGACGCGCGCATTCGCCGCGACGCGCAGACGCTCCTCGAGCAGTCGAGCGCCCTGCAGCGGCACCTCGGCGAGGTCAGCCACGACGTGCGCACCCCGCTGGCCTCGCTGCAGCTCACGCTGGAGCACCTCGCGGACACCACCACCGAGGCCGCCACCCTCGAGGCCCTCGCCCAGGCCCTCTCGGAGTGCGTGGCCGTCTCGGCCATCACCGAGAACCTCCGCCTCAAGAGCCTGGTGGAGGACGGCCTTCGCCCCGCGCAGCGGCCCTTCGACGTGACCGCGGTGGTGGAGCGCACCGTGGGCCGCGCGCAGAGCCTCGGGCGGCGCAAGGGCGTCGACGTGGAGCTCGCCGTGCCCGACGCGCCGCTGGTGGTGGTGGGCGACGAGGTCTTCCTCGAGCGCTGCGTCAGCAACCTCCTCGACAACGCCGTGCGCTACGCCGAGCGCGAGGGCCACGTGGCGGTGCTCGTCGCCACGCGCGACGACACCTTCAGCATCACCGTGCGCGACGACGGCCCGGGCGTCACCCCCGAGGCACTGGCGCGGCTCGGAGAGCGCACCTTCCGCACCGACGAGGCGCGGCAGCGCGATCCCCGGGGCAGCGGCCTGGGCCTCTCCATCACCCGCGCCCTGGGTCAGCGCTGCGGCTGGTCGCTCTCCTTCTCCGCCCTCGAGCCGCGGGGGCTGGAGGCGATCCTCGCCGGCTCCACAGTTCCTCCGCGAAGCTGAGCGAAGGTGCGGCCCATGCGCGTTCTCGTCATCTGCCTCTTGTCGGTCCTCTCGGGGTGTCTCGCCATTCCCACCAGCGTCGAGGCGAAGATCTCCTACGCCACCACGCCCTCGCCCTGGCCGGCCTCGGTCACCTGCCTCAACAAGCCGGTGATGGACGGCATCGCCAAGGAGGTGCTCAACGGAAGGCTGCGCACGGTGGTCATCGCCGGCGGCGACAAGGCCATCTCCGACGCGAAGTGGGAGACCTACACCCCGAGCCTCGGCAACCAGAAGAACAGCGACCGGCACCTGCTCTTCGGCCAGTCGTGCTTCAGCCGCTCCCCCTCGCGGCCCGCCGACTGCACGGGCGACGCCTGCCGAGAGGTCATCGACATGGACGGCTACACGTGGATCGGCCTGTCGAAGATCGACGCTGTCGACTGCGTGCCCTCGGCCTCGAACTGCGACGGCACCAGCGCGAAGCCCGGCGGCCTGCTCTTCGTGGTCACCCGCAAGTGCCACGAGCTGACCTTCGAGGGCGAGGTCATCTTCTTGAGCGGGCCCGCCGGGCAGAAGGCCGTCATGCACGCCACGGCCGACGGCGTGCCCACCACCGACGTCGTGTTGCCCGCCGGCTGGTCGCTGACGAAGGAGACGCTCGGAGCGCCCTTGGTGCTGCACCCCTTCGGCGGCGGCGACGCGTGCTTCTACAACATCATCCGCGACTCGAAGTTGCAGTCGTATCACCAGCTTGCGTACGCAAGCGCTGCGTACCCGTGAGGTCTGGGGGCGGTTGATCTCCGTCGTTGACGCGGAGGGCGCGATGGAGAAATACCGGTCTATGCGTCAGCGAAAGACCAAGTTCATCTTCACCACCGGCGGCGTCGTCAGCTCTCTTGGCAAGGGCATGGCGTCGGCCTCGATGGGGGCGCTGCTCGAGAACCGCGGCCTCGACATCACCCTGGTCAAGCTCGACCCGTACATCAACGTCGATCCCGGCACGATGAGCCCCACCCAGCACGGTGAGGTCTACGTCACCGACGACGGCGCGGAGACCGACCTGGATCTCGGCCACTACGAGCGCTT
Source organism: uncultured Archangium sp. (assembly GCA_903905455.1). Taxonomy (GTDB): domain Bacteria; phylum Myxococcota; class Myxococcia; order Myxococcales; family Myxococcaceae; genus Archangium_A. Next base: position 33,224 of record CAIVGN010000234.1, read on the forward strand.
CACCGAGGCGCGCATGTCGCGGCTCAACAACTTCACCACCGGGCGCGTGTACCACTCGGTCATCACCAAGGAGCGCCGCGGCGAATACCTGGGCAAGACCGTGCAGGTGATTCCGCACATCACCGACGAGATCAAGGCCATGCTGTACCAGGCCGCCGAGGGCCACGAGGTGGTGCTCGTCGAGGTGGGCGGCACCGTCGGCGACATCGAGTCGCTCCCGTTCCTCGAGGCCATCCGGCAGATCCGCTACGACGTCGGCGCGGGCAACACCTGCTACGTGCACCTCACCCTGCTGCCGTACATCGCGGCGGCCGGCGAAGTGAAGACCAAGCCCACCCAGCACTCGGTGATGAAGCTGCGCGAGATCGGCATCCAGCCCGACGTGCTCATCTGCCGCACCGACCGGAACATCAGCCAGGAGATCAAGAACAAGATCGCCATGTTCTGCAACGTGGAGACCGGCAACGTCTTCACCTCGCCTGACGTGGCCAGCATCTACGAGCTGCCGCTGGAGTTTCACCGCCAGGGCCTCGACGAGCGCGTGGCGGAGATCCTCAACATCTGGACCCGCGGCCCCAAGCTCGAGAAGTGGGAGCGCATCGTCGAGACGGTCACCCACCCCGGCAAGGGCGAGGTGCGCATCGGCATCGTGGGCAAGTACACGGAGCTGCGCGAGTCCTACAAGTCGCTCAACGAGTCGCTGGTGCACGGCGGCATCGCCAACGACTGCAAGGTGAACCTGGTGTTCGTGGACTCGCAGGAAGTGGAGACCAAGGGCGCCGAGGCGATGCTCTCCGACTGCCACGCGGTGCTCGTGCCCGGCGGCTTCGGGGTGCGCGGCACGGAAGGCAAGATCCAGGCGGTGCAGTACGCGCGCGAGAAGAAGGTGCCGTTCTTCGGCATCTGCCTGGGCCTGCAGATGGCGGTCATCGAGTACGCCCGGCACGTGCTGGGGCTCACCGGCGCCAACTCGCTGGAGTTCGACGAGAAGACCACCGACCCCGTGGTGACCATCATGGAGTCGCAGGTCGGCGTGAAGGACAAGGGCGGCACCATGCGGCTGGGCGCGTACAAGTGCGACCTCAAGCCCAACTCCCTGGCCTTCAAGCTCTACGGCACGGCGGAGATCAGCGAGCGCCACCGCCACCGCTTCGAGGTGAACAACCTGTACCGGGGCAAGCTGGCCGAGGCGGGGCTCATCTTCTCGGGCATGAACACCGAGCTCGACCTGGTGGAGATGATCGAACTGGGCAACCACCCGCACTTCGTGGGCTGCCAGTTCCACCCCGAGTTCAAGAGCAAGCCCTTCGCGCCGCACCCGCTGTTCTCGGGGTTCATCCGCGCGGCCATCGCCCAGCGCGATCGCAAGTAGGCGCGAGCCTGCAGCGGGAGAGGACGGCGCCCACGCGTCTGCGCTAGAGCGGGTGCATGACCACGCCGTCCATCACCCTCGCTGGCGCCACCGTCGGCCCCGGCCACCCGCTCTTCGTCATCGCCGGCCCCGACGTCATCGAGGCCGAAGACTTCGCCTTGCGCCACGCGAAGCGGCTCAAGGAAATCACCACGAAGCTGGGGCTGCCGTACGCCTTCAAGTGCAGCTTCGACAAGGCCAACCGCACCTCCATCAACTCGTACCGCGGCCCGGGCCTGAAGGAAGGCCTGCGGGTGCTCAAGCGCGTGAAAGAGGAGATCGGCGTCGCCATCCTCACCGACGTGCACGACATCACCCAGGTCGCCGCGGTGGCCGAGGTCGCGGACATCATCCAGATCCCCGCGTTCATGTCGCGCCAGACCGACCTCATCGCCGCGGTGGCGAAGACCGGCAAGGGCGTGAACATCAAGAAGGGCCAGTTCATCGCGCCCAGGGACATCGGACACCAGGCGAAGAAGGCCGTCGACTCGGGCAACGAGAACGTGCTGGTCACCGAGCGCGGCGCGACCTTCGGCTACAACAACCTCGTGGTGGACATGCGCGGCTTCGCGCAGATGCGCGAACAGGGCCTCGTGACCTGCTTCGACGCCACCCACTCGGTGCAGCTGCCCTCGGCCGGTGACGGCGAGACCAAGGGCGAGCGCAAGTTCGTGGGCCTGCTGGCGCGCAGCGCCGCCGCCGCGGGCATCGACGCCCTCTTCACCGAGGTGCACGAGAACCCCGACAAGGCCCTGTGCGATGGCCCCTGCTCGCTGACCTTCGAGCTCTTCGAAGAGACGCTGCGCGACGTGCTCGCCATCCGCCGCGCCCTGGGCCACCAGCAGTGACCCCTGCCGACCGCGCCGCGCACATCAAGGCCATCGTCTTCGACGTCGACGGCGTGCTCACCGACGGCGGCCTCTGGTACGGCCCCACCGGCGAGGCCCTGAAGCGCTTCGACGTCAAGGACGGCCACGCCATGGTACTGGCCCGGTTGACCGGCCTGCCCGTCGCCCTGCTCACCGCGCGCACCTCCACCATCGTCGAGGTCCGCGCCCAGGAGCTCAAGCTGGCGAGGGTCTTCCAGGGCCGCCGCGAGAAGGGCCCGGCCTTCGAAGAGCTGGCCTCGGAGCTGGGCTTCGCCCCCCAGGAGCTGGCCTACATGGGCGACGACGTGAATGATCTCCCACCCTTGGGACGCGCGGGCCTCAGCGGCTGCCCGGCTGACGCGGTGCCCCAGGTGAAGGAAGCGGTGCACTTCGTAGCCAGCAAGCCGGGCGGCCACGGGGCGGCCCGGGAGTTCATCGAGCTCATCCTCCACGCCACCGGGCGCTGGGAACAGGCGCTCGAGCACGCGCGGAAGTAAGGTCCTTGGCGCATGGCGCTCCGTCCCAATGTCGCAAGGCTCAAAGACCTGCTCCTCAAGTCGGGGATCATCGACGAATTCCAGATGCGCGCGGCCATGGGTCGCCTCGAGCAGTGGGGCGGTCGCCTCACCGGGGTGATCGTCGAGATGGGCTTCTGCGACGACGAGACCATGGTGCAGACGCTCAGCAAGATGCTGCGCCTCGAGGTGGTGCACCTGGGCATGGTGCAGCGAGACGGCGCGCTGCTCTCGAAGATCGACGGCGAGTTCTGCCAGGAGCACGGCGTCTTCCCCATCAGCCTGCAGAACCGCACGGCCCTGGTGGCGGTCAGCGACCCCACCGAGCTCGACACCATCGACTTCCTGTCCTCGAAGCTCGGCGCCCGCATCCAGATGGTCATCGCCGCGGAGTCGGAGATCCAGGCGGCCATCGGGAAACACTTCCGCGGCCAGGCCGTGCCCGCCACCAAGCGCACCAACAACAAGGCCCGCGACGCGCACATCGAGGCCACCTCGGGCACCGTCTTCGAGCTCGACATGAGCGCGCCGCCCAAGCCCGGCGAGGCGCCCCGCGAGCAGAGCCCCTCCCTGTCGTGGATGAACAAGCCACCCTCGGCCAACACCATGCTCGACGAGTTCCTCGACGAGGGTGACGAGAAGACCGAGGGCTTCACCGCCGAAGAGCTGAAGCGCCTCGAGTCGGTCTACGAGAACCAGCACAAGACGACCTCCATCTTGCGCGCCCTCCAGGTCCTGCTCACCGAGAAGGGCTACCTGCGCTGAGCGCCTGAACCTTCCGCGCCGGCAGCTCGCTCCCAAGGCGCAGGAGGCTTCACCATGTTTCGTTCTGCCCTGCTCGCCGCTGCAATCCTTGCGTCACCCGTCCTCGCCGAAGAGCCCTGCGGCTGCGGCAAGAAGGCCGACGGATCCTGTGAGCAGGCGGCGTGCACCTCAAGGTGAAGGCCGGCGAAGAGACCCTGGTGGTGCACCTCGGGCCCGCGGACTTCGTCGACCCGAAGGGGACGTTCGCCAGGGGTGACGAGGTCGAGGTCACCGGCTCGCGCATCGCCCTCAACGGCGTGCCCACCGTGCTCTCGACGAAGGTGAAGCGCGGAGCCCTGGTCGTCGAGCCCCGCGCCGCGGACGGCACCCCGAACTTCAAGATGCCTCGCGGGTGAGGGGTTTGCAGCAGGGCCCCTCACCCTGGCCCTCTCCCCGCTTCGCAGGGAGAGGGAAGACGCTGGTTACTCGTCGGACTTCGGAGGCTCCGGGGGCGTGACGGGGGCTGCGACTGCGCCCTCCACCGCCTCGTCGACCGTCTCGTCCTTGGGAAGGTGCGAGATGCCGACCACCTTCTCCTTGTCGTCGTCGAGGGTGATCAACCGCACGCCCTGGGTGTTGCGGCCGATGATGGAGATCTCCTTGACCCCCATGCGGATGAGCACGCCGCCCGAGGTCACCAGCATCACCTCGTCGTCGTCCTTCACCTGCACCGCGCCCACCACCATGCCGTTTCGCTCGGTGGTCTTGATGTCGATGATGCCCTTGCCGCCGCGGCCCTGCACCCGGTACTCGTCCTCGAGGGTGCGCTTGCCGTAGCCGTTCTCGGTGACGGTGAGCAGCATGGTGCCCTTCTCCACGACCTCCGCCGAGACCACGGCGTCGCCGGGCTCGAGGGTGATGCCCTTCACGCCGAACGCGGCGCGGCCCATGGAGCGCACCTCGGTCTCGTTGAAGCGGATGGACATGCCCTGCGCGGTGCTGATCAACACGTCCTTCGTGCCGTCGGTGATCTTCACCGAGACCAGCGCGTCGCCGTCGTCGATGCCCAGGGCCTTGAGGCCCGAGGTGCGCACGTTCTCGAAGGCCGTGAGATCGGTGCGCTTGACCACGCCGGCGCGGGTCACGAAGAGCACGAACTTGTTCTCCTCGAACTCGCGGGTGACGAGCACCTGCGCGAGCTTCTCGCCTTCCTGGAACTGCACCAGGTTGACGATCGGCTTGCCCTTGCCGGTGCGCGTGCCCAGGGGAATCTCGTGCACCTTGAGCCAGTAGAGCTGGCCGCGGGTGGTGATGGGCATCAGGTAGGCGTGGGTGCTGGCCACGAAGAAGTCGGTGACGAAATCTTCTTCCTTGGTGGTGGCGCCCGTCTTGCCCCGGCCGCCGCGGCGCTGCGCGCGGTACTCGGAGACCGGGGTGCGCTTGACGTAGCCGGCGTGGCTCAACGTCACCACCATGTCTTCGTCGGCGATCAGGTCCTCGGTCGACATCTCGCCCACCTCACCGACGATCTCGGTGCGGCGCGGGTCGGCGAAGCGGGCGCGGACGTCGGCCAGCTCGGTCTTGATGACCCGCAGCAGCGACGACTCGTTGCCCAGGATGTCCTCGAGCTTGGCGATCTCGCGGGCCAACGCGAGCAGTTCCTGGAACAGCTCTTCCTGCTGCAGGCCGGTCAAGCGCTGCAGGCGCATCTCGAGGATGCTGCGCGCCTGCTCTTCGCTGAAGCCCGGGTCGTAGGGACGCGAGATGCCGCGGTAGCTCGGTTCGGCCGTCTGCGCGCGGGCCACCAGCGCGTCCATCGACTTGCGGGCCGACGTGAAGTCGACCTTGGGCAGGTTCTTGAACGAGGGCAGCTCGTAGAGCGCCGGCGAGATGATGTTCATCAGCGCCCAGCGCGCCTCGTCCGGGTCCGTCGACGCGCGGATGGTGGCGATGATGTGGTCGAGGAAGTCCTTCCCGCTCGTGGCCACGAGCAGGCCCTCCACGATGTGCATGCGGTCCTTGGCGCGCTTCAGCTCGAAGCGGCTGCGCCGGGTCACGACCTCGCGGCGGTGCACGATGAACTTCTCGAGGATCTCCTTGAGCGACATCGTCCGCGGCTGGCCCTGGTCGATGGCCAGCATCTGGATGCCGTAGGACACCTGCAGCGAGCTGTTCTGGAAGAGGTTGTTCTTCACCACGTCGACGATGGCGTCGCGCTTGAGGTGAATGGCGATGCGCATGCCTTCCATGGACGAGAGGTCTTCGATGTTGCTGATGCCCTCCAGCCGCTTCTCGTTCACCAGGTCCGCGATCTGCTTCACGAGGACCTCCTTCTTCAGCTGGAAGGGGATCTCGGTGATCACGATGGTCTCGCGGCCCGACTTCTTGTCGGTCTCGACCTCCACGCGCGCGCGCACGGTGATCGACCCGCGGCCCGTCTCGTAGGCCCGGCGGATGCCCTCGCGCCCGGCGATGATCGCCGCGGTGGGGAAGTCGGGGCCCTGCACGAAGCGCATCAGTTCCATCGACGTCGTCTTCGGCGCGTCGATGAGGCACATCGTGGCGTCGATCACCTCGCCCAGGTTGTGAGGGGGGATCTTGGTCGCCATGCCGACCGCGATGCCGTCGCTGCCGTTGACCAGCAGGTTGGGGAAGCGCGCCGGCATCACCAGCGGCTCGCGCAGCGAGTTGTCGTAGTTGGGGCCGAAGTCGACGGTGTCCTTGTCGAGGTCCGCGAGCATCTCGTCCGTCAGACGCTCCATGCGGATCTCGGTGTAACGCATGGCGGCCGGTGAATCGCCGTCGACCGAGCCGAAGTTGCCCTGGCCGTCGATGAGCGGGCTGCGCATGGACCACGGCTGCGCCATGCGCACGATGGCGTCGTAGACCGACTGGTCACCGTGCGGGTGGTACTTACCGATGACGTCGCCCACGATGCGCGCCGACTTCTTGTAGGCCCGGTTGTAGGTGTTCGAGAGATCCTGCATCGCGTACAGCACGCGGCGATGCACCGGCTTGAGGCCGTCGCGCACGTCGGGCAGCGCGCGCCCCACGATGACGCTCATCGAGTAGTCGAGGTAGCTCTTGCGCATCTCGTCTTCGATCGAGACCTGGACGAGCGAACCGATGTTCGAAGACGGCGGGACGGGAGCTGCGGGAGGCGCGGGCGGGTCGTTGATCTCGTCAGACATGCTGAGCGGCTGACTAGCCCCAACAGGCCCGCAAAACAACGAGGGAAACAGCCCTGTAGCGAGCCATTTCCCCGGTCATTCCATGAACTTAGACGGCTGATTCCAGCGGGTCAGTCGAAGGCGCGCTCGAGGTTCGAAAGCACGCGACCCTCGGCGTCGGAGACCTTGAACGCCAGGCCCATGAAACCGCCCGAGGCCTCGGCCACCACGCGCGCCCGGCCCAGCACCGTGGCCTTGAGCATCGCCTTGTCGTCGGGCTTCATCTTGGTCACCAGGGCCTTGACGTACTCGGCCCACAGCGAGTGCCAGGTCAGCTCCGGCTTCTCGTCGAGCCACATCGACAGGTAGCTGTAGGCGGGGCTGTCGACCTGCAACCCGATGGTCTTGGCGAGATCGAGGATGATCACCCGCTCCTTGGCGTCGACCACGCCGTCGGCCCAGGCCACTTCGATGATCGGGTAGAGCGACATCACCAGCGTGGCGGCGCCCCCGAGCTTCAGGTTGGCGAGCGCGTCGAGCACCTGGTCGTTGGAGATGCCCGTCAGCCGCTGCAGCTCTTCCCGCGAGTGCTGTCGCTGGGCGTCGTCCTTCAGCTTCTGGACCAGCTCCTTCTCATGCTTCTGAAAGAACTGTTCCTCGAGGGCCCTGCGGCGGTCGTCGAATGCGTCCTGAGACATGTTTTCCCGTTTGCCAGTGCTGACCTTGGACTTCAACCCATTCAGTGACGCGACGCGCGGGCCTTGAGGTCCACGGTGGCGCTCGCCAGCCAGTACCGGAGGTCGTCGGTCAGGCCCCCCTTCTGCGCGGCCTGGTCCGGCGTGCCCGGCAGGCCGAGCAGGAGCTTGGGCCGCTCTTCGCGCTCGCGCAACGCGCGCACCACCGCCCGCTGGGTCGCCGCGGGCACCCGGGTCACGTCGGGCACGTAGACCACCGCCCGGCCGTTGCCGAGCGCCCGCTCGAGGGCGACCGGGTCGCTGGTCTCGATGAGGGTCGCCCCCTCGAGGGCCTGGCTGGCGGCGACGGCGAGGGCGCGGCGCTCGGGCTCGGTGCCCCCGTACAGCAGGGCCGAGACCCGGTTCTTCTTCAGCGCATCGAGAGACCAGGTCACGGGGGGCTCCTTGTTCAGGGACGGCGGGCGGCGGCGAGCGCCTGGTTCGACTGGGGGGTGACGCGAAAGAGGGGCACCGGCAGGGCCTTGCCCTCGAGGCGCACCGGCGCCAGCGCCTCGAAGCGGCCCAGGTGCCCGACGGCGAGGCTGGTGCCCTCGCCCACCAGGGTCTCTCCGGGGGCCGCGTGGGCACACAGGCGGCTGGCGACGTTCACCGTGTCGCCGATGCAGGTGTACTCGGTGCGCCGCGTGCTCCCCAGGCTGCCGGCGAGCACCGGGCCGGTGTTGAGGCCGATGCCCAGCTCGAAGCGGGCGCCTTCGGGTCGCAGCGCGTTGAGGGCGTCGAGGGCCTCGTGCATGCGCAGGGCGGCGCTGACCGCCAGGGCGGCGTCGTCGGCGTGCGTCACCGGCGCGCCCCACACCGCCATCAACCCGTCGCCCAGGAACTTGTCGAGCGTGCCCCCGCACTCGAGCACCGCGTCGGCCAGCTGCCCCAGCACCTCGTTGAGCAGGCGCAAGACCTCCTCCGGGGGCCGCGACTCGGCGAAGGCGGTGAAGTTACGCAGGTCGGCGAAGAGCACCGTCACCACCCGCTGCTCGCCGGTGAGCACCACGTCGCCGCTGCGGAGGATCTCCTCGACCACCGCGTCGGAGGTGTAGCGGGCGAACAGCCGGCGCAGGCGCTCGGTCTCGCGGGTGCGCCGCAGCACGCTCTCCACCCGGGCCCCCAGCTCCTCCATCGACGCGCCCTTGTTCACGTAGTCGTCGGCGCCTTCGCGCAGGCCCTTGACCCGGCGCTCGTCTGCGTCGTTGGCGGTGAGCAGGATCACCGGAACCGGCGCGCGCGGCCCGTGCTTGAGCCGGCGGCACACCTCGCTGCCGTCGAGGCCCGGCATGTCGAGATCGGTGAGCACCAGGTCGGGCCGGAGCACGTCGAGCTGCTCCAGCGCGAGGAAGGGGTCGTTGAAGCAGGTGACCTCGTAGCCCTGGGCGCCGAGGCCCTCGTGCACCAGCGCGCAGGCCAGCTCGCTGTCGTCGATGACCACCAGGCGCAGGCCATTGACCGGCGCCGGCGGCCGCGCGGAGGTGACCCCGGGCGACGGCTCGGGCGGCAGCGTGGGCGACATGCGCTGCTGCAACCCCAGCGCCTCGTACAGCTGCCGGTGATCGATGGCGCCGTGCTCCACCAGCAGCTCGCCCAGGCGCTGGCCCGAGCGCCCCTGGGCCTCGAGCCCCTGCGCGACCTGGCCCTCGTCGACGTAGCGCAGCCCCAGGAGGATCTCGCCCAGCGGCGGCCGGTCGAGCACCAGCGCGTCGCCCTTCTGCACCGCGAGGCTCAGCGCCCGCTGGAGCTGCCCCCGTGTCAGGTAGCCTAAGGACAACAGCGCCTCGCCCACGCGGCTGCCCGTCAGCGGCTGGAGCGCCAGGGCTTCCCGCACCTGTCCCTCGGTGACCAGGCCCAGGGAGATGAGGAAGTCGCCGAAGCGACGGAGCGGGTCGGTCATGCGGCGGGGGCGCAAAGCCTACCCCAGCACGTCGCTACCGCGACTTCTGCGCCGCCGTACTACAGTGCCGCCACCATGGCTTTCGAGCGTGAACAAGCAGCGGCGATGCGGCTCCTCCTGGGGCTCGAGGAAGGCACCATGCCCACCGAGGCCGCCGTCGCGCTGGCCGAGGACGCGGACCCCGCCCTCCTCTATTTCATCTTCACGTGGATCCGCAGGCGCTACGCCGACCACCCCAACGGGAACGCCATCGTGGCCCGGCTGGTGGCGGTCCTGGAGCGCTCGCCGGACATCGAGGAGCTGGTCAAGGAAGGCGAAGAGGACCCCGTCGTCGAGTGGTTCGAGGACGAGTACTCGTACCGCGACCTCAACGCGAAAGAGTTCATCGAGCTCATCGTCGAGAAGCTCGAAGGCTAGGCCTTCCCTGCGCGGACGAGGACCTCGCGGCAGCTCCACCCGGGCGCCGTCAGCGTCATCAGGATGAAGTGCGCGAGATCGTGGCGCCCCACCGGCGTGGGGGGCAGGCCGCCCGAGCCCACGTCCGAGAAGCTCACCCCGTGACCGGCCCGCGCGTCGGTCAGCCCCACGGTGTGAATCACCACGTAGTCGAGCCCCGAGACGCGCACCAACTCCAGCGCGTCGCCCAGGTCGTGCTCCACTTCGCGGGCCCGGGGCTTGACCAGGGCCGTGAGCAGGCCCTTGACGCCATGCGCCTGGGGCCCCCCGAGCCGCGAGACGAAGACCACGCGATCCACGCGCTTGAGCCCCACGGCCTTGATCACGTGACTGACCGCGTCGGCCGGGTTGGGGGAGGCCGCCACGGAGACCACGAAGCGGCAGCCGGCGATCAACTGCTCGAGGCCGCGGCCCGAGTCGACGTCACCCTCGAAGACGTTGAGGTGCTCGTTGGCCATGGTGAGGCGCCGCGGGTTGCGGGTCAGCGCGTTCACGTTCATGCCGGCGTCGAGGGCCTCGTGCACCAACAGGGAACCCAGGCCCCCGCTCGCCCCGAGAATTGCGATTCGGCTCATGGTGACGCCGAACTTAGCCTCAGTGGTCCGCGCGGAAGAGCGCCATGACGATCTCGAAGAGAATGAGGAAGACCACCATGGCCTCGAGCGTCAGCGCCCGGCCCTGGTCGGTCTCGCCCTTGAGCAGCCCGTAGGTCTGCATCAACAGCCGGTGCTTGCGCGTGACCTGCTCGGTCCACCGCGCGATGCGCAGCTGCTGCAGGCCCGCCTCGTAGACGCGCGCCAGGTACACGTCACCGACGATCTTCAGGGCGTTCTCCACGCGCTCGAGGAACTCCGAGAGCTCGATGAGGGTCTGCATCTGGCTGCGCAGGGCGCGCTTCCAGGGGCTGGCGAGCAGCGAGCCCTGCTTCTGGCCGACCACGTCGTAGATGCGCTGCAGCTCGTGGTCGAGCACGTGATCGTAGTAGCGAAGCTCGAGCAGCTGGGCGTTGGCGATCTCCAGCAGGTCGACGATGTCCTCGCTGCCCGACGGCTCGTAGACGAAGGCCGCGTTCCACTCGACGATGGTCAGGTCGTTGGGGGTGTAGCTGTAGTGGTGCCCCAGCACCTCGTGCTCCTCGCCCGCCGAGAGCGCCTTCTCCTTCACCTCGCCCAGCAGCAGCCGCGCCAGCCCCGGGGTCGCGAGCACCTCCTCGGCGTTGGGCCGGCCCTCGAGCTCGCGCACGAGGATCACCGTGTAGCCCTCGTTCTGTTCCCACAGGTGCGGCGTCTCGAAGGTCGGCTCGAGCAGCTTGCGCAGCTTGCCCACCTCCTCGAGCGCCAGGGCCTCGAGCGCCTTGCTGTCGTAGAGCTCGTCGGCGACGGGGATCAGCTCCTCGAGGCTCGAGCCCCGGGTCACCGGCACCCGCAACGAGATGGAGATGGCGCCGTGGTGGAAGAGCGACGCGCTGAGCTTGACCTCGAGCGCGGCGCCTCCGACGGCCAGGGGGCGCGTGCCGAGCTCGACCCGCAGCGGGGGGTCGGAGAGCTGGATGTACTCGCTGCCCTCGCGCCGCAGGGACAGGCGGCGGATGTCGGCGCCCCCCTTGGCGATGAGCGCGCGGCAGGTCTCGAGCGCGATGGTGTCGGCGACGTCGAAGATGCGGGTGCACAAGATGTCTGCGTCGAGCAACCGGGCCATGGGTCTGGGTATAGCCGACGAAGGACGACGTGAGGGCGGGGGAGCTGAAGTAGGGTTTCCACGGTGAACCTCCGGACCGCGGAAGCCCGCGCGCAGCACGAGCAGGCGGCCCGGTGGCTCGGCTGGCTCCTCGCGGGCTGCGCCGCCATCAAGGCCACGGGCATCGACCCCCAGCCCCTCGAGGCCTTGCTCCCCCCGCTCTCCGTGGGCCTCTTCGGGGCCTTCCTGGTGCACGGCATCATCGGGTGGCGACGCGAGCCAGGCTTCTTCGCCGAGCTCGGCGCCGTGGGGGCGCTCGCCGCGCTGGCCGCCGTCGCCTGGAGCCTGGGCTTCCCCGGCGCGTGGAAAGAGGCGTCGCTGGCCGAGTGGGGCGGCGCGTGCCTGGGCCTGGGCAGCCTCACGGTGTTGGCGGTGCGTGCGCTGCGACCCGGTCCCGCGCAGGCCCCCGCCCGCGACGCCTGGCCGCTGGCCGTGGCGCTCACCCTGGCCTCGGTGGTCATCGCCTTTTTCACCACTCTCACCGTCGCCGTCTTCCCCCGCACCCTCGACGCCTGGGTCTTCGTGGCCGACGGCTCGTTCGGGGGCCACGTGGACTACGCGCTGGGCCGGCTGCTCCAGGCCTCGCCCTGGCTGGGGACGCTGGCCGGCCTGAGCTACGACTCGTGCCTCGCCGCGCTGGTGGTGGTCTTCGCGCTGCAGCGCCACGGCAAGGCGCGCCCCCCGGTCGACGTGCTCACCGCGGGCCTCGCCCTCACCACCCTGGGCATCGTCCTGTACTTCGTCTTCCCGGTGGTGGGCGCGGTGTACCTCTGGCCGCAGAACTTCCCCCTCGCCCCGCCGCTCTCGGTGCCGCTGGCGCCCCTGGCCGTGCCCGCGTTTCTCCCCGCTGCGGCCGACTCGGTGCTCGGCTCGCTGGCCCGCAACTGCATGCCCTCGCTGCACTTCGCCTGGGCCCTGCTCGTGTGGTGGCACACCCGGGGCATGCTCCGCGCGGTGCGCGGCCTCGCGGGGCTGTGGCTGCTCTTCACCGGCGTGGCCACGCTGGGCTTCGGCTACCACTACCTGGTGGACCTCCTGGTGGCCGTGGCCTTCGCCGCCGCGCTGCAGGCGCTGTGTCTGCCCACGCGCAGCGCGGCGAAGTGGCGCGCCGTCGGCTTCGGCTTCGGGGCGGTGGTGCTGTGGCTGGTGCTCATCCGCTTCGGGACCGCGCTGCTCACCGGGGTGCCCGGGCTCAGCTGGCTGCTGGCCCTGGTGACGGTGGTCGGGGCCTTCGTGCTCGAGGGGCGTGCCTTTCGCGAGGCCCTCGACGCCGCGCCCGTGCCGGTGGTCGAGGTGACCGACGCCCCGGTGCGCGGCCTGGGCTCGCTCATCGCCATCTTCTTCGTCTCGGGCGCAGCGGCCCTCGTCTACGAGGTGGTCTTCGCGCGCAAGCTGGGCCTCGTCTTCGGCAACACCGCCACGGCGAACACCACGGTGCTGGCCACGTACATGGGCGGCATGGCGCTCGGCTCGTGGCTGGGCGGCGTGGTGGCCGTGCGCAGCAAGCGCCCCTTGATGCTCTACGCGGGCGCCGAGCTGCTGGTGGGCGCGTACTGCGTCGTTTCCGCGCCGCTCTTCGACGGGGTGCGGGGCCTGTTCCTCGCCATCGCCGCGGGCAGCGACCCGGGCGCGACGTGGCTGGTGGCGCTGCAGGTCGGCCTGGGGTCGCTGGTGCTGCTGCCGCCCACGGTGCTCATGGGCGCCACCCTGCCCCTGCTCGCGCACGAGCGGCGCGGGGAAGACCGCAACGGGCGCGTCGCCGGCCAGCTCTACGCGGCCAACACCTTCGGCGCGGCGCTCGGCGCGTTGACCACCGGCTACCTGCTGCTGCCCTCGCTGGGGGTGAGCGCCTCGACGTCGATCGCCGTGGCCGCCAACCTCTTCGCGGGGCTCCTCGCCTTCCGCCTCGCGAAGAACGCCCCGCAGCGCGTGGCCCCCCCCGAGGAAGCGCCGGCCGCCGTGGGCAGCGCCTCGGCGATGCACCGCCGGGTGGGCCTGCTGGTGCTGGGCATCGGGGGCATCGGCACCCTGGCCCTGGAATCCATCGCCATTCACCTGCTGGCCACGGTAGTGGGCTCGAGCGCCTACGCCTTCACCCTGATGCTCTTCGCCTTCCTGGTCGGCCTGGGCTCGGGCTCGTCGGTGGGCAACCGGCTGCTGCGGCTGCGGGCCGACGTGCTGGTGTTGCTGGGGCTGCTGCAGGCCGGCACGGTGCTGAGCATCTTGCTGGGCGTCTTCTTCTGGGAATCGGTGCCCGGCTACTTCGCGAGCTTCAGCGGCTACCCCCTGGCCAACACCTTCGGCGCGCGCGAGTTCATCCGCCTGGGGGTGTGCCTGGTGGCGCTGCTGCCCCCGACCTTCTTCATCGGCGCGACCTGGCCGGTGGCGATGCACTGCGCGACGGCCGCCGAGCCGCAGCAACGGGGCCGGGCCGTGGGCCGCGCCATGGCCTTCAACACCCTGGGCAACATCGTCGGCGCGCTGCTCGGCGGCTTCGTCGCCATCCCGCTCCTGGGGTCGCTGCGCAGCCTGCACGTCGTCGCGGCGGCCTCGGCGTGCCTCGCGCTGATGGCCCTGTGGCAGGCCGGCCGCCCGGGGCGCGCGCCGCTGGGCGTGGTCTTCGCGGCCATCGCCGCGCTGTTCCTCGCGCAGCCCAGGGACTTCGACTGGACGCGCCTCGCCACCGGGGCCAACGTGTACTTCGAGCCCACCGACTGGGGCACGGTCATCGACCACGCGGAGAGCATCGCCGGCGGCATCACCACGGTGACGCGGCAGCCCAACGGCACGCGGTACCTGCTGACCAACGGCAAGTTCCAGGGCACCTACCCCGGCGAAGAGATGAAGGCCCAGCTGGGCTTCAGCCTCGTGCCCCTGCTCCACACCGCGGCCCGCGAGCGCGCGGTGGTGGTGGGCTACGGCACGGGCGCCTCGGCCCTGGCCGCCCAGCGCGCGGGCTTCGCCCACGTCGACGTCATCGACCTCACGCGCGACATCGTCGACCTCGCCGACCGCTACCTCCCCGAGTGCAGCGGCGGCGTGTCGAGCCTGCCCCACGTGCAGATGCACTACACCGACGGGCGCAACTTCCTCGCGCTGAGCCGCGAGAAGTACGACCTCGTCGGCCTGGAGATCTCGTCGATCTGGTTCGCCGGCGCGGCCACGCTCTACAACCGCGAGTTCTACGCCCTGGCCCGGGAGCGCCTCGCCCCCGGCGGCGTGCTGCAGCAGTGGTTCCAGCTGCACCACCTCTCGCGCCTCGAGGTGCTGTCCATCTTCGAGACCCTGCGGGCGGAGTTCGAGCACGTCTGGGTCTACGTCACCGGCGGCCAGGGCCTGCTGGTGGCCTGCAACGGCGAGTGTGAGCCCACCGCGGCCAAGGCCCAGAAACTGACGGACACCCCCGACCTCGCCTCGAGCCTCGCGCTGTGGGGCGACGTGCACGAGATCGAGAAGACGGTGATGCTCACGCCGCCCGAGTTCGAGGCGCTGCGCGCCGACGCCGAGCAGGGGGGCATCGTGCTCGAGGAGCTGCAGTCGAACGACGACAACCTGCGCCTCGAGTACACGACCCCGCGGGCCAACGTGCGCGACGGGCGGACCACGGGCATCGCCAACATCGACATGCTGCTGCGCTTCTCGAAGCAGAACGCCGCGCCCTGAGCGGGGGGCTACTCGCTGAAGTCGGCGACCTTGCGGTCCCACACCCCGCGGGCGCGGAAGACGCGCTCCACGTAGGCGGCGTGCAGCGCGTGCAGCGGCGCCGCCACCTCGTCCCCCTCGAGCAGCGCGATGGCCTCGGCGATGGCCTCGAGGGTCGAACGGCCGTCCTCGAACTTCGAGTCGCGCAGCCGCAGCACCTTCGTCTGCTTCTGGGGCAGGGAGAACTTGGGCACCGGGTGCAGCGCCGGCAGCTTCACGTACATGCGCCGCGTCTGGCGCCAGGTGCCGTCGAGCAAGATGAGCCGCTTGACCTCGCCAAAGGGCGTCACCTCGTCGGTGGGGAACAGCAGGTGCGCCCCGCCGGCCACCTCCCCGGGCAGCGTGCCCCGGGCCGGCTCGGCGTCTTCCCCGAAGTCGAGGATGCGCAGGTTGGGCATGGCCAGGGCCGCGATGCGCGCGGTGCCGGTCGACTTCCAGCTCTCGCGCTCGTGGCGCACCACCAGCACCTCGGTGCGCGTCTTCACCGTGGGCACGTCCCCGCAAATGCAGTGGGCCTGCAATATCCAGCAGCGGGGGCAGCGGCCGGGCTGGCCCGGGTTGGTGAAGGAGCGCATGGAGCGGGGGGCCTCTTACAACCAAAGCCGAATGATCCGCTAAGGTCCGCACTCCCATGTCGCGCAGCGACTTCGACTTCGAGTCCCGGCTGGTGCCCCTGCTCCTCGCGTACGCGGGTCAGAAGGGCGTGGCCATCGACCCGCTCCTCGCGAAGTACAAGCTGCCCACCGACGTGCTCGCCCAGCAGCCGGGCAAGGTGCAGCTGACGACGCCGGTCTCGACGCTGCCGGCGGTGGCCGACGAGCTGGCGGCGATGCTGGGCGACACGCACCTGGGCCTCTCGCTTTCCGAGTGGATGCCGCGCGGCGCCTACGGGGTGGCGGAGTTCCTGATGCGCGCGGGTCCGACCCTGCGGCACTCGTTCGAGAACCTGACTCGCTTCAACGCGATCATCGCGCCCTCGCAGAGCTTCCGCTTCGAAGAGCTGCCCACCGAGGCCCGCTTTCACCACGTCGCCACCCAGCGCCCCGGCGCCATCGGCCGGCACTTCCAGGAATACTCGAGCGCGATCATCGCGAAGACCTACGTGCTGCTGAGCGGCGGCGCGAAGCCGACGCGGGCGTGGTTCACCCACGGGCGCCCCGCGACCCTCGACCTGGAGCGGCTCTCGGCGGCGCTGCAGACCTCCGAGTTCTCCTTCGACGAGGCGACCAACGGCTTCGCCTTCTCGAGCGCGGTGCTCGACGGCCCGGTGACGGGCGGCGACGCGGCGCTCTACTCGTTCCTCGAAGAACACGCGCTCACCGCGCTCAGCTCCCGCCCGCGCAGCGACGACCTCATCGACAAGCTGCGCCACCACGTGCGCGAGGCCCTGAAGCAGGGCGAACCCAACGTCGAGCGCCTCGCCACCCGGCTCAACATGAGCGGCCGCACCCTGCAGCGCCGGCTGTCCGACCTGCAGACCTCGTTTCAAGAGGTGCTCGACCTGGTGCGCTTCGATCTCGCGCGCGCGTACCTGAAGGACGCGCGCCTCGACGTGAGCCAGGTGGCGTACCTGCTGGGCTACTCGGAGCTGCGCGCCTTCGACCGCGCCTTCCGCCGCTGGGCCGACAAGTCGCCGACCGAGTGGCGCACCCAGGCCTGACTACTTCAGGGTATCGACGTACTCGCGCAGCAGGTCGATCGACTTCTTCACCTCGCGCCCGCTCTCGCGGGTGGTGAACTCCTGGCGCAGCTTCGACTCCTTCATCACCAGCGCGAAGGCGGCGACCCGGGCGTCCTTCGGCGAACCGTCGAACTTGAGCGAGCCCGCGTCGGACTCCTTCACCTTGAGCTTCGAGGTGCCGCCGCTGCCGTGGTGCGTGGCGACCAACTCCGGGCCCTCGAACGAGTAGACGGTCATGGAGGCGACCTGGGTGCGGTCGGCCGCGGTGGTGGTCTCGAGCACCGCGGTGCCGCCGGCCACGAGGCGAATCATCACGTACTGCACCGGCCCGTCCTTGGCGTCGGTCTTCCACGAGCCCTCGAGCTTCTTGAGCCGCTCGAAGGCAGCGTTGCCGTCGACGGAAGACGGCGGCGGAGGAGCGGACGCCGCGGGCGGTGCCGAGACCAGGAGCGCGACGACGAGAGCGAGCGAGTGCATGGGAGCCTCCGAAGACGAGGGGAGTGTACGGGGCCTCACGCCATGGCCCTCACCTAATTCTCCGTGGGGGGTACGCTCCCGCCCGCCATGAACCGTCTCCTCCTCGCCCTGTCCGTCGCGGTGACCCTCGCTGCCTGCACCAGGGAGCCCGAGCCCTTCGAGGCTGCGCGCATCAAGGCCGGGGAGTTCTTCAAGAAGAACGAGTTCGCCGCCGCGGCCACCGACTACGAAAAGTCGCTGAGTCTCAAGCCCGACCAGGAGCTGGTGGTGTGGGACCGGGCGGCCTTCTCCAACATGAAGGCCAACCAGTTCGATCGCGCCGCCGAGCTGCTCGAGAAGTCCATCGCCCACCGGCCCGAGCAGGCCGCCAAGAGCGACACCCTGCGCAACATCGCCGGCATGTACCTGCAGCAGGCCCACGACTCGGACAAGGCCGAGCGCTACTTCCAGAAGGCCGCCGAGCTGGACCCGAAGGACGAGCAGGCCCTGAGCTGGCTGGCGGAGATCTCGAGCCAGCGCGGCGGGGCCCGGGTGCAGACCGCCGAGGCCCAGCCCGAGCACCTGAAGATCGCCCTCGAGCGCTACGGCCGGGTCATCGCGCTCAACCCCAACAAGCCCGACGCCTTCATCAACAAGCGCATCGTGCTGGTGAAGTACCTCGACTACCTGGCCCGGCAGAAGCTCAGCATCCTCGCGGACGCCGAGGCCCAGAAGAAGGACAAGGCCGCGTACGCCTCGGCCCAGGAGCAGGCCGCCGATACGCAGAAGCGCATCGACGAGCTCAAGGCCGACCTCGACGAGACGGCGAAGCGGCTCGGCGAGGCGCTCAAGGCCGCCAAGAAATAGCGGCCCCTCGAATCACCTCCGCAGCCAGTCCTGGATGGGCTTGTACTCGCGCGCGCCGCCGGCCTGGGCCTCGAGCGCGCCGACGCCCATGCGGGCCGCTTCCATGGTGGTGAAGTACGCCAGCCCGCGGGTCAGCGCCTCGCGGCGAATGGCGTACGAGTCGGAGATCTCCTTCTTCCCGGCGGTGGTGTTGATCACCAGCGAGATCTCCTTCTTCACCATCAGGTCGACCACGTGGGGGCTGCCCTCGCGCACCTTGTTCACGCGCTCGGCAGGCACGCCCTTGCGCTCGAGGTAGGCGAGCGTGCCGCCGGTGGCGACGATGGTGAAGCCTAAGGTCCGCAGGCGCTTGACGATGTCCACCAGGCCCGGCTTGTCGTCGTCCTTCACCGAGACGAACACCTTGCCGCCGCGGGGCAACTTGCTGCCCGAGGCGAGCTGCGACTTGGCGAAGGCCGCGTGCACCGACGCGTCCAGGCCCATCACCTCGCCGGTGGACTTCATCTCCGGCCCGAGGATGACGTCGGTGTTGGGGAAGCGCGCGAAGGGGAAGACGCTCTCCTTGACCGCGTAGTGGTGCATCTCCGGGTCGCTGGTCAGGCCCTGCTCCTTGAGCGACTTGCCGGCCATGCACAGCGCCGCGACCTTCGCCAGCGGCACGCCGGTGGCCTTGGCGATGAAGGGCACGGTGCGCGACGCGCGGGGGTTGACCTCGAGCACGTAGATGGCCTTGCCCTGCACGGCGAACTGCACGTTCATCAGGCCCACGACCTTCAGCTCCCGGGACAGCGCGATGGCGATGTCCTTGAGGCGCTCGATGACCTCCGGCGCCAGCGAGTGCGGGGGCATCACGCAGGCCGCGTCCCCCGAGTGCACGCCCGCCTCTTCCACGTGCTCCAGCACGCCGCCCACGATGCAGGCGCCGGTCTGGTCGCACACCAGGTCGAGGTCCACCTCGGTGGCCGCCTGCAGGAAGCGGTCGATCAGCACCGGGTGATCCGGCGACGCCAGCACGGCCTCGCGCATGTAGCGCTCGAGATCCGCGCGGTCGTAGACCACCTCCATCGCGCGCCCACCCAGCACGTACGAGGGGCGCACCATCACCGGGTAGCCGATGCTCTCGGCCACGCGGTAGGCCTCTTCGGGCGAACGCGAGATGCCGTTCTCGGGCTGGCGCAGGCGCAGCCGGTCCACGAGCTTCGAGAAGCGCTCGCGGTCCTCGGCCTCGTCGATGGCGTCGGGTGACGTTCCCAGGATGGGAACCCCGGCGGCCTCCAGCGGCTTGCTCAGCTTGAGCGGGGTCTGCCCACCGAACTGCACGATGACGCCCAGGGGCTTCTCGCGGTGGATGATCTCCAGCACGTCCTCCATGGTCAGCGGCTCGAAGTACAGGCGGTCCGACGTGTCGTAGTCGGTGGAGACCGTCTCCGGGTTGCAGTTGACCATGATGGTCTCGAAGCCCGCCGCCCGGAGCGCGAAGGCCGCGTGCACGCAGCAGTAGTCGAACTCGATGCCCTGGCCGATGCGAATGGGCCCGCTGCCGAGGATGACGATCTTCTGCCGGTTGGTGGGCGGCGCCTCGTCCTCTTCTTCGTAGGTCGAATAGAGGTACGGGGTGAACGCCTCGAACTCGGCGGCGCAGGTGTCGACGCGCTTGTAGACGGGGCGGATGTTCCGCTTCCAGCGCTCCTCGCGCACCACCGCCTCGGTGGTGTGGAGGGCCTGCGCGAGCTGGGCGTCGGAGAAGCCGCGCGACTTGAGGAGCTTCAACTCGCCGTCGTCGATCTTCGAGAGCGAGCCCTTCTCTTCCACCTCGTTGAGCTCTTTGACCAGCAGCTCGAACTGCCGCAGGAACCACGGGTCCATGGCGGTGATGGCGTGGATCTCCTCGACGCTCATGCCCACCTGGAGCGCCTCGAACACCACCCACGGGCGCTCGGGCGTCGGCACGCGCAGCAGCTCTTCCCGCTCGGCCGGGGTGCGTTTGAGCGCGTCGGCCTTCGTGGGGATCGGCAGGCGGCCCTGCTCCAGCGAGCGGAAGGCCTTCAGGTACGACTCGCGGAAGGTGCGGCCGATGGCCATCACCTCGCCCACCGAGCGCATCATGGTGCCCAGCGTGCGCGGGCTCTTGGGGAACTTCTCGAAGTTGAACTTCGGGACCTTCACCACCACGTAGTCGATGGTGGGCTCGAAGGACGCCGGGGTGTCGCGGGTGATGTCGTTCTTGAGCTCGTCGAGCGTGTAGCCAATGGCCAGCTTCGCGGCGACCTTCGCGATGGGGTAGCCGGTGGCCTTGGAGGCGAGCGCGGACGAACGCGACACGCGCGGGTTCATCTCGATGACGACCATGCGGCCGTCCTTCGGGTTCAAGCCGAACTGCACGTTCGAGCCGCCGGTGTCGACGCCGATCTCCCGCATGATGGCGAGCGAGGCGTCGCGCATGCGCTCGTACTCCTTGTCGGTCAGCGTCTGCGCCGGGGCCACGGTGATCGAGTCACCGGTGTGCACGCCCATCGGGTCGAGGTTCTCGATGGAGCAGACGATGATGCAGTTGTCCTTCGAGTCGCGGACGACCTCCAGCTCGTATTCCTTCCACCCGAGGACCGACTCGTCGATCTGAATGGAGCCCACCGGGCTGGCCGCCAGGCCCGAGGCGCAGATCTGCTCGAACTGCTCCTCGTCGAAGGCGACGCCGCCGCCGGTGCCGCCGAGCGTGAAGCTGGGGCGGATGATGCTGGGGTAGCCGAACTGCTTCACCAGCGCGCGGGCCTCCTCCATGGTGGTGGCGATGCCGGCCTTGGGCAGCTCGAGGCCGATCTTCTCCATGGCCTCCTTGAAGAGCTTGCGGTCTTCGGCCTTGTTGATGGCCTCCAGCGAGGCGCCGATGAGCTTCACGCCGTACCTGGCGAGGATGCCCTGCTCGGCGAGCTGCTTGGCGAGGTTGAGCGCCGTCTGCCCGCCCATGGTGGGGAGCAGCGAGTCGGGCTTCTCGAGCTGGATGATGCGCTCGGCGGCCTCGACGGTGATGGGCTCGATGTACGTCCGGTGCGCGAACTCCGGGTCCGTCATGATGGTGGCGGGGTTGGAGTTGAGGAGCACCACCTCGATGCCCTCCTCCTTGAGCGCCTTGATGGCCTGGGTGCCGGAGTAATCGAACTCGCAGGCCTGGCCGATGATGATGGGGCCAGAGCCGATGAGCAGGACCTTCTTGATCTCGGGGCGACGGGGCATGAAGCGGCGCCCTACCTCTCTCCCTCGCCCTGCGCCAGCGGCGAGAGGGCTCTGGGGAGGGCCCGCACCACCTCAGAGTCCACGCGCGCTCGCCAACGCCCGCAACTCGGCGTCACAAGCGCCCGATTGCATCAGCCGGGTGACGAGGCCGCGCGCCTCGTCCAGGCGTCCCAGCTCGATCAACACCTGGGCCAAACGCCCCCGCTGCTTCGCCGGCGAGTCCTCCGCGTTCCCGAGCTCCGAAAAAATCCCGAGCGCGATGTTCCACTCGGGCGCCGGGTCCTTCCCTTCCAGCTTGAGCAACCGCCCCAGCTCGAGCCGCGAGACGCCCACGTCGGCCTGGAAGCTCGAGTCGCCCTGCACCAGCACTTCGCGCAACGCCAGGGCCCGCGAGTGCGCCGCGCGCGCCTTCGGCACCTGTCCCACCTTCCGCTCCACGCGCCCCACGTTGGTGAGCCCGTCCGCCAGCGCCGCCTGGGCAAACGCGTTCTCGGGTTCCTTCGCGAGCAGCTTCTCCGACAGCTTCACGTCTTCGCCGAACGCGGTGAGCGCGCCGTCGAGCTTGCCCTGGTCTTCGCGGGCCCGGCCGAGGAACGAGTAGCTCGCCGACAGCCCATCGAGGCGAATGGCGTTCTCCGGGTCGCGGGCCAGCGAGAGCTGGGCGAGGGAGAGCGCTTCGAGGGCCAGCTGCTCGGCCTCCTCCGGGTGCCCACCCAGCCGGGTGATGCGCCCCAGGTCGTTGAGCGAGACCGCGAGGAAGTCTTCGAGCTCGAGATCCTCCGGCCACGACTTCCGCAGCGCGCGGGCCTCGGTGAGGTTCTCGCGAAACGCGACCTCGGCCTCCTTCGCGGCGCCCAGGCCTTCCTGCGCGCGGCCCAGGTAGAGCCACGACTTCGCGAACCCCAGCCGCGGCTCACGCCCCTGCAGGTCGAGCCCCTTCAGGCGGTCGAGCGCGAGCTGGTGGGCCGTGACCGCTTCTGCCGGTCGCCCGAGGAAATACAGCACCCGGCCGCGATCGTTGGCCACCTCGCCGGCCTTCGAGAGCACCAGCGGGTCCTGGCTCGCGGTCAGCGGCTCGAACAACGCCGCGCAGCGCTCGAACTGGGCCAGCGCCGGCTCGAGCTCCCCCCGCTCTTCGAGCACCCGGCCCTGCAGGTTGGCAGCGGCCGCGAGCAACATCGTGGTCTCCGGGCCCGGCGTCGCGGTCTCGAGGATGGTGCGTGACTCCTTCACCAGCGCCGCGGCGTCGTCCCCCTTCGCCTGCGCGAGGCGCACGTTGGCCAACTGCTGCAGCACGCGGGCGCGGCGCTCGGGTGACGACTCCTCGGCGGGAAGGGAGGCGAAGTACGTCTGCACCGCCCGGGACACGTCTTCGAGCACGTCGAGGCGGCTGGTGGGCTCGAGCTTGTGGCGGAGATCTCCGAGCATGAAGTCGACGAGTTCTTCTGCGCGGGCCCGCGATGCCTCGGCGCGCAGCCGCGCCGCCCTCGCCTGGCGCGCCTGCACCAGCGTCGAGACCACGCCACCCACCAGCGAGAGCCCGATGAGCGACGACGCGACGAGGGCCCACCGGTTGCGGTTGACGAACTTCGACAGGCGGTAGCCGAAGGTCGCCGGGCGCGCGTGCACCGGCAGGCCCCGGAGGTGCCGGGAGAGATCCGCCGCGAACTGCTCCACCGAGCCGTAGCGACGGTCGGGCTCCTTGCGCAGCGCGGTGAGGAGGATGTTGTCGAGATCGCCCCCCAGGCCCGGCACGACGGGGTCCTGCTCGAGGATGGCGCGGGCCAGCGCCTCCCCCTGCCCCTCGAAGGGCCGCCGCCCGGTGAGCAACTCGGAGAGCACCACGCCCAGCGCCCACACGTCGCTGGCGGTGGTGACCCGCTCGGCGCGCACCTGCTCGGGGCTGGCGTAGGCGGGGGTGAGCAGCAGCTGGCCGGTCCGGGTCTGAGCGGCGTCGCCCGGCGCGTCGAGCACCTTGGCGATGCCGAAGTCGAGGAGCTTCAGCTCGCCCGTGGCCGTGACGAGGATGTTCCCCGGCTTCAGGTCGCGGTGAACGATGAGGTTGCGGTGGGCGTACTGCACGGCGTCGGTGAGCTTCTCGAAGAGCGCCAGCCGGGCGTTCACGTCGAGGGCGTTGCGCGTGCACCAGCCGAGCAGCTCTTCGCCGTCGATGAACTCCATGACGAGGTACGGGCGGCCGTCGTCGGTCGCGCCCCCATCGAGGAGCCGCGCGATGTTCGGGTGCTGCAGGGACGCGAGGATCTGCCGCTCGGCGCGGAAGCGGGCGAGCAGGTCGTCGGTATCGAGGCCACGGCGCAGCACCTTGAGCGCCGCGCGCATGGTGAACGCGCCGTCGGAGCGCTCGGCCAGGTACACGGTGCCCATGCCCCCGCGGCCGAGCTCCTTCACCACGCGCCACGGGCCCACCTGCACCGGCGCCGCGCCCTCGGTGATGGTGGCCGCCGGCGTGGCAAAGAAGGTGCGCGACTTCGCTTCGGCGTCGAGCAGCGAGCGAACTTCGCTCAGCAACGCGTCATCGCTCGCGCACGTCTCGACGAGGTACTTCGACCGCGCGTCGCCGCTCAAATCGAGCGCCGCGTTGAAGACCTCGTTCACCCGGGCCCATCGGCTCGCGTCCATGCCCGGTGGCTACCACCAACCTGTGCCCGGAGGCGCTCAGGACGACCCGGTGAGCCGCGTCGTCCTCGAGACTCCAGCCACGCTGGCCGAGGACCTCGCGCAGCCAGTCACGGCGCGCCCGGACTGGGTGTGCGAGCGCATCTCCCCCCCGGAAGAGCAGACGCTGACGGTGTTTCGCTACGGCGCCGGCGGGCACGTGGCGGTGCTCACCGCGACCTCCGATGAAGTGGCCACGGCCAGGCCGTTCGACGAGCCTCGTGAAGAGTAGAGCGTCGCCGGGGTGATCCATGTGGCGCTGGGCGGTCGTGGTGGGTGTGGTGGCAGGGTGCGACGCGCGGCATCCCGCGCGCGAGCTCGGACCGAGCGTTTTCCCCTTCGCAGATGCGGGCTTCGAGATCGATGACGGGCCGCCCGAGCCGCCGCCGCAGGTCACCGTCACCGGGTGCTGGTCCGCGCCCATCGTCGTCGCCCCTTCGTCCGGCTGGGCCGGAGGCTCGCTGGCGGTGCTCCCGTCGGGCGACGCGGTGGTGGCGTGGGTCGAGAACGCCGTGAACCCGCGCGTGCTCTCGCGCTTCGTCTTCCGTGACGGGGGCGTGAGCGCGACCGAAGAAGTCTACGCAGTGCCGCAAGGGCCGCCCTTCGACGAGGCGCCCGAGAGCCCCCGACTTCACGCCAACGCGTCGGAGATGGTGACGCTCGCCTGGCTGCACCGTGGCGACGCCGGCACGAGCAACGAGGTCCTGCTCTCGACGCGCCCCCCGGCGTCGGGCTGGCAGCCTCCAGAGCGGGTCAACCCCGAACTCGGGCTTCCGATTGCCCGGGCTGACGTGGGACTCGACGCGCGAGGCGCTTCATCGCCTGGGATCAGCCCGCCGTGAGCGGGAGCTCCCATGCGCTGCAATACCGTCGGAGCGTCGCGGACGCCGGTTGGTCAGCGCTCGCGGTGGTGACGCCGGACGATACCCTCCTGCGAGACCCGCGGCTCCGCGTGAGCCCAGAGGGCGCTGCGTTGCTCACCTGGCACGGCTACTCCCCTCCCACCTTCGAAGAGGGGCTCCACGCCACCTGGCTGCACCCGGAGCGCTGGGTCGACGCGACGCTGGCCCTGTACGAGTACAACTACGCACGGTGCGCGGTGGCGCTCGCGGTCGACGGTGGCGCCATCGCCGCGTGGGCCCTGCCGTCTCCGCAAGGCGTGCAGACCGCGAACTTCAGCGCAGGCGCCTGGAACCGAATGCCGTCGGTCGAGCAGGACGGAGGAGCCCGCGGCACCAGGCCGACGGTCGACCTCGACCTGGTGGGTATGGCGACGCTGCGGTGGCTCTCGTTTGAGCAACAGACCGACCGCGTCTGGACAGCGCGGAGCGCAGGGGCAGGCTGGGGAGCGCCGGCGCTCCTCGACGAGGCCGGCAATGCACCCACGTTCCTGGCCCAGGAATCGAACGGCCGCGGCGAGGCGCTGGTCGCGTGGCTCCACGGTCCATCGATGGTCGTGCTTCGAACGGACGGCAGCGCCGACGTCGTCGACACCATCGAGGGCCTCATCCTCAGGGACCGCGAACCACCGACACTGGCCATGGGGCCGTCCGGGGCGAAGTGGATTCTCGCGAACGCCGACGAGCCGGGCTGGCGCGCGGTGGCGATGTTCTGTCGCTGAACGTCAGTAGAAAACGGTCGGTTTCACGAACCAATCCCCGGTGCCCCGCTTCTCCGCCGGGCTGCGCAGGAAGTCGCCCGCGCCGTCGAAGGTGAACGCCTGCCTTCGCCGAGCAAGCACCCACCACGTCGAGCGGGGCCGCGAGGACGCGGCAACTTCGGGCTCGTCGCCGATCTCGCCGGGTCGTCTCCAATCGCCCCGGCCACGGTCGGCCCGAACAGCAATCCACGGATGCGCGTGGTCGCTCACGTGCCTCTCCTTCGACCGCATCGGGCAAAGTCCGCCCAGGAGCCTTTCCCTGGCCTTGCTCTCGCTGCTCGGCGCCGCGCCGTTCAAAGACCTCACCGCAGGCGAGTTGCAGCTCGAGGTGAAGCGCGCGTGGACCGTCGTCGCCAACCCGCAACTCCTGCTCGAACTGCGCGCGGGCAAGGGCGGTGACCGCGGCGTTCTGCAGGTCTCGCGCATGAGCACCGCGAGTCTTCAGACGCTCACGGACAACGAGGATCTCGGCGCAGTCGCCGCGAAGTTCGGCGAGTCGATGACGGCGCGAGGGAAAAACTGGGGCAAGTCGGCGGGCTCGAAGAAGGAACCGTCCGCGCTGGGGCGAATGGGAATGTCGAGCTTCGTCGGCGGGCAGTACCCGTCGATCGTCGCGTGGTTCACGGTGACCAGGCGCGCTGCGTACATGTGGACCTGGCTGGGGCCGGATCCGCAAGGCAGCGAGGTGGACGACATGGTGAAGCTCGTCATGACCGCGAAGGAACTCCCCGCAAAGAAGTGAAGAGCACACGAGCCGGTCGGCCGTTGCGTATTCATCACAGAACAGCGACCAATGGCGACCATCTCAGTGAGACCCACAATCAACTTCGATTCTGTGCGTTGTACGCAACAACTCGTAGTCTCCCGAAGTCATGTCGACACCGCGCACCAGGTCCTTCTCCGAGTTGGCAGGCCTCGCAGCGAAACAGCACGGCCTGATGACGCACGCGCAGGCGATGAGCGCCGGACTGAGCCGAACTGCGCTCTCGCGGCTCGTTCGCGCGGGCGCCTGGGAGGTGGTTCTCCCGCGGGTCTTCCGGCGAAAGGCGGCTTCCCAAACCGAGGGCCAGGCGCTGATGGCGGCGTGCCTGTGTCTCGGCAGTGGCGCGGTGGTGAGCCATCACTCGGCCGCGAAGCTCCTGGGGCTGGACGTTGCAGCCACGGCGCTCGAGATCACCACGCCCCTGACGCTGGGCCGCGACCTGCCAGGCTTCACCATCCATCGCAGTCGGGCGATGATGGACGAAGACCGCCGAGAACTCCGCGGGCTCCCCGTCACCACGGCAGCGCGGACCATCATCGACCTCGCGAGTTGCCTCGAGGAAGACGACCTCGCGATCCTGGTCGAGGAGGCCTGGAGGAGGAGGCTCGCCGCGCCTGACTGGATCGCACGGCGGCTCAAGGTGCTCGGCAAGAAGGGACGCAAGACCGGGGCGCTCGCGGAGATCGTCACCGACTGCCGCGCCCGCGGAGCACCGCTCGAGAGCGCCCTCGAAGTGAGGTTGTGGCGCCTCCTGAAGAAGCAGCCGGGCCTGTCCATGCCGACCCCCAACTACGAGTTCCGCGATGACTACGCCCAACCGGGCCGCATCGACTTCGCGTACCCCGCGCATCGGCTTGCGATCGAATGCGACGGCTACGAATTTCACGGGACCCGAGAGGCGTTCGAGCGCGACCGGTTGCGCACGGCGAGACTCGCGGCGCTGGGATGGCGGGTGATGCCGGTGACCAGGAGACACCTCGAGGAGGAGCGCGCCAACGTGGTCACGCGCCTTCGCGAGGCGCTGCGGCATCGAACCACCCCGTTCGTGTGACGCCGTACGCACTGCCTCCGAGCGCGGAGGTCGGCGCTCAGTCAAGGAGTGACGGCCCTGCGGCCAACGCACCTGGGTGCAGCAGTGAGGTCGGCGTGTTCGTGCGCGCCTGAACCAACTCGGTGCCATCCAACAGCGCGGGCTCGTTCAGCGAGTCCGTCGACACGGCACCGGAGGGCCGGCCAGCTGCAGTTCAGTAGAAAACGGTGGGCTTCACGAAGCGGAAGCAGAACCGGTCCCCGGTCCCCCGCTTCTCCGCCGCCGCGCCGGGCGAAGCGCTCCAGTCGCGCGGGTCCGCCGGGTTGCGCAAGAAGTCGCCCGCGCGCTCGAAGGTGAACCCCGCCTTCGTCACCTCGTCGCGCACCACCTGCTCTTCGATGCGGTGCAGCGCCTGCACTTCGCTCACGCCCGCGCCCGCCTTCGCCGACGAGTCACACACCACGTAGGCCCCGCCCATCTTCAGCGCGCGCAGCACGGCCTGGTTCATCTTCAGCCGGTCGGCGTTGAGCCAGACGCTGTCGTGGTAGATGGCGTTGCTGACCACCACGTCGAGCGTGCCCGCGAGTTCGGCCGGGAACGGGTCATCGAGCTCACGATCGAGGCGCTTCGTGTTGGGCACGCGGGTCAGCCGCTCGCTCCACGGCTTCTCGGCGAACTTCTCGAGCACCCACCTGGGGTTCTCTCCGTACACGGTGCCGGTGGGGCCGACCGCGCGCGACAACAGCTCGGTGGTGTAACCGCCGCCCGCCATCAGGTCGGCGACCTTCATGCCTTCACCCACGCCGATGAAGGCCAGGAACTCGACGGGCTTGCGCCCCGGGTCGAGGGCCTTGTCGGCCTCGGTGCGATCCGCCGCCCCGACGAGCGCCTGCACCGCGGAAGCCGTCAGCGGCTGCGGGGCATGGGCACAACCCACGGAGAACACGGCGAGCGACGCTGCAAGGAGTCGAGTCATGCCGACTCCATGCAGCGAAGCGCACCCTGGTTTCAATCATTTCCCGACGAGCCCGCGCTTCTCGAGCGTGGACTGCATCGAGCCGGGGTTGATGTCCCGGCCCTGGGCGACGCGATCGTTCCAGGTCTCGGCGTGGCCGATGGTGCCGGGCACCTCGGTCATGGTGATGGTGCCGGGCACCGGGCAGACGAGGTGGCACAGGTTGCAGCCCACGCACTCGTGATCGTCGACCACCGGGAGGTGGCGGCCGATGGCGCCCGCCGCCTTCACCGGCACCGCGGGGATGCTGTCGGGGATGTGCGTGTGGCCGGCCTTCTCGTACTCGGCCTTGGTGTGGCCGGGGATGAAGATGCACTGGTGCGCCCCATCCATGCACGCGGTCTGGCAGAGGTTGCAGCCGATGCACGTCTCGGGGTTGATGCGTGCCTTGAGGTTGTAGTTGAGATCGAGCTCGCCCCACTCGGCGTAGGCCCCGAGCGCCTGGCCGCGCAGCTCGTTGACCGACTTCATGTTCTTGCTGTCGAGGAAGTCCGAGAGGCCCTCGATCATGTCTTCGACGATGCGGTAGCCGTAGTGCATCACGGCCGTGCATACCTGCACCGAGGTCGCGCCCAGCGAGATGAACTCCGCCGCGTCACGCCAGTTCGAGATGCCACCGATGCCGGAGATGGCCATGTGCCGGGTGGCCGGGTTCTTCGCCAACTGGCTCATCATGTGGAGCGCGATGGGCTTGACCGCCGGGCCGCAGTAGCCGCCGTTGGTGGACTTGTTGCCGACGCGCGGGTTGGGGACCATGCGGTCCAGGTCGACGCCGAGCAGCGACTTGACGGTGTTGATCAACGAGAGCGCCGGGGCGCCGCCGCGGGCCGCCGCTTCGCCGGGCTCGTTGATGTCGCCGGTGTTGGGGGTGAGCTTGATGATCACCGGGGTGCGCGCGTACTCCATCGCCCAGCGGGTGATCTCCTCGAGCACCTTGGGCTCCTGGCCCACGGCGCTGCCCATGCCGCGCTCGCACATGCCGTGCGGGCAACCGAAGTTGAGCTCGAGACCGTCACAGCCGGTGTCCTCGGCGCGCTTGATGATCTCCTTCCAGTTGGCCTTCGACTCCACCATCAAAGAGGCGATGACCACGTTCTTCGGGTAGCGCTTCTTGACCTCGTACATCTCCTTGAGGTTCACCTCGAGCGGGCGGTCGGTGATGAGCTCGATGTTGTTGAGGCCCATCATCCGCGTGTTGCCGTAGTCGTGGCTCCAGAAGCGCGAGGTGACGTTGGTGATGGGGTCGCCCAGCGTCTTCCACACCGCGCCGCCCCAGCCCGCGTCGAAGGCTCGCATGATCTGCGGCCCCGAGTTGGTCGGCGGCGCCGAGGCGAGCCAGAAGGGGTTCGGCGACTTGATTCCGCAGAAGTCGATGCTCAGGTCAGCCATGGGTCACTTCGCTCCGAAGTGCGCGCAGCATGTCGCGCACGGCAATCTTCGCTTCCTGCACAGCGTTCACGACCTCTTTGCCGCCATTGACGCAGTCCCCGCCGCTCCACACCTTCGCGTTGCCGGTGCGGTGCGTGGTGGGGTCGACCACCACGTTGCCGTGCTTGTCGAGGGCCACGCCGGTGAAGGCCGTGGCGACCTGCGTGGCGGTGGCCTGGCCGATGGCGAGCGCGACCAGCTCGCAGCTCAGCGTCTCTTCACCACCTTCGACGGGCTTGCCGTTCTCGGTGCGCGAGAACTTCGCGCCCACCACCTTGCCCGCGGCGTCGCGCTGGAACTCGGACACCGCGCGGTGCTCGATGAGCCGCACGCCGTGCTTCCGCGCCGACGCCAGCTCGTGCGCGTAGCCCGACATGGCCGAGGCGCCGCGGCGGTAGACCATGGCCACCTCGTCGATGCCCAGCAGCTTGAGCTCGTGGGCCACGTCGATGGCCGTGTTGCCGCCGCCGATGACCAGCGCGCGCTTCACGCCGGCGAGGGTGAGCGTCGGGTCGGCCTTGATGCGCTCGATGAGTTCGACCGCGCCCCACACCCCGGCGCCCTGCTCACCGGTGACGCCCAGCTTCGAGTCGGCGCCCAGGCCGAGGCCGAGGAACACCGCGTCGAAGTCCTTGAGCAGCGACTCGGCGGACACCTTGCCGTCGCCGCCCTGCCCGGCCACCACCTCCACCCCGGTCATGAGCTGGATGTCGCCCAGGCCGAACACCGCCTGGATCTCCGCCAGCGCCGCGTTGCCCGACTGCTTGTAGGGCGCGATGCCCAGGGTGTTGAGCCCGCCGGGGATCTCCTTGCGCTCGAAGAGCACCGCCTGGTGACCCTCGAGGGCGAGCAGCCCGGCCGCGGCGATCGACGCGGGGCCGGCGCCGATGATGGCGACCTTCTTCCCGGTGGCCGGCTTCTTCGCGGGCAGCAAGGACGAGAGCGGCCGCTGCTCCAGCGTCGCCTCGGTGGCGAAGCGCTGCAGCCGGCCGATGGCGATCGGCTCGCGTTCCCACGCGTTGTACACGCACGCCCCGGCACACAACGTCTCGACCGGGCACACGCGGGCACACGAGGCGCCGAGCACGTTGTCCTTGAAGATGGTGCGCGCCGCGCCGGTGGTGTTGCCGGTGCTGATCTTGTGAATGAAGGTGGGAATGTCGATGCCGGTCGGGCACGCCTTGATGCACGGCGCGTCGACGCAATACAGGCAACGGTTCGCTTCAGTGACGGCCTCGGCCTGCGAGTACGCGGGCTTCGACTCGCTGAAGCGCTGCTCGAGACGACCATCGGGCAGCACGGGGAGCGGGTGCATCGAACCTCCGGGAAAGCGGGGGCCGAGAGGGTCGCCGTGGGATCCTGCGGTGTCAACGATGGCCGCATGACGCAGCGGGCCGAAGACTGCGTTTTGTTTCGCGCCCGCCGTCGGCGACAGCGCGCGGGAGAGACGGCCCGCGGTTCAGCGGCCGGCCAGCCTGGCCTTCGCCTGGAGCGCGAGGTCGAAGCCGGGCTTCTGCGAGAGCACCTGGTCGAGCATCGCCAGGCTCTCGGCGGAGCGACCGAGCTGCTTGAGCGCCGCGGCGCGGTTGAACATCGCCGCCACGTCGCCGGGATCCGTCGCCAGCGCCTGGTCGAACTGCGCGAGCGCCTCCGCCGGCAGGGCCTGGTGCAGGAGGCAGAGGCCCAGGTTGACGCGCGTGGTGGTCAGCGTGGGGCCCCAGCGCAGCGCCTCTTCCAGCTCGCGCCGGGCGCGCTCCAGCGGCACGGTCGACCCGGTGCGGCGGGACTGGTCGAGCAGCGCGGCCCCCAGGTTGGCCCGGTACTCCGCCACCTCGGGCTCGAGCTTCACTGCCGCCTCGAAGCAGGCCAGCGCCGCGTCGGCCTGGCCCATGCGGAAGGCCAGCGTGCCGCGCGCGTAATTCCACAGGCCCGACGAGCCCGAGAAGGCGCCGGCGTGCGCGTCGAGCAGCGTCGCCGCCTGCGTCACCGACCCGGCCTGCTCCGCCGCGCGGGCCTGAGCCAACACCGTGTCCAGGGCGCTCCAGGCAGGCATCAGAAGGTCCAGGCGAAGGAGTGCAAGGCCCACTGCCGCAGGTTGGTGGTGAAGGCCTCGCTGCCCAGCTCGCCCAGGGTGATTTCCCGGGCCTGCGAGAGCCCCGACGTGAAGCGGCTCTCGAGCTGCTGGCCCACCTGCGGCCCGTCGATGACCACGGCGTCCTCGGCGTCGAGGTTGGCCGAGCGGCCGTTCAGGTTGACCGAGCCGACGATGCTCAGCTCGCCGTCGAAGCAGGCCGTCTTGGCGTGCAGCGTGCCGCCCTGCTTCTCGTAGATCTTCACGCCGGCCTTCTCGAGCTCGTCGTAGAAATACCGGGAGGCGTCGGCCACCACCGTCAGGTCGTTGCTCTGGCGGGAGTTGGTGAGCACCTTCACCTGCACGCCCCGCTGGGCCGCGCCCACGAGCGCCTTGCGCAAGTCGTCGGGCGGCAGGAAGTACGCGTTCTCGATGGTGATGCTCTTCTGCGCGTGCTCGATGGCGTGCAGGTAGAGCTTGTGGGTGGTGTCGGCCCGCGCCGAGTCGGTGGGCTTCGAGGAGATGACGCGCACCGTGGTGCCGTTGGCCTGCGCCGGAATCGTCGGCAGCAGCGCCGCCTCGTCGGCCGCCGAGACCTTGCCGCCCAGCGACTTCCAGTTGGCCAGGAAGCTGCGGGAAGCGTCGTTGACGGCCGGGCCCACTACCTTCACGTCGGCGTCGCGCCAGGCCTCGGTGCCCTTGGTCCCGCGGGAGAACACCAGCTTGCCCGAGCCGCCCAGGGCGTACTCGTTGGCGATGTTCATGCCGCCCTCGACCGAGGCGGCGCCGTCCACGATGAGGTGCTTCTCGTGCCAGCTGTGGTTCACCTCGCCCACGTCCTTGAGGAAGGTGTGCTCGAGCACCTCCACGCCGCCCTGGCGCAGCACCTCGAAGATCTTCTTGTCCGAGTCCTTGCTGCCGACGCCGTCGTAGATGACGCGCACCTGCACGCCCTCCTTCGCCTTGGCGACCAGCTTGTGGGCCAGCGCCATGCCGGTGTCGTCGGAGCTGAGGATGAAGGTCTGCAGGCAAACGGACTTCCTGGCGCCGTCGATCATCCGGTCGCGCTCGGCGAAGCTGTTGACGCCGTCGAACAGCATGGTCACCTGGTTGCCGGCGTGCGCCTTGCTGAGCGTGTCCGCGTCGAGACGCGCGGAGAAGGCCGGGTCGCGGAAGCGAGACGGGGCCGCGGGGGCGACGCCCGAGCCGACGGTGCCCCGCCGGGGGGCGACGGCCGCGAAGCCATCGGAGGCCGGGGCCGCAACGGGCGCGGCGCCCCGGACCGACCACCCGCGGGCTGCGGGTGCCGCCGGCTGGCCCGGGGTGGTGGGCGTGGACGTCGAAGGGGCAGCGGTTTCGCGGGCAGAGGCCGGGCTTGGACGTTCGCGGTCGACTTTCATGGGGCGCCGTTCCTACCGCGATCTGCCCCCCGTGGAAAAGGTGGGGGCGCGCCGGAGGGACGTCAGTCGAGCCTCCACGTCCGGGTCTTCCGCGACGTCGCCCGGCGCTTCGACGAGTCCTTCCCATACGTGGCGCGCAGCTCATGCCCCTCGAAGTGCAGCACCGCGGGCTCGAGCTCCACCACGCGGCCCACGTCTTCCGAGCCCCAGGTCCACTTCCCGCGCACGACCTGGCCCACCGGGGGCGGCGCCGGGGCGTCTCCGAGTTCGCGCAGCGTGTCCACGAGCAGGTCGAGCACGAAGAGCCGATACGGCCCCTGCCGCCGCGAGCCCACGAGCGCCACGCGGGCGGAAAGCGCATCCACCACCAGGGCGAGCGCCTGCGTGTCCTCCTTCGACAAGCGCGTGACGAGGAGCCGGCTATCATCGGCCACCAGCACCAGCGAGACGACCGGCACGATGACGCCCACCTCGGCCTCGATGGACACGAGGTGCGCGCCCCGGGTCGGCAGGTACGAAAGGCACCGGGCGCGGCCCCACACGGAGTGCAGGGACAGGCGCTTCCCCGCGGCATCGACGAGCTCGAGCTCCGACCGCGGATCCGAACCGTCATGCCGGGGCAGGGACCGCGCGTCGATGCCGAGGCGCAGCGTGGTGGTCGGGCCCTGCGAACAGTCGACGTGAGGCAGCTCCGCGCCCGCCTCGGGGGCCGCGGCGAAGGTGAGGGCAGCGACGAACCAGAGCATCGGCGCACGGTACCAGCGCACGCGCCAGGCGGTGCGTCCGTCGCAGCTCAGGCGGGGGACGCGCGCACGGCTTCGATCTCGCGCACCCAGCCCACGCCCGAGAGCGCGGCCAGGTCGCGGAAGCGTTCGACGGCGGCCAGGCACGCCTCCGCTTCGTCGCAGGCCTCGATGTCGTTGAGGGTCCACGTGAAGGGGGCCTCACGCGCCGCCGAGGTGGCCAGCTCATGGGTGGGCTCACGGAACTCGATGCGCACGACGGAGTGCTGACCGGCCATGGTGCCTCCAGGTCGGGCCACTGAACTCCCCAGACGCCGCGCCGGGCAAGGGGCTGCGTGGAACGAGGAGAAGACCTGCAGTTTCTGCGGGCGACGCGGCTTCCGGAGCAGGCCCGACCCGCCCAGACGGGACAGACCCCCCCTCGGTCCCCGGCACCCCGCCGGAATCAGAGCGGAATGACCCGGGCACGTGCGATGCTCCACCCGCCCCGTGAATTGCCACCTGATCATCGCCTGCCTCGTCGTGAGCGCCGGCGCCGCCTCTGCCGCTGAGAAGCCGGCCGCGGTGCAGGTGTGCGTGCAACTGGCCGACGGGCTCGCCTTGTTCGCCCCCCGCGCGCAGCCCTTCATGCGGTCGCTGGGCTCCGACACCTGGATGCTCGACTTCGACCTCGCCCTCAACGGGCACGCGCCGGAGCGCATCACCAGGAGCAGCCCCGACTGCTTCCGCGCCTGGCTCCCCGCCGAGAAGCTCAAGCGCATCACCCTCGACTTCTCGAAGCTCCCGCTCAACCTCGTCACCGCCGAGCGCACCGTCGAGCTCCAGCTCAAGCCCGACCTCTGGAGCGACGGCGGCAAGGTCGTCGTCTCGCGCGCGCCCTGGTCGACGGCGAGCAGCACCACCACCGGCGAGCTCGTCTTCGAGCGCCAGTCGCCCAACGGCCCCGTGGCGATGCGCGACTGGAAGCAGCTGCCGTCGGGGACCTACGTGCTCAAGTACACCCCGGCGCCGCAGCCGAAGGCCACCTGCCCCATCACCCTCAACGTCGTCGGCAGCGGCACGGTGCGCGCCGACCGCAACGAGGCCCTCTTCCGCGAGCTGGTCGAGTACTACCGGGTCGAGCTGCTGCCCGCGGTCATCGCCAAGCACAAGCTGCAGTGCGAGCCGGCCGAGGCGGCGCAGGTGACGGTGAAGCTCGTCGACGGCGCGTTCCGCAACCCGCTCGAGCCCACCATCGGCCGCGTGCGCCTCGAAGAGAAGGAGCCGCGCTACCAGCTGAGCATCGACGGCCAGGCCGCGCCCTTCACCAACGACATGCAGGTGACCCTCAGCACCGGCCAGGCCGTGGTGTTCTCGCTCCTCGATTCACCGGCCGTGCGGTGAGCGCGGGGTGAGCGAGTCGGCCGCCATTCTCCTCGAGGCCGAGGCGGCGTTCGGGCGCGGCGAGACCCCGGTGCTGGCGACGGTGGTGGCCACGCGGGGCAGCTCCTACCGCAAGGCCGGCGCGCGCATGCTGGTGAGCGACCACCGCTGGCGCGCGGGCAGCATCAGCGGCGGGTGCCTCGAGAGCGACGTGGTGCGCCGGGGCGACTGGCTGGTGCAGCATGGGCAGCCGGTGCTGCGCACCTACGACACCTCGAGTGACGGCGACGTGGCGCTGGGCTGCGGCGGCGAGGTCGACGTGGTGCTCGAGCCACTGCGTCCCGACTCGCCCACGGTGCGCGCCCTGCGCCGCGTGGTGCAGGACCGGGCGCCCGCCGAGGTGAAGGTGGGCGACTTCACGCAGCAGCTCACGCCCTCGGCGCGGCTGGTACTCATCGGTGGGGGCTACGACGTGGCCCCGGTGGTCGCGCTGGCCCACTCGCTGGGCTGGGACGTGCACGTCGTGGATTGGCGACCCAGCCCGCGCACCGACGCGCGCTTTCACCTGCTCTCGCCACACCAGCTCGAGCGGCTCCCGCTCGAGGCCGGCTGCGCGGTGGTGGTGATGTCGCATCACCTGCTCTACGACGAGGCCGCGGTGCTCGCGGCGCTCGGCTCGGCCCTGCCCGGGTACGTGGGCCTGCTGGGCCCGCGCAAGCGCACCGAAGAGGTCCTCGCGCGACGGCCCGCCGGGCTGTCCCTCGAGCGGCTGCGCACGCCGGTGGGCCTCGATCTCGGCGGCGAAGGGGCCGCGGCCGTGGCCCTGGCCATCGTCGCCGAGCTGCAGCTGCACTTCTCAGGGAAGGCTCGCGACGACATGTAGCGCCGAACACCGGCCGCTGCCCGATGACGCACTGAGCCGACACTCGCCGGTTGCCCGTGCACAGGGTGCCCCCTAACTTCGCCGCCCTCTCGTCGAGTCGGAGGTCTTCCACGTGGCGAACCAGGTGCGCGCAGGGCTGATCCAGTGCAGCAACCCCATCAACGATGAAACGGTGCCGGTGAAGAAGATCCAGCAGGCGATGCTGGACAAGCACCTGCCGCTCATCGAGGAGGCCGCGAAGAAGGGCACGCAGATCCTCTGCCTCCAGGAGATCTTCAACGGCCCCTACTTCTGCCCCGGGCAGGACAAGCGCTGGTACGCGGGCGCCGAGCTGATCCCCGGGCCCACCACGCACCTCATGGCGGAGCTCGCGAAGAAGCACGGCATGGCCATCGTGGTGCCGCTCTACGAAGAGGCGATGCGCGGCGTCTATTACAACACCGCGGCGGTCATCGACGCCGACGGCAAGTACCTGGGCAAGTACCGCAAGCAGCACATCCCCCAGACCTCGGGCTTCTGGGAGAAGTTCTTCTTCACCCCCGGCAACGGCGGGTACCCGGTGTTCCAGACGCAGTTCGCCAAGGTGGGCGTCTACATCTGTTACGACCGGCACTTCCCCGAGGGCGCGCGCGCGCTGGGGCTCAACGGCGCGGAGATCGTCTTCAACCCCTCGGCCACGGTGGCCGGGCTCTCGCAGTACCTGTGGAAGCTCGAGCAGCCCGCGCACGCGGTGGCCAACGGCTACTACGTGGGCGCCATCAACCGCGTGGGCACCGAGGCCCCGTGGAACATCGGCAAGTTCTACGGCACCAGCTACTTCGTGAACCCGCGCGGGAAGATCCTCGTGGAGGCCAGCGAGGACAAGGACGAGGTGGTGGTCGCCGACCTCGACCTCGACGCGATCGACGAGGTGCGGCAGACGTGGCAGTTCTACCGCGACCGCCGCCCCGACGCGTACCAGGACCTCGTCAGGCCGTAATCACCGACACCTTCGCAACAAGGGGAACACACCCATGGCTCTCGTCATCAAGAACGGCACCATCGTCACCGCCAATGATCAGTACGTCGCCGACGTGTACTGCGAAGGCGGCACCATCAAGGCCATCGGCAAGGACCTCGAGGTGCCCGCGGGCACGCAGGTGGTCGACGGCTCGGGCCAGTACGTGTTCCCCGGCGGCATCGACGCCCACACGCACATGGAGATGCCCTTCATGGGCACCACCAGCTGCGACGACTTCTTCACCGGCACCTCGGCCGGCGTGGCCGGCGGCACCACGACGATCATCGACTTCATCATCCCCAACCGGAACCAGAGCCTGCTCGAGGCCCGCGACTTCTGGATGAACAACGCCAAGAAGTCGGTGGCCGACTACGCGTTCCACATGGCGGTGACCTGGTTCAGCGACCAGGTGAAGAAGGACATGGAGCACGTGTTCCGGCACGACGGCATCCAGTCCTTCAAGATCTTCATGGCCTACCGCGGGGCCATCGGCGTGGACGACGTCGAGCTGGTGCAGGTGCTCGACACCGCGCACTCCCTGGGCGCGCTGGTCACCTCGCACTGCGAGCACGGCGACGCGGTGGTGGCGCTGCAGACCCGGCTCGCCTCGCGCGGCAACCTCGCGCCGAAGTACCACCCCATGAGCCGCCCCGCGTACCTCGAGGGCGAGGCCACCAACCGCGTCATCCAGCTCGCGCGCGTGGCCGCCGACGGGCGCAACGGGCACATGAGCGAGGCGAAGGACTCGCAGCCCATCTACATCGTGCACCTCACCGCGAAGGAGTCGATGGACGCGGTGTACCGCGCGCGCGCCGAGGGCCAGAAGGTGATGGTCGAGACCTGCCCCCAGTACCTGCTGCTCGACGACAGCGTGTACGACAAGCCCGACTTCGAGGGCGCGGCCTACGTGATGAGCCCCCCCATTCGCCCCAGGGGCCACCAGGAGTACCTGTGGAACGCCATGGCCAACGGCGCCATCCAGACCGTGGCCACGGATCACTGTCCCTTCCGCCAGGCTGATCAGAAGATCGCGGGCAAGGACGACTTCCGGAAGATCCCCAACGGGGCGGCGGGCATCGAGAACCGCATGGCGCTCATGTACACCTACGGCGTCGCCACGGGCCGCATCTCGCTGCAGCAGTTCGTCGACGTGACCTCGACCCAGGCGGCGAAGATCTTCAACCTCTACCCGCGCAAGGGCGCCATCGCCGTCGGCTCCGACGCCGACCTCGTGCTCTACGACCCGAAGGGGAGCTCGACCATCTCGGCCAAGACGCACCACATGCGCGTCGACCGGAACATCTTCGAGGGCTTCGAGCTCAAGGGGAAGATCGCCACCACCGTGGTCAACGGCAAGGTGCAGTTCCACGACGGCCAGCTCCACGTCGAGCGCGGAGCCGGCCGGTACTTGAAGCGCAGCTGAAGCGGTGGCTCAGCTGGCGGGGAGCTCGGAGACGATCTTCTCCGAGACTTCCCACAGCTTCTTGGCCAGCGCCGCGTCGTCACCGTCGGCCCGCGACTTCGCCTCGTTGCAGTCGGCGAAGTAGCGCCCGGTGACGTCGGCCAGCTTCGGGTTGGTCGCCACGTACACCTCGGTCGCCGCGCCCTGGGGCACGCTCTTGAGCACCAGCGGCCCGAAGAGCCCGAAGAAGAAGCCCATCACCGGGTTCATGTGCCGCCCGAGGTTGGTCTGGATGACGCCCGGGTGCACCGCGTTGGCCGTCTTCTTCGTGCCCGCGAAGCGCCTCGAGAGCTCCTTGGCGAAGAGCAGGTTCGCGAGCTTCGACTGGCCGTAGTTCTTCCAGTCGGAGTAGCCCTTCGCGCCGCTCAGGTTGTCGAACTGGATGCCTTCCTTGGGCGCCATGGTGTGCGCCGCGCTGCTGAGCATCACCACGCGCCCGGTGTCGGTGAGCTGCTCGAGCAGCCCGGTCACCAGCATGAAGTGGCCGATGTGGTTGGTGAAGAACTGGAGCTCGTAGCCGTGGGCCTGCTCGAGCTTCGGCAGGGCCATGATGCCCGCGTTGCACAGGATGACGTCGAGCTTGAGGCCCAGGCGCTTCACCTCGGCCACGCACGCGCGCACGCTCTTCGGGTCCGAGAGCTCGCAGGCCAGGGGCACCGTCTCGCCCTTGACCCCATCACAAGCCGCCTTCGCCTTCTCGAGCGTTCGGGCCGTGCCCACCACCCGGGCGCCGCGCAGGGCCAGCACGCGCATCGCCTCGTGGCCCAGGCCCGAGTTGCAGCCGGTGACCAGCACCGTCTTGCCCGTCAGCGAGAGCCCTTCGGTGACCTGCTCGGCCGTCGATCCGTAACCGAAACCGCTCGGGCCCTTCGAGGTGAAGAGTTCGTACAGCGACATGGGTGACTCCGGGGAATGAGGTGCGCGCTGTCTACCCACTACGCCGGGGCGCTGCCGTGAAGTTTCTCGAAGACCGAGTCGAACGGTGGAGTCCGCGTGTCCGTCGCGCGCCGCGGACTGCGGGTCGGCCGCTCCCGTCGCGCACCCGAGCGGACCTGGCCCGGCATCGGCCCTGCACTGGGCAGGGAGCGAAGCACTCACTACAATGGGAGAGCACTCATGCCTCAGGCAG
The DNA here is from genome assembly GCA_903905455.1 of uncultured Archangium sp. GTDB lineage: Bacteria > Myxococcota > Myxococcia > Myxococcales > Myxococcaceae > Archangium_A. The sequence goes on from CAIVGN010000234.1 coordinate 73,319, forward strand.
CACGCGTCGTGACCCGCGAGGAATTCGACTCCATGAAGGTCCAACTCGAGCGGTTGAACATCAGGTTCGAGGTCCTCAACCAGGACCTCCACCACCTCACCAACAACGTGGCCGACCTCTCGGAGGCCATGATCGAGCAGTTCGAGGGGGTCGACGAGCGGTTCGCGGGAGTCGATGGCCGGTTCGCGCAGGTCGATGGCCGGTTCGCGCAGGTCGATGGCCGGTTCGCGCAGGTCGATGCCCGGTTCGCTCAGGTCGATGCCCGGTTCGCTCAGGTCGATGCCCGGTTCGAGCAGGTCGATGCCCGGTTCGAGCAGGTGGATGCCCAGTTCGTCGAACTCCGCCGCGAGATGAAGGCCGAGTTCGCCGCGGTGCGCTCTGAGATGGCCGCCGGCTTCGCTGACGTTCGCCGGGAGATGGACCAGCGCTTCGACGCCATGGCGAAGCTCATCGCCGACGGCAACGCCGCGCTCATCTCGGCGGTGATGAAACTGGCGCCACGCAGCGCCTGAACCCGGGCCCGGGTGCGCTACGGTGCGCCCCGTGCACGACCCCGCCCTGGCGCAGGAAGCCCTCGCTTCCCTGCCCGCCGACATCGCCACCAGCCCCCTGTTCAACGCCGACCTCGCGCCCGTGCCCCTGGCCCGGCGCAACTGGACGACCTACAACTTCGCCGCGCTGTGGATCTCCATGGCCCACTGCATCCCCACGTACATGATGGCCGGTGGCCTCGTGGCGGTGGGCATGAACTGGTGGCAGGCGCTGCTCACCATCGCCTTGGGCAACGTCATCGTGCTGGTGCCCATCCTCCTCAACGCCCACCCGGGCACGAAGTACGGCATCCCCTTCCCCGTGCTGGCGCGCTCGTCGTTCGGGACCAAGGGCGCCAACGTGCCCGCGGTGCTGCGCGCCATCGTGGCCTGTGGCTGGTTCGGCATTCAGACCTTCATCGGCGGCGAAGCGGTGAAGACCTTCGTCGAGGCGCTGTGGCCCGGCTACGCGCAGCTCGGCGGGGGGGCCTCCTTGCTCGGCCTCTCGTTGCCCTCGGCGCTCACCTTCCTCGCGTTCTGGGGTCTCAACATCTTCATCATCTTGCGCGGCATGAACGCGGTGCGGGTGTTCGAGAACTGGGCGGCGCCGCTGGTGCTGGTGATGGCCGCGGTGCTGCTCGTCTGGGCGGTCGGTCGCGCCGGCGGCGTGGGGCCGATGCTCGAGCAGCCCTCGCGCTTCACCACCTTCGGCGCGTTCTGGAAGGTCTTCGTGCCCTCGCTCACCGGCATGGTGGGCTTCTGGGCCACGCTCTCGCTCAACATTCCCGACTTCACCCGCTTCGGGAAAGGCCAGCGCGAGCAGATGCTCGGTCAGACCCTCGGGCTGCCCACCACCATGCTCGTCTTCTCGGCCATGGGCGTGGTCATCACCAGCGCCGCCCAGGCCATCCTCAAGAACGCCGACCTCTCGAAGCTGTGGGACCCGGTGTTCATCCTCTCGCAGCTCACCTCGCCCAACGCGCCCATCGGCCTCGACGCGCCGCTCATCGCGAGTCCCGCGGTGCGCCTGGCGGTCGCGGTGGTCTCGCTCTTCGGCGTGGGCATCGCCACCATCTCGGTGAACATCGCGGCCAACGTGGTCAGCCCCGCCAACGACTTCGCCAACCTCGCGCCGCGGCTCATCAGCTTCAAGACCGGCGGGGTGATCACCGGCGTGCTGGGCATCGTGATGCTGCCGTGGAAGTTCCTCTCGAGCGCCGACACGTACATCTTCAACTGGCTCATCGGGTACTCGGCGCTCCTGGGACCCATCGCCGGCATCATGGTGATGGACTACTGGGTGTTGCGAAAGTGCGAGCTCGACGTGCCCGAGCTCTACCGACCCCATGGCAAGTACGCGGGCTTCAACGCGCCGGCGCTCATCGCCCTGGTGCTCGGCGTGTTGCCCAACATTCCCGGCTTCCTCAAGAGCGCGGGGTTCCTCTCCGGTCCGAAGAACTTCTTCGACGAGCTCTACGTGTACGCCTGGTTCGTGGGCGTCGCGGTGGCGTCCGTCCTCTACCTCGCATTGATGCGGCTGATGCCGGCGCGCAAACCCTTCGCGGCCACCTGAGCCGCACACTCGATTCACCTGCCGCGAAGTAATAGAAGCCCCCCGTCCCTCTGTCCCTGGAGAAACCCCATGCAGAAGCCCGCCACCCCGCCCGCCTTCGGCGCGAAGAGCTACGCCTTCACCGAGTACGTCAACATCAAGAACTGGATCGGCGGGAAGTGGAGCGAGGGCGCCACGGGCAACTGGCTCGACATCGAAAACCCGCGCCACGGCAAGCCGATGGGCAAGATGACCATCTCCACCGCGAAGGACGTCGCGGCGGCGGTCGAGGCCGGCAAGCAGGCGTTCCCCGCGTGGCGCGCGACGCCCATGCGTGAGCGTGCGCAGGTGCTCTACCGCTTCAAGCAGTTGATGGAGCGCGACCTCGACGAGCTGTGCTGGCTGGTCAGCCACGAGAACGGAAAGACGTACGCCGAGGGCAAGGGTGACGTGGAGAAGGGCATCGAGTGCGTGGAGTTCGCCATCTCGCTGCCGATGCTGGCCGACGGGGGCCAGCTCGACGTGAGCCGCGGCGTGAACTGTCGCGTGACCCACGAGCCTTTGGGCGTGGTCGCGGGCATCGTGCCCTTCAACTTCCCGGTGATGGTGCCGCTGTGGATGGTGCCCAACGCCCTGATGGCCGGCAACGCCTTCATCTTGAAGCCCTCCGAGGTCGTGCCCTACGGCGCGATGAAGTTGGCCCAGCTGCTCCAGGAAGCCGGCCTGCCCGACGGCCTGTTCAACGTGGTCAACGGCCAGCGCGAGACGGTCGAGGCCATCGTCGATCACCCCGAGATCAAGGCCGTGGGCTTCGTGGGTTCGACCAAGGTCGCGCAGATCCTGTACGCGCGCGGCGCGGCGGTCGGCAAGCGCATGCTGTGCCTGGGCTCGGCGAAGAACCACGTGGTGGTGGTGCCCGACGCCGACGTGGCGCTGACCGCGTCGAACATCGTGGCCTCGAGCTACGGCTGCGCCGGCCAGCGCTGCATGGCCAGCTCGCTGATGGTGGCGGTCGGTGACGTGCAGAAGATCATCGACGGCATCGCCGACCACGTGCGCAAGATCCGCCTCGGCGAAGACATGGGCTCGATCATCTCGGGCGCGTCCCGCGAGCGCATCTTGAAGTACGTGGAGGGGGCCGAGAAGGCGGGCGCGAAGGTGCTCGTCGACGGCCGCGGCCAGAAGGTCGACGGCGCGGGTGGCCACTGGATCGGCCCCACCGTGCTCGACAACGTGACCCTCGACATGCCCGCAGGCTGCGAGGAGATCTTCGGGCCGGTGCTGAGCATCGTGCACGTCAAGACGCTCGAGGAGGCGATCAACCTCCAGCACCAGAGCCTCTATGCGAACGGCGCGGCCATCTTCACCACGTCGGGCGCCGTGGCGCGCACCGCCGCCGATCGCCTCGAGGCCGGCATGGTCGGCATCAACGTGGGCGTGCCGGTGCCCCGCGAGCCGTTCTCCTTCGGCGGCTTCAACAGCTCGAAGTTCGGCCACGGCGACATGACCGGCTGGGATGGGTTCCGCTTCTGGAGCCGCCCCAAGAAGGTCACCGAGAAGTGGGCCGCCGCCTCCGACGCCAGCTGGATGAGCTGAGCCTCTTCTTCCCCCCTTTCGGAGCACACATGAGCAGCCAGTTCATCGGATACCCCAACGAGTTCGCCGCCGAGCCGATGCCGACGCAGGAGATGGTCGACCTCTGCAAGGAGCACACGCTCTACACCTGGTCCGCCGGCAACGCGGTCAACCCGCTGCCCATCGCGCGGGCCGAGGGCGTCTACATCTACACGCCCGAGGGTCAGAAGATCCTCGACTTCAACGCGCAGCTGATGAGCGTGCTGGTGGGCCACGCGCACCCCCGGGTGATGGCGGCGATGAAGCGGCAGGTAGACGAGCTGATCTTCGTCTACCCCCAGACCGCGACGCAGGTGCGCGCGCGCCTGGGCAAGCTGCTCAGCGAGATCATCCCCGGCATGTCGGCGTTCTTCTTCACGCTGGGCGGGGCCGAGGCCAACGAGAACGCGGTGAAGATGGCGCGGCTCTACACGGGCCGGAACAAGATCCTCGCGCGCTACCGCAGCTACCACGGCGGTACGCACCTCACGATGTCGCTGACCGGCGACCCGCGGCGCTGGGCGAGCGAGCCCGCCTCACCGGGCATCGTGCACGTCATGGACCCCACGCCCTACGACTTCTCGTTCGGCGCGACGGACGAGGAGCGGTGCAAGAACCACCTCACCTACCTCGAGGAGACCATCAAGTACGAAGGCCCGCACACCATCGCCGCGATGATCGTCGAGACGGTGACCGGGACCAACGGCGTGCTGGTGCCGCCCAGGGGCTGGTTCAAGGGCCTGCGCGCGCTGCTCGACAAGTACGGCATCCTGCTCATCTGTGACGAGGTGATGGCCGGCATCGGCCGCACCGGCAAGATGATGGCCTACGAGCACTTCGACGTGGTGCCCGACCTGGTGTCCATGGCCAAGGGCCTGACGTCGTCGTACTTCCCGCTGGGCGCGGTGGGCATGACCAAGGCCATCCACGAGCACTTCCAGAAGAACGTGTACTGGGGCGGCCTCACCTACAACTCGCACCCCGTGGGGCTGGCGACGGCCGAGGCGGTGCTGCGGGTGACCATCGACGAGAAGCTGGTCGAGAACTCCGCGAAGCTGGGCCTGGTGATGCGCAGCGAGATGGACCGGCTGCACAAGAAGCACGTGTCGATCCTCGAGGGCCGCAACATCGGCCTCTTCGGCATGATCGACCTGCGCAAGAACTCGAAGAACGAGCCGCTGGCGCCCTACAACGGGTCGCACCCCGCGATGGCCAAGCTGGGCACGTTCTTCCGTGAGAACGGGCTCTTCACCTTCACCCGCTGGAACAACTTCACCTGTAACCCCCCGCTGACCATCACCGAAGCGCAGCTGAAGGAAGGGTTCGCGATCATCGACCGCGGCCTGGAGATCACCGACGCGGCGTTCGAGGGCTGACCCATGGCGACCGAACTCATCGAAACCCTGCTGCTGTTCTCGCTCCCTGCCTCGGGCAAGTCGGAGCTGCGCAAGTACCTCGCGGGACTCACCAAGGACCAGTGTCGCTCCGAGTTCCACATCGGCGAGACGCTGCAGCTCGACGACTATCCCTACGTGCACTTCATGCACCGCATCGACGACGAGCTGACCAAGCTCGGGTGGCGCGCGGCGTTCTACAAGGGCCCCAGCCGGCCCTTCCAGGACGAGTGGGAATGGGCGGCGTTGATCGAGCTGCTCAACGAGGACTACGCCGACTTGATGGCCGGCCGTCAGCACGCGCCGCCGTCGGCCGCACAGCTGCTCTTCGATCGCCTCGACGCGGCCCACGCGAAGGTCGGGCTGCCGGAGTCCCTGGGGGACGTGCCCTACAAGCTGCGCCGCAAGGTGGCCGAGGCGCTCGAGGCCGAGTGCAAGGCCGACCTCGAGGCGCGCAACCGCCAGGCGACGCAGGACAAGCGCGGGCGCACGGTGGTCATCGAGGCCGCGCGTGGTGGCCCCAACGGCGCCGCGTTCCCCCTCACCCCCCCGGTCGGCTACGCGGCCGCGTTCCAGCAGCTCTCGGAAGGCATCCTGGAGAAGGCCGCCGTCCTCTACATCCAGGTCGAGCCGGCCGAGTCGCGCCGCAAGAACATCGAGCGCGGCCGGCCCGACGGGCAGGGCTCCATTCTCCACCACTCGGTGCCGATGGAAGTGATGCTCAGCCAGTACGGCTGCGACGACATGGCGTACCTCGCCAAGCTCTCGTCGCGCCCCAACAGCATCAGCGTCGAGCGCCTCTTCGAAGAGAAGGGCGTGTACCGCACGCGCACCTTCCACCTGCCGGTGGCGATGTTCGACAACCGCAAGGACCTCACCACCTTCGTGCGTGAAGACCGCGCGAAGTGGAAGCAGCCCGACGTCGACGCGATTCACGGGGAGCTCAAGAAGGCGCTCACCACGCTCGCCGGAAGCTGAAGCACCACCCACGAAGTCCACAGGGGGCCTGGCGAGCGTCGACGTTCGCCAGGCCCCGTGCTCGTTCAGGGAAGCTGGCCGCCGGCGATCCACGCCGCGAGGGCGCCCTGCTGCGCGGCCGTGAGGCACGCGGCGTTGCTCGCGTCGGTGACCGGGTTGCCCGTGCAGCCGGCCGCCCGGGGCATCGAGCCGTCCCGGATGCGCACCAGCGTGCAGGCCCCCTTGGTCAGCCCCACGCAGTAGTACGCCGCGAGCTGGGAGTCGGCGTAGCTCGTCGCGAAGTTCGCCCCCCCGCTGAGGAACGTGGCGTGACAGGGCGAACACTTCGCCTGGAAGATGGCCTGCGCCGTGCCGCCGTAGGTCACCCCCGGGCAACCCTCGTCGGTGACGCCGTTGCAGTCGTCGTCGACGGCGTTGGTGCAGGTCTCGCTGGCCGGCGTGACGTCTCCCAGGCAGGCGCCCAACGCGGTGCCCTGGGCGTTGCAGGTCTTCGTCCCCGAGGCGCAACGACCCACGCCCTGGGTTCCCGCCGGGCCCGAGTAACAGCTCACGGTCGACCCCGGCACGCACACGCAGCCCGCGCCGCCTTCGTTGACCTGGCCGTTGCAGTCGTCGTCGCCCGGCGTGTTGCAGGTCTCGGTCGTCGGCGTGACCTCACCCATGCACGCGCCGAAGCTGGTGCCCTGCGCGTTGCAGCGCTTCGTGCCCGCGACACACAGGCCGACGCCCTGCGTGCCCGCGGTGCCCGAGTAGCAGCTCGCCGCCGCGTTCGGCAGGCACACGCAGCCCGCGCCGCCTTCGTTCACCTGGCCGTTGCAGTCGTCGTCGACGGCAGTGGCGCAGGTCTCGGCCGTGGGGACGACCTCGCCCACGCACGCCCCGAAGCCCGTGCCCTGTGCGTTGCAGGTCTGCGAGCCCGCGTGACAGGACCCAACCCCCTGCGTACCCGCCGTGCCCGTGTAGCAGGGCTGCGTGGACCCCGCGGCGCAGCTGCAGCCGTCGTTCACCTGGCCGTTGCAGTCGTCATCGACCGGCGTGGTGCAGTCCTCGGCCGGCGCGGGGAAGACCTGGCCCACGCACGCCCCGTAGGACTTGCCGTCGACCGCGCACGTCTTCGTTCCCGCCTGGCAGCGGCCGATGGTCGGCGTCCCTGCGTCGCCTTCGGTGCACGGAGTGTTGGTGCTCGGCGCGCAGAGGCAGCCGGCGGTCGGCTCGTTCACCGTGCCGTTGCAGTCGTCGTCGAGGGAGGTCGTGCAGTCTTCGGCCGCGGCGGGGAGCGTTTCACCCAGGCAGGCGCCCCAGCTCGCGCCGTCGGCGGCGCAGGTCTGCGTGCCGGGGGTGCAGCGGCCAACGTTCGCCGTGCCGGCGGCGCCGGAGTAGCAGGCGCGGGTCGCGCCCGCGGTGCAGAGCGGGGTCGTGCCGCCGCCTCCGCCGGTCGCGGTGCCTCCGCCGGTCGCGGTGCCTCCGCCGGTCGCAGTGCCTCCACCGGTCGCAGTGCCTCCACCGGTCGCAGTGCCTCCACCGGTCGCAGTGCCGCCTCCACTTCCGGCGTCGGTTTCGGTGGGAGGGACTCCACAGCCCACGGTCAGAGCCAGCACGACGAGCGCGCAGAGACGCAGCAGGTTGTTGGGGAACATACGACCGAGGCTAGCTCAAGAGTCGTCTTCTCCTCACTCCGACCCGTGCTGGACATGCGGAAGAAGCATCGCGCGATGGTGCCTGGTTCGGCCCCTCACCTCAGGCCCTCTCCCCGCTGGCGCAGGGCGAGGGAGGGGGGGCTCAGAAGAACTGGTAGACGCCGAAGCTGAACCCCGGTGACGGCCGGCCCGTGAGCGTCACCGCCACGTCCGCGCGCACGCCGGTCTTCACCAACCGCGGGATCAGCAGCCGCACGCCCCCGCCCGCCGAGAGCATCGGGGTCACCGCGCGCCCATCATCAGCGATGGCCCCGTCGACGAACGCCGCCCCCATCACCGCGAACCACATCGAATCGAAGAGGATCACCCGCGCCTCGGCGTTGAGCAGCGCGAACCGCTGCGTGCGCACCAGGCTGTCCGCATACCCACGGATCAGGTCGAGCCCGCCCAGGTAATACTTGAGCTCCGTCGGCGCCTCCGTCGACAGCCCGCCCTGCACCCGCACCGCGAGGTTCACCCGCTCACCCAGCAGCTTGAACCAGAGCAACTCGAAGTACGCCTGCGCGTAGAGCGGCGAAGGCTCCGAGAACGCCACGCCCAGCGTCTCGCGCACCTCGAAGGTCCACCCCTTCTGGCGCAGGCGCACCGTGTCCACGCGGCCCATGCGCTGAAAGCTCGTCAACTGGCCGGCGAGCAAGGTCGGCGGAAGCACCGGCACCCCCTCGAGCGGGTTGAGGTACTCGTCGCGGAACACCTCGAGCTTGAGCCCCGCCCGGGTGACGTCGTTGAGCTCCCCGCTGATCTCCGCGATGCCCCCCAGGCGACGCCGCACGTACTCGGGCCGCGGCCGGAACAGGTAGTCGAGCTGGATGAGCCCCATCAACCGCTTGCCGAACAACCGGGGGTCGCGCAGCCACCCCTGGCCGCCGTTGAAGATGTCGAAGCGCTCGTAGCGCACGCCCCACTCGAGGAAGCGCCCGAACCAGTTCACGTCGTTCGCCCCGACCCGGAACCACCAGCGCCCACCGCCGATGCCGAAGGAGAAGAGCGGGTTGAGAGAGAAGCGCTCTTCGATCTCGTACACCGCGACGTTGCGCCCGTCGGGCCGCGCCTCGACCTTCGCGTCGACCCGGCTGAAGAGGTCGATGTTCCACAGCCGCGTGGTGCCCAGCTCCCAGTCCTCCTCGGTCACCAGCTCGCCGGCGTGCCAGGGCAGCTCGCGCAGCACGACGAACTCCCTGGTCCACGAGACCCCGTGCACCTCGACGGCGTCGATGCGCTGCGGCCACGGCCCCGGGGCCTGGGCCATGACCAGCGCGACGAGCAGCGCGCTCACGGCCTCCCCGCGGCGTCGACCACCGAGCGGAAGAGGATCTCCAGCCCGCGCTTGACCTGCTTCACCGGCACCCGCTCGCGCTTGCCGTGCATGGTGCGCAGCAGTTCTTCATCGACCTCGAAGGGCACCAGCCCATAAGCCTTCGCCCCCTTCGGCCGCGCGATGTTCGAGTCGGTGAAGCCCGGGGAGATGGCCGGACCGGCCACCACGTCGCTGCGCCCGGCGGTGAGGTGCCGCACCAGCGCCTCGAAGAGCGGGTCGTCCCAGCTCGACTCGGTGGCGGGCTCGGCCTGCACCACCTCGAGCGTCACCTCGTCGCCCACCAGCGCCTGCAGCTCCGCGAGCACCACCTGCGGCGCGATGCCCGGCAGCACCCGGCAGTCGACGATGGCCGCGACCTCCGAGGGGATGACGTTGGGCGCGCTGCCCTTGCCGTCGAAGCCGGTGACCTGGCAGGTGTTGGTGATGGCCGCGCGCGTCGGCGGCACGCCCATCAGCTTGCCGGTGACCAGCAGGTCCACCAGCGCCGGGTGCGCGAGCACGAAGCCGGTCACCCCGCCCCGCTGCGCCCCCACCCGCGAGAACAGCTCGTAGAGCGCGGGGTGAATCTGCGGCTTCGGCTTGCGCTCGCGCAGCCTGTCGATGGCCGTCAACAGCTTCTCCGGCGCGCGGCCCGGCACCGGCGTGCTCCCGTGTCCCGCCTCGCCCTTCGCCACCATGCGCAGCCACAGCGTGCCCTTCTCGGCGACGGTGATGGGGAACACGGTCTGCCCCTCGAAGAGCAGGCCCGGCAAACCGATGCCGCCCTCGTTGAGCACCACGCCGCAGTCGAGCTCGTTCCACAGGGTGTCCACCAGCAGGTGCATGCCCTGGTTGTGGACCTCCTCGTCGGCCACCGCGAGCAGCACCACGTCGCGGCGCAGGGGCACGTTCGCGCGCTTGAGCTGGAGCAGCGTCATCAACTCGATGGCCCCCATGCCCTTCATGTCGAGCGCGCCGCGGCCCCACACGAAGCCGTCCTTCACCACGCCCGACAACGGCTGCGCGTCGGCGGGCCACTCCGCGTCTTCCGCGGGCACCACGTCGAGGTGCGAGAGCAGGCACAGCGGCTTGTCGGTGGGCGCCTCCGAGGTGAGCCGCGCGACGAGCGAGCCTCGCCCCGGCGCGAACTCGTGAATCGACGAGGTGATGCCTTCCTTCGCCAGCAGGCCTTCGAAGAAGTGCGCGCCCCGCGTCTCGTTGCCCGGCGGGTTGCGGGTGTCGACCTGGAGGTAGTCGGACAACACCGTGACCGCCTCGTCACCGGCGGCGTTCCAGTCGAGCGCGTCGGCGTAGCGGGCCAGGGAAGGCGGCGAAGCGGTGACCACGGGCGCCGCGGCGCAGCCCGTCAGCAGGAGCAGGACGACCAGGCGGGGCATGGGCGCGAAGTCTCAGAGTTGCGCCGAGGGGTCAAGGTTTGCGCCCAGCGCTGCTATGTTCCCCCGATGCCTCGCGGTCTCCTGCTCTTCGCGCTCTTCGCCACCGGCTGTCTCGATCTCACCCCACCCCAGCTCGCGCCCGAGGCGGTCGACGCCAACCTGCGCTGGTTCTGGGTCAACGGCGACAGCGCCGACGACGCCACCCTCATCGACGCCGCGGGCAAGCTGGCCATCGCCGGCAAGGCCGAGACCCGCACCACCCCGCTCAAGGGCGGCCTGCGCCAGCGCCTCGAGCCGGCCGACGTCGCACCCTTCGGCCTCGCCGATACCGACCCCTCGACCGCGCGCGGGCTGCTGGTGGTCAACCTCTTCGACTGCACCCTCGACAAGCTCGAGGGCATCCTCATCGCGCAGGACCAGTCGAGCCAGTACACCGACGTCTACAAGTCGTACGTGCGCAGCTACACCACCGACGCCGACGCCTTCCGCGGCAAGGGCACGGACGTCATCGGGTGGACGGTCGAGGTGAAGGCCGCGCTCCCCGTCGAAGACATCTACACCTCGACCATCAAGGGCGGCGTGCGCCGCGTGCAGGCCCCGGCCGATGGGCCCACGAAGGGCTCCTTCCTCATTGCGCGCACGTACCTCACCGCGCCGGCCGCCTTCGCGACCATGAGCGGCAGCTGGTTCCGGCAGGACTACCAGCTCGAGGTCTACTGGGAGCAGTCGCCCGGGCGCATCTTCCACGCCTACGCCATGTGGCGGGACATCAAGGCCGGCGGCTTCAACCTGTCCATCGAGGACGACGGCTTCTTCAACATCATGCTCGACAACCTCGTGAAGTGGGACACGCAGACCGCGGCCCTCTGCAGCAAGCCCTGACGCAATCGGCCGGCGGGGGCCTCGTAGTGGGGCCCATGACCGACCTGACCTCGAAGAGCTGTTCCTCGTGTTTCAAGGACATCGACGCCCGCGCGTTGCGCTGCCCCTTCTGCACGCAGCGACAGGCCGATGTCGTCGGTCTCTACCGGGACGTCCCGGGCCGGGCGCTGGGCGGGGTGTGCGCGGCCTTCGCGCAGCACTTCAACTGGGACGTCACCCTGATGCGCATCGCCTTCATCGCCAGCCTGGCCATCACCGGCGGCCTGGTGCTCTGGGTCTACGTCGCGGCCTGGTTGATGACCCCGGGCCCGCCGCACGGCAAGGCCCCGCTGGCGAAGCTCTTCGACGCCCTGGGCAACCTCTTCTCGCCGAAGCAGGGCGCGGTGCAGCGGGTCTCGTGACCGGCGGTTCAGTGCGCCTGCGAGACGAAGTACGCCAGCAGCGCCACGGAGCCGCCCCAGGTCAGTGACATGGCGATGCCGGTGAGTGCCTGCGCCCGGCCGTCGAGCTCGGGCTTGAGCGTGGTGCGGATGACGCTGGCGACGCCCGAGACGAGCGCCAGCAGCGCGCAGGTCGCCGAGAGCGGCATGAGGCACATGCCTGCCATGGGGATGACCGAGAACAGCGCGAACACGAGGGACCCGAGACCGGTCGCCAGCGAGAGGATGGACAGCGGGTCAGCGGGTCGGGCCTGGGGCATCGGTTACAACTTGTCGCAGTCTGCGGCGCCGGTGACGACGCCAATGGGGATGATCTTCTTGTGGCCGTCACTCACGCCGTTCCACTTCGCCACCGGCACGTCGCACGTGTAGGGCTTCTTGTCGTCACCCGTGAGCGAGAGCGTGTACTTCTCGTGGCGTGAGCCCTCGCGCTCGGAACCCAGCGAGCTGCCTCCGCGGCCGAGGTTGACCTCGGGCCACTCCGGCCGGGGCGACGTGCCCTGGCCCTGCGCGCGCTCGGTGCGGCTCACCTTCCAGCGGTCGATGGTGAAGTGGCACTTGTCGTCGTAGATGGGCTCCTCGCGGTACTTGGGGCGGCACTCCTGCTTGCGCTCGAAGGTGCCGTCGCCGCGGTCGACGTCGCGGGTGCTGCAGGTCTCGCCGTCGGGGATCTTCTTGGTGCTGCGCTGCTCGCGCGAACGGCTCACCGAGTAGGCGCCCGAGGGCATGGAGTCACACCAGGCGTCTTCGCTGACCGCGGTCATGCGCTCGACGTCGATGCTGCGCTCCCACGCATGCGCGGTGACGGTGACCCCGACGTCCTTCTTCCAGAACATCGAGACCAGGCAGAAGAGCGCGAGCACCAGCGCCACGCCGCCGATGATGAACGGCCACTTCGACTTCTTCTGCGCGGCGACCTGCGCGGGCTTCGGCGCGGCGTTCGAGCGGTCGGCGACGCGGTTGACCTCCCCGGCGCCGTCCAGCGGGCTGCCGCAGCTCCGGCAGTTGTTCGCCTTGGAGCCGTTGGGCGTCTGGCAGGCGGGGCACTGCTTGTCGGCGCCGTCGAAGTCGTGGTTGGTGGCGACTTCCTTGCCCGGCGGGGGGAAGTAGCGCCTGGCCGCGTCCTGCTGCGCGCCGCAGCTCGGGCAGAAGCGGTTCGTCTTCCCCAGCAGCGCCTTCGTGTCGCAGAACGCGCAGTCCCAGAACATCTCGAAGACGCCGACGGTCTTGCTGGTCTCCCCGGCCACGGGCTGGGCGGCCGGCGCCAGCGTCGCGCCCAGCTTGCCGCCGCTGACGCGCTTGAGTTCCCCGCGATCGAACCACGACGCGCCGCAGGCCTCGCAGAGGTCGAGCTCGATGCCCTTGTGCACCAGGGGCTTCAGGTGGCCCTTGCCGCAGGCCGTGCAGGCCAGGGGCTCGGTGGTGCGCGGCTTTCCCGCGGCGAAGCCCACCATGGTCTGCAGGTCGACCAGCGAGAGCCCCAACGAGGTGAAGAACTTCTGCCCCGTGTCCCAGTCCACCAGCACGCCGCTGCACTTGGGGCAGACGTGCGCCTTCGTGCCGGGGCCGAAGACATCGTTGGTCAACGTCAACGGAGTCGCGTCTCGAGGACAGAGCGGAGCGGTCACGGAGGCGCAGCGTACCCAAAACGCGCCCGGGCTCCTTGAGCGAATGTCAGGCCGGCGTCGAGTGCCGCGCGAGGAAGTCGATGAGCCGGGGGAACACCTCGTCGGGTGCACGACGACCCAGCACGAGATCTCCATGTCCGTAGTCGGCCGAGAAACCACCCGCGAGGCCCACGGTGATCACCTCGACCGGCCCCGAGACGAGCGTCTTCACCAGGTGCGACGCCCGCGCGGGCGCGAGGAAGTCCAGGGCCCCGGCCATGGCCAACACCGGCGCAGTGATGGCCTTCATGCCCGCGCGGTAGTCGAAGCCGTCTTCGCCGTCGAAGGCCCCGGTGCGCACCCAGCGCGCGAACTGCCGGGCCACGCCTCCGCCGATGTCGGCCGCGACGTGGGTGATGGCCTGGCGAATGACGGTGGGGTCGACGTTCTCGGCGCGCAGCAGGTACTTGCCGATGGGGTCGGGCGGCAACCCCAGCGGCCACGCCTTGCCCCCCAGCTGCAGGGGAATCACCGGCAACCGCAGCGAGGGCCCGAGGGCCGTGACGAAGCGCTGCACCCCGTGCTGCGCGTCGAAGGTCAGCGGGCTGCCCAGCGTGGCGATGGCGCGAATGGGCGCGGTGGGGTTGCGGGCGAGGTGCGCGTAGGCCAGCAGCCCGCCGCGCGAGTGGCCCGCCCACGTCACCCCGCGGGGCCCGGTGGACAGCACCGCGGTGAGCGCCGCGGCGACGTCGTGCTGCGCCTCGGTGTCGAAGGTCGCGCCCTGCGAGCTGCCCGCAAGGCCGTGGCCCCGCAGCTCGAGCACCCAGGTCTCGAAGCCCCGCCGCGCCAACGCCCGCGCCAACGAATAGCGCTCGTCGAAGTCGAGGTTGAAGCGGTTGGTGCCCAGCGAGTGCCCGAGGATGACGGGCTCGACGAAGCGCCGCTGCTCGCGCGGGTGGTAGCGGCCGAGCGCGATGGCGCTGCCGTCCGCGGTGGGCACCCGGTACAGCTCGTCGGGCTTGAAGGTCAGCTTCGGCGCGAAACGAATGGGCACGGGCGCGCCTCTTCAGTCGTGGAGCAGCACGGGCTTGAACTGCGCGGCGTCGCACGAGGCGAGCACGTAGCGCACGCCGCCGTGCTGCCCCACGAAGCCCGCGGCGATGCCCGGGCCATGGAGGTGGCCGTACACGCAGACCTCCGGCTTCCACGCCTCGAGGGTGCGCGAGAACGCGGTCGGAAGGCCGTTGGCGTAGATGGGCGGGAAGTGCACCGCGCACACGCGGATCTTCGGGGACGTGGCCTTCGCCTCGCGCGCCTTCGCGTCGTCGATGGACAGCTGCAGGCGCCGCGTCTCGCGCTCGATGTAGTCGGGCTTCAGCTCGACGTCGCCCATCTCGCCGCCCGGCATCGGCGGGGCCTCGGGCGCGGTCCACAACCGCGAGCCGGCGATGAGGTACGGGCCCACCTCGACGGCGCTGTTCTGGATGAAGCCCACGAAGCTCGAGAAGGGCTCGAAGAGCTTCTTGAGCTTGGAGGTCGAGTCGCCCCACCAGAAGTCGTGGTTGCCGCGCAGCAGCACCTTCTTGCCCGGCCGCGCGTCGAGCCAGCGCAGGTCGCCCATCACCTCGCTGGGCCGCGTGCCCCACGAGATGTCGCCGGCGACGATGATCGCGTCGTCGTTGGTGACGGTGGCGTCCCAGTTGCGCTCGAGCGGCAGCGGGTGATCAGTCCACCCGAAGCGGTGCATGTCCTTGTTCCGCTCCGAGGGGAGGTGGGTGTCACCGATGGCGAAGAGCCGCATGCGAAGACCTTTGGCCCGCGGGGACCGCGCAGGGCAAGCGGTTTAGTAGCGGCAGTAGCCGACGCAGGCGCCGCCCGAGTTGGCGACCATCTCGCCGGGCGCGCACTGGGCCTGGGCCGTGGGCACGCAGAACCCGGCGGTGCACATCTGGCCGGAGGGGCACGGCGCGCCCGTGCCGCAGCTGCAGCGGCCGCTCAGCTCGGTGGGGTCGAGCGCGCAGGTGCTCTGGTTGATCGACTGGCAGACCTGGCCCGTGGCGCAGGCCAACCCGCAGCCGCCGCAGTGCGCGGTGTTCTCGTTGATGTTGAGGCACGCGCCGGCGCAGCACCGCGACGACAGGGGGAAGCCGCACGAGGCGCCGTCGGCCAGGGCCGGGTACACGCAGCGCCCCATGGCGGGCACGCACAGGCCGTTGCCGCTCTGGCAGGGGCCCGGGGTGTTGCACAGCATCGTGGTGCCGCCCATGCAGGTGCCGGCGGTGCAGGTCTCGCCGGTGGTGCACCCGTTGCCGTCGCTGCAGGCCTTGGCCGCGCAGTCGTCGTCGGCGCAGTCCTTGCGACCGTCGAGGTCTTCGTCGAGGCCGTCGGCGCAGTTCGTCTCGTGCGCGGGGGTGGTGCTGCCGCCGTCGAGGACCACGCCCCCGTCCAGCCGCTTGCACAGCTTGTCGACGCAGCTGAAGCCGTCGGCGCACCCGCCCGAGGCGTCGCAGGGCTGCGACTCGGGGTCGAACTGCACGATGAGCGAGCACGCAGACATCGCGGTCAGGAAGAGAAGCGGGCCGAGGCGGCGCATGGGGCGGACTATTCCACGATTCGCGGGCCACCCGGGTGACGACCTCAGAACGCCTCGAGGAACTGGAAGTAGAAGGCGTACGAGCCGCGGCCCACGCCGAAGTCGAGGCGCAGCGTCACCCGGTCCTGCACACGCACCCGCAGGCCCACGCCCGCCGAGGGCAACAACTGCGAGGGCGTGAAGTCGGGCACGAGGCCCGGGCCCATCGCGCCGACGCCCACCCAGGCCGCCACGCCCAGCCGCGCCCAGAGCGTGTCCTGCGGGAAGGGGAGCATCAGCCGGTACTCCACCAGCGCGGTGGTCGCCGACGCGTCGCGAAAGCGGCCCCAGCGGTAGGCCCGCAGGTCCCAGGGGGTGCCCACCTGCGAGAGGTCGCTCCACGGCACGTCGCCCCAGGTGCTGCGGTGCTTGAGCTGCCAACACAGCGTCGATCCCTCGCCCCCGAGCGTCACGTAGTGCCGGTAGTCGAGCAGCAACGACTGCCACGCGGTGGTGCCCGCGAACCACGGCCCGTAGGCCACCCACTGCACCGAGAGCAGCAGGCCCTTCCACGCGTTGACCGGCACGTCGCGCGAGTCCCACGTCAGGGCGAGGCCCAGGCCCGAGTTGATGATGTGCTCGCCGCCCCGGGTGACGAAGTCGCGATCTCCCTGCACGCCCGGCGAGAGGGCCCGAGAGAAGGTGCCCGTGAAGTCGAGCACCGAGCCGAAGAAGAGCGAGGGGCGGATCTTCACCTGCAGGTGCGGGTTGACCTGCCACGCGGTGCGCCGGTACGCCGTGGTCTCGGCGCCCTGCACCCGGGTCGTCGCCTGGGTGAAGCCCACGCCGAAGAAATGATCAGGCTGGTCCCTCACGTCGAGGACCGCCGCCAGCCGCACCTTGTCCTCCATCCAGTACGAGGTCAGCCGGCCCTGCACCAGGAACGCCCCCACCGTCGACGCGCCGCCCACCAGCGCGAAGGAGGATCGCGGGGTCTGCGCGTCCGCCGACCACCCCACCACGCCGCCGGCCGCGATGAGGAACCCCAACTCCGGGGTGTACGCAGGCGCGACCACGGGCGTCAGCGCCGGCCGCTCGATTCCTCCATCGGTCTGCGCCAGCGCGCAGAGCATCACGAGCCCCAGCATCGAGGCGCGCAGCCTACATCAGGGGCCGGGGTAGTTGTTTCTCCCTCACCGGGTGAGGTAGGGCAGGCGACCCGTCTTTCACCGTTCGCCTGGGGGTCGTCTTTCCGTGTGGTTACCGCTCGTCGTCATCTCCGTGCTGTCAGCCCCCATGCCGGGCGAGGCGGAGTCCGCCCGCTTCAAGGCAGCCTTCGAACGCGGCGAGGCCCACTTTCAGAAGGGTGACTTCGGCGCCGCCATCGCCAGCTTCCGCGAGGCCGACCGGGCCCGCGTGACGGCCGAGGTCGCCTTCGATCTCGCCAAGTGCTTCGAGAAGCTCGGCGACGAGCCGTACACCGCCTTCTACTACCGCCTCTACATGCGCCGCGCGCCCAGCGCCCCCGACACCCTCGACGTCGCCGAGAAGGTGGGCAACACCATCGCCCACGTCGAGTCGGAAGGTCAGGGCTTCCTGGAGCTCGACGCCCCGCGCGCCAACGCCATCACCGTCAACGGGCGCCGCTACCCCGAGCCCCCCGTCGCGCTCTTCCTGGCGCCCGGCGACTACGAGGTGACGGCCGAGTTCCCCACGGGCCTCAAGAAGATGTCGGTGCAGATCCGCACCGGGAAGACGACGTCGATCAACTTCGAGCCGCTCGCGCCGCCCATGGTCCCGCTCGAGAACGCACTGTCGGCCGAGCTGGTGGCCCGGGGCATCGACGCGGTGCCCACGCCCGGCCCCTCGAAGCTGCGCGTGGCGAGCTACGTGGTGTTCGGCGTGGGGCTCGCGGCGCTCATCGGCGGCGTGGCCCTGGGCGCGGCGTCGTCGGGTGACGCCGCCGCCGCCAAGAACCACGCGCTGCCCGTCAGCCAGGCGCAGGGCCTCGCCGACGCGGCCAACGGCAAGGCCGTGGGCGCCAACCTGCTCTTCGGCATCGGCGGGGCCGCCGTCGCCGGGGGCGCGGTGATGTTCGTCTTCTCGATGCCCGAGCCGGGCATGAAGGCGTCGGGCTCGAAGTGAACCGCAGCGCGAGGTGTTCGATGAAGCGACTTGTTTCCGTGCTCGTACTCGCCGTGTTCGCGGGCTGTAACGCCAACGTGAAGATCGACCCCGAGGGCTACGGCTGCGACGTGGGCGACGCGTGCCCCACCGGCTACCAGTGCCGCGACGGCCTGTGCCGCCGCGCGACGGCCGTGGACAACTCGTGCACCGGCGTGACCTGCGACATGCCGCCGGCGCCCACCTGCGTCGACGGCACCACGGCCCGCACCTGGGGCGGCCGCTGCGTGACGGGCCAGTGCAAGTACGACCCGGTCGACAGCACCTGTCCCACCACCTGCACCGACGGCGCGTGCACCGACCCGTGCCTGGGCGTCTCGTGCGCCACGCCCCCGCAGGCCGCCTGCACCGACGCCAACACCCTGCGCACCTTCGCCCAGACGGGCACCTGCGCCGCCGGCGCCTGCGACTACCAGGGCACCAACACCACCTGCCCCAACGGCTGCGAGAACGCCGTCTGCAAGGGCGCGAACCTCTGCGCGGGCGTCACCTGCAACACGCCCCCCACGTCCATCTGCATCGGCTCCGAGCGCCGCAGCTTCGCGGCCCTCGGCACCTGCGCCCCCGGCACGGGCGCGTGCACCTACGCGCCTTCGCAGACCACCTGCGCCAACGGGTGCGCGGTGGGCCAGTGCCTCATGGCCAGCCTCGGCTTCGCCCAGGTCGGCCCGCGGGTGCGCTTCGCCGTCAACGCGCTCGACATCGCGCCCGGCTCGTCGGGCAACTCGGCCCTCGCGGTGGGCGACAACGGCAAGCTCGCGCGCTGGGACGGCTCGACGTGGACCGAGCTGATGACCCCCGCCGGCACCGGCAGCCTGCGCTCGGTGGCCTTCGTCACCGCCTCGCTGGCCTACGCGGTCGGCGCCGGGCGCACCGCCCTCACCGTGCGCCCGGGCGCCAACCAGGTCACGCCGGTCACCGGCCTCGGCGGCTCGGGTGGCGCCAACCTCGTGGCCGTCAGCGGTCGCAGCGAGAGCGCGGTGTTGATCGCCGACGATCTCGGTGAGTGGTGGCGCCTGGCCCCCGACATGGGCGGCACCCCGGCGTGGACCAACGGGCAGCTGCCCGGCAGCAACGGGCCCTGGGCCATCAAGGGCGCGTACCTCGACGAGTCACTGCGCGAGCGCATCGTCGGCGCGTGCGGGCCGACCAATTCCCGCGGCCGCTGCGTGGGCTACCGCTTCCCCACTGGCGGCACCCCCAGCTGGACGGTGCAGCAGCAGACCGGCACCCCGGGCTTCACCGCCGTCGGCGGCGCCTTCGACGTGCCCACCAGCAGCGGCGTGAGCGAAGCCTTCGCCGGGCGCTCCGACGCCACCCTCGTGGACCACAGCACCGTGGGCTTCACCACCACCCTCTTCTTCACCACCCTGGCCCCGACCTCGGCGCTCGTCGGCGGCGACGTGCTGGGCATCACCGCCCAGGCCACCGGCGCCGGCCGCGACGTCTTCGCGCTCACCTCGTCGGCGGGCACGGCCGAGGGCCACCTCTACCGGCTCTCGCGCCCGGCGGTGATCACCACGCCCAACGACGTGCTCAAGACCTACTACGGCGAAGAACACCTCTCGCCCAACGAGGCCAACGGGGTGCTGGTCGCCGAGGTGCGGCGCTCGCGCAACGTCAACAACCTCTTCCGCCGCGGCGTGGTCACCAACGAGGCGCTCGACGTGGGCGAAGACTTCGTGGGCGCATCGGTCGACGACACCGGGGCCTTCGTCTTCGCCGGCGCCTACGGCGACATGGTGGTGCGCCGCCCGCAGGCGAGCACCTTCGACTTCCGTCGGCCCCCGACCGTCGCCTGGGCGCTCAAGGCCGTGGAGGCCCGCAACGGCACCGGCACCCTCGTCGTCGGCCAGGACGTCGATCTCTCCCAGGGCGTGGTGGTGCGCATGACCGGCACCACCTTCACCACCGTCACTTCCCAGGCCGGCACCGTCTTCAACGGCGTGTGCCGCGTGTCGGACACCGAGGGCTGGGTGGTGGGCACCGGCGGCGCGATTCTCCGCGTCACCGGCACCGCCGCCACCGCCGTCACCTCGCCCACCACGAAGGACCTCTGGTCGGTCGACTGCGCCGCCGGCGTGGCCCTCGCCTGCGGCGCCGACGGTACCGTGCTGCGCGCGCTCAATGGCACCTGGACCGTGGTGTCCCCCGCGGCGTCCATGGCCGGCCAGGTGCTCAAGACCTGCAAGCTCTCCGGGGCCACCGCCTTCGTGGGCGGCAGCGGCTTCTTCTACCGGCACGACCCCGGCGCCGGGTGGACCACGCTCCCCGGCAAGCCCGGCCTCACCGCCCTCGTGGTGCGCGGGCCGCAGGAGATCTACGGCGCCTTCGTCAGCGGCGACACCAGCGACGTGTCCCGCTTCGATGGCGCCGCCTGGAGCACCAGTCTCCTCACGGTTTCAGGGGCCCTGGGGGGGGGTGTGCAAGCGGGTGCGCGGGTGGTATGGGGTGGGACTCTCGGCGCCATTGTCGAAGGGCGCTGACACCGGCACAGACGTACAGTGCACCAGCCGGAAAAGGGGCGGAACATGAAGGAACTGGACCCTCGCATCCGCATTCGCGCGCCGCTTCGGTGTGACGGCATCGGCCGGCTGGACTGCGCCGAAGACACCGTCTCGGGCGACCGCCTCGCGGTGCGCTGGCTGCCCCTCGACGCCAACGGCGAGCAGGCCGTGAAGGCCTGTGCCCGGTTGCCCGAGCACCCCACGCTCCCCCGCATTCTCCAGACCGGCCAGGTCGGCGCCTCGGCCTTCGTGGCCCTCGACTTCCCCGACGGCGAGATGCTCTCGGCCTATGGCGAAGAGCGCCTCGCCAACGACGTGCTGCTGCGCCTGGCCGGGCAGCTCTCGGACGCCCTGGCCACGGTGCACGCCCAGGGCGTGGTGCACGGCGAGATGAGCCGCGACTCGGTGCTGCTGGTGCCCGGTGGCAAGGCCTCGCTGTGGGACATGCCGCTGGTCATCGCCAACCGCCTGAGCGACCGCCGCGGTGAGAACCGCCTGATGCAGAACCTGGTCAAGACCGCGCCGTACCTCGCGCCCGAGCGTGCGCGCGGGGCCGGGGCGAGCCAGGCCAGTGACGTGTACGCGCTCGGCGCGATCCTCTGCGTGGCCGGTGGCGCGCCGCTGCCGACGGCGTCGACGACGCTGGGCGTGGTGCACCAGGTCGAAGCAGGTCAGTGGACCCCGCGCGTGCCGGAGTCGCTGCCCGAGCGTTGGCGCGCGATGATCGAGCGCATGGTGGCCCGCGAGGCCTCGGCCCGTCCCACGGCAATGGAGGTCGCGATGGCTTTCTCACAGGCGCCCGGCGAGGGCTCGCTTCCCACCGTGCCCGAGCTGCCCGCGGTGCGCGTGCACCCCGAGATCCTCGCCGCGGCCGACGCGCTGATGCGCTCCCAGGTCGAGGCCATGCGCGCCCCGACGCGTGAGGTGCCCGCCGCCGAGTTCGCCGCCGCCGCAGCCCTGGCGATGGCCGACGTGACCCCGCTGGCGCCGACCAACGCGCTCCCCGTCACCATCGACCCGATGCCCGAGCTGAACCTCTCGGCCGCGCCCCGACTGCACGTCAGCCCCATCGACGAGGTGAGCGCGCCCGGCCCCCAGGTGCACTCGCACACCCTGGACGAGGTGAGCGAGGCCGCGCACGACGTGGTCCGCATCCCCACCATCGAGATCAAGGCCATCGCCGCCGAGATGGCGCTGCTCGCGCCCCGCCCCGCGCCTGCGCCGCTGGCCCCGTCGATCGCCCTCACCGAGAACCTCTCGGTCTCGGCCGAGCTGGCCGCTGACGGCGCGATGACGCTGTCCGAAGACGAGGTCGCGGCGATTCACGCCACCTCCCGCCGCGCGTGGATGGTGTTCGGCGCCATCGCCGGGGCCGCCCTGGCGCTGATGGCCGTGGTGGTGATGCTCGCCACCAGCACGCCCGAGCCCACCGTGGCGCCCGTGGCGCCGGTCCCGGCCCCGGTCGTGACCGCCGCGAAGCCCAGCGCCCCCGCCGACGAACTGGCGCCGCTGCCGAAGCTGGCCGCCAAGCAGGTGAAGGCCGCCGCCCCGCAGCGCGAGACCCCGGCCGTGACCGAGAACGCTCCGACGCCCGCGGTGGAAACCGCCGAGACGCCCGCGCCCCAGCCGGCCGTCGAGACCCGCGCCACCGCGGCTGACTTCAGCTTCCTCGAGAGCACCGAAGCCCCGCACAGCGAGCTCAAGCGCCCCAGCTCGGAGTTCTGAGCCCGCACCGTCCGTGGGGAAGTTCATCTACGCGCTGCTGGGGCTCGCGACGCTGGTCGCCGTGAGCCTCACGGTCGTGCTGGTTCGCAAGACGCTGAAGCGCCCCGAGCCACCGCTGGCCGTGGCGACGCCCGTGCCATGTGGGGACCTCGCGGAGGTTCCGCGCGCGGGGCGACCCCTCGCGTCGGCCGCGCCGCTGCTCCTCGCCACCGAGGGCGCCACGGTGCGCATCGACGGAGCCCCGCCCGGGGCGCAGCTGGCGGCCGGCCAGCACGTGGTCGAGGCGCTGGCCTTCGACGCGGTCCCCACGACGCTCACGCTCCAGGTCGACGCGTACCACCCGGTGCTGCTCGACGCCCGGGTGAGCTCGGGCGCGGTGACGCTGTTGGTGCTCGGCGCGCGCTGCGTGTCCTGCGCGCCCGCGCAGGCGGCGCTCGACCTCGACGCCCGGCCCGGCGCCTCGGGTGACCAGGCGGGCCTGGCGCGCGCGCTGGCCGGTGGAGACTGGGCGCTCGCCGCCGCGCAGGTCCGGGCGCTGGGGCCGGCGGCGCGAAAGAAAGAGGAAACGACCCGGTTGCTCGCGGTGCTCTGGGCGCTCGCGGCCCGGCCCACGCTGGCCCGGGTGCAGATTGGCCGGCTGCCGCGGCAGCATCCCTTGCGTGCGCTGCTCGAGAAGTTCGACGCCGAGGAAGACCGGGTGCCAGCGCGGCAACTCGAGAACGCCACCGCGTCGTGGAACGCGACGAGCGAGCACTTCGAGCGCCTCACCGATCGCTTCGTGCCCGACGCGCCGGTGCTGCTCACCGAACTCACGCGCACCTTCGACCGGCTCTCCGGGCGCTTCGTGCAGGCCCAGGCCGACCGCGACCTCGGGGCCTGCGAGGCCATCATCGACGAGGCCGGCGGGGCCGTGCGCGAGGCGGTGGTGAAGCTGAGGGCGCTGCGCCCGGGCGACTGCGCCTGGCAGGACCGCGTGAGCGCCGCGGCCGACAACTCGTATTAGACAGCAGCGACCGTGAGCACCGACTGCATCACCGACGACGCCCTGGCTGCGTGGGCGGACGGAAAGGCGACGGACGAAGCCGTGGCGCAGATGACCGCGCACGTCGCCGGCTGCGACACGTGCCGCGTGGTGCTGGCGGAGGTCGCGCGCAGCTCCGGCGAGCGGCCGGCCCCGCAAACCCTCGGTCGCTACCAGCTCCAGGAAAAGGTCGGGGCCGGCGGCATGGGCACCGTCTGGGCCGCGTGGGACCCGACGCTCGGCCGCCGCGTCGCGGTGAAGTTGATCCACGAGGCGACGGGCGACGGCGCGCACCGGGCGCAGCGCTTCCTGCACGAGCGGCAGGTGCTGGCCGGCCTCGAGCACCCGCACATCGCGCGGCTCCTCGACGCGGGTGAGACGGCCGAGGGGCGCCCATGGTTCGCCATGGACTTCGTCGACGGCCAACCGCTGGACCAGTACTGCGACGCGCGGCGCTTGACGATCCGGCAGCGCCTCGCGCTGCTGCTCCCGGTGTTCGACGCCGTCTCGTACGCGCACCAGCACCTCGTGGTGCACCGCGACCTCAAGCCGGGGAACATTCTCGTGGGGGCTGACGGCGCCCCGCGGCTCGTGGACTTCGGCATCGCGCGGCTGCTCGAGGCCGAGGGCGCGCTGACCCAGACCGGCCTGACGCCCATGACCCCGGCCTACGCGTCGCCCGAGCAGGTGCGCCACGAGCCGGTGGCCACCACCTCCGACGTGTACTCGCTGGGCGTGGTGCTCTTCGAGACGCTGACCGGGGTGAGCCCCTATGACGTGCCGTCCGGGGAGCTCGACGCGCTGCTGACCGCGGTGCGCGACCAGGAGCCGGCGGCGCCGAGCGTGGCCCTGTCCCGCGCCCCGGCCCAGGCGGTGGAATGCCGGGCGACCTCGCGAGAGCGCCTGGGCCGAGAGCTGCGCGTCGAGGGCCTCGACGCCATCGTGCTCATGGCCCTGCGCAAGGAGCCGAAGGACCGCTACCCCTCGGTGCTCGCCCTGGCCGACGACGTGCACGCCGCGCTCGAGGGGAGGAGCACCGTCGCCCGCCGCGGCACCACCGCCTACCGGGCGCTGCGCTTCGTGCGACGCCACAAGGCGAGCGTCGCCGCGGTGAGCGCGGCCCTGCTCTCGCTCGTGGCGGGGCTGGTCTCGACGCTGTGGCAGGCCCAACGCGCCGAGCGAGAGCGAGACACCGCGCAGCGCCGCTTCACCCAGGTGCGCGCGCTCGCCCACGCGGTGCTCTTCGACTACCACGACGGCATGGCGGGGCTCCCCGGCTCGACCCCGCTGCGCGAGCGCGTGGTGAAGGACGCGCAGGTCTACCTCGACGGGCTCTCGAGGGAGGCCCAGGGCGACCTCTCGCTGCGCCGCGAGCTGGCGCAGGGGTTCCTCAAGCTGGGCGACGTACAGGGCGACCCCTTCGCGGCGAGCCTGGGCGATCTCACGGCGGCGAAGGGCAGCTACCTGCGCGCGCGCTCGCTCGCCGAGGCGCTCACCGCCCTCGAACCGGCCGACTGGGACGCGCGGCGGGTCATCGCCTCGAGCCACGAGAAGGTGGGCGCGGTGCTCGAGGTGAGCGGAGACCTCAGGCAGGCGCTCGCCGAGTACGACCTCGCGCGCACGCTGGACGACGCGCTCGCCACCGAGCGCCCCGGCGACCTCGACCAGCGCACCACCGCCTCGCGCGATGATCTCGCCGCGGGCCAGGTGCTGCTCCAGCTCGGAGACCTCGACGCCGCGTCGCTGCGCCTGGAGCGGGCGCTGGCCGCGCGGAAGTACGTGCTCGAGAACCGCGTGGACCCCGGCACGCGGCGCGGGGTGGCCACGGTGTTGGTCTCGTTGACCGACGTGCGCCAGGAGCAGGGCCGCCTCGACGAGGCCCTCGCGCACGCCGAGGAGGCCGAGCGCATGCTCGCGGCGCTGGCCGTCGAGCGCCCCGATGATGCCGATGCGCAGCGCGGGGTGTCTCGCGCGTGGGCGGGACTGGCGGGCCTCTACCGGATCGCGCGCCAGCCCGAGCGCGCGGTGGCCGTTTCGCGCAAGAGCGTGGCCCAGGCGCGCAAGGCCGTGGCCGCCGACCCGGCCAACTCCGTCGCGCGCCGCGACCTCACTACCGCCCTGGGCAACCTCGGAATGGCGTTGAGCGCCCAGCATGCGTGGCAAGAGCTCGCCCCGGTCGAAGAGGAGGCCCTCGCCCTGCAGCGCGCGCTGAGCCACGACGAGCCGGACAACCTGCAGTACCACCGCGATCTCCTCTCGCTGCTGGCGATGGCGGCCCCCGGGGCCCTCGAGCGCGGCGAGCTCGGCGTCGCCGAAGCGCGGGCGCAGGAGCAACTCACCGTGGCCGCCGCCCTCGCCGCCACCCCGGCCCTGAACGTGGGGGCGCAGGAAGACGGGGTGATGGCGCACTCCTTCCTGGGGACGGTGCGGGCCGCGCAGCACCGCTACGACGAGGCCATCACCGAGAACCGGCTGGCGATGGCCGGCCTCGAGGCGCTGCTCCGGGAGAACCCGACGCTCGAGCGGGTGCGGGTGCGCCTGGCCATCGCGCGCTCGGCCGAGGGGGAATACCGGGTGCGGCAGGCAGAGCGCGCGGCCGCGCCGAAGCGACGGGCCGCGTGGGA
The DNA here is from genome assembly GCA_903905455.1 of uncultured Archangium sp. Lineage (GTDB taxonomy): Bacteria > Myxococcota > Myxococcia > Myxococcales > Myxococcaceae > Archangium_A. The sequence continues at coordinate 99,340 of CAIVGN010000234.1, forward strand.
ACTGGCGCTCGCCACGCTCACCAGCGCGCTCGAAGAAGCCGCCGCCATCGAGAGGGCTGGCCACGCGACCGGGACGCTGCAGCGCTCGAACGACGAGACCCGC
>CAIVGN010000235.1 GCA_903905455.1 uncultured Archangium sp.
GCCGCAGCGGCTGAACCCGTCCCGACGTGCCTGCCGACGCGGCGCCTCGAGTCCTGCACTCGGCGCCGCGCCTGCCAGCCGCCCCGGTGGTGCTAGCGTGCGGCGCCGATGACGCTCTCGCTCCTGCTGGTGCTCGCGGCCGCGCCGAACCTCGCCCAGCTCGACGCCCAGGAGTCGCTCAACGACGCCTTCGAGGCGCGCTTCGACGTGTTGTGCCGCGCGCTCAAGAGCTCTGGAGGTCGCGCGCCGGTGACGAGCGCCGACCCCGCGTCGCTGGTCGAGCCGAAGCGCATCCGCTGGCTGAAGACCTGCTCGTTCCGCGCGCTGGCGATCTCCGGGCCGGCGAAAGAGAAGCAGGCGCGCATTCTCTGGGAGCTCGACGGCCTCACCACCGACGGGGAGCGCGTCACCGAGCGCGGGGAAGCGGACGCCACGCTCTCGTGGCGCAAGCAGGGGTGGACCTTCACCCGCTTCGTCGACGCGCGCCGTGACGTGGTGCGCCGCCCGGCCGCGCGCTTCACCGAGGTGGCCGCCGACGTGGGTCTCGCCTTCCCCACCGCGCGCACCGGGCACCTCTTGTTGGGCGGCCTCGCGGTGCATGACCTCAACGGTGACGGGCGCCTCGACGTGGCCGCCACCGATGGCACCGACGTGGTGGTCTTCCTGCAGGGCGCCGAGGGCTTCGGCTTCACCCCGACCGTGGTCTCGCCGGGCCACCCGCACATGTGGACCTCGTCGGTCACCGCGGCCGACCTCGACGACGACGGCGACGCGGATCTCCTCGTCACCCACCACCCCGGGCCGGTGGAGCTGTACCGCAACGACGGGGGCCGCTTCACGCTGGCCGGCACCGTGGGCACGCCGGGGCAGTGGCACTCCGCCATCACCGCGGACCTCGACGACGACGGGCACCTCGACGTGGCGCTGCTCCCCTACCCGCTCGAGAGCGCGCCCACCAACCCCCTCGAGGCGACCAACGGCTTCTCGCTCGAGCTGCACCGCGGGGACGGCCAGCTGGGCTTCACGCGCTGGCACGGGGACTTCGTGTTCCCGAAGCGGTGGACGCTCTCGGCCGTGGCGGCGGATCTCCTGGGCCAGGGGCGGCCCCAGCTCTACGTGGCCAACGACTACGGCAGCAACGACCTGTGGCGCTTCGAGGCCGACGGCGGCCTGTCCAACGTGGCCGTCGCGCGCGGGGTGGTCGACCCGGGCAACGGCATGAGCGCCGACGTGGCCGACTTCGACGGCGACGGGCAGGTCGACCTCTACGTGGCCAACATGTTCAGCAAGGCGGGCACGCGGGTGCTGGCGAACACCCGGGGCCTGCCGCCTTCCCTGATGGCGAGCGTCAAGAAGTTCGCGCGGGGCAACACCCTGTACCTCGCGCGCGACGGCGGCTTCGAGGAGGTGGCGCAGCAGGTGGGCGTCAACCGCGGGCTGTGGGCCTTCGGCAGCGTGCTGACCGACTTCGACCTCGATGGGCGCCTCGACGTGGCGGTGGCCAATGGCTACTTGAGTCACCCCAATCGAAGAGACAGTTGAAGCGCGTACTGGCGCCAGGTCGTGGCGCTCGCAGACAAGCAGTTGGGTGACGCGAGGTCGGTCTACTCGTCGTCGGCGCTCGGTGGCGCGACCGAGTCGTTCTCGGGCTGGGAGCCCAAGAAGCTGTGGCGCTCGCGCGACGGCGTCAGCGAAGAGTGCGCGTGGACCGAGGGCTTCGACACCCGCACCGACGGTCGCAGCCTCGTGGCCGCGGACCTCGATGGCGATGGCGACGTGGACCTGCTGCTGCTCAACCGCAACGCGCCGAGGCTCCAGCTGTTCCGCAACGACGGGGTCTCGGGCGAGGCGGTGCGGCTGCGCTTCGCCCCCGCCTCGGGCACGCGGGACGGCGCGAACGTGAAGCTGCGCCTCGAGGGCCACGCCGACGAGGTGCTGATGAACCGCGGCTTCGCCTCGTCGGTGCCGCCGGAGCTGACGCGGGGGCTGGGCGTCAAGCAGGAGGCGGCAGTGGAAGTGACGTGGCGCAGCGGGACCACCCAGCGCTTCGTGGTGAAGGCGGGTCAGACCTCGACGCTGCACGAGGCGACGGGCCAGGTGACGGCCACGCCGTTCGCGCCGAGGGCGCCGCGCGCAGAGACGAAGTTCCCCGCGACGCTCGAGTCGCTGGGGCTGCCGCGGACGGGCAAGCCCACGCTGGTGACGCTGTTCCTCGCGGGCTGCGAGCCGTGCCGCAAGGAAGCGCCGGCCCTCAACCGGCTGGCGAAGGGGAAGGCCTACGAGGTCGTCGGCCTGGACGTGGCGAACACCGATGAAGACGCGGCGCGCATCGCGAAGGCGCTGGGCTTCGAGTTCGCGGCGCGCGCCGTGCCCGGCTGGGCCGCCGACGCGCTGTCGACGAATGGCCGCCTCGACTTCCCCACCACGCTGCTGTTCTCGGCCGCGGGGGCGCTGGAGCGCGTGGTGACCGACGTCACGCCGCTGCAGTGAGCCTCAGCCCGACCGGGGCACGAGGTGGTGGCGGGCCGCGGCCTCGTGGTCCGACACGCCTTCCGCGGGGACGAGCGGCTCGAGGCGGGCCTTGCCGCCGGCCGCGGCGAGGAGCTGCGCGTCGCGTTCCGCGGGGTAGGCGCCGGTGGCGACGATGACGACGTCCGCGACCTGCGCCAGCGCGCCGGCCTTCACCGCGTTCAAGATGGCGGTGTTCGCGCCCGCGCCGCCGACGTGCTCGTAGAGGCAGTCGAGGAGCACCAGCTGGTCGGCCTGCAGCGTGCCCGAGGTCATCGCGGCCGCGAGCGCGCGCCCCCCGGAGGAGTGCGCGGAGACCACGGAGCGCGAGCCGCTGACCGGGCTGAGGCCCACGGCCGCCAGCGCGTCACGCACCGTGGCGGCGTGGTCCTTCACGTTGTTCCAGTTGGTGCGGTGGCTGCCCACGTTGCGCCGCGCCTCGGGGAGCACCCAGAGCCGCTGCGGGTCCTTCGCGAGGTGCTCGCGGATGGCGAGGGTGTGCGGGCCGCGGGGGGCGGCGACGGAGGTCATGTCTCCATGGAAGTGGGTGTGGATGGTGGCCGGGCGCGCGGGGTCGAAGCCCGGAGGCACGAGCACGAGGACCGGCGCGTCTCCGTTGGCCGGGCTGGTGATCACCGTGACGCGGAGCGCGGGGACGTCGGCCCAGGTGCGCGTGGCCTGGTCGAGGGTGCTGGGGAGGTCGCCGGGGCTGGGCATCGAGCGGGAGCGTCAGTCGCGGGCCAGGCGCACCAGCTGCCAGTAGGGCGCCGCGTAGTGGTGTTCCTGCTCGAAGAGCGCCGCGCGGGTCTCGAGGCGGGCGCTCAGCTCGGCGTGGCGATGCAGGTAGGTGACGCTGCGCAGCGCGGCCTCCGGGCCCATGCCCGCGGGGATGGGCCCGGTCTTGCCGGCGAGGTTCAAGGCCACGCTCCAGCCTTTCACCAGCCGCGCCAGGGGCAGCCGCCACCAGTCGAAGCCCAGCGACTCGCCGCGCTCGGCCGCCTCGAGCAGCACGTCGGTGACCGCGTTGTCCCGGTGGTCCTTGTTGAGGGCCTCGGGGTCGAACCACTCGGCGACGATGGCCAGCTGGGGGTCGTATTCGAGGTCCGACGGCTCGAGCGTGGCGAAGTTCCGCACGCCGACGCTCCACAACCACGCGCGCGTGCCCGGCGACGAGATGTGGGAGCGCCCCGGCCAGAGCGCGAGGCCCTGGGTCTCGTAGGCGGCGAAGGCCACCTCCGAGCAGAAGAGCTTGCCGTGGTCGGCCGCGTCCATCGCGAAGTCGTAGGCGATGGCCTCGTGGCGGGCGCGGGTGAGGGCCGCCTCGGCCGCGAGGTGGGGCGTGAGCGGGAGGCGCTGCAGCAACGGCAGGTCTTCGCGCGCGCGCAGCACCATGACGCGCAGCTTCTTGTCGGCGAGGTACTGCTCGAGGGTGGAGGTCTTCACCCCGACCTCGATGTGGGCCTCGATGACCGTCGCTGCCCGCGTCTGCGCGTCGACGTGGAGCAGCGCGACGTGCGAGAAGTTGCCGGGGTAGTCGCTGCCGCGGGCGATGAGCGCCGAGGTGGCCGCGCCGCCGCGGGACACGAGGAGATCTCCGCTGTGCACCTCGACGCCCTGCACCGTCACGAAGGGCGTGGCGCCAGGCACGTCACGGCCGCGCGCCACCGGGGGCACCTCGCGGTGGGCCTGCTGGAGCAGCGCCTCCTCGAGCGTGGCCCGGGCCGCGTAGAGCAGCCGGTAGAGCCGCGAGCGGGAGGGCTCGGTGGTGAGCTCCCAGCGCGTCGACTGGCGCTTCACCGCGTCGCGAAAGCGCGCGAGCCAGCGCAGCGTGGCCGCTTCGTCGGCGGGACAGGCAGCGAGGGCCGTGGCGGCGGCGAAGAGCGCGTCCTCCATGGCGTCGAGTTCCGGCGCCGCGGGGTCGAACCACCCGGTCTCGAGCCGCACCAGCAGCGCCTCGGCGGCGGCCTGCTCGGCGAGCACCTGCGCCTGGGCCGTGGCACAGCCCCCGGCACGCAGCGCCTGGAAGCGGGTCTCGAGCGCGGTCCACTGCGCGTCGCGGTTCCAGGCGAAGGGCGAGCGCGCGGCGTCGGGGGGCGGTGGCTCGTCGGCGCCCCAGGGAGCGACGAGGCCCGCGACCAGCACCACCCCGGCCAACGACACCCGTCGACGCATCAGCACGGCGTCAGCGCCAGGTCAGGCCGTCTGCTGCTGGGCGTTCGCCGTCGCCTGCTCGACCGCGAGGGCCCTGGCCGGGTTGAAGATGGCGGGGCGGTCGTGGTGGAGCGCGTGGGCGTAGATGCCCGCGAAGAGCTTGTTGCCCAGCTGGTAGCGCCACCCCGTGAGGTTCACCGGGCGCATGTCCTCGATGGACTTCGCGGCCTCGCCGTTGTGCGTCGACCAGTTGAAGTGGATGACGAAGAGGCCCGCGAGCAGGTTGCAGGGCACGAAGACCATCAAGAAGAACGCGGGGCCCAGCACCCAGGCCCAGGTGGCCAGCAGCACGAGGTTGGTGCCGTAGCTCATCTTCGCGCGGCGGCTCTCACGGGCGTGGTTCTCGGGGGTATCGCCCCACACGTCGTAGTACTGCTGGAAGAGCTGCTGCTCGACGCTGACGATGGTCTTGAAGACCGTCGTCCAGAAAGAGGGGTAGTTGGGGTGCGGGTCCTTCACGCGATCGTCGGAGTACTTGTGGTGCCGCATGTGCACCACGTCCCAGCTGGCGAAGCGCACGATGACGATCAACCCCAGCACTTCACCCAGCGTACGGTTGATGGCCTTCGGCAGGCTGCCGTGCGTGCAGTTGTGGATGATGAGGTGTGCCCAGATGAACGCGAAGAGCAGCACGGGGAACGCGGGGAGGAACCACCACGACGGCCCGGCGATGAGCGAGGTGAAGCCGGTGCGCCAGAAGGTGAGCATCGCGACGGCACAGGCGACGAACCAGAACCCGTCGTAGAGGAGATAGAAGTTGGGGTTCCGTCGAAACTGGGCGATCGGGTGCGTAGTCAACACGTAGGGAACTCCCCAACTGGAAATCGAGCGGGCGCTTGTACGCGGAAGCCCCTGGTGAGTCCACCCGGCAGGGTTTGCGCGAAACCATCGCGACCAACGGTGATCAGCAAATTCTGCAAAACGACCGTCCCCCGCTCGCAGGGACGGGCAGATGCACTAAACAGCGCGCCCTCATGCGACTCAAACGAGCGAGCGACTGGCGTCAGCTCTTCATCGTGGCGGTGTACCTCACGCTCCTGGCGGCGATGGTGCTCGTGCCGTGGTGCCGCAACGTGGGCTTCCTGGTGGCCGCCTGCACGTTCAGCTTCTACGTGCAGACGGTGACCCACAACGTGCAGCACGCCCCGCTCTTCGAGAGCAAGGCGCTCAACCGGGGCTTCCGCTTCGTCCTGAGCTTCTGCGGGCTGTTCCCGGTGTCGTCGGTGGTGCCCTCGCACAACCTGGTGCACCACCACTTCGACGACGACGGGCAGCCAGACTGGGCCTCGCCGACGCACGCGCGGTTCTCGTGGAACCTGCTGAACCTGCTGCACTTCCCCAACATCATCGGGCCGATCACCTTCGCGGCGATCAACCGCTGGGCCTCGGTGAAGGGGCGCGCCGACTACCGCCGCGGCTCGGCCCAGGAGTCGGTCTTCGCCTTCGGGCTGACGGGGCTGCTGCTGGCCTGGGACTTCTGGACGGTGCTGTTCTTCGTGCTGGTGCCGCAGCTGTGGGGCGCGCGCTGGTTCCTGCGGGTGAACCTCATCCAGCACGACGGCTGTGACGTGAGCAGCGAGTTCAACCACTCGCGCAACTTCAGTGGCCGTTTGATCAACTGGCTGTCGGTGAACGCGGGTTACCACACGGCCCACCACAACCGCCCGGGCCTGCACTGGACGGAGCTGGCGGCGAGCCACGCGGTGGAAGTCGCGCCGAAGATGCACCCGGAGCTGATGCAGCCGAGCCTGCTGGTGTACCTCGCGCGCACGTACCTGTTCCGCGTGGCGCGCCCGGCGATGTACTCGTCGGCGGCGGCGCCGGTGGAGGCGAGGTCGGAGCTGTTCGACGGCCAGGCCGCGGGCGAGGGGTCCTGATGTTGACCCGCGAGCTGATGGGCAGCGCGCTGCTGGTGCTGGCCTGGGTGACGGCCTTCATGGTGGCCCTCGACGCGTTGATCGACGCGAAGGCCATGTGGGCGCGGCTGTCGGCGTGGAAGACGACGCTGCTGACCGGCGAGGTGAAGGCCGGCGAGCTGGCGGTGCACGAGGTCGAGCAGCGCATCAAGCAACTCGATGGCGACGCACCGGCCCTGGTGTTCTTCGACCGCGGGCACGTGAGCACGGTGACCGGCGGCGCGGTGGTGGTGGGCAGCGAGACGCTCGAAGTGGTGACGGCGCCCGGCGCGGAGGTGTGGATCGACGAGGCCACGCGCGCGCAGGCGGCAGCGTGTCCCGGGGCGAGCCAGTTCGACGCGCTGATGACCAGCGCCCAGGGCCCCGGTGGTGGGCTGCGCAAGGTGCGCACCTCGGTGCGGGCGGGCCAGGCGGTGTGGCTTTCGGGGACGAAGGAAGGCGCGCGCTTCACGGCGAGCGTGGTGTCGAACTTCGACCCGCGCACCTTCGCCCAGGCGCGGCTGCGGGCGAGCCTCGGCGTGGTGGGGCTCAACTGCGCGTGGGTGACGCTGGGCACGGTGCTCGCGCTGTGGCCGCCGACCTTCGGGGTGGTGAGCATCGGGGGCGCGGTGGTGCTGCTGGCGCACTTCCTGGGCATGACGCCCCTGGCCATGGCGGCGCGGGAGAAGTCGCGCACCCCGGCGATGGCCTTCGTCCGGGGCACGTGGCAGCGCGACGGGGTGAAGAACGAGCCCGCCGTGCAGGCCTCCGCCGCGAGCTGAGTTCGGCGGGCTATGGTCGAGGGTTCATGACCCGAGACACGTTCTGCTCGTGCTGCGGCACCGCCTACGAAGCGCCCCTCACCTACCCGCGCACGTGCGCGAAGTGCCAGGTGAGCGTCTGGTCGAACCCCATTCCGGTGAGCGTGGTGTTGCTGCCGGTGGCGCACGCGCTGGGTGAGGGCCTGCTGGTGGTGCGGCGGAGCATCGAGCCGAAGAAGGGCCTGCTCGCGCTGACCGGCGGGTTCCTCGAGGACCACGAGACGTGGCAACAGGGCGGCGTGCGCGAGGTGCGCGAGGAGACCTTGGTGCGCATCGAGCCGTCGACGCTCTCGTCGTTCTGGTTCACCTCGACCGAGCCGAAGCCCAACCGGGTGCTGTTGTTCTCGGTGGCCCGGGGCATCGAGGCGAGCGCGATGCCGGCCTTCGTGCCCTCGAGCGAGACCTCGGAGCGCGGCCTGGTGTTCGGGCCGGAGGGGCTCGAGGCGCTCTTCGCCTTCGGGCTCCACGTGGAGGCGGTGCGGCGGTATTTCTCAGCGCGCGGGGTGACCGGCCCGGCACGCTACACGGAGGCCTGAGATGAGCGACCGCGATTGCCCTGACTGCAGCACCCGCATGCAGTCGTTCTGGGTCCCGCCCCGGCAAGCCGGGCCCGAGGTGGAGTTGGATCGCTGCAACGACTGCGGTGGCGTGTGGTTCGACGCGGGCGAGCTGGCGGCGGCGAGCGGGCGCGCGGTCACCCTGAAGCGCGAGGAGACCGACCGCCTGTGCCCGGCCTGCGACCTGCCGCTGCACGACGGGGAACTCTCGGGAGGCGTGGAGGTGGAGACCTGCGCGAAGTGCCGCGGCACCTTCCTCGAAGCGCGCGACATGGCCGCGCTCAGCAAGCGCACGCCCGCGAAGAAGGCGCCGGGGGGCACGGGCTTCGTGTGTGACGCGTGCGGGGAACGCAAGCCCTTCAGCCAGGCCCAGGCCACGCTCACCGGGTTGGAGTGCGAAGGCTGCGTGAGCGCGAAGGTGGCGCCGCCGGCTCCACCCGAGAAGGCCGAGGCGGCGTCGGTGTTCGGGAAGTTCGTGGGCTGGCTGCGCGGAGAATGAACCGGGCGCTCGCGGAGGCCGGGCCGTGGTTCTCGAAGCTGGGGCCGGTGGACTGGGCGCAGTGGGAGCACGCCGCGCGGTGGCTCGAGACGCAGCTCCCGGAAGGGCCGCATCGCGAGCAGCGCATCCACTGGCTCACCCTGCCCCTCGCGCGGTGGCTCACGCAGCGGGTGGAGGGCGCGACGCAGCGGCCGCTGTTTGCCGGGTTGAGTGCTCCGCAGGGCGCGGGGAAGACGTCGTTGGTGAAGGTGCTCGTGCCGCTGCTCGCGCAGTGGGGACTTCGGGCGATCGCCGTGTCCATCGACGACTTCTACCTGCGCCGCGAAGAGCAGCTGCAACTCGCGGCCGCGCACCCGGGGAACGTCTTCCTGGAGCACCGCGGGTACCCGGGCACGCACGACCTCGCGCTCGGCGTGGCCACGCTGGAGGCGTTGAAGCGCGGTGGCGAGGTGATGCTGCCCCGCTACGACAAGGCGGCGTTTGGTGGGCGCGGAGACCGGAGCGCACAGGGCGAGGTGGTGCACGGCCCGTTCGACGTGGTGCTGCTCGAGGGGTGGATGCTGGGGTTCGAGCCCGTCGTCTCGCCGCCACCGGAGCTGGAGACGGTCAACGAGCTGCTGCGGGGGTATGCCGCGTGGACGCAGCGCCTGGACGTGATGATCGCGCTGCGCGCCGCGGAGCCCCAGTTCGTCCTGCGCTGGCGCGTGGAGGCCGAGCAGGTGCTCAGCCGCGCCGAGGTCGAGGACTACGTGAGGCGCTTCTTGCCCGCGTATGCGTGCTGGGGCAACAGCGTGCGGGCGGACCTCGAGGTGGTGCTGGACGTCACTCGAGGATTGCGTGGACCTTGAGGCCCTTCGCGCGGAGCTTGTTGGAGCCCCCGAGGTCGCGGAGGTCGATGATGAAGGACGCGCCGATGACCTTCGCGTCGACCTTCGCCAGCAACTCCAGCGCGGCACCGGCAGTGCCCCCGGTGGCGATGAGGTCGTCCACCACGAGGACGCGCTCACCGGGCTTCACCGCGTCGACGTGCATCTCGAGCTCGTCGGTCCCGTACTCCAGCGCGTAGGCCGCGCGAATGGTGTGGTGCGGCAGCTTGCCCTTCTTGCGCATGGGCACGAAGCCGACGCCGAGCAACGCGGCGATGGCGCCCCCGAGAATGAACCCGCGCGCCTCGAGGCCCGCGACCTTGTCGGGCTTGTCGTGGAGCCACGGCTCGCACATCGCGTCGAGGGTGGCGCGGAAGGCCTTCGCGTCGCCGAGCAAGGTGGTGATGTCGCGGAAGAGAATGCCCGGCTTCGGGTAGTCGGGGATCTTCCGAATCGCTGCTTCGATGAGCTTCGTGTCGGTCATGGGGCGCGCTCACTGTAGTGGGCCACGACCTGCACCAACACCTCCGCGAGGCGGCGCACGGCGAGTCCGTAGTTCTCGAGGAACTGCGACTGCGTCGAGGCCGGGTGGTCGACGATGTCGGTGATCGACTTCACCAACACCAGCGGCAGCCCGTGGTGCTCGCACACCCAGGCAATGCCCGCGGCCTCCATCTCCTTGACCGAGGCCTCGAGCTCCGTGAGGCGCCTCAGGTCCTCCGGCGTGCAGTCCAGCGAGTCGCCGGTGGACACGATGCCCACCTTGAGGCCCAGCTTCGCAGCGAGCGCGTGGTCGCAGTCGAGGGGAAAGTGGCCACGCCCCATGGCCTCGAAGCCGCCGGGCAGTGGAATGCGCCGGTCGTGGAACACCGCCACTTCCCCGCCCAGGTACACGTCGCCCACCTGCCCCCCGCGCGACTCGAAGCCGCCCGCGGTGCCGGCGTTGATGAGCCGCGTGGGCTTGAAGCGCTCCAGCACCGTGTGGGTGAGTAGCGAGGCGGGAATGGTGCCGATGGAGTCGACGTTGAAGCGGCGGTGCGCGCCGGCGACGGCCACCACCACCTTGTGGCCTCCCACGTGGCCCTCGTGAAATTGAAAGCCGTAGCGGCCATCGGGCGGCAGGGGGTGAAACGCACCGCGCGCGAGGAAGGGCGCGGCTTCACCGGCCATGGCGAATTGCAGGGCGAGCGTCACGAGGGCTCCGGGGTCAGCCTGGTGACGAGGTCGCGGGCCTCGGGGAACTCGGCGGTGAGCGTCGCGCGCGAGGCGAGCTCGAAGTGCGCGAACTCGAAGCCCGGGGACACGGTGCAGCCCACGAAGCAGTACGCCGAGCCGGTGGCAGGCAGGGAACCGAACCACGTGCCCGCGGGGACGAGGTGCTGGGGGTGCTCCGCCGAGAGCCGGGTCACCTTCGGCGGCGCGCCCTTCTGCAGCTCGACGATGAGCAGCGGATCGCCCCGGTAGAAGTGCCACAGCTCGTCGGCGTCGATGCGGTGCAGGTTCGAGCGCTGCCCTTCTGGCAACAGGTAATAGATGGCGGTGCACACGCTGCGCTCGGTGCCGGGCAACTTCATCGGCGCGCGGTAGGTCTCCTTGAAGAAGCCACCTTCGGGGTGCGGTTGCAGGGCGTAGTCGCGAATGAGGTGTTCCACGCGCGGCACCGTACTCCCCTCGTTGTCGCGCTCAGAGCGCAACCGGCTGACAGTTTGTCGCGCGCCGGGGTCCTGCATCACGCGAGGTGCCCGGAACGACGTGTTGGCATCGGGCTCGCAATGCAGCGCCTGCGATGCGCCACCTGATGCTCACCCTCGCCGCGCTGTCATCGTTGACCTGCTTCGCCGAACCTCGCGAGGGCTGCGCGGAGCTGCGGAGGACCGCGCGCTTCACCGTGTACTTCGAGCGCGTGGAGCTGGAGAAGTTGATCCAGACCATCTCCGACGCCACCTGCAAGTCGTTCATCGTGGGCGAGAACGTGAAGGGGAAGATCTCCATCATCGGCCCGGAGAACGGGAAGCTGATGCTCGACGCGGACCAGTTCTACGCGGCGTTCCTCGCGGCCCTCGATGCCAACGGGCTGGCGGCGGTGCCCCAGGGCAAGTTCATGCGCATCATCGACAAGCCGCGGGCGCGCCAGTTCCCCGTGCCGGTGCTCAAGGACGGCGACGTGTTTCCCTCGCCCAACGAGATCGTCACCCGGCTGCACCGCCTGAAGAACGTGGAGACCGAGGCGGTGCGCGCGGTGATCTCCGCCTTCGTCAGCCAGGGGGGCGAGCTCCTTGCCGCCCCGCCCGACCTGCTCATCGTCACCGACCTGGTGGTGAACCAGCGGCGCATCGAGGCCCTGCTCGAGACGCTCGACGTGGCCCGCGCGCCGACGGAGGTGACCAAGCTGGTGCCGGTGAAGCACGCGGCGGCCGATGAGCTGTTGGACAAGGTGACACGCGCGTTGGCGCCGCGGCCGGGCTCGAAACCGGGGGCTGACACGATGACCTCCGTCGCCGACGAGCGGACCAACCGCATCCTGTTGAGCGGACCCTCGGCGCTGGTGGAGCGCGCGCAGGCGCTCATCGAGCAGCTCGACCTCGACGTGCCAGGTGACAGCCGGGCCCGGGTGCACCGGCTCAAGAATGCCGACGCGAAGGACCTCGCGGCCACCCTCGAGGCGATGACCAACAGCGGCGCGCGCAAGGGGCCTCCCACGGCGGGGGCGAGCGACGTGCGCATCAGCGTCAACGAGGCGCTCAACGCGCTGCTCATCGTCAGCAGCGCCGGCGACTACCGCGCGCTGGCCGAGGTCATCGAGCAACTCGACCAGCCGGTGCGCCAGGTGTTCATCGAGACGGTGATCATGGAGGTGAACCTCCAGCGCGACTCGAAGTTCGGCATCTCGATGCACGGCGCGGGTGGCAGCTCGTCGATGCCGGTGGTGTTCGGCTCCCAACCCGAGGGCGCGCCCTCCTCGCTGTCGCTCTCGTCGCTGGCCACGTCGACGGGCCTGCTCGCGGGGATCCAGGGGCCGGTGCTCACGTCGTTGGCCAGCGCGCTGGGGCTGAACATCTCGCAGTTCGGATTCACCATTCAGGCGTCGCAGAGCACCACCGACGTCAACATCCTCTCGACGCCACACATCCTCACCGCGGACAACAAGGAGGCGGAGATCGCCGTGGGCCAGAAGGTGCCCTTTCAGCTCGGGGTCAACCAGTCGCAGCTCGCCGCGCAGCTCGCCAGTGGCTCGGCCAGCGCCGCGAACCTGACCCAGCTCACCGGCTCCATCTCCCGCGAGAAGGTGGAGCTGCGGTTGACGGTCAAGCCGCACATCGGCGACGGCGACGACATCCGCCTGGAGATCAACCAGCAGGCCGAGGAGCTCGCGGGCACCAGCAGCTCCGCCGGGCCCATCACCTCGACGCGCAGCCAGAAGACCTCGGTGGTGGCGAAGAACGAGGAGACCCTGGTGCTCGGCGGCATCATGCAAGACCGGGAGATCGAGAGCGTCTCGAAGATCCCCGGGCTGGGGGACATTCCGCTCATCGGCCAGCTGTTCCGCCACACCACCAAGACGAAGACCAAGGTGAACCTCCTCGTCTTCCTCACGCCGCACATCATTCACGACTCGTCGGACTTCAAGCGGCTCGTGGAGCGCAAGCTGCAGGAGCGCGCGCGGGTGCTCGACCAGTTCTACGGAGACCGCAGCGAACTGGACCGCACCATCGACTTCGACCGGAAGCCCGGACCGATGGCCGCCATCTCGCGCGCCCTGACCCGGGAGCAGCGGCGGCCGGAGAATGGAGGGCGTGGCGAAGCGAGCGACACCGTGGTCGAGCCCCGGCACGTAAGTAGTGCTGCTGATTCAGCAAGAACCAATAAGTTGCAAAACTAATCAATCCGCATGAGGGTTTCCCCATGCATGACCAGCGGCAAGCGCGGCGGTTTCAGGCGTTCGGGCTCGAAGCGAGGGTGTGGACCGAGGCTGGCGAGCTCATCGCGCCGCTGCTCGACCTGTCGTTGAAGGGCGCCTTCGTGATGGCGGCGATTCCCCACCAGGCGCGCCCGGCCCCGGGGACCCCGGCGATGTTCGACGTGCTGAGGGCGGGGGCGTGCGTGGTGCGGCTCAAGGCGCGCGTGGTCGACGTGATCAGCGAGAAGGGAGCACATCCCCTCGGGTTCGGGATCGCCTTCGAAGCGCCTCCCGTGAGCGCGGCGCGCGTGCTGGCCGACCTGGTGGAGTTGCTGGAGGCCAGGGAGAGCGGATTGCCGCCGCCCGCCCCCTCCCCCACGCCGGTGCCCCACGTGCGGCCCGTGGACCTGGTGGACGCGCCACAGATGTCGGAGTTCACCGCGGGCCTGGTGGTGCAGTTGATGGCGAAGGAGCGCGAGGTGGTGGAGTTGATGAAGGAGAACGAGCGCCTCCGGGCCCGACTGGCGGCGGTGGAGTCAGCGAGGGAACTGCGACCGGCATGAGTGGCCGGTGTGAGGGTCGGCGTTCGTGTGCGCCCGGCTCCATCAGCCCCTCACCTCGCGCGCGTGGTCACGAGGAGGCGCGCGGTACCCGCGGGGGTCTCCCAGTGCGTCATCAAAGTTGACAACGTCCAGTTTCAACCGCAGCGGTTGTCAACTTTGATGATGCACTCGCAGGCCACCGCCCTCCCCGGAGGCACCTGCCCCGAAGCCTGCACGAGAGGGTCAACCCACGTCGGCGCCGAGGCGCTGCACGGGTCCAGCGATGACGCCCGCGCCCTGTGCCCCCCACGCCGCCCAGTGCCTTTCCCCTGCCCTCAGCCCGGCTGCGCCCAGCGGCCCACGGAGATCGCCCCGCCCGGCCGCATTTCCATCAACAGGGTGCGCGCCGAGTAGCGACCATCACTCAGCCACGGCGGCTCCGAGCTCCAGGTCACCTTCGAGCTGGCCACCTTGCCGTCGGCGTCGAGCGTCACCGTGACCTCCTCGGCGTAGTTGTTCACCTCGCCCAGGGAGTTCGGCGCGGTGGAGCCGTCGGCGTCCTTCATGTCGTCGAAGCTGCCGGTGGCGAGCACCAGCGAGGTCACCTTTCCCGCCTCGTCGCGCAGCACCTTCACCACGTTGGCCATGTGGTCCACGCGGCCGTCCCCGGTGTGGTCGATGAAGATGACGTCGCCGGGGTTGAGCTGCTGCACGGGGATCTCGGGCGTGGTGCTGTCGCCCGCGTTGTCCCGCGACGCGCTCCACGGAATGGTCACCTTCACCGCGCGCGAGGCCATGTTGGCGTCGACGCCGGCGTAGCGCACGTTGACCCCGGCGATCATCGAGGCCTTCGGGTCGAGGCGCTGGATGGCCTGCGCGTGCTCGTAGCCGGGACGCACCTTCGGCAACTGGTCGAAGCGGCTGAAGAACCCCTTCGGTTCGGCCGCCGTCGAGGCCACCCAGGTCGACGCCGGCAGGCCCGCGGGCCGAGGCAACTGCACGCCCAGGTCGGTCTTCACCTTCGCGCGGAACTGGTCCATCACGAACAGCGAGAGCGTCTTGCAGTCGCACTCGAGGTGGTTGGCCTTGAGCTGTTCCCAGTAGTCGGCGACGAACGCGCCGTAGGCCTTCTGCACTTCGGGGTGGTTCCAGTCGGCGGGCTTGCTGCGGTCGACCAGCGGCGGGAACTTCGCGAGGCCCAGCGCCGCGTGGTTCGAGAGGTACGAGAGCGGGTTGCCGCTGACTTCCGCGGGCGTGCGCAGCTCGGTGGTGGACACCTTCGCGTCGAGGGCCGTGAGCGTGGCGCGGTCGACCACGCCGGTCTGGGGCAACTGGGCGGTGGCCTGGAACGCCTTGAGCGCGCGCTCCGTGCCGGGCCCGAACTGGCCGTCGACCGTGCCGATGGGGAAGCCGAGGCGCGCCAGCGCGTACTGCACGGCCACGGAACGATCGCCCACGGCGCCCTTCGCGAGGGGGAGCGCGCCGGCCGCCGCGAAGGCCGTCTCGAGGGCCGCGTCCTTCGGGGGCGGGTTGGGCTCGCTGACGTCGAACACGGCCCGCGACGCCAGCGCGGTGGCCAGCACGCCGGCCTTCGTCTGCGCGCCGATGCTCGAGGCCAGGTCGATGGAGTTCGAGTCGCCGTTGCGGTCGTAGCGGTCGACCTCGCGGAAGAGCGCCTCGGCCTCGGTGGAGCCGGCGATCTTCCCGTCGTGGTTGAGGTCGGCCTTCGCCACGTCGAGCCCGGCCAGCTTCGGGTCGGCCTTCGCGCCCTCGACGTCCAGCTTCTTGTCTTGCAGCGCCTGGGTGAACTCCGGCCGGGTGAGACGAGTAGGCATTCGCCCTTCATACCCCACCGCAGAGGGATAGGTTGCCGCCCCATGGCCCTCTCGTCCGAAGACGCCTTCAACCTCGAAGTGCTCAAGCTCCTGCTCAGCGTCGCGTGGGTCGACGGGGCGGTGGATCAACAGGAAGCCCAGATGCTGCTGGGCCTGGGCCGGAGCTGGACCGTGCCCGAAGCCGAGCTGCAGGCGCTGATGGGCCAGGTCAAGGAGGGCACGAAGCCCTCCGACCCCAACTGGGAGCTGCTCAAGACCCGCTCCGACGATGCGCTGATGGCGGCCCGGGCCTTGGTGCTCGCCGACGGCAAGGTGAAGCCCGAGGAGTCCGCCTTCCTCAAGCGGGTCGTCGCCTCGCTGGCCTGATCAGTCTTCGCGGGCGCTCGCCTCGCGCGCCAGCCAGTCCTTCAAGAAGGCCCGCACCGCGGGGTGCGCCGAGGCCCGGAACTGCTCCGGCGGGCCGGCCTCGATGATCTTCCCCTCGAACAGCAGCCCGACCCGGTCGGCGATGCGGAACGCGGTGGGCAGGTCGTGGGTGATGATGAAGGCCGTGGCGCGAAGCTGCCGGTGCGCGGCGACCAGCGCGTCATCGACCGTCTCGGTGGTGATCGGGTCGAGGCCCGCGGTGGGCTCGTCGGCCAGCAGCAGCTTGGGGTGCAGCACCATCGCCCGCGCAAAGGCCACGCGCTTGCGCATGCCGCCCGAGAGCTCGCCGGGGAGCACGTTCGCCGCCGCGCGCAGGCCCACCAGGTCGAGCATCGCCTCGACCCGCGCGTCGATCTCCTCCGGGGCGAGGTGCTGCAGTTCGCGCAAGGGGAAGGCGACGTTCTGCGCCACGGTGAGCGAGTCGAAGAGCGCGCCGGACTGGAACTGCACGCCGATCTCCCGGCGCACCACCTCGAGTTCTTCGGGCCGGCGCAGGTCGTGCCCGTCGATGATCACGCTGCCCGCGTCGGGCTGGAGCAGGCCCTCGAGGTGCTTCATGAGCACCGTCTTGCCGCTGCCGCTGCCCCCGAGCAGCACGAAGGTCTCGCCCTCGGAGATCTCCAGGTCGAGGCCCTTGAGCACCTCGGTGTCCCCGAAGCGCTTGCTGACCTGGCGCAGCGTGACGAGCGCGCGGCTCATGCCACCTGCTTCACGACCTTCGAGCGGAAGCGGAGGTTGAGCAACTCGACGAGCACCGAGAAGGCCATGGCGAAGTAGATGTACCCCTTGGAGATGTGCTGCCCGAGGCTCTCGGCGACGAGCAGCGTGCCGATGAGGAGCAGGAACGACAGGGCGAGGATCTTCATCGAGGGGTGCTTCTCGACGAAGGCGCCGATGCTCCCGGCGAAGACCATCATCGAGAGCACCGCCACCACCATGGCCACCACCATCACCGGCACGTCTTCGACCATGCCCACCGCGGTCACCACCGAGTCGACGCTGAACACCAGGTCGATGGCGATGATCTGCACGATGGCCCCGGCGACGCTGGAGACCGACTTCTTGACGGCCCCCTCGGCGGCGACGGCCTCGTGGTGGTCCTCGCGGTGCTCGACCTTCTCGTAGATCTCGCTGGTGGCCTTGAACATCAGGAACAGGCCGCCGGCGAAGAGGATGAGGTGCTTGAAGGTGAAGCCGTGGTCGCCCAACTGCAGCAGCACCGTGTCCAGGTGCATGATCCAGCTGATGGCGAAGAGGAGCGCGATGCGCAGCAGCAGCGCCGCCCCCACGCCGATGCGGGTGATGAACTTGCGCTGGTCGGCCGGCAGCTTGCTGATCAGCACGCTGATGAAGACGAGGTTGTCGATGCCGAGCACCACCTCCATCGCCGTCAAGCTGACCAGCGCGGACCAGGTGGCGGGCTTCATGAACGTCTCGAGCATGCCGCGGTGCTAGTTGATTTCCGACCCAACGACGACGGTGTTGATGGGGCGCGCGCGCAGGCTGTCCGTGCTCGTCAATCGCCAGCGCGGGCCGCCACCCACCAGCCCGGCACCTCGAGCGTGATGCACGGCCCCGCTCCGGGCTCGTGCTCCACGCGCAGGGCGCCGCCCACGGCCTCGAGCCGCTGCCGCACCTGGCGCAGCGGGGACTCGAGGGCCGGTCTCGCGCCGGGATCGCCTTCGACCCGAAGCTCGATGCACAGGGTCTGCCCTCCCTGGACGGGCAGCGCGCGCAGGTGAAAGCGGTCCACGTCGAGCGCCTCGTCGACCTCGAGGATCACGCCGGTGAGCACCCGCTCGAGCACCCCCTCGGGCACGCGCGCGAGGCCCAGGCCCGGCATGACGTCGACCACCACCTCGTCGCCGGTCATCAGGCGCAGGCCCTGGGCGACGTGGTCGAGGACCGCCGGCACGTCCACCAGGCCCTCCAACTCCGCCGTGCGCGCGATCCGCGACAGCCCCCGAACGATCTGCGAGGCCTCGTCGGCGGCGGTCCGCAGGTCCGTGAGCACCACGCCCCGGTCGGCCTCGCCCAGCTTCTCGTCCGCGAGCAGCAGCGCCCCCGCCTGCAGCACGGTCATCGCGTTCTTGAGGTCGTGCAGGACCGAGTTCGTCGCCGCGCCGAGCGAGGAGCGGCGCTGGGCCCGGCGAGAGGCCTCGTCGCCATCGGCGATCCACTCGACGACGGCGGCCCTGGAGGACTGGTCCATCTAGTGCTCGGTCCTCGCGTCGTGGAGGGACGACGGGACCTCCCGCAGCCAATTGGCCGCGGTGAGGATCAGCTGCGCGGACTTCGACAGCCCGAGCTTCAACTTGATGTTCAAGCGGTGCGACTCGACCGTCTTGGGGCTGATGTGGAGCGCCAGGCCGATCTCGACCGTCGAGAGCCCCGTGCCCACCAGGCGAAAGACCTCGAGCTCGCGCGCGCTGAGCCCGGAGATGCCGCCCGGCTGGCGCTCCCCGCCCCGACCCAGGCGCTGGAGCAGGCGCGCATTCATGTCTGCGCTGACGTAGATCTGGCCCGACGCGGCGGCGCGCACCGCCTGGACCACTTCGGCGCCCGGCCTGGATTTCATCACGTAGGCCGCCGCCCCCCGACGCAGCGCGGTCTCGGCGTAGAGCGACTCGTCGTGCATCGAGAGCACCACCACCCGGGCCGGCCTGGCCAGGCTCCGGGCGACGTCGATCAAGTCGAGACCGCTGCCCCGGCCCAGCGACAGGTCGGTCACCACGACCTGGGGCGCCGCCGCGGCGAGCCCCTCGGCCGCCTCGCGCAGGCTCGTGGCTTCGCCGCAGATGCGCAGGCCGAGCTCCCTCGACATGAGCGAGCGAAGCCCGATGACGAAGAGCGGGTGGTCATCGACCAGGTACACGTCGGTGAGCTGCGACTGCGCGCGGGGCGCCACGCCGTCAGACATGGAGCCTCCACTGCACGGCGAAGGGGGCGAGGTCGGGGCGAGCCGCGTTCCGGTGAACGCGGCACTGTGGAGGTTGAACCATGTGTCGGCCTGGGCGGGGGGGAGGCGCAAAACCCGCGCCCGGACTTTGAACACCAGTAGTTATGACGTCAAGAAGTAGAATAAGTTATACTTCTCGCGGCGCGTTTTCGACGCGATGCCCAAAACGACGCGATCTCAACATGTTGGCGGGCTGATGAGCCCCCCCTCGGCGACCCGGGCCGAGGGGGTGGTGAGACCCGGGACCTTCGAACGGGCGCGAATGGCGTCCATCCCGGGTGCAGATCATTCGCGAGCCGGGCTTGACGCAGATCAAGAGCCGACCGACGCCGCGCGCGAAACGAGGCGCGGTAGGCTGAACCTCCTTCGGGAGCCCGGATGATTCTCAGTGCCGCACTGGAGCGCGCGTTGAACGAGGAACGGGCGCCGGCCTGCGGCACCGATCGCTCCGGGGAGATCGTCTTTCTCAACCGGGCGTGGGACGAGCGCGTGGAGCCCGCCGCGTCGCCGCACGCACGCCGGTCGTGGCTGCTGGGCAGGTCGTGGTTCGACGCCATCGGACCGGACTCGCGGCCGTTCTACCGGGACCTCTTCCACTCGGCGCTCGCGCTCCGGGCCAGTGCCGGCACGGCCCTGCTGCACCTCTCGGAGTGCAACACGCCCTCGCTCATTCGGCGATCGCTGACCTGGTTGGCGCCGCTCCACGAGCGGGGCGTGGCGATCGGCGTGGTGATGGTGCACGAGCTCGAGAACCTGGGGACGCCCGAGGCGCTCTACGGCGTCGGTGCCGAGCCAGCGGCAGCCTTCCGCGACCGACGGGGGGTGGTGACCCAGTGCAGTTGTTGCCGCCGGCTGCAGCAGCCCGTCGGCGGGCAGTGGCACTTCGTGCCGGGCGCGCTGGCGCAGGTGGTCCCCGGCGTCAGCCAGGCGCTGTGCGAGACCTGCCGCGAGACCTACCGCGTGGCGCCCGTGACCGTCCCCAACCGGTGGACGGCGTGAGCCTCAGGGCACCAGCGCGCTGATCAGCCGCACCAGCTCGGCTGGCTCGAAGGGCTTCTCGACCTTGGCGTTGGGCACGGCCTCGAGAAAGGCCCGGGCGCGGTCGCTGGAGGCTCCGCCGGTGACGAACACGATGCGCGCCGCCTGCTCCGGGGACAGGCCCATCACCGCCCGGTGAAAGTCGATGCCGCTCATGTGCGGCATCATCAGGTCGCAGAGAATCACGTCGAAGCGGAGCCCCCGGGAGAGCCCCCCGAGGGCCTCGGTGGGCAGGTTCGAGACGGCGACGTCGTGAGCGTCCCCCAGCGAGAGCCGCAGGGCGTTGAGCACCAACTGGTCATCGTCGATGATCAGCACCCGCCCGCGGCGCCGGGGTACGGCCGCCGGGGTGAGCGGCTCCGGCCCCGCGCAGGGCGCTCGCGCCGAGGGTGGCAGGAGCACGCGGAACGTCGTGCCCCGCCCCAGCGTGCTCTCGACCTGCAGCTCGCCGCGCAGCTCCGAGACGATGCGGGCACAGATCGACAGGCCCAGGCCCGTGCCGTCGCTGGCCTGCTTGGTGGTGAAGAAGGGCACGAACAGCCGCGAGAGGTGCTCGGGGGCGATGCCCGACCCGGTGTCGCGAATCTCGATCACCGCCCGCCCCCGGTCGTCGGTGCACACCCCAACCCGGATCTCGTTCGACGCCACGTTCCCCGGGGCGATGGCCTGGGCCGCGTTGACGAGCAGGTTGAGGAACACCTGGCCCAATCTCGCCGCGGTGGCCTCGACCGGGGGCACCTCGCCGAACTCGGTGACCACCTCGGCCCGTTCGCGAAGCTCGGTGCCCGCCATGCGCAGCGAGGTCTCGACGACGCGGCGCACGTCCACCGGCTCGAGCCTCGTATCCTCGCGCCTCGAGAAGGCGCGAAAGTCGCGCGCCACCTCGCGCACCTGGTCGGCGGCCACGCGCGCGTCGCGGACGAGCACCTGCACCTCGCCCACCGCGAGAGCCACGGCGGGGGCCGACCGCTGCGCCAGCCGCTCGAGCTGCTCGCTGACGAGGAAGAGGTCGGTCATCACCGGAGAGAGGGCGTTGTTGAGCTCGTGGGCCATGCCGGCCGCCAGGGTCCCCAGCGAGGCCAGCCGATCGGCGTGCAGGAGTTGCTCGCGGGCCTCGTGACGCGCCGCGGCCTGGGCGATGACCGGGCGAACGATCACCGTCAGCATGGCGCGACCGCCCGGCGACGAGGCGCCGACCGAGAGGTCGACCTCGAAGCTCACCCCGTCGCTCCTCAAGGCGAACCCCCGGGGCGCCTGGTGCACGCGCGGAATGAGCTGCGCGAGCGGCACGCCCCCGAGGGCGCCGTGCTCGTAGCCGAAGAGCTGTTCGAAGGCGGTGTTCACGAAGCAGACGAAGCCCGCCTCGTCGGTCACGACCATTGCCTCGGGGACCATTTCGATGAACTGCGCGTACATGAGCGACCGGGTCTGGGTGTGGCGTCGAACAGTCTGGAGCTCGGCGTTGCTGCGTGTCTAGGCCTCGAAGTCCGGCTGGTAGGCGTCGGGGTCGATGCCGTGCTCGACGAGCGGCGGCCGGGCGCGCAGCTGCCTCGTGGGGCGCGAGTTTCCCCGGATGAAGCCGCGGATCACGTGTTCCCGGCCCACCACGCCGTCGGCGGCCAGCGCCTCGGCTTCGCGCACCACCTTGCGCCTTGCCAGCGCGCGGAAGAGCGCGGGCACCGACTTGAGCAGCGACTTGAGCAGCGCCTCGGCCTCGGGTGTCCACCCCTGCTCCACGGGCAAGGGAGGCACGAAGTCGTACTCGTCTTCCGACAGCTCTCGCCACACGGCGATGCGGTGGCCGTCGAAGTCGAGCACCGAGGCCGACAGCTCGAGCGCGGACCGCGACGGCTCGTGGAGCGGCCGGGCGCCCGCCTCCAGCAGCCGGCGCCAGGCGGCGTCGACGTCGCTGACCGACACGCGCAGCGAGGTGGTGCGCTCCACGCGCGGCGCCTCGAGGAGCCGCAGCGCGGCGCTGTGCGCGTCGAGATCACACCAACCCTCGCCCTGGGCCTTGAGCGGGAAGCCGAGCACCTCGCGGTACAGGCCCAGGGCGCGTGGCAGGTCGGTGACCACCAGCTCGAGGTGACTCAGTCCGTGGAACATCAGCTCGTCTCCCCGCAGGTGAGGCAGTGGGTGGTGCCGCGACGCCGGTGGTAGGTCACGCGCGTGCCCTCGGGCAGCTCGGCCTGGCAGCGGTCGCACAGCGAGCCCGCGAGCAGCGTGTCTTCCTGCCAGCCCTCGAGCGGCATCTCGACGCCGCCCATGCGCCGGGGCACCGGGGCCGCCTTGACGATCTGCTTGCGGAAGACCTGGTGCACCTCGAGCCACGCGCGCACGTGCGGCGCGGCGAGGCCCGACTCGCGCAGCACCCCCTCGAAGAGGCGCTCGCGGTGATCGAACAGCTCGTCGGAGATCACCATCCAGTGGTGGGCGTTGCGGGGGCGGTCACCGAAGTACAGGCGCTCCCCTGAGAAGATCTCCGCCAGGAAGCTGTACGACTTGTCGACCACCCGCTCTCGCGTCACGCCGTGGAAGAAGGGCGCGAGGCGCGGGTCCTCGAACACGCGCGCGTAGAACGTCTCGAGAATGGCGCGCAGCCGGGCGCCGCCCTCGAGCGCGGCCCACAGCGCGGGGTTGGGAGCCAGCGGCCCCTTGCGCTGCGGCGCGGCCTGTTCGGGCTCGCCGTTCAGAGCGCGGCCTCGATCTCGCTCACCGAGAGGCGCGACTTGCTGAGCACCATGCCCACGTTGGCAGAGGCGCGGCACACGAAGACCACCGCGTGGGCGGGGTACTTCTTGCAGCGCGCAAACACGTGCAGGAGGTTCTCGCTGAACACGAGAATCTCGCGGAAGTAGTGGCTGCCGTTCTCGGGCTGGCCGCGCGACTTGCGGAACAGCTTCTCGATGGCCGTCACGCTCTGGCCCTGGAAGAGGTCGGCGGTAGCGGCAGCGACGAGGTCGAGCACCTCCTGGGGATGCGAGTCGAGGGTCTTGACCCCCAGCAGCATGCCAGTCGCCATGTCGACGTAGCCGACGGCCACGCACTCGGGGAGGTTCTGCTGCGCCTTGGCCATCGCGGTATCCAGGGACATGGTCGTTTCCTTTGGGTTTCAGTTCAGCGGGTGGTGTGCAGCGAAGGTCGAGAGGAACTCGACCTGGACATCGGACTGGACGGC
>CAIVGN010000236.1 GCA_903905455.1 uncultured Archangium sp.
GCAGGCAAGGGCTTCGCGGTCGTCGCCGAAGAGGTGCGCAACCTGGCCATGCGCAGCGCCGAGGCGGCCAAGACCACCGCGTCCCTCATCGAAGAGTCGCAGCGCAACGCCGAGAGCGGCGCCACCGTCAGCGAGCAGGTCAACGGCATCCTCCGGGAGATCGTCGGGGCGGCAGACCAGGTCACCTCGCTCGTCGCCGACGTGGCGACGGCCAGCGAGCAGCAGACCAGCGGCGTCACGCAGATCAACACCGCGGTCAGCCAGATGGACCGCATCACCCAGAGCAACGCCGCGAACGCCGAAGAGTCGGCGTCGGCCAGCGAGGAACTCTCGGCCCAGGCCGTGGAGCTCAACGACATGGTCGAGCAGCTCGGGCGCCTGGTGAACGGGGTGGGCGCCGAGCAGGCCCACCACGTGGCCCGCAAGCCCGCGGCCAAGGCGCACAAGCCCGCGGTGCAGGCCAAGGCGGCCATTGGTCACCGCCCGCCCGCCAAGGCCGCGCTGCCCGCGCCCCGCCGCACCGCGCCCCCGCCGCCCCCGGCCCACGGCTTCGAGCCGATGCAGTCGGCGAACGTGGATCCCAAGGACCTCATTCCCCTCGATGACAGCGAGCTCAAGAGTTTCTGAGCTTCCTTCCAAGAACCTGAGACAGCGCCATGCGACCCAACGTCTTTCGAGCCTTCTGTGACCTTGCCTACGAGCAGGCGGGCATCAGGCTCGGTGATGAAAAGCTGGCGCTCGTCTCAGCCCGCATCGGGAAGCGCCTCCGCGCGCTCAACCTGACCGACGAGACGCAGTACCTCGAGGTGCTGCGGCAGGACAAAGGCGGCGAGGAGCTGGTGGAGTTCCTCGACGTCATCTCCACGAACTTCACCTCGTTCTTCCGCGAGCCGGCGCACTTCGACCGGCTCATCGCCGACCTCACCCCGGCCCTCGAGCGCGGGCAGACGAGCTTCCGCATCTGGTGCGCGGCGTCGTCCAGCGGCGAGGAGCCGTACACCATCGCCCTGGTGCTCGCCGAGCTGTTCGGCAGCCGCAACGTCGACTGGCGGGTGCTGTGCACCGACATCAGCACCAAGGTGTTGGCCATGGCGAAGCGGGCGCGCTACCGGGAGCAGCAGCTCAAGACCGTGCGCAAGGACCTGGTCTCCAAGTACTTCCGCAAGGTGCGCAAGGACGACGGCGACGAAGACCAGTACGACGTGACGCCGGAGCTGAAGGCCCACCTCACCTTCGCGCGCCTGAACCTCGCGCAGCCGCCGTACCCCATGCGCGGGCCCTTCGACGCGGTGCTCTGCCGCAACGTGATGATCTACTTCGACGCGCCCATCAGGCAGGGCCTGGTGCACGAGATGGAGCGCCTGGTGAAACCGGGTGGCCTGGTGTTCGTGGGCCACGCCGAGACCCTGAGCGGGCTCAAGACCTCGCTCGACGTGGTGGTGCCCTCCGTCTACCGGAGGCCCGAAGGGTCATGACTCAACTCACCATCGACATTGCCGACATGAAGGTGAGCCGCGAGCCGGGTGACGTGCTCGTCACCTACGCGCTCGGCTCGTGCATTGCGTTGATGGTCCACGACCCGGTCCTCAAGGCCGGGGGCATGATTCATTACATGTTGCCGCAAGGCAGCACCGCGCCCGACAAGGCGAAGGTCAGGCCGTACATGTTCGCCGATACCGGCATTCCCCTGCTGTTCCACGCGATGTACGACCTGGGCTGCAACAAGCAGAACCTGGTCGTCAAGGTCGCCGGTGGCGCAGCGCTGATGACCACCACGGATCTCTTCGAGATTGGAAAGAGGAATCACCTCATCTTGCGCAAGATGCTCTGGAAGGCAGGGGTCGCCATCAAGGCCGAAGACGTCGGGGGCACGACCTTCCGCACCGCGAAGCTCTTCAACGCGACCGGGCGGGTGACCATCAAGAACGAGACCAGCGAGCATGAGCTGTAGGAGCCACCGATGAGCTACTCAATCCTGGTCGTCGACGATTCTCCCCTCATCCGCAAGATGATGAAGCGCTCGCTGGGGCTCTCGAAGCTCGAGCTGGGCACCATCTTCGAGGCCACCAACGGCAAGGAAGCGCTGGCGGTGCTCGAGAATGAATGGGTGGACGTGGTGTTGGCCGACATTCACATGCCGGTGATGAGCGGCACCGAGCTCATCGAGTTGATGTCGCGCGACGAGATCATGGGAAAGATCCCCGTGGTGGTGGTGTCGGCCGAGCGCAGTGAGCCGGCCATCGCCCACCTCAAGAAGCTGGGCATCTGCGCGCACCTGATGAAGCCCTTCACCCCCGAGCAGGTGCTCGAGACGGTCACGCGCGTGCTCGCAGAGGCCGCGGCGAGGAGCCATACATGAGCCAGACCCTGAAAGCCGAGCCGCTGGCGGCGGTGGCGAGGTCGGTGTTGGCCGACGCGGCGTTCCTGTTTTGTGATGACGTGCCCGACGACCTGGGCCCCAGCGAAGGTCAGCTCGCGGAGGCGACCATCACCTTCGACGCGCCGACGCCGGGGCGCATCACGCTGCGGCTGCCGTGGCACGTGGCGCTGGAAGCCGCGGCGAACCTGCTGGGCAGCGATCAAGACGACCCGGAGGTGGAGGAGAGCGCGCTGGCGGCCGTGGGCGAGCTGCTGAACATGATCTCCGGTTCCGCGCTCAAGGCGTGGTTCGGCGCGGAGACGGTCTGGTCCCTGGGCATGCCGGTCACCAGCGCGCGCGCCGGTCGCCTCCCCTCGGCGGAGCCGCGGGGCGAAGTCGTCGGCTTCGTGGTGGACGACGCGCGCATCGAACTCGAAGCCATCGAGACGGGGGCCGGCCATGATCAAGGTCCTCGTCGTTGATGACTCGAACGTCGTCCGTCGCATCTGCACGCAGGTGCTCACGGCCGCGGGCATGGAGGTGGTCGGCTCGGCGCCCGACCCGTACGTCGCGCGCGACCTGATCGTCCAGCTCAAGCCCGACGTGGTGACGCTGGACATCGAGATGCCGCGCATGGACGGGCTGACCTTCCTGCGCAAGCTGATGAAGCACTTCCCCATCCCGGTGGTCATCGTCTCGACGCTGACCACCAAGGGGGGCGAGGTGGCGCTGGAGGCCATGTCGGCCGGCGCGGTGGCGGTGATCTGCAAGCCGAGCAACACCACGTCGCTGCAGGACATGGCCGACGACCTGGTGGACGCGGTGAAGTCGGCGTACCACGCCCGGGACCGGGTCAAGCGCAAGGCGCCGCCGCCCCAGGTGCAGCAGGTGCACCAGACGCTCGCGGCCACCTCGATGCACCTCATCGCCATCGGCGCGTCCACCGGCGGCACGGTCGCCATCGAGTCGATCCTGCAGCCGCTGCCCCCCGAGACGCCGGGCATCGTGATGGTGCAGCACATGCCCGCGTTCTTCACCAAGTCGTTCGCCGACCGGCTGGGGCGCATGTGCAAGATGCGCGTGCGCGAGGCGGTCGACGGGGATCTCGTGGAGGTGGGCCTCGCGCTGCTGGCGCCGGGGGACAAGCAGATGGTGGTGCGGGCCGGGCCCCGCGGCTACGTGGTGAGCGTGCTCGAGGGGCCCCGCGTCTCCGGGCACCGGCCCTCGGTCGACGTGCTCTTCCGCAGCGTGGCGAAGGCCGCGGGCAACAAGGCGCTGGGCGTCATCTTGACCGGCATGGGCTCCGATGGAGCGCAGGGCCTCGTGGAGATGCGCAAGGCCGGCGCCCACACCCTGGGCCAGGACGAGGAGAGCTGCGTGGTCTACGGCATGCCCAAGGCGGCCTTCGACCTGGGCGCCGTCGAGCGGCAGGTGTCACTGGAGCAGATGCCGCACCGCATCCTCGCGTCGCTCTGAGCTAAGGGCCCGGCGATGACTACCGCCGTCGTGACGGGCGGCGCCTCGGGTATCGGGCGCGCGCTGTGTGCAGAGCTCGCGCGCGAGGGCCACGCGGTCCTCGTGGCCGACGTGAACGAGGTCGAGGGCGAAGCGGTCGCCGCGGGCTTGCGCGGCACCGGCGCCACGGCCCGCTTCGCGCGGCTCGACGTGCGCGACGCGGAGGCCTTCGCGCGGCTGGTGGCCGACGTGGTCGCCGAGCACGGCACCCTGGACTACCTCTTCAACAACGCCGGGGTGGTCATCTTCAAGACGGCCGCCGAGCACACCGCCGCCGACTGGGACCTCACGCTGGGCGTCAACGTGACGGGCACGGTCAACGGGTGCCGCGCGGCGATGCCGGTGATGATCCGCCAGGGCTTTGGGCACATCGTGAACACCGCGTCGATCGCGGGCCTCGCGCCGCTTTCGGAGTACCCGGTCTACGGGGCCACCAAGTTCGCCATCGTGGGCCTGAGCCTCAACCTGCGCAGCGAGCTGGCGCGGCAGGGCGTCAAGGTGTCGGTGCTGTGTCCCGGGGGCATTCGCACCGCGATGACCGCGGCCCTGGTGGCGAGGTTCAAGCCCGGGCAGCAGGGCGTGGTGGACCGGGTGATCCCCCGCCCGGAAGCGCTCGCGGCGCGGGTGGTGAAGGCGCTTCAGAAGAACCCGGCGATCGTCGTCTTCCCGTGGTGGTACCGGCTGGCGTGGTGGGCGTGGCGGTGCTTCCCGGGCGCGTTCCTCGCGTCGCAGCGCAAGTAGGGCGCGAGGGCCGAGCGGTCCGGTCTCAACTGGACGTTGTCAATTTTGCTGACGCACTCCGGGACCCCGCGGGTACCGGGTGCCTCCTGGTGACGGTGCGTCAGCGTCGAGGGGCTGCGCGAGCTGGGCACGGCGAGCGGGGCCCTTGACCGACCGCCGCCCGTGCCTGCCCAGCAGCGCCCACCCGGCCCCTCACGCCGCGGCGCGGGGACGTTCGCTCGTGCCCACCAGCACCGAGAGCCGCAGCGCCGCGCTCCTCAGTTCCTCCGACTGCGCCGAGAGTTCCTCCGCCGCGCTGGCGGTCTCTTCGGCGCTGGCGGCGTTGCCCTGGGTGACCTTGTCGAGCGCGCTCACCGAGGCGTTGATCTGCGAGAGCCCCTGGCTCTGTTCCTTCGAGGCGGTGGCCACCTGCTGCACCAACACGTCGACGCGGCGCGCGTGCAGGAGGATCTGCTGCAGGCCCTCGGCGACGTGGACGGAGAGCGTGTGCCCCTCGGCGCTGGTGACGCTGGCGGTGGCGATCTTGTCGGCGGTCTCCCTGGCGGCGCTCGCGGCCCGGTGCGCGAGGTTGCGCACCTCTTCGGCCACCACCGAGAACCCGGCCCCGGCGGCGCCCGCCCGCGCGGCCTCGACGGCGGCGTTGAGGGCCAGCATGTTCGTCTGGAAGGCGATGTCGTCGATGGTCTTGATGATCTTCCCGATGTCGCTGGAGGACTTTTCGATGGCCTCCATGGCGGTGGTCATGCGGCCGACCTCGTCGGCGCCGCGCTCGGCGGCGTCGCGGGCCCCGTCGGCGGAGGTGCGGCCCTCGGCGGCGCTCTCGGAGTTGTGCTGCGTGGTGCTGGTGATCTCCTCGAGGCTGCTGGAGATCTCCTCGAGCGACGCCGCCTGCTGGCTGGTGCCCGCGGCGAGGGTCTGGCTGGAGGTGGCGACCTGGCTGGCCGCCGCGGACACCTGGGTCGCGCCCAGCGAGAGCGTGCGCGAGACCTCGCCGAGCACCTTGGAGATGCGGCGAATGCTCAACACGCTCAGGCCCACAGCGATGACCGCGCCGAGCACCGAGACCAGCAGCGTGACCTGCTTGAGCCGGTCGGCGTGGGCGATCTCCCCGGTGATGATGGTGCTGGTGTTGCTCAGGTTGTTGTCGAGCAGCTCGTCGAGCACGCCGCCGAGTTGGTCGGAGACCGGCAACATGCGCGCGACGGTGCCCGGGAGCTGCGCGCGGGCGGCGTCAGCCATCTCTCCCTCGGCTCGCGCGAGCACCTCGATGAGGCCGTCGATCTCGACGTAGGCCTTGCGCCAGTCGCCGTAGAAGCGATCCGCCTCGCCCATCAGCTTGCGGCCCCTGGCGCTGAGGCGCGGCCGCGACTTCGCGCCGGCCCAGTCCTTGTCGACCGCGAGCCAGGTCGCCCCGCGCTGGCGAAGCACCCGGGCGAAGTCTTCGCGCGTGTCTCGCCCCACCTCGCGAGAGAGAGACATCGCCTCCATGGTCTGCGCGCGGATGGCCATGCGCTGCCGGTTGAGGCCCTCGAAGTCCATCATGTCGGGCACGCGCTTGAGCCCGATGGTGTCGACGGCGGCGCTCAGCGTCCACAGCCCCCACAGGCCCATGGCGGCGAGGGTGACGACCACCGCGAGGTTGATCAACAGGAGGCCACTGAGTTGCTTGCGAATGGTCCACGAGGCGAAGAGATCCATGGTGCTGCTCCTTCAGAAAGAGAGGGCGGGGTCGGGGGGGGGGCGGGCGCGCGCTCCGTCGCCCCGGAGCATCACCACCACGGCCACCACGCCGTACGTCGACGACCACATCACGCAACCCTCCGTCGAGCCCTGAGAGCCGAAGGCGGCCCCAGGGGTTCGAACCGCTACGTCGCCTTGCCGGGCGCCATCGAGAGCAGGGCCTCGGCATGGGCGAGCTTCGAGTGCAGCTCGGCGAGCGAGGCCTCGAGATCCTTTCGCGTCAGCCCCAGCAGCTTCACCGACGCCTCGTGGCCGCGCTGGGCCAGGCCGTCGACGCCGGCGCTGACGCCCGCGAGCTGGGTCAAGGCGTTGGCCACGTGGAGCGCCGCCAGGGGCTTGCTCTGGGGCCGCGCCTCGGGCTCATGGTGGAAGCGGATCAGCTCGACGAGCTCGGGGCTGAAGTTCCAGCGCTCGGCGACGCGCGCGCCGAGCTCGGCGTGGTGCATGCCCAGCACCTCGAGTTCGGCCTCGAGGAAGCTGCGCCCCTGCGTCTTCACCAGCGCCAGGATCTC
This sequence comes from uncultured Archangium sp., assembly GCA_903905455.1. Lineage (GTDB taxonomy): Bacteria > Myxococcota > Myxococcia > Myxococcales > Myxococcaceae > Archangium_A. Next base: position 6,868 of record CAIVGN010000236.1, read on the forward strand.
GCTCGCGCCGGCCTCGACGTACTGGCTGAGCACCACCTTGCCCAGGTCGTGGAGGAGGCCCGCGGTGAAGAGCTGGCCGCCCACGTCGAGGTTCGCCATCTTCGCCAGCAGCTCGGCGAGCAGGCTGGTGGCCACGCTGTGTCGCCACAGCTCGCCGGGTGAGAGCTGGTAGCCCGGGTGGCTCGCGTTCAGGAAGGGGGCCGACGCCGAGGCGAAGACCAGCTCGCGGAAGCGCGCGTTGCCCATCAGCGCCAGGGCCTGCTTCAGGTCGTCGACGTGCCGCGAGCGGGCCAGCGACGCCGAGTTGGCGGCCTTGAGCACGGCCGCGGTGACGGCCGCGTCGAGCGAGATGACCTCCACCAGCTTGCTGGCGCTGACCATCGGGTCGTCGAGCAACGCGAGCGCGCGCTGGGCCACCTTGGGGAAGGGTCGCAGCGCCGCAGCGGAGGCCAGAATCTGATCAATCCGGGTGGTCACGCTTGAAAAAGTAAACGCCGCGTCACGGGCAAACCCACGAATGATTTGCGTCCTCGCAGGGGTCCTGAAGTCAAACCTCTGACGTGCCGAAACAGGGGTGAACCCCTTCCCCAGGGCGTCCCCATGCACGTCGTCTCAGGAAGCGTGAGCCTCGCAGCGCAACACGAGCGTCTCCAGACCCGACACCTCGAGGAGCACGTCGAGACGTGGACCACTCCGGCGGTGCCGCGCGACGCGGTCTCGGTCTCGCCCGGGGCGCAGCGCGAGGAGCAGCCCCTGGGCACGCGCGAGGCGCTCAACCGCCTCATCTTCGAGAAGATGTTCGGGGTGAAGATCGCTGTGTCGCCGCCGACCGAGCCGCCGGCCGAGGCCGGGACCGTGGTGCAGCCTGGGCCCGCCGCGGTGCCCCGGAGCGGACCGGGGGCGTCCTCCGACCGGGTGGAGCTCCGCACTGACACCGAGCGCCTCGCGGTGCAGGGCCACGTGCAGGTGACCACCTCTGACGGTCGGGTCATCGACGCGAGCCTCGCGCTCAGCCAGGCGCGGGAGGTGGTGCAGCGCGACGAGGTGCATCTCCAGGTGGGAGCGCCGAAGCAGGCGGTGGACCCGCTGGCGCTCGACTTGGACGGCGGAGGCGTGAGCCTCACCTCGGGCAGCCAGGCCTTCGATCTCACCGGTGACGGCACCCCCGAGACCATCTCGCGGCTCTCGTCGGGTGATGCGTGGCTGGCGCTCGACCGCAACGGCAACGGCCGCGTGGACGACGGGCGCGAGCTGTTCGGGCCGGCGACGGGCAACGGCTTCGGCGAGCTGGGCGCGCTCGACAGCGACGCCGACGGGTTCCTCGACGAGGACGACGCATCCTTCGGCCAACTGCGGCTGTGGCGCCCCGGCACGGACGGCGGTGACGGGCCGTTGACCACCCTCGCGCAGGAGGGCGTGGGCGCGGTGGGCCTGGGCTCGGTCTCGACGCCTTTTCAGCTGACCGGCGGAGCGACCCGGGCCACCGGGCTGTACCTGCGCGAAGACGGCCGCGCAGGGGTGATTCAGCACGTCGATCTCGAGGTGTGAGCGGCGGCTCAGCCGGCCTTGAGCTTCTTCTGGTCGATGAGGAAGGCCCCCAGCGCCTTGTCGCTGTGCTGGATGTGCTTGAGCAGCCAGTCGCGCAGGAAGGCCATCACCTCCATGCTCAGCACGGCGGTGTTGCCGGCCTTGTACTTGGCCTGCACGTCGAGGACCTGCTTGGCGAGCGCGGCGTGTTCGCGCAGATGATCAGGCGCCTTGGGGTACTTGAACTTCGCCATCTCGACCTCTTCGCGGCCGAAGTGGGTCTTGGTGTAGCTGATCAGCCCGTCGAGGACCTTGCCCAGCACTTCCTTTCCGCGGGCCTGGAGCACGGCGTCGTGGAGTTCGTTGACCATCGCCACCAGGCGCTTGTGATCGCCATCGATCATGTCCACGCCGACTGACAGCTTGTCGTTCCATTCCATCAAGGCCATGCGGTGCTCCCTGTGTGCGCGGCCGCGGAGTGGGCCGGACAGGGAATGGCTAACGGTGTTCGAGAAAAATTCGCTAGCGAATCACGCGACAGAAGCGTGACGCAGCAACGAGTCGCAGAAGCGGGCCGGCGCCGTGGGCTCGTGGCGGAAGAACAGCTCCGGTTCGACGACTTCCAGTTCCATGAGGTGCAGCCGGCCTTCCCATTCCACCGCGTCGACGCGGGCGTACACCGTGCCCGGGGCGGCGCCCGCGAGCAGCGCCTCGGCCTCGGCGATCTCCTGCGGCGAGGGCGTGAACGGCGCGGACGAGCCGCCGTAGTCGGGCTGCACGCGCCAGTCCCCCGCGCGTGGCTGCTTCTTCACCGCGTGGCTGAAGACGCCGCCGAAGCACACGAACGAGAGCTCGCCCTGCGCGATGGAGGGGACGAAGGGCTGCAGCAGCAGCGGCTCCGCGGGGGGCAGGGCGCTCGCGGCGAGGGTGGCGATGGCCTGGGCGGCGCCGGCGGCCTCGAAGCGCACCGCGCCCACGGCGTTGGCGGTGAAGGCCGGCTTGAGCACCGCGCGGGCCCAGCCGCGCTGCGCGACGAGGTCGGGCACGCGGTGGAGCTCGGAGGGCAGCAGCTGCACCGTGGGCACCACCGGTACGCCCCTCGCTTCGAGGCGCGCGAGGTAGGTCTTGTCGGCGAAGTCGAGCATCAGCGCCGCGGGGTTGACCACGCGCGCCCGGGTGCCGCGCAGCGCCTCGAGGTACGCGCGGAACTCGGCGCGGCGATGAAACCAGTCCCACGGGCTGCGCATGACCACGAGGTCGAAGGCGTCGAGGGTGCCCGGCTCGGTCCAGATGACGGGGTGCACCTGGTGACCGCGGCGGCGCAGTTCGTCGGCGGCGAGGCGATCGTCGGCGTACAGCTCGGCGTGGTGGGCGGAGGTGATGAAGGCGATGCGCACCGCGCGCTCTTAGCTCGTCGCTGCGCTACACCGGGGCCGTGCGTGCGCTTCGTTTCTCCGTGTTGGGTGGGCCCGAGGTGTTGCGGGTGGAAGAGGTGCCGGTGCCTGCCCCCGGCGTGGGCGAGGTGCTGGTCGAGGTGCACGCCGGCGGCCTCAACTTCGCGGACACCGAGCGGCGGCGCGGGCTGTACCTCGCCAGCGAGCCGCTGCCCGAGACGTCGGGCTTCGAAGGCGCGGGCGTGGTGTGCGCGCTCGGGCCCGGGGTCGACGCGGGCTGGCTGCAGCGGCGCGTGGCCTTCACCGCGCCGCGCGCGCACGCCGAGTATTGCGCGGTGCCCGGAGGCAAGCTCATCGCGCTGCCCGACGCGCTCGACTTCGTGCAGGCCGCGGCGTTCCCCGTGCAGGCGCTCACCGCGTGGCACGTGCTGCACACGCTGGGACGGGTCACGCCGCGGGACGTGGTGCTGGTGCACAGCGCGGCGGGTGGGGTGGGGCAGTTGCTGGTGCAGCTCGCGAGGGAAGCGGGGGCCACGGTCATCGGCAGCGTCTCCCGCGACGGGAAGCAGCCGCGGGTGCGGGCGCTGGGGGCGCACCACGTGCTGACGCGCGGGCCGGAGTTCCTGGCGGCGTTGCAGGCGGTGGCGCCGGGCGGGGTGACGTTGCTGCTCGAGGCCGTGGGCGCGGAGGTGTCGAAGGAGGTGCTGCCGGCGTTGGCGCCGCTGGGCCGGTGGGTGACGTACGGGAGCGCGTCGGGTGCGCCGCCGCCGCTCGAACTCGAGGCGCTGTTCGAGAAGTCGGTGACGGTGAGCGCGTTCTGGTTGCGCACGGTGATGCCGCCCGCGGTGGCCGAGGGCGCGCAGGGAGAGGTGCTGGCGAGGTTGCTCGATGGGCGCCTCACGCAGGAGGTGACGAGGTGCGCGCTCGAGGAGGCCCCGCGGGTGCATCGTCGGCTCGAGGCGGGGCTCACCACGGGGAAGTGGGTGTTCACGGTGCGGTGAGCCGCGGGGGGGCGCGCGGGCCCTTCGATGGGAGGGGTGCGTCTCCTGCGATCGGCAGCGGTCGTGTGTTTGTTTGGGTGCCCGGGATCGCCCCAATCCCTTCCTTTCCCCCCGGGGAAAGGGGAGCGCTCATCTGCCGCGCGGGCTAGACGAGCGCACAGAAATTCGGGGCCGGGCCTCGATGTTCAGGAACGGTCGGTGGGGGTTGATCCACCGTCGGCCCTCGACGGTTTTCGTGAGAGCCGACGCGGGGCGCTGAAGCAGCAGCATCTTGAAGCAGCA
>CAIVGN010000237.1 GCA_903905455.1 uncultured Archangium sp.
CCGCGAGCCGTTCTGGGGCGCCACCTCCGTGACGAGGATGCGACGCCGCGCCTCCCCTGGCCGCTGGGAGCGGTAATGTCCGCGCCGATGAAACCCGCCCCTGCGTTCAGCCTCGTTTGCCTCGTTCTCGTCACCGCGGGTGGCGCGCGCGCGGCTGCTCCTGACGCGGGGGCCCGCTCGGTGGCCGAGGCGCAGCAGGCCCTCGCCGCCGCCCGCGCCGAGCTGGCCAGCGCGGTGCAGCGCATCCAGGCCGAGCCGCCGAGCACGCCCGACCTCGACGCCGCGCACGCCGCCGTGGGCGCGCTCAAGGACGCCATCGACACCGGCGCCGACCGCGAACAGGAAGACCTCGACTATGCGCGCGCTGCCCTCGCCGCGCGCAAGGAGCTGCGCACGCAGCGCGAGTACGTGGATCAGCGCCGCGCCAAGGTGCACATCTTCACCCACCGCCGGGAGATCGACGCCGCCGTCGCGAAGCTCGCCGAGCTCGCGCGCAAGGTCGCTGACAAGGAACCGTCTCCGCAGGACTTCGAAGACGCGCGCGCCCAGGTGAAGGAACTCAAGGCGGCCGTCGACGCGTCGCGGCCCTTCGCCCCCCAGGACGCGGCCTTCGCCACCTACCTCGCGCAGACCGACGCCACGCTCGCCCGGCAGCGCAACGCCATCGACGAGCGCTGGGTGTTCCTCTCGGCCGACAAGCACCGGGCGCTGGTCGAAGAGAGCCGCCAGGCCTTCGTCGCCGCGATGGCGGCCCTGGGCAAGGGCGCGACCGACGCGCAGTTCGAGGCCGCCGACGCCGCCGTCACCGCGCTCGAGAAGAAGCTCGACGAGGGCAAGGTCATCGAGGCCGGCGAGAAGACCTACCGCGCCTACGCTGAGCGCGCCCGGGCCGAGGTGGCCGACGCGAAGAAGAAGAAGGACACGCTGTGGACCGAGACCGGGCTCGCGCGCCTCAAGGCGGAGATCGAGCCGACCTACAAGGACCTGAAGGTCGCGGCCCGGTCCGTGCGCGCGCGCAAGCCCACCGAAGAGCAGCTCGCCGAGGCGCGCACCGTGTCCATCGTGGTGCGCAAGCTGGTCGAGAAGTTCCAGCCCGAGGCCGCCCGCAGCGAGGCCTTCGGCCAGTACGTGGTGGAGGTGAAGAACACGCTGGTGGAGGTGGAGGTGCAGCTGCAGCTCCGCGGGCTGGACGCCGCCAAGGCAGACGTGACCCGCGCGCTGCGAAACCTCGAGAAGCGCGCCCCCACCCAGGACCACTTCGCCGAGGTGAACAGCGCCCTGCTGGTGCTCGAGAAGACGCTGGAGCCCGTGCACGCGAAGGACCCGGACATGGCCGCGCCCGCCGCCGACGCGAGGCAGTTGCTGCACGACGGCCGGCTGACGATGAACAAGCGTCGCATCGAGGTGGACGTCGAGCTGCAGCGCGCCCGCGTCGAAGAGGCGAGGGCCGCCACCACCAACCCCATGAACCAGATCAGCCAGCCCACCTTCAGCAAGGAGCAGCTGCAGGCCGCGGAGGCCTCGGCCGAAGAGCTGGTCAAGGCGCTGGAGGCGGGCGCGGCGCTGACCGCGAAGGACCGCGAGTACGCCTCCTACGATCACGAGGTGAAGAAGCGCATCAACGAGCTCAAGGGCCTCGTGGCCCGGCGCCGCATCGTGCTCGCCGCCACCGACGCGCGGGCCACGCTCGCCGAGTCGTTGATCCAGGCCAAGGCGGCCATCGACGCGGCGAAGCTGCCGGCCGCCACCGACGCCGACGTCGAGGCCGCCTCGAAGCGGCTGGACTCCACGGGCCAGTGGGTCGAGGGCCAGGTGGCGTTGGAGGCCCAGGACCGGGGCTACGCCGCCTACGCCGAGCGCGTGCGCATCGAGCTGATGCGCCAGCTGGAGTTGCTCGAGCTGGCGCGGCAGGCGCGGGACTTCCGCAAGCGCACCGGGGAGGCGCTCGCGGCCGGAGAGGTGGCCTTCAACGCCGCCGCCGCGTCGAAGGAGCTCCGGGCGCAGAAGGCCCAGTACGAGAAGGCCCTGGCGCAGTTCAAGGGCTGCGCGGCCGAGGGGACCACCCAGGTGGAGGCCAACCCGGTGCTGGCGAAGGTGGTCATCCTCGTGGAAGGGAGCCCGAGCACGCCGAAGGCCGTCACCGCGTTGTGCACCGCGCGCGCGGAGGCCACGGCGCCGTTGATCAAGCCGCTGGGCGCGTTGATCGCCTTCGACGAGGGGCCCAGGCGCTCCTTCGAGAAGGCCACCGCGCTGCTGGCGAAGAACCTCAAGACCGAGGCCCTGGCCGAGTTCGACGAGTGCACCGCGACGGGGATGACGCTGCAGTACCGCAACCCGGAGTTGAAGGAGCGCTCGTTCGAGGTCGCCGGGGGGTCCATGACCCTCAACGAGGTGACCCGGCAGTGCAGCGCGCAGGGCAAGGCGCTGCGGGGCAAGTAGGCTCCGGCGAGGGGCCTTCAGGCCCCCAGGACGTGGAGGACCACCGGGGCCTCATCCTGCAGCTCGATGCCCACGGCCAGGGGCCCCTCACCGAGCACCGGGTCGAAGGCCTTCTCTTCCACCAGCGTCTCCACCACGCGCGCGAGCATGAGCCGCACCTGCGCGGTCACGTAGTCGTCGCCGCGTGCATCCGGTGACGGGGGACAGGCCGGGCTGTCAGCGAACTCGGACAGCTGCTCACCGAAGTCCGTCAGCCCCGCCTCCTGGGCCGAGAAGTACCCGGAGACGTAGAGCCGCTCGGCCGAGGCCGAGAGCAGCGACTTCGCCTTCAGCCACGCATCCGTGCGCCCCAGCGCGGCGCGGCGGCCCTTCGCAGCCGCGGCGTCCAGTTTCTTCCGCTGGGTGCGGTAGTGGGTTGCCGTCTCCAGGGCCACCTGCACGTAGCTTCCCGGCGGGTCGGAATAGAGAAGGAACGCGCGCAGCGGGCCCTTCCTCTTCTTCACCCAGGCCCAGAGGGTGTCCTTCGCGCAGGCCAGCACCTGCGCCTCGAGGGCACGCCAGTCCGGCTCGGCGGCGGCCCTGGCGCCCTCGGTGGGCTTCGGCGCGGGCTGCCCCTTCGGGTCGAGCGTCTGCAGCTGCAGGTCCGTGTTGAAGGAGACGGCGAACTGCAGGGGCGAGCTGAAGTCCATGCGCGCGGCGCTCATGCGCAGCGAGGGGAACGCGAGGGAGGCCGCGTCGATGGCCGCGGTCACGGCGTCAGCCTGCGGGGCCGGGCCGCCGAAGAAGGCCGGGTCCAGCGCGCGGAGCGGGAGCTCGAGCAGCTCGGCGAGGGCCAGTGGCACCTCGTGGTGCGCGAGCACGTCCAGCGGCGTGTACAGCGCCACGGCGGCCGCGATGGACCCCTCGCGGGTGGTGGCGTCATTGCGCTGCTGCAGCGTGGTCGGCGCCAGGGGCTTGCGGGGGCGCGTGGGCACCGAGGCCAGGTCCGCCAACAGCTCGGCCCTCGGCCTCCCGGGCAGCGCGCGCAACCCCTTTTCCAGGTTGCCCTTTTCGTCGATGGAGCAGGCGTGGACATAGAGCGCGTCCAACTCCTGGCGCAGCGCGCCCCCGGGGTCGAGCAACCCCTCGATGCGGAAGAGGAGGACGATCCACTGCCAGGTGTTCATCGCGCCGGCGCCCGCTTCGGCGGCCGTGGCGGTCTCCTTCACCCAACGTTCGAGGTGCGCGAGCTTCTGTTCTGGAGTCATGGCGGCGCGCAGTGTCTCTCCGCGCCCGCACGGACTCCAGCGAGGCTCGGCGCAGCGCGGTGTGCCACTTTGAAACAGCAGAAGCACAGGCCATGGGCGCGATGCGCTCGACGTACAGGCTCGCGAGTCGTCGTCGCTGACACGGCCTGGGCGCGCCTCGATGCTCTCGGCCGCGGGGAGGTGGGGGCTGGCATCTCGCCAGGCGCACCCGCGGAGGACGTCCATGCACCGAAGTTCCTCGAGGTGGTCGAAGCGCGTGGTGGGGTTGAGCCTGATCAGCTGGCTGTGGGCCTGCAGCGGCAGCACCCCGACGACTGACGGCGGCTCCGGCGGTGGCGGGGGCTCAAACACCTCTGCGCTGGAGCTCCTGTCCACCGCGCAGGTGGTGGGCGCGACCTGGGCCATCCCCCTCAATTCGGCGACGGCGAGCCTGGCGATCTACAGCGAGCAGCGCGAGCCGTTCACGCTGCGCAACAAGTCGGGGCACGCCGTCACCGTCACCGCGGTGACGCTCACGCCGGGCGCAGAGAACCTCGCCGACGAGTGGGCGCTCCAGAAATACGACATCACGGCGCAGCCGCTCGTGGCCGCGGGCCAGTCGCTCGCCGCCGACGGCACGCTCGATTTCTACGTGCGCGCGTACCCCATGGTCGGCCAGCAGCGCACCGCGACCCTCTCGATCACCACCGACGTGGGCGCGCTCACCGTCGCGCTCTCCGTGCGCGGCGCGCCCGACAGCGCCTGGGCCTCGGGTACCACCGCGGTGTCCGAGCGCGTGCTCGGCACGCCCAACGGCGAGGAGCAGCCGGGCGGCCTCGTGGTCAACGCGGCCGGGGACACCTTCGTCTCGGCGAACGTGAACTTCTCCACCAACGCCGCGATGATGGTGGCCCGCGCCAACGCGAACGGCACGCTCGCCTGGGCGAAGTCGTGGGACGGCGCCTTCACCGACCGCTCGCGTGACCCCGGGCAGAACGGCGAGTCCGGCGGTCCCCAGGGCTCGCTGGGCGCCGACACGGCAGGCAACCTCTACCTCGCGGGCGCCTCCTCGACCTCGAACGCCAACAGCCTCTACCGCGGCGCGCTCGCCCGCATCGACGCCGATGGCGCGATGACCTGGCAGAAGCTCTGGGGCTACGGCACGCCGACGGTGGCGAACCAGAACGCCGAGCTCTACGGCGTCGACGCCACCGGCAGCACGCTCTACGCGGTGGGTACCACCGGCGGCGCGGTGCAGAACTCCGAGGCCCTGGTGCTGCTGCTGGCGGTAGACCCTGCGACCGGCGCGCTGAAGGCGAGCAAGGCCTTCGATCTCAACCCGACCTACAACGACCGCGGCTACGCGGTGCGCGCCGACGGCCAGGGCAACGTGTACCTCGGTGGCAACGGCAACGGCCGCGCGTGGTTGATGAAGGTGTCCGCGGCCGACACCACCCAGTCGGTGGCGTGGGCAAAGGAGCTGCCCATCGGCATCGGCGGGAACGTCAACGCGCTCGACGTCGACGCCGCGGGCAACCTCTACGCCGCCCTCGACGTGCGCGGCTCCATCACCACCATCGCGGTGGCTCGCTTCGCGCCCGACGGGACGCTCGCGTGGGCGCGGCAGATCGCGGGCATCGCCGGAGACAAGAACAACGTCCACGCGGTGCGCGTCGTCGGCGACAAGCTCTGGGTCGGAGGGCGCCTCGGCGGCATCGATGGTCAGATGGGCGACGGCTGGGTCGGCCGCTTCACCCTCGACGGGGTGATGGACTGGTCGGCCTTCCACTACAGCGGCAAGGGCCCCGACGAGCTCGCCGAGCACCGGGTCAAGGGGCTCCAGGTGCAGGGCAACGACGTGTTCCTCGTCTCGCAGGTCTACACGGGCTCGCTCAACGGCGTGCGCTACCACGGCGCCTGGTACACGGGGCAGGCGCCCGCGGCCTCGTACAACCTGGCGCCGACCAACACGACGGCGAAGGCCGAGATCGCGCTGCCCAGCGGCGCCTTCGTCGACGCCGCCTCGCTCCTGAGCTGGTCCCCGGTACCGACGACGCTGGTGCTCCAGTCGGCCGCGGACAAGCACGACGGCGTGGCGCCCGATGCAGACCTGATGATCACCCACCTCCAGGTGCAGTGAGCGATGGCCGGGCCGCTCCCCTTCAGCCTGGGGGGCGGCGCGGCGCCGCAGGCCCTTCAGGCGTGAGCCCACTGCGTTTCGCCTCGGTGGTCTTCGCGGCTCCCTGTTCCCGGTGACCTGTCCCGGGCGCTGGCGTCGACCGAAGTGGTCCCGTCAGCGGACGAGCGTCCACCGCACTTCTCCCTGCGGCGAGAGCAGCGTGAAGCGGCGATCGGTGCGCACCAGCGCGCCGCCTGCGACGGGCCAGGCCGCCCACGTCTCCACCTTTTGCTCCGGCACCGCCCAGGACCAGCCCCGGGCTCCGGCGCGGTCGATGGTCGTCACCGCGGCTCCATCCGCGATGAGCGCCCGGCCTTCGACGGCAAGGATCTCCTCGCCGAGGAACCGGGGGCTGGTGAACCCGGTGGCGATCACCGCACCCGCCGCGGTTCCGTATTCATCGACGGGCGCCAACGCCCCGGTGGCCGGGTCGGAGTGACGCTGCGTCGGCACCACGATGAAGCCGAGCCCCTCCCACTGGGCCGGTGGTCGCCAGCCTGCGGGCGCGCTCGCGCCGAAGCCGACCTGGAACCAGAGGAACCCGCCGCGGGCCGAGCGCAGGGCGGCACGGTCGTCGCCGTCGAAGTGTGCGAACCACGGCGCGGCGGCGACGCCCGTGAGGGGGTCGAGCAGCACGACACGTTCGACCGTCCACGAGCCGTTGTCGCTCGAGCGATCGAGCTGCTCATGCAGCGCCAGCCGCGGCTCGAGACGTTCGTGGTGTTCATGACGGCCTCCGTGCGACCGAGCAAGCCGTGTGCCCCGGGCGCAGAAAGGAGGTTGAGTGAGGGGCGCGGCTCGGCTCCAGTGCGGCCCATGGGCAAGCTCGTGCTGGGGGTGGTGTTGTGTGGCGTGGTGGCGTGCACCGGTCCCCGGGGGGCCGATGGCGAGCGTGGGCCGCAGGGCGTCGCGGGGCCGGCCGGCGCCGAGGGTACCAATGGCACCGACGGGACCGATGGCCTCGACGGGCTCGATGGCTCGGCCGGGCCGGCAGGTCCGAAGGGTGATGCGGGCGCGGACGCGCTCTCCCCGTGGGTCGTCGGTGCGGGGCTCCAGCTGCACATCGACAGCGCCGACGTGAGCGCCACCCAGGCGAGGGTGTCCGTGCGCCTCAGCGACGCGGCGGGCACTCCGCTCGACCCGGCCGGCCAGTATACCGCGGGCCCGGTCACGTTCGAGTTGCTGGTCGCGCAGGTGGCGACCGACGACGCCGGCGTGGTGGGAGATCACCGCGTCTACACCCTCGACGGGGGGCAGCCCGCCTTGACCCGCGCGGTGGTGGTGAGCCCCGTGGCCATCGAGCAGGGCCGCTCCCTCGTCACGTTCACCGACCCGGTGCTCTCGAGCTTCGAACTCGGCCGCGCCCAGACCGTGCTCCTCGTGGCCACGCGCACCTTCGACGGCGCCACCTTCGTGCGCAGCGCCGCGGTGATTGGCCGGCCCCGCAACGTGGTGAACACCGACGCCTGCAACGGGTGCCACGGCGCGCTCACGCATCACGCGGCCGCGCGCTTCGACGACGTGCAGCAGTGCGTGGTGTGTCACCAGTCGCAGTTGGCCATGGCCGACGGTGGCACTGCGCTGCGCTTCGGGACGCTCGTGCACCAGCTGCACCGCGGTCGGGACCTGCCCAGCGTCCTCGCGGGAACGCCGCTGCAGCTCGGCGCGCGGGACTACTCGACGGTCGGCTTTCCGCGCACCCTCGCGCACTGCGACGGCTGCCACGGCAACTTCGTGGCGGGCGAGGTGTGGAAGTCACGGCCCTCGCGCGAGGCGTGCGGTTCTTGCCACGACCGCACGTCGCTGGCCTCGTCGGTGCCTCCGCCCCTCTTCACCGCGCACCCCGGGGGCGCCTTCGCCGACGCTGATTGTGCCGTCTGCCACACGCCCCCGGTCATCGCGCAGCAGCACGCCGACCCGTCGTTCGCCGGCCCGAACCTGCTGCTGACCATCGACGCCGTCACCAACACCGCCCCCGGCCAGGCCCCGGTGGTCGACTTCACCGCGAAGGTGGACAACGTGGCGCGCGACCTCGTGGCGGCCCCGTTCAGCTCGATGCGCGTCACCGTCGCCGGTCCCAACAGCGACTTCGTGACGGACGTCACCTCGACCATCCAGGGTCCGGGGGCCACGGGGACGTTGAGCGTGCTCGACGCCACGGCCGGGCGGCATCGCTACCAATTCCCTGCGTCGGCCCAGGTGCCCCTGGTGGCCACGGGGAGCTACACGCTGATGCTCGAGGGCTCGCTGCTGGCGGGGCTCGTGCGCGCCACGGCGCGCTCTCCGGTTCGTGCCTTCGCCGTCACCGACCCCAGCCCCGTGGCCCGGCGAGAGATCATCGACCCTGCGAAGTGCGATGCCTGTCACCTCCAACTGCGGGGGCACGGTGGCGCGCGCGGCGGCGCTGCGTCGTGCGTACTCTGCCATTCCTCCGGCCGGGCCAACCGCCAGGGCGTGGCGAGGCGTGAAGGCACGACGGTGCTGGCCCAGAGCGTCGACTTCAAGGTGATGATCCACCAGCTCCACATGGGCGCGCGGCTCACCCAGCCATGGTCGCTGGGGGGCTTTCCCTTCCCGTCGCCGGTGAACCCCGATGGCGCGCCCGGCCTCCTCGCGCAGACGCGCTACCCGCAGAGCCCGGGTGCGTGTCGCAGTTGCCACCTCGAGCAGCCGGCCCGCACGTGGACGCTGCCGCTGCCGCGCCTCACGCCGAGCGTGCTCGAGGAGTACACCTGCATGGAAGACGCGGCGTCCGACGTCGACTCGTACTGCAGCGCGCCCTTCTGGCAGGTGAGCGCCACCACGCGCCTGCCGCCCGAGTCGGCGGTGTGCACCAGCTGCCATGATCAACCGTGGGTCGTGGCCCACGCGCAGATCAACACCTCGCTGACCGGCGTGGAGTCCTGCACCACCTGTCACGGCGCCGGGGCGAGCTCCGACGTCGAAGCGGTGCACGCGCGCTGAGCATCAGGCGGCGAGCAGGTGGGACGACGGCGCCAGCACCGCGTCGATGTCGAGCAGCAGCACCACGCGCTTCTCCGTCTTGGCGATGGCGAGCACGAAGCGCGTCACCTCGTCTTCCCGGCCGAAGCTGGGGGGCGGTTCGAGCTGCGCCGCCGTCACGTGGCGCACCTCGAGCACCTGGTCGACGAGCACGCCGGTCAGCTTCGGCCCGGTCGGCGTCTGCAACTGCACCACGATGATCACCGGGCGCTCTGCGGGGTGCTCGCTGCTGATGCCCAGGTGCATGCGCAGGTCGACCACGGGGATCAACTTGCCGCGCAGGTTCACCACGCCGCGCACGCCGTGGGGCGCCTGGGGCACGCGGGTGATCTCCAGCAAGCCGACGAGCTCGCGGACCTTGAGGATCTCCAGGCCGTACTCCTCGCCGGCCACGCGAAAGGTCATGTACTTGCCGGCCAGCACCGACAGCGGGCGGTCGACGGCGGCAATGTGGGTCTGGGTTTCCATCTGGTGAGTCCTCGGGTGGGGTGAGCTTCCCAATGCATCGGGCAGGCCTCGCGACAAAGGTCAGCGAACGGGACGGCGGGCGGGTGAATCAGCATGGTTTCGAGCGGCCCGGCTGGTGCGCCGCGGGTGTTTCCCCAGGATCGAAGCAGGGCCGACCCACGCTGGGGGCTGGGGCGACCCTGCTCTGCGGTCGGAAGTCAGGCTCCCGGCCACCCGTTGCGCGTCAAAGAATCGCCAGCGCCGGGGTCAGCCGCGCGCGGGTGCGGGTCCTTTTTCGTAGGTCGCCAGCAACGCGGTCTGCTCGAGCACGTGCCCGGCCATGGCCGCCTCGAGCAGGGCGCGGGTCGGCGTGCCGAGGTCGGGCAACACCGCGTCCAGCGCGAAGAGGTGATGGAAGTAGCGGTGCCGGCCGATGGGAGGGCAGGGCCCGCCGGCCGCTCTCCCCCGAGTCGGTGAGGCGCTCCCGCGTGCCCGCGGGCAGCGCGCGCACCGCGCGGGGCAGGCCGGGACACGTGGGGGGCAGGTTGTAGAGCGCCCAGTGCAGCCACACGCGCTTGGGCGCCGCCGGGTCGGGCGCGTCGGGGTCGTCGACGAGCAACAC
>CAIVGN010000238.1 GCA_903905455.1 uncultured Archangium sp.
AGATCCAGAAGCGCGCTGTCGCCCGCCAGCAATACGAAACGGCGAAGGCCGAAGGGCGCCGCGCCGCGCTGCTCGACCAGGAGCGCCCGAACCTCTTCACCCAGTCGCTGGCCAACCTGCTCCCCGGCGAGTCGGTGGAGGTCGCCCTGCAGTACGTGGCCCCGCTGCGCTACGACGACGGCGTCTACACCCTCAACTTCCCCATGGTGGTGGGCCCCCGCTACGTGCCCGGGGCGACGCTGCCCGGCGAGTCGCAAGGCTCCGGCGCGACGCCCGACACCGCCAGCGTGCCCGACGCGAGCCGCATCACCCCGCCGTCCGCGCGCAGCGGCCGCGACATCGAGGTCACCGTGCGCCTCGACGCGGGCACCGTCATCGAAGACCTGTGGAGCGTCTCGCACCGCCTCGAGGTCGATCGCCCCTCGTCCTCCCGCATGTCCCTGTGGCTCCACCCCCTCGACACCCTGCCCAACAAGGACCTCGTGGTGCGCTGGCGCGTCTCCGGCACCCAGGCGCGGGCGGCGTTGCTCGCGGGCGGCGGCGCCTTCGCCCTGATGCTCAACCCCGAGTCGAAGGACGCGAACCTCCCGCCCACGCCCAGGGAGATGGTCTTCGTCATCGACACCTCGTGCTCCATGAACGGCCCCCCGCTCGACGCCGCCAAGCGCGCCATGACCCGGGCGCTCGAGCAGATGAACCCCGACGACACCTTCATGCTCATCGACTTCGCCGACACCGCGAGCTCGTTCCATGACGCGCCCCTGCCCGCGACGGACACCCAGGTGCGCCGCGCCGAGGCGTACCTCCAGGCGCTCCCCGCCGGGGGCGGCACCAACCAGCTCTCCGGCATCCGCCGCGCGCTCGCGAGGCCGGAAGATCCGAAGCGCCTGCGCATGGTGCTGTTGATGACCGACGGCTTCATCGGCAACGAGGAGGAGATCCTCGCGGAGACGCGGAAGCTGCGCGGCGAGGCGCGGGTGTTCGGCTTCGGCATCGGCAGCTCGGTGAACCACTTCCTGCTCTCGCGGCTGTCGGAGGAGGGGCGCGGCTTCTACCAGTACGTGCGCCCGGACGAAGACGCGGGCGAGGCGGTGGATCGCTTCGTGCGGCGCGTGCGGCGGCCGTTGATCACCGACCTCGTGGTCGACTGGGGCGGGCTGCAGGTGGCCGACACCCTGCCGTCTGCAGTGGTGGATCTCTTCGACGCCCAGCCGTTGATCATCCTCGGGCGGTACCGGGCCGAGGGCGCGGGCACGGTGGTGCTGCGTGGGAAACGCGCGGGGCTGCCGGTGGTGTTCGAGGTGCCCGTGACGCTGCCCGCGTTGTCGAGCGAGGGTCACGCGCTGTCGATGGCCTGGGCCCGGCGCCGCATCGAGCAGTTGTCTGCGGCGCAGTACGACGTGGAGCAGCCCGAGACCGTGGAGCGGATCACCTCGCTGGGCCTCGAGTTCCACCTGGTCACGAAGTACACCTCGCTGGTCGCGGTGGAGGAGACGAAGGTGACCGACGTGGCCGCCACCACCGTCAGCGAACCGACGCTCGTGCCGGAGTTGACCCTCCCGCCGCCGCCGCCCGCAGCGCAGTTCCAGCAGCGGCGCATGAACACCATTCAGATCATCCGCGGCACGCCGGTCCCGACGAAGGGGCAAGGGTCCCTCCACGGCAGCAGCGGGGGCGACGCGATGGGCTTTGGTGGCCTGGGGATGCGGGGCACCGGCGCGGGCGGTGGGGGTGTCGGCGCGATGGGGCGGATGGGCGCGGGGACGACTGGCGCGGTTGATCAGGATGGGTTCGCGGCGAACTTCAAGGTGCCCGGGAAACCGTCGGAGAAGAAGCCGCCCACCGAGGACGAGGTGCTGGACTCCCTGGGCCCGAGTGACCTGGTGGAGATCATCCACGCGCACCGGGCCGAGCTGAAGGTGTGCTTCGAGCAGCAGCAGGCGGCGGACCCGTCGCTGCACGGCAGGCTGGTGATCCGCTGGTTCGTGGAGACCAACGGCCGCGTCACCGCCATCGCGGTGGTCAGCAAGGAGTTCGAGTCGACCGTGGTCGCCGGCTGTGTACAGAGTCGGCTGCGGGCGTGGCAGTTCCCGAAGTTGTCCCGGCGCAGCGACGCCTTCACCTTCCCCTTCGCCTTCTGACCACGCGCCCATGGCTCTCGACATCGGCGTGCTCTTCGAGCGGTACCACGGGGTGGTCTTCCGGCGTTGCCTGTCGCTGTTGCGGCACGAGGCCGACGCGGAAGAGGCGGTGCAGGAGGTCTTCGTGGCGGCCATCTCCGGCTTCGGGCGCTTCCGCCTGCGCAGCGCGCCGTTGACCTGGCTCTACGCGGTGGCCACGCGGCATTGCCTGCAGCGGCTGCGCAACCAGAATACGCAGGCGCTCAAGCGGGCCCTGTTCCACGACGACGAGGCGGTGGAGACCGACCTCGCGGCGCGCGTCGACCTCGAGGCCTGGCTCGCGGGGCGTTCCCTCGAGGAGCTCGAGTTGATCACCCTCTCGTTCCGCGACGGGCTGACGCAGGAGGAGATCGCCCAGGTGACGCGGCAGTCGCGCAAGACCGTCGCCCGCCGCCCCGCGCACCACACTCCCGCGCCCCGCGCCCGCGGGGAGAGGGCCGGGGTGAGGGGCCGCGCCGCCTGAGCGCCAGCCCTCCCAGCCCACTGCTGCCGACTACCGCACGGTCACCTGCAGCGCGTACCTGAACTGCCCATTGGTCCCTGAAGCGAACGACGACGCGCGGACCATCAAGTACCAGGTGACGCTGGTGGTCCCGCTGTTCTTGGCCGCCGAGTACGCGGGCACGCTCCCGGTCCCATCGATCATCGAGCAGAACCCGCGGCCGCTGTCGTCGTCCTCGACCAACTGCGTCCCGGCGGCGTTGTACAAGGTCAGCCTGCTGTCGAGCGTGAGCGACTCGCAGGTGGTGCCACCGCCCTCGATGACCTCCGCGCGCAGGCCCTTGCCCGGGGGCACGGTGACCGCCCACACGTCCACGTCGGTCAAGGTGGTGTGATCGCCCGAACCCCACGCGTTGACCTGGCTGATCAGCGTCGCGGAGGCGGTGGCGATGGTCTCATCAGGCTCGACCTCGTTGCCGGCAGCCGACTGGAACGCGACCTCGAGGAAATACCGCGCGACGACGGCGTTCAACCCGGTCTCTTCGACCTGCACGTAATAGGTGCCCGCGGCGACGTTGATCACCAGGGCGCTGCAGCTGGCGATGCCGGTGGTGTTGTCGGTGGCCACCTGGGTGCCGGCGCCATCGAACACCCGCAGCGTGGTGGTGGTGCTCGCGTCACAGTCGCCCGGGGTGGTGAAGGTCTCGAAGCGCAGCACGCCGCTCGAGGCCACGGTGACGCGGAACAGGTCGAGGTCGGTGGCGGTGCTCAGCGTCCCGCGCAGCGTCGTAGTCCCGGTGACCTGCACGGTCGAGGCGTCGGCCAGGGCGCGGGTGCCGTTCTGCTCCACCTCGTCCACGGCGTTGAAGCGGCAGAGGTTGGTGCACTGATCCGTGTTGACCTGGTTGCCGTCGTCGCACTCTTCGGGGGCGGTGACGATGCCGTTGCCGCACACGATGGCGGTGAAGCCGATCTCCAGCCCGTAGCCCGGCACGGCGGCGTCATCGCCGTACTCCACCACGTGGGCGTAGACCGTCTGCCCGGCGGCGAGGGTGTAGGTGAGCCCGGAGCAGCGATCGGCCGAGAGGTTGCGGTCGTCGTTCGAGAGCAGCACCGTGCCCGCGGCGTCGCGCAGGTTGAGCCCCAGGTCGATGCTCGTGGCGCAGGCCACGCCCTGGCCGTAGCCGGTGGCGCGGTTCCAGGTGTCGAGGCGCAGGACCTGGGGGAGCAGCGTGTCGTTGGTGATGGCGAACACGTCTTCGTCACCGGCCGGGGTGAGGGCGGCGACGATGGCGGTGTTCCCCAGCGAGGCCAGCACGGCGCCGTTGGTGTTGGCGTTGGCGCTGGCGAAGTCGTTGCCGAGGATGCCCGAGCCACCGGTGATGGTGGCGCCGTCTTCGTTGGGTTCGATCTCCGTGCGCTCGAGGCGGCAGTTCGCGCCGCAGCCGTCGAGGGCGCGGGTGTTGCCGTCGTCGCACTGCTCCGAGCCGTCGACGAAGCCGTCGCCGCAGGCCTGCGCGCGCATCACGCAGGTCGAGGGCATGGTGCCGCTGCAGCTCCAGCCCACTTCCACGGTGCACGTCGCGGAGCAGCCGTTGCCGCTGGTGACGTTGCCGTCGTCGCAGGCCTCGGTGCTGGCCTTGAGCCCGTCGCCGCAGGTGGTGGTGCACACCGAGGGCATGCCGCTGCAGGCGAAGGCGAACTCCACGGTGCAGGTCGACGAGCAGCCGTTGCCGCTGGTGGCGTTGGCGTCGTCACAGGCCTCGCCGAAGACGATGACCCCGTCGCCGCACACCCCGCGGCAGACCGAGGGGGTGGTGCCGGTGCAGGCGAAGCCCGACTCCGGGGCGCAGGTGGCCGAGCAGCCATCGCCGTTGGCCACGTTCCCGTCGTCGCAGCCCTCGGCCGCGGCCCTGGCCCCGTCGCCGCAGCGCACCGAGCACACCGAGGGCATGGTGCCCGCGCAGGCGTAGCCCGGTTCGACGGTGCAGGTGGCCGAGCAGCCATCGCCGCCCACCAGCGCGCCGTCGTCGCAGCCTTCGGTGCCACCCTTGATGCCGTCGCCGCAGACCGCGGTGCAGGCCGAGGGAATGCCGGCGCAGGCGTAGCCCGCCTCCACGGTGCAGGTCGCCGAGCAGCCGTCTCCGCTGATCAGGTTCCGGTCGTCACAGGCCTCGACGCCCTGGCGCACGCCGTCGCCGCACAAGCCTCCGCACACCGACGGGGAGCCGGTGCACGTCCACCCCAACTCCACGGTGCAGTTGGTGGCGCAGCCATCCAGGGCGTTGATGTTGCCGTCGTCGCAGGCCTCGGCGCCGACCTTCAGGCCGTCTCCGCAGCGCGTGACGCACGACGAGGGCAGGCCGGCGCACACGTAGCCGCTCTCGGCCTGGCAGGTGGCGGAGCAGCCGTCGCCGGCCACGGTGTTGCGGTCGTCGCAGGTCTCGGCGCCCACCGCGATGCCGTCGCCGCAGCTGCTGGCGCAGGTGGACGGGGAGCCGGTGCAGGCGAAGCCCGTCTCCTGGAAGCAGTTCATCGAGCAGCCGTCGCCGCCGGTGCGGTTGCCGTCGTCGCACTCCTCGCCGGTGGTGATGGTGCCGTTGCCGCAGGTGGAGATGCAGGACGAGGGCATCATCGTGCAGGTGTAGCCGGGCTCGACGCGGCAGCCCGCGGAGCACCCGTCGCTGCCCACGGTGTTGCCGTCGTCGCAGGTCTCGGTGCCGGCCACGATGCCGTTGCCGCAGCGGGTGACGTTGCAGTTGTTGTCGCAGCCGTCGCCGTTGATGGCGTTGCCGTCGTCGCAGCCCTCGGTGCCGGCCCTGGTGCCGTTGCCGCAGCCCGTGGGGCGACAGGTGCCGCCCACGCCGTCGTCGCAGCCGTCGTCGTTCGACTTGTTGCCGTCGTCGCAGGCCTCGGTGGGCTGCTGCACGCCGTCGCCGCAGCTCCCCGCGACGCACACGTTCTGGGTGCACACGCCGCTCTGGCAGTCGGTGCCCACGGTGCAGCCGCCGCCGGTGGTGCACTGGTGGCCCGGCGCGCACGCCCCGCCGCAGTCCACGCCGGTCTCGGTGCCGTTGCGCTGGCCGTCGGTGCACGAGGCGTTCGACGCGCACAGGTGCGTGCTCAGGCTGCACCGGCCCGAGGGGCAGTTGGTGTCGTCGAGGCACTGCACGCAGGTGCCCTGGCCGTCACACACGCCGGTGGCGCAGGCGCTGGCGATGGTCGAGGGCGTGTGGCGGGCCACGCCGTTGCTGCAGGTGTCGTCGGTGCAGGGGTTGGCGTCGTCGAGGTTCGCGCAGGTCGGCTTCGCGGAGCAGGCGGCGAGAACGGCGGAGAGGCACAGGGGCCAGAGCAGGCGCGAGAACATGCCGTTTCCTACCCCAGCGAGGCGAAAGTCCCAATTGGGGGCCGCTCGGTGGTTCGGTGCAGAGGCCCAGTTCCGTCGACCGCCGAGGTTCGCGCGGGCCTGCGCATGAAGTCAGCGGGGAAGGCGGCCTTCAGGGTCGAGGGTGCTGCGTGGCTTTCGGAGCCTTCGACTCCGGCGTGCCCCTTGGCGCGAGCGCCTCGTGGTGCAGGGCGCTCCGGCTTCGGGTCAGAGCCGCCACTGCGCCACGCCGATGGCCGCCTCCCAACGCGAAACCTGGCGGGAGGGTCCGACCAGTGCCTGCACTCGGGTGGCTTCAGGGATGCTGCAGCGTTCACGAAGCCACCGGAGTGGCAGCCCCTACGACGATTGAGACCAACCCCGTGACCTGGGGTCACTTTGGGCGAAGTCGAGGGGCCAGTGGGGGACGAGCAAGGCCACCCGAGACCAGCATCAAGGCCTCCTCGAGGCCCCGACCTGCTCGTGACCCGCGTGCTTCGTGAGGATGCTGGGCCGGGCCATGACGACACTGATCCCGACTTCGCGCAGCTCCGCGCCGGACCCAGGCCCCACTTTCACGAAGCACGAGTCATGCGCGTGACGTTCGCCAGGAAGCCAGGGGCCAGCTCGACTCGAGCAGGGCGCCCACCCACCCGCACGCCCATCTCCCCAAAGCCGCAGTTTGCCAACCTCGCCAGCGCGAAAGGGAGCCCGGGGTCCGGCGCCGAGCTTCGCCAAGTCGGGATCAGAGTTGTCACCGCCACAGGGCCGCTCTGGAGCCGCTACGATGCCCGTCCATGCACAGGCGCTCGTTGCGCTGGGTCGGCGCCACGTCGGCCGATGGAGGTACGGTGCAGACCACCGCCGCAGTCCATGGGCCCCGAGGGCTGTCTTTGATCCGGAACCCCACGCCATGAAGCGACGCGACCTCCTCCTCTCCTCAGCAGCCCTCGCGCTGGCCTGCGCCCGGAAGAGTTCCACCACCTCCACGCGGGCCGTGTCGCTGGTGGTGCCCGCCCAGCCCACGAAGGACGGCGCCGGCGTCTCGCTGCACCGCGCCCTGGGGCAGCGGGCCCTGGCCATGCTCGACCCCTTCCTCATGCTGGACGAGTTCCAGACCGAGAACCCCGACGACTACATCGCGGGCTTCCCGGATCATCCCCACCGGGGCTTCGAGACCGTCACGTACATGATCGACGGCGCCATGGAGCACCGCGACTCGGTCGGCAACCACGGCCGCCTCGGCCCCGGCGCCGCCCAGTGGATGACCGCCGGGCGCGGCATCGTGCACTCCGAGATGCCGAAGCAGGAGCGCGGCCTGATGTGGGGCTTCCAGCTCTGGGTGAACCTCCCCGCGCGCCGCAAGCTGATCCCCCCGCGCTACCAGGACATCGCGCCCACCCTCATCCCCGAGGTCGCCCTCGAGAAGGGCCGCCTGCGCGTCATCGCCGGCACCGCCGAAGGTCAGATCGGGCCCGTCTCGGGCATCGACGTCGAGCCGCTCTTCGTCGACGTCACCCTCGAGCCCGGCGGCGCGTTCACCCTGCCTACTTCCCCCCAGCACACCTCCTTCGTCTTCGTCACCGACGGCGCGATGCGCGTGGGCGCCACCAGGCAGGAAGTGCCCAAGGGCCACCTCGCGGTGCTCACTCCCGGTCAGGTGCTGCAGCTCGAGGGCAGCCATGGCCGCGCCCTGGTCCTCGCGGGCCGGCCGCTGGGGGAGCCCGTCGCCCGCTGGGGCCCCTTCGTGATGAACACCGACGCGGAGATCCAGCAGGCCATCGCCGACTACCGCTCGGGCCGCCTGGTGCGGGGAAGCTGACGACCCTTCGAGGGCAATGTGCTACTTGCCGGGCACCATGGGCGCTCAATGGAAGCACAAGGGCCGCGAGGCCAACTCCAAGGCGAAGGCGAAGCTGATCAGCAAGGCAGCCAAGGAGCTGCTGATGGCCGCGAAGGGCGGGGCTGACGCCTCGACCAACCCGCGCCTGCGCATCGCCGTGGAGTACGCGAAGAAGGTCAACATGACCCGCGACACCCTCGAGCGCCTCATCAAGAAGGGCGCCGGGCTGCTCGACGAGACCATCACCTACGAGCTCGTCACCTACGAAGGCTTCGGCCCGCACCAGGTGCCCATCATCGTCGAGTGCCTCACCGAGAACCGCACCCGCACCGCGGCCAACGTGCGCCAGCTCTTCCGCCACGGGCAGATCGCCGCCACCGGCGCCATTTCGTGGGACTTCGACCGCCTCGGGGCCATCGACGCCGTGGGCCCTGCCGGGATGGACCCGGAGACCGCCGCCATCGAAGCGGGCGCCCAGGACCTCGAGCCGGGCGACGACGGGGTGACGCACTTCTACACCGCGCCCCACGACCTCGACACCGTGCGCAAGGCGCTGGAGGCCGCGGGCTGGAAGCTCGAGTCCGCCGCCCTGGTGTGGCGCGCCAAGAACCCGGTCACCGTCGCCCCGGAGCACCGCCACTCGGTCGACGAGTTCCTCGCCGAGATGGACGAAGACGACGACGTGCAGACGCTCTTCGTGGGCATCAAGTAACTCCCTCGCCCTGCGAAGCGGGGAGAGGGGCGGGGTGAGGGGCCGATCCGCCTCCGCCCCCCGTTCTCAGGGACACCCGACCCGGACCGCGATGGGGCTGATGGTGGGCGAACCGGTCACCGCGCACGGGGTCACCAGGTCGTAGTGCTCGAGGAAGATGCGGCCCATGGCGCCGCCGCCTCCGCCGCCGCCCTTGCCGCCAGGCGAGCCGCCGATGGGCGGGGTCGAACCCGCGGCGCCATCGCCGCCCGCCCCGCCGCCGCCTTCGTTGGTGCCGCCGTTGGCCGGGGTCTGCGAGCTGGTCGCGCCGTCAGCGCCAGGGGTCGCCGCGCCACCCTGCGCGCCACCGCCGCCCGCGCCCCCGTTGGCCGTGAGCTTCGCCGCGCCCACCACCCGCAGCCGCAGTGCCTGCACCCGCAAGGCCCCGCCGCTTCCGCCACCACCACCGCCGGGGTCACCGCCGCCGTTGCCGCCCTCGCCCCCCTGGGCGCTGGTGCTGACCACGGCGTTGAGCCGCAGCGAGCCCGCCACCGAGAGCTGCAGCGCGCCGCCACCCACGCCCCCGGGGGTGGGCCCGCCCGTGTCGCTCTGTCCAGTGCCGCCCGGGCACCCCACCAGCAGCGGGGCATCGCCGCCGGTGTCCGCGACGCCGCCATCGCCCCCGGACGCGGCGCTGTTGTTGCCGCCGCCCCCGTTGCCGCCGCGCGTGAAGAACCCACCGCCACCACCACCGCCGCCCTGGTTCCCGCTCGTGCCGCCGTTGCTCCCGCGCCGCGCCCCGCAGGTGAGCGCCGCCGACGCCCCGGGCCCCTGCCGGCCCGCGGTCACCGAGTTGGCGAAGATGGCCCCGTTGACGTCGGCGTCGCCGAACACCGCGAGCACCACCGGCCGTGAGCCGTAGAGCGTCAACGTCCCGGCATCGGAGATGACGAGGTTGGTCATGGACAGCACCGCGAGCTGCCCCGCGGCGCCCCCGTCCGCGAAGGACACCGTGGGCAGCGCGTTCCCGTTGCACGGCGCGCTGAAGCCCGCGTCGGGCCCGCTGTAGAACTGGAGCGCGCAGTCGATGAGCACCGCGGTGGGCGCGGTGGGCATGACGGGCACGAAGTTGTCCGTGGGGAAGAGGAACGTGCCCGCGGGCGTGCAGGCCCCGGCCCCGTTGCAGGTGCCGCCGCCGGAGCACGCGGTCCCCAGCGGCGACGCGGTGTACTGGCAGGCGCCGGTGCCGTCACACCCGGGCACGGCGTTGACGAAGCACTCGGCCGGCGTGCAGGTCGCCGGGGTCCCCCCGCACCCGCCGTCGGCGGCGCATTGATCCCCCGTGGTGCAGTTGTTCCCGTCGTTGCAGCTGGCGCCGGCCAACACCGCGTACGAGCACCCGCCGTCGAACGAGGGCTCGCACACGCCCTGCGCGAAGCACCCGCCGGCCGGGGGCGCGGCGCACACCTGGGGCGACCCGAGGCAGCCCCCGCTCCCATTGCAGCCGTCGCTGATGGTGCACGGATCGTTGTCGCTGCAGCTCGCCGCCGCGGCCTTCGGCCCGTAGCTGCAGTCGCCGGTGGCCATCGCGCACGTCCCCGCCGCCGAGAAGCAGGCGCCCGGAGGCGTGGTGCACATCTTCGCCGCGCCGCCGCCGCAGGTGGTCCCCTGGCACACCTCGCCCAGGGTGCAGGCGTTGCCGTCTGTGCAGGCCTGTCCAGCGCAATCGGGGTCCGCGCAGTCGATGAGCCCGTCGGAGTCGTTGGACACGCCGTCGGCGCACAACGTCTCCGCGGGCTCCACGCACAGGCCGCCCATGCACACCCCGCCCACGCCGCACACCGAGCTCGCGCAGTCGCTGTCGGCGCAGTCGGCCAGCGCGTCGCCGTCGTTGTCGACGCCGTCGGTACACGCGTTCTCGATGCAGCGCGTGGAGCCGCACTGCGCCCCGGTGCCCGTGCCGCAGGCCTTCGCGGCGCAGTCGGTGTCGGCGCAGTCGGTGGCGCCGTCGCCGTCGCCGTCGAGGCCGTCGGTGCACGCCTGCTCGTGGCACGCGCCCGAGACGCAGGTCGAGCCCGCGCCGCAGGCCGCCGCCGCGCAGTCCGGGTCAGCGCAGTCGGTGGTCCCGTCGCCGTCCCCGTCGACGCCGTCGTCGCAGGCCTGCTCGCGACAGGTGCCCGACACGCAGGTGGCCCCGGCGCCACAGGCGAGCGCGTTGCACGCGGGGTCGGCGCAGTCGGCGCCGGCGCTGCAGTCGTTGTCCTTGCCATCGCTGCACAGCTCCGGGGCGCCGGGCTTCACCGTGGCGTCGCCGTCGTTGCAGTCCGAGGGAGGGGAGAAGCCGTCGTGGTCCGCGTCGACGGCGGCGCCGCGCTGCACGGTGAGCGTCACCGCGGTGGGCGTCTTGCCGAAGGTGGCGGCGGTCAGCGCCGACTCCTCGGTGGGCACGGTGCGCGTGGTGCACGCGTCGTCGGAGTACCCCTGGGCCTGCACCGAGACCGTCTCGGGCAGCTGGTCCTGGTAGACGGCCACGTGCAGCGCCCGGCCGCTGACGACGAGCATCGCCCGCGTCTCCACGGGCTGCGCGCCGTCGGCGCTGAGCCTCACCTTCACGCAGCGCGAGGTGGCCCCGGCTCCCTGCTCCACGGACACGTCGAGGTAGCGCTGCGGCGGGGCGCACCCCGCGACCATCAGCAACACGGCTGCGGCACTGCGCGTCGTCAGACGCATGAACACCTCGTGAGGGGGGGAAGGGCGAGCGTGATTACGCACGGCGCCCGCGAGAAACACAACCGCGCGGCGCAGGGGCACAGAGGCCTACTTCAGCGACTCGGCGAGGTCCTGGGCGTCGGCGTTGTCGGGCGCCAGCTCGAGCAGGCGCGCGGCCGCGGCCCGGGCCTCCTCGCGATGTCCGCGCCCGGCCTCGAGGGTGGCGAGCTGGAACCAGCCCCGGGAGAGCTTGGGGTCCAGCTGCAGCGCGCGCCGCAGCCACTGCGCCGCGTCGTCGACGCGCCCCCGCCGGGCGAGGATCAACCCCAGGTTGAACACCACCTGCGCGTCGTCGGGGGCCCGCCGCACGGCGTCGGTGAACACCTGCTCGGCGCCCGCGAGGTCGCCGTCGCGGGCCAGCGCCGTGCCCAGGCTCTGGCGCAGCTCGTTGCGCGACGGCGCGAGCTCGAGGGCGCGGCGCAGGGCCCCGGCCGCCGGCTTGAGCTCGCCCAACTCGAGGAGCACCGAGCCGTACGCTTCCTGCACCTCGGCGTCGCGCGGGTCGAGCCGCAGCGCGCAGGCGAAGGCGTCGCGGGCCTCGGGCTTCGAGCCCACCTTGCGCGCCGCGAAGGCCAGCGGCAGGCACAGCGTGCCCTCGTGGGGCTCGGCCTTCCGCGCCACCCGCAGCGCGTCGAGGGCCTCCACGTCGCGCCCCTGCCGGGTGAGCTCCGCGGCCAGCACCCGGTGGCCCTGCGCGTAGGCCGGGTCGAGCTGCACCGCGAGGGCGAACACGTCGGGGCTCACCTTCGGGGGCGTGGCGCCGGTCAGCCACATGACCAGGGCCAGCACCGCCCCGGCGCCCGCGAAGAGCGTCAGCTGGTAGTGCGCGTAGCCCAAGAGCCCCTTCACAGGTTCACCCGCACCTGCTCGCGGCGCACGCGCCAGAGGAACGAGTCGAAGTAGTAGTGCGTCAGGGCCACGCCGCTGCCCACGGTGGTGAAGGCGAAGCCCTCGCCCGCGCCGCCCGTGGAGAGCCCGAAGCGCTGGAAGAGGAAGGCCACCAGCACCACGAAGGCCGCCACGCCCAGGCCGTAGAGCCACGGGCCCCGGGCGCGGAAGAGGAAGCGCATCGGCGCCGTGACGTCGGCCGGCGCGGCCTGCGCCACGCGACGGCGGTTGTAGTGCCAGACGAGCACCACGTACTGCACCGAGTGGTAGAGCTTCTCGTGCGCGCTGAGCAGGAAGATGTTGGTGGTGGAGTTCATCACCAGGTACCCGCCCGTCAGCGCCCCGAGGAACACCTGCTTGCCCAGGCTGAAGTGCCCCTCGCGCGCGAAGCCGCGCTGGGCGCGCACGTAGAGCGCCAACGCCCCGAGCGTCACCGTGCCTGCCACCGCGCGCAGGCCCCACACCAGGCCTACCGTCGTCGGCACCGGCACCGCGAGGGTGCGCAGCACGTTGAGCATCGGAGCCAGCAGCCCCATGTTGAAGCTCATCACCAGCACCGCCGAGGCGAAGAGCAGGGTCAGCTCCACGTACCCCCGGGAACGGGCGCCGGCCTTCGCGTCGTACAGCCGCAGGAAGCCGTAGTTCTGCATCACCGCGTGGAAGCGGTCCCAGAAGTAGATGATGAAGGCCAGCACCTCGGGCCGCCCGCGGGTGACGAAGATGACCGCCGCGAAGAGCAGGGGGAAGCCGAGGATGCTCACCTGGTGCGTGCGCAGCTCCTCCTTGTCGAGGAAGGCGCGCATCCACGTCGGGGCGTAGTGGCCGACGGTCAGCACCAGGTTGAACCACAGGAAGAGCTGCGAGGGCTCGAACACCTGGCCCAGGGCGAGCACCAGCAGCGCGCCGGTGACGCTCAGCCCCGAGTAGAAGGCCAGGTCGTGCGCCGGGCTCACCAGCCACGACGCGCTCGCCTCGACGGCCGGTGCGCGCTTGCCCATCACCACCTCAGGGGTCGGTCTGCTTGCGGTAGCCCTCGGGGATGGGCGCCCCGGGCACCAGCAGCACCCGCTCGCCGGCGTCGGCCGCCGCGACCGGCACCGGGGCCGGCTTCGGCGCCTCGGGGGTCTCGACGCGGGTCTGGGTCTGGGTGCGCGTGCCCCACAGGCCGGCGGCGGTGAAGACGAAGCTGGTCTTCACCACGGGCTGGCCGAAGCGCTTCTGGCAAGCCGCGTCGTCGATCACCACCTGGGTGGTGGCCGCGCCGCCGTCGTCGCCGGTGCTGGGCGCGCCCGCGGCGAAGCAGCGGCCGAACTTCGCCACGAAGTCCTTCTCCGACATGCCCGCGAACGGCTCGGGCGGCCCCGCATCCACGGGCCCGGCGGCGACGGGCGCGGGCTCCGGCGGGGGCGCGGCCTTCAGCGGCTGCGGGGCGAGGCGGCCCTCGAAGGGGTCGCCCTGGGCCACCTTCTCCTTCGGCACGCGCTCCAGGCGCACCCGCGACTGCTCGGCGCGCAGCCGCGCCGCGAGCTCGAGCGCCCGGGCCTTCTCGCGGGCGTTCTCGGGCACCGCGTCGAGGCCGGCGAGGATGGGCTCGAGGGCCGGCGAGACGTAGGCGTCGTCCCCTTCGCGGCTGATCAGCGTCGATTGATCAGCCTCCAGGGCGTAGAACGGCTGGTACGTCTTGGGGCGGCACCCGGTCATCGACAGGGTCAGCGCGAGGCAACACAGGACCGGGGCGACTCTCATGGGTGGGAGACTGTCTCCCCGCACCGCACCCTTCGCAAGTTGGCGTCATTGCAAAAAGTGCAGGGTACTTGCTGCGAGGTCGGGGTTTCGCGCACCGCAAACCACCGAGTTCACTGACGGCCCCCCCTCGAACGCTTCTTGCTGAAGCGCGGCCGGCCATGACGCCTGCTCCCTCTTCACGACGCGGTCTCACCATCCTCGAGACGATGATCGCCATGGTCATCTTGCTCGTCGGCCTGACCGGGGCGCTCGGCGCGCTCCAGCAGGGAGTGCTCGAGGCGCGCCTGGGCCAGAACCGGCAGCAGAAGGCGATGCTCGCCGACGCGACGCTCCAGCGGGTCAAGCTGCAGGACAAGCTGACCTTCTTCCCCACGGCCGGCGCCGCGCCCACCAGCGACATCTCGAAGCTCGCGGTGGGGGTGAGCCCCTGGGTGCCCGACAGCTGCCCCGCTTCCGGCTGCACCGACCCGCTCGACTTCAGCATGGGCGCCTACTTCATCATCAAGCCCGACGGCACCATCACCCGCGACGCCACCGTGCCCGCCGGCACCAGCTGCGGCTCGGCGGCGCTCCCCGAGGGCACCGTGTGCCGCGAGGTCTACACCCACACCGGCGCCCCCTTCGGCGGCAGCAACATCTCGGGGGCCATTCCGGGCTCGCAGTCGGCGACCACCTGGGTGCGGGTGACGCGCAAGGGCTCGCTGACGCTCCCCGCCGAGGTCGACATCGTGATGCGCCAGGTGGTGGTCCAGTGAGCCGGTCGAAGGCGAAGGGCATGACGCTGCTGGAGATCATGATCGCCGTGGGCATCGCCTCGGCGGTGATGGCCATGGCCGTGTCCGTGGTCGGCGCCGGCGTGACCCTCGCCCGCAAGGGGGAGCAGACGGTGGCCAGCAACGAGGCCTCCCGCGCGGGCATGGAGATGCTGCTGCGCGACCTGCGCATCGCCGGCACGGGCGGCGGGCTGTTCGTCACCGACTCGGCCGGCACGCCGGTGCAGATCAACTCCATCTTCACCCAGGCCGGCACCAACGGCACCGACGAGCTGTGGCTGGTCGTGCCCCGCAGCAACATGATGCAGAACGACTGCTCCAAGGTGGGCAGCGCGGCCATCGTCAGCGCCTCGGGCACCGGTCCGCTCACCGTCAACTGCACCGCCCCCCTGGCCGGCGCCACCACCCTGCTGGTGACCAACTTCAGCCAGGGCGCGTTGATCAGCGGCCTCACCCTGGCCACGGGCACCTCCATCACCTACGCCGAGTCCGGCGTGTCTGGATTCTCGAACAACCCGCAGAAGGGCGGCTTCCAGCGCGGCGACTACGTGGTGCCGGTGGACGTCGTGCACTACTTCGTGCGCCTCAACGCCGCGACCAACCGGCCCGAGTTGATCCGCTCGCCGGGGGCGTTGAACACCCCGGTGAGCGCCGCCGCGCCCTTCAAGGATGTCTCCACCAATCGGCAAGACCGCTTCCCCGACATCGAAGACCTGCAGGTGGCCTTCGGCAGCGGCGTGGCCCCCTCGCTCACCTTCGCCAGCGGCCACACCGTGGTCTACAACCCGGCGGCCGCGCCGGTGGCCCTGCGCCTGACCGTGGTGGGCATCACCCCGCGGCCGGTGCTCGACGACCAGAACAAGGTCCAGCCGTTCGGCCCGGTGGACGTCGAGGATCACCTGGTCTCCGTGCCCCCGCCAGACCCCGATGGCTATCGCCGCAGCGTGTACCGTCGGCGCATCGAACTCCTCAACATGGGACCCGCGAATCTATGAACACTCGCCGACGCACGGGCTTCGCCATGATCGCGGCCCTGATGCTCATGGCCCTTCTGGCCATCATCGCCATCGCCGTCTTGTCCATGTCGGCCGCGGATCGCCGCCGGGCCATCCGGCACACGCGCTCGGAGTACCGCGAGGGCTGCGCCTATTCGGGCATGACCTACGCGCGGGCCTACTTCGCGAACAACTTCGCCAGCTGGAACACCTACCTGGCCGACCCCGCGAACTACAACCCGTTGAGCCTGCCGGCGACCAACGGCGGCTGGGGCGCCCAGGCCAGCGCCGACCTCACCGACGCGGGCATCGTGGCCCTCCGGGACACCGGCGCCAGGCCGCAGCTCTTCGTCGACCTCGACGGCGACGGCCGGTCCGACGCGTACATCTTCATCCGCGACAACTACGACGAGTTCCCCCCGGCGGCGGCGAACTTCAAGCAGGACAATGATCAGAACGCCATCGTGGGCGCGGTGTGCATCTCGCAGACCATGGCCCCGCGCCGCGAAGACGGCACCATCGACGAAGACCGGCTGATGGTCGAATCGCTGCTCAGCTACAACCAGGCCGGCGGCGGCTACGACTCGCAGTCCGGCGGCGGGGCCGACGGCACGGGCAACCGCAACAAGCCGTGACGCTTCAGAACTCGAAGCAGTAGAGCCGGCCCTGGGACGCGCAGGGCTGGTTGACGGCCCCGGTCCACGCGCCCGCGTCGTGGGTGAAGCCGACCGAGCCGACGCCGCCGTCTTCCCGCGACCAGTCGTTGCAGGTCACCCCGTTGTTGAGGCCCGTGCGGTCGGTGCCCGACCACACCGCCGAGGCCGGCACCACGGCGCCGAACTCGTCGCGGTTGAGCGGCACCTCGGGCAGCGCCCTGAGGGTGGTGGCCGTCTTGAACACCTGGGTGCTGGTGCCCACCAGCAGGTAGGGCGCGCCGGCCTCGAGGCGGGTGAAGGCCCGCGCGCTGCCGACCGCGACCATCGCCTGCCACGCGCCGCCGAGGCCCGCGTCGGCCGCCGCGTCGTTGCACAGCGTGTCGGCCGCGGTGAGCGCGTCGCTCGAGCGCCCGGGCGTCACGAGGTCGCCGGTGAAGGTCGCCGAGGTGACGAAGAGCCGCGGGTGGGCCGCGTGCACGCCGGCGTCGGTCCCCGCGTCGGCCGTCGTGCCGCCGCCTCCGCCCAGAGCGCCCCCACCACCGCCCGTCGCGCTGCCGCCGCCCGTCGCGGCCCCGCTGCCTCCGCCGGTGGACGCCGTGCGGCACACCCCCGCGGTGCAGCTCCGGGTGCTCCCGCAGGCCTCGCAGCTCGCGCCGAGGTGGCCACACTCGGCCGCCTCGGTGCCCGCGCGGCACACGCCCTCGGCAGTGCAGCAACCCGCGCAGGTGGTCTCGCACGTCGAGAGCCCCGAGCACGCCGACACGCACACACCTGCGACCACGAGCAGCCAGGTCCGAATCATGCGGCCGAACATACCGCAACAGTTGCGAGGCTCCCCCGTTTGCGACCTCTGGAAAACTTGCGAGTGAGGGGGGGAGGGGTGCTCCATCCCCCATGTCTGAGGGGCGAAGGGCGCTGGTTCGGATCTTGAAGACCGCGCAGGCCATGCGCCGGATCCTCTTGCTCAGCCTCGTGGTCTTGTCGGCGGTCGCTTCGGCGGCCACCTCGGCGACCTTCTCGCAGGGCTCGCTCATCATCCCCATGCAGGCGAACTTCCAGACGGCCTGCGGCAGCACCTCGGCCTACGGCCTGGTGTGGAAGCTCCTCTACGAGAACCGCAGCGGCGGCGCGTTCGCGGGCGCGCCCATCACCATCAACTGGATCATCAGCGACACCAAGGCGTCGCCCAACCGGTGCGTGCCCACCAACAAGCACACCTCGCCCACGCCCAACAGCCGGGCCCCGGGCACCGCGGGCTGGGACAACGCGGCGGGCGCCGGCGGCGCGTGGACGGACGGCTGCGACCTGAGCATCCCCAACGGCGCGGGCGTGGAGAGCATCGGCAAGATGCCGGTGGTGAACGTGGACTTCAGCCTCGCCTTCCCCGGCACGGGCCTCTACGACCCCAACGCCACCACCTCGAAGATCCAGGAGTTCAACACCACCGGCGGCCTGGCCCAGCCCTCCTACGACACGGCCACCGCCACGGCGGGCAAGGGCAAGCGCCCGGCCTCGGGCGCGCTCGACAACAGCGGCGCCTGCACCGCCGCGCCGTGCATCAACCGCTTCAGCAAGATCCAGTACATGGGCGGCGTCTTCGTCATCGACTCGTCCGACGCCAAGCGCGTCATCGAGGCCATGAAGGACTCGACGCTGCCCCACCTCGGCATCCACGCGGGCATCTCGTCGCCGGGCTGCCCGCTGGGCGGCAACTACACGGTGGTCATGCACCAGGCGACGCAGTCCTTCGACGCGCCGGTCTACAAGCGCATCACCCGCGTGCCCCCGAAGATCGCGCTCCTCGACTTCGGTGGCGGCATCAAGACGGTGCTCCAGTCGTACCTCAACAACGCCGGCCTCATGGGCAGCATCGGCCCCGACCCGGTGGCGGGCACGCCGTCGACGGGCACCACGGGCCTGGTCTACGACCGGCTCAACGCCATCGCCGACCTGGTGACCACCGGCACGTACCCCAACGGGTACCTCAACTCGAAGGTGGGCAGCCGGTCGCGCTACAAGGTCTACTGGGCGCCCCACTGGGAAGTCGACGACCCGACCCTGGGTACCACCGCGCAGGTGGCCAACGCGCTCGACAACATCGCGTACTTCGCTGATCAGAAGGGCAACGGCGTGATGGCCGAGTGCGCCAGCATCGAAGGCTACGAAGGTTCGACGGCCGGCATCCCCACGCCGTCCACCCAGACCGACTTCATGTTCGACAACCCGTCGGACACCACCAAGAACCTGGTGCACAACGGCCTCAACAACAGCAACGGCCGCAACTGCACCGACCCCGACTACCTGGCGAGCACCACCAACCCCCGGTACTGCACCAAGTACCCGTACCCCAGCGACCCCTTCGTGCAGATCGGCGACTTCTCGTATTCGCCCACCGGCGGCCACGTGTCCGACTTCCGCCGCGCCGCGACCGGCACCCGGCGCTCGGGCGTGCGCCGGCTCGCCAACTCGTGGACCAACCTCCCCACGGCGGGCTCCGACGACACCGGCGACAACGGGTGGGACTTCTTCACCCTGCGCCAGAAGGACAACGACCCCGAGAAGGCGACCATCATCTACGTCGCCGGCCACGACCTCTCGGGCGACGTCGCCGGTTCGCGCGTGGTGCTCAACACCCTGCTCAACCTCGGCGCCGACCCCATTCCCTCCGACCGCAACTACGCGGCGCCGGTGGGCTTCCTCGACAGCACCAACAGCAACCTCCCCACGCTCGTCTCGTCGGTGTACTCGGTGCTCACCGGCACGCTGCCCCCGGGCTCGTCGACCTACGACAAGAGCACCGGCAAGGCCTGGCGCTTCCCCTTCACCGGCGGCAACCTGCGCGTGCGCAACGCGGCGGCCATCCAGGCCGGCGAGAACGAGCTCAACGACTACACGCTCTACGCCGCGGACTCGGCGATGCCCGCCCCCCCGGCCCGAAACCTCTTCACCTACTTCGGCGGCTACGCGCAGGAGAACCCCACGCTCACCGGCAGCCGGCGCGTGAAGAACGACGTCGCCCAGCTGGGCTGGAAGCCGGAGCGCATCGAGTACAACCGGCTCAACGACGACTACAGCGGCGTCCCCAACAGCGCGTGCACCGACGTGCAGCGGTTCGGCGACTACAAGGACCGGGTGACCGGGGCGAATACCGGCGGCCTGGTGCCCGGCTCCGACGGCATCTGCGACCTGCAGCAGGCCCTGATGTGGTCGAGTTTCACCTTTGACGTCGGCGGCACGGGCAACCACTCGTTCCCGCCCGGCCAGGTCGCGCACCTCAAGACCGACGTGCCCGACCTGCAGCAGTTCGTGCAGCTGGTCCGCGGGCACTGCTACGCCACGCGCAGCGAGCTGAGCCTCAGCGGCACGCCGGATCAGATCTTCGAGCCCTCGGACTCCAACTGCATCGACATGGGTGGCTACGGCGAGAACCTGGCCCACATCGGCGGCGCGGTGCGCTCGACGGCGGCCGTGGTGCCCGCCAGCGCCAAGGTGCCCAGCGCGGCCGGTACGCGGCCCACGGTGGCCTACGTCGGCACGTGGGACGGCCAGCTCCACGCCATCTACATGGGCGGCGGCTCGGGCTACACCGGCCCGGCCGGTGGGCGCAGCTACCTGAACCCCGACGCCACCTGCAGCAACGGCGGCTGCGTGGGCGGCCTGACCACCACCTTCAAGACCAACTACGCCTCGAACTTCGCGTCCGGCACGCTGCCGACCCGCGGCACCGAGCTGTGGGCCTACCTCCCGGCGACGCAGTTGCCGCACCTCAAGCAGAACAACGCCCGCGTCGACTCGTCGCCCGTGGTGCAGGACGTGTTCGTCGACCTCTACGGCGACGGCATCAAGCGTTGGCACACGGTGTTGGTGGCCTCGGTGGGCCCCACCGGCCGCGAGCTCTTCGCCATGGACGTCACCAACCCCCTCAAGCCGGTGCTCCTGTGGGACATCGTGGGCAGCAACTTCCAGAGCGCGTCGAACTACCCGCCGTTCCCCGCAGTGGCGATGTTCGACTACGACAAGGCTGGCGCCGCCAAGCCGCTCGAGTGGGACAACACCCTCGCCGACTTCCTGCTCCCCCCGGTGCTCGACACGGGCCGCACCGTGGGCTTCCCCTACGACTACACCGACCTCGGCGGCAGCCGCGCCCTGTCCATCGGGCAGATGCGGGAAGGCCTCGAGCCGACCTACGCCGTCTTCGTGGCCAGCAACGCCTCGGGTTACGGCGCGGGCGCCAACGACGCCCAGGGCCGCTCGATGGCCAAGGGCCTGGTGGTGCACGCCATCGACATCGGCACCGGCCAGAAGCTGTGGAAGTGGAAGCAGCCCTACGTCAACGACAACACCAAGGCCGGCTACCGCATGGCCGACAACACCGTGCCGCCCCCCGTCTCCATCGTGAACTCCTCCGAGGGCGCGGGCACGCTGTACGTGGGCGACATGGAAGGCCGCGTCTGGGAACTCAACGCCAGCACCGGCCAGAACTTGAACGCCCTGCGCGACGCCACCTGCACCACGCCTGCGTGCAACTTCGCCGCCTTCGACACCCGCCCCAGCTCATGCGTGTCCCCGGCGGTGTGCAGCCCCGAGCCCATCACCAGCAACCTGGCCATCACCAAGCTGCCCACCACCACCACCGCCTCGACCCCGCTCGCGCCGTACCCCAGCGAGATGGTGATGGTCGTCGGCACCGGGGGCACCGACTGGGTGCCCAACGCCGTCGGCGGCAAGGTGCACACCCTGCTGCTCAACAGCACCCGTCGCAAGCCGGTGCGCACCGGCGGCGCTCACCTGCCTCCTTCGGGCGGCGCGTGGACGCTGTCCGACGCGCGCGACTCGGCGATGTCGAACGGGCCCACGGGCGAGACCGGCGGCCTCTTGCAGAACCCCACGGGCATGCCCCTGGTGCTGACCGTGCCGTACCGCGTGTACGGCAACATCACCGTCAGCGGCTCGACGGTCTTCGTGCCGCTGGTGCAGGGCGCCGGTGGTGACCCGCTGAACATCGCCAAGACGCTCGGGGGCAAGACCCTCGACCTCCCGCTCGGCAACCTGCCGGCGACGCAGGCCCTGGGCCAGATGACCGGGTTCAACTACGCCAACTTCGGTGGCGTGGCCGTGATGGAGGTGCCGCAGGGCGGCACCGGGCCCAAGGACGTGTGGGTGATCGGCGACGAGGTGAGCAAGACGGCCATGCGCAAGGACACCAACGGCGGCGCCAACGCCACGCGCACCCAGGCCGACAAGACGCTCTCGAAGGACACCGCGCTGCCGTACCGGCTCTACAACTCGGTCCGTCGCTTCTTCAGCCAGCAGTAAGGGTTTTCCGTTCCCGGGGGGGAACACCAGGAGGGCGCTGGCGCTTCGCCAGCGCCCTCTTGGTATGAGCGGGTGGTGCGAGAACTCCAGGCCGTACCGCTGACGGCGCAGGCCTTTCTTCCTTTTGGTCGCGTGGTGTCGGCGGGGCTCGGCGCCGGCGCGTCGGCGAACCAGGGGACCGCGGTGCGCTTCGACTTCTGCGCGGAGCTGATCAACACCCGCCCGCAGTCCACGCCCAACCTCGCCGTGTTCCGCTCGGCGCCCCGGGCGCTGCCCCTGGAGCTGACGCTGCTCGAGCGCCACCCGTGCTCGACCCAGGCCTTCATTCCCATGGTGGTGGCCCGGTACCTGGTGTGCGTGGCGCCGACGTTGCCCGACGGGAAGCCCGACCTCGCGGGGCTGGTGGCCTTCGTGTGTGCGAAGGGCCAGGGCGTGGCCTACGCGCCGGGCACCTGGCACCACCCCATGGTGGCCCTCGACGCGCCGGCGGAGTTCGCGATGCTCGCGTGGGAAGACGGCTCGCCGCGCGACTGCGAGCTCGAGCAACTGGCGGTGCCCGTGCGCGTCACCGGGTGAGGAGCGCCTTCACCTTCTGCTTGTCGCCCTCGAAGGTGAAGTGCCGGTAGAGCTTGAAGGCGTTCTGCCGGTCGACGAGCCGCGGGGTGCACACCTCGACCACGGTCACCTGCTCCGACGAGAACGAGAAGAGGTCCACGAGCTGGCCGAGCTGGTCGACGGTGAGGCCGCCCTGGGAGGTGCGCACCACGTCGAGCTTCGCGTCACTGAAGGCCTCGGCCTGCACCGCCTCGACCAGGGCGGGGAAGTCGACCATGGCGAAGGTGGGCTGCGGCGCGGTGAGGACCACGCCCGGCCCCCGGGCCCCGCCGCGGAACGAGACGTTGCTGCGGTAGTACCGGCGCAGCTCGACCTTGCGGTCGAAGACGAGCGCGCCGCCGAGGCTCATCACCACGCGGTAGAACTGGCCGGGCTTCGCGGCCACTTCGCAGGGCACGTCGAAGCCGCCGAGGTAGCTGCCGTCGTCGGCCCAGATGTCCGCGCGGGCGCCTTCGGGGCTGAGCAGGCGCAGCGTCTCCTGGGGCTTGAGCTCGAAGCCGAGGGTGAAGGTGTCCACGCCCACCACCTGCACCGGGGGCGGCCGCGGGCCCCGGTGGCGCGCGTCGGTGGGCATCGGGGGAGGCGCCTCCGCCGGGGCACCCGAGACGCGAACCTGCACCGAGAGCCCCGGCACCTGCACCTGGGTCGTGGCCTCGCCCACGTCGAGGTCGACGTCCTGGGCGAGGGCGGCGGTGGAGGTCACGCAGAGCAGGGCAGCGGCGAGCAGTCGGCGGTTCATGGTCGGCCTTTTCTTGGGGGGGGCATCGGGGTGACGCCGGCCGGAGGGACGCCGCTCGGGGTGCTCGATTCAATTGATTATTCAGTTAAATCAATATGTTACGAATGTCATGCGGGGCGCGTCGAGGTTGGTTGCCGAGCCGGGTCGAGGCGATCCATCCGGGACGGCGAACAGCCATGGGGAGCGCGGGCGGGACGGGTGCGGTGGCTCTGCTCGACCCGAGCGTGCCCCTCGAATTGAGGCCCGTTTCACGCGCGCGTCGAGCACGGCCTGCACCCCCTTCACGCCCGCGTTCCCCAGGGCTGTTGAGCCGCGTGACTCGCTGATCAGCGCTTGAGGAAACTGCGCTCCCACTCGGTCAACACGCGGTCGAGCCGCGCGCGCCGGCCCGGGTCAGACGCGCTGGCCTCGAGCCGGTATTTCCCCAGCGCCGGCAACGCCGCCACGTCGAGGTTCTTCTTCCGCTTCGCCCGTGCCTCCAGCTTGACGATGCGGTTGAGCAACTGCCGCGTGGTGGGCGCCGGCCCGAGCCTGCGCGCTGGCTTTATCTCCACCGGCGCCTCGACCCCGGCGTCGATGACCGCGGCGTCGATGACCGCAGGCCCGGTCTCCACGACCTCTGCCCCCGCATCCACGGGCGCGCTGCCCGCATCCAGCTCCAGCACGACGGGCCCCGGCGTCGGCGCGACCACTGGCTCCGGGCGCGAGCTCACGTAGGCCGCCCCGGCGCCCGCCAGCCCCAGCACCACGAACCCCACGGCCCACCACGTCGCCCCCGCGCGCCGGCCGACCGGGGCCACCGGCGCCACGGCCACGGGAGCCGGCGTCGGCTGGCTGAACATCGGAGGCAGCGCCGGCGCCGGCGTGAGGTGTTCCCTCGAGCTGCGGGGCCGCGGGCTCCCCAGCGCCATCACCGCGTCCTCCAGCGCGGCGCGTACCTCGTCCACCGTCTGCGGCCTCGCCTCCGGGGCCTTGGCCAGCATGCGCAGCACCAGCGCCTCGAGGCCCTCGGGCAACTGCGGCTCGAGCGACCGGGGCGACGGCGGCGCGGTGCCCACGTGCGCCACCATCACGTCCATCGGGGTCGCGCCCGCGAACGGCACCCGGCCGGTGAAGAGCTCGAAGGCCATCACCCCCAGCGCGTAGAGGTCGCTGCGCGGGGACACCGAGAGCCCGCGGGCCTGCTCCGGCGCCATGTAGTCGGGCGTGCCCGAGACCGTCGACTGGCTGGTCTGCTTGGTGTTGCCGTCGAGGCCCACCGCGCGCTTGGCCAGCCCGAAGTCGAGCAGCTTCAAGAACCGCGAGCCATCGGCCTGCCGGCACACGAAGACGTTCGAGGGCTTCAGGTCGCGGTGGATGACGTTCGCCCGGTGCGCGGCCGAGAGCGGCGCG
This sequence comes from uncultured Archangium sp., assembly GCA_903905455.1. Taxonomy (GTDB): domain Bacteria; phylum Myxococcota; class Myxococcia; order Myxococcales; family Myxococcaceae; genus Archangium_A. The sequence goes on from CAIVGN010000238.1 coordinate 24,409, forward strand.
CAGATCTCCAGCAGCAGCTCCAGGGCAGTGAGCAGCGGCACCCGGCCCAGCGGTTGTTGCTGCAGCCACAGGTCCAGGGGCTCGCCGTCGAGGAACTCCATGACCACGTAGGGCCGGCCGTCGGGCAGCTGCCCCATGCCGAAGATGTCGATGATGCCGCGGTGCCCGATGGCGTTGACCGCCTCGGCCTCCGCCACCAGCCGGCGCACCTGGTGCTCGTCGCCGGCGACCTGCGGCTTGAGCACCTTGATGGCCACGCGCTTCTTGATGACCGGTTGGATGCCCCGGTAGACGACGCCCATCCCACCCTGTCCGATGGGCTCGATGATCTGGTACTCGCCGACCAGCGCCCCGAGGAGCGGATCAGCCAGCGGCGGGTGGACGTCTTCAGGCACGGGTCGTGGGCAGGCATCATCCCATGTCCAACCCCGGGGCGCGGCTTTTCAGAAGCGCGACAGGGCGGCGTCGAACAGCGCCTGCTCGAGGCGCAGCAACTTCGGCTCGTCGAGGTTCACGAAGACCACCGAGAGCCGGGTGCTCGTGGGGCTCTGCCTGGGCGCCGACACCACGCGCGCGTCGCCGACGATGGGCGGGTCGGTGCGGTTGACCGTCAGCGACCAGGGCACCGAGTCGCCTTCCTTGAACATCGCCGCCACCAGCGCGGTGAAGCCGGTGCACGAAATCTCCCGCGTGGTGGTGCGGTACACGTTGGAGATCTCGATGGGGAACACGTGCGCCACCTTGAGCGCCCGCCGCGGCGCCACCCCTTCCGGGATGTCCAGGCGCTGCGCGCTCATCAACGAGCGGGCCAGCTCGTCACGCATGCCGAGGTACTTCTTGAGCTCCGAGGGACCCAGCGAGCCGCGCTTGGCCTGCTCGTGGGTGAGTCGAAACGTCGCAATCCACTGCGCAGGATCCATGAGCACCGCAGAATAGTGACCCCGCCGCGCGCGCGGGGCGATTCCGCTCGCCGTGGACTGCCTACCAGGACCTACGTGAGGCCCTGCAGCGGCCCCGCGAGGATGCGCGCGCGCACCTCGTCGAACACCACCTCGGCCGAGCGGCCGCCGTCGATGACCGCCACGTGCGGCTCGACCAGCGAGAGGAAGATCGCCCGCACCTTCGTGAGCGCCTCGAGGTTCTCGAAGAGGTCCTGGCCCTCGCCGCGCGCGTGGATGCGCTGCAGGCACAGCTTCGGGTCGGCATCGACCAGCAAGACCAGGTCGGGCTTGGGGGCGAAGGCCCGGTTCATCTCCAGCAGCGCCTGCGGGTCGAGGCCCCGGGCACCCTGGTAGGCCACCGTCGAGTAGTAATACCGGTCGATGATCACCAGCGCCCCGCGGGCCAGGGCCGGGCGCACCAGCGTCTCCACGTGCTCCTTGCGGTCGGCGATGAAGGCCGCCAGCTCGTCCTCGGGGCTCAGGCGGGCGGTGAACCTCGCCTCGCGAATCTTCCGTCCCCAGGGCCCCTGCGTCGGCTCCCGGGTGCGCACCACCTCGAGGCCCTCGAGCTCGGCCCAGTCGGCGAACATGCGGGCCTGCGTCGACTTGCCGGAGCCGTCGATGCCTTCGAACGCGAGCAAAACACCATGCGGGAGCGGGGTGGCCACGGCGCCGGCGCGTAGCACCTTTGGGAAATCGGGAGGAAATGCACGCATGATGCGCCCCGTGACGACCCCCCGACCGTGGACCGTGCTGCACCCCGGGCCCCTCACCCCTCGCGGGGAAGGGCTGTGGACCATCGACGACCAGGTGCCCGGCCTGCCCGGCGCGACCCGGCGCATGACCATCGTGCGCCGCCGCGACGGCTCGCTGCTCTTCTACAACGCCGTGCCCGTGCCCGAAGAGGTGCTGCGGCAGATCCGCGCCCTGGGGCCCCCCGCCCAGCTCGTGCTGCCCAACGCGCTCCACGCGCTCGACGCGGCGGCCTTCGCCCTCAAGCTCAACGTCACCGCCTACGCCCCCGAGGTCGCCGTCGCCGCCCTCGCCGCCCGGCTCCCCTGCCAGCCCATCAGCGCCCTGCCCCTGGAAGAAGGCCTGCGCGTCTTCACCGTCGACGGCTTCCGCACCAGGGAGGCCGTGCTCCTCGTGGGCGACACGCTCCTCGTCGGCGACCTCGTCACCAACGCCCCCCACGGCCGCGGCGTGGTGGGCCTGCTCATGCGCCTCGTCGGCTTCACCGGCCCCGAGCCCAAGCTCCCCAGGCCCGTGCGCAAGCGCGTGGAGGTCGACACCGCCGCCGTCCAGGCCCTCTTCCGCACCCTCTCCGACCAGCCCGGCCTCGCCCGCATCATCCCCAGCCACGGCGACGTGATGGACCGCGATGCCGCCGCGCTCCTCCGCCACCTCGCCAGCTCCCTGTAAACCGGCGAAATCAGCCGAGCGACTCCGAGTGGATCGCGCAGATATTGCGCGTTAGTCGATCCAACTCGGGGTCACGAGGGAGCTGTCGATGGGTGGAGACCTGCTGGTGGTGGACGATTCGCCTCAGAACACCGAGGTGCTGATGGCGCTGCTGGCTTCGCGCGGACACTCGGTGCGGGTGGCCCACGGGGGCCGCGAGGCGCTGCGCCTGGTCGACGAGCAGACCCCCGACCTGGTGCTGCTCGACGTGCACATGCCCGACCTCGACGGCTTTGCGGTGTGCCGGGCGCTGCGGGAGACCTGGGCCAGCGCCCAGCTGCCGGTGGTGTTCCTCTCGGCGGCGCAGGACCCGGTGAACAAGCTCAAGGCCTTCGAGGCGGGCGCCGTCGACTTCGTGACCAAGCCCTTCCACTTCGAGGAGGTGCTGGCCCGCGTCGCCACGCACCTCGAGCTGAAGCGGGCGCACCAGCGGCTGCACGCCCTGGAAGCCTCGCGGCGGCGCTTCATCACCGCCCTGGTGCACGACATCAAGAACCCGCTGACGCCCATCTTGAAGAACACCGAGTGGCTCCTCGAGCAGGCCCCGGTGGAAGACCACGAGACCCTCGAGGTGCTGCGCGACATCCACGTGGCGGCGAACCACCTGCACCGCATGGTGCTCTCGCTGCTCGACGTGGCCAACGACTCGGCCCGGGGGCCCCCGGCGCGGCCGGTGCGCGTGGCGCTGCGGGCCTGGGCCGACGAAGCGCTCGCGCTCGTCACCCTGCGCCTGCGCTCGCAGCCGGGGCGCCTGCAGGTGACGGTGGAAGACGGCTCGGCCACCTTCGATCCGCAGCTCATGGCGCGGGTGCTGCACAACCTCGTCGACAACGCGCTCAAGTACGCGCCGCGCGACGAGCCGCTGCACGTCGACGTCAGGGGTGAGACGGGCGGCCTGCGCCTGTGCGTCGAAGACCGCGGCCCCGGGGTGCGGCCCGAAGACCGCGAGCGCATCTTCCACGCGTGGACCCGGCTCGACGACGCCGACCCCCACGCGCGCACCAGCCACGGCATCGGCTTGGCGTTCTGCCGCCAGGCCGTGGCGTCACACGGCGGTGACATCCGCGTGGAAGACGGTTCGCCCTCGGGCGCGCGCTTCGTGGTGACGCTGCCCGGTTGTGGCTCCAACGCTGATCAAGCCGCCGCCTGCACGGGCCCGACGAGGGGAGCGAACGCGACTTGAAAGCCAGCGCGCTCAAAGACAGCCATGGGGTGCTGGGGAGGTCGGTGGCCTGACGCGGCAGCCCTCTCGCGCAGCGCCGCGGCCCCGGACGCTTCGTGACCCCAGCTTGATGGCTTCGCCGGGGAGACCCCGCGAGGTGCGCGGGTCTCGGAGTGCGTCATCAAAGATGACAAACTCATCGGCAGGTCCTCTCGCGTGTGTGATGCATCTGAATTGTCATCTTTGATGACGCGGTGGCGGACCCCTGCTCCCTCCGCGCCCCCCTGCCCAACGCGGAGTCAAGCCGTCACCGAACGTTCGCGCCGAGAGGCTGACCAGTTCCTGGTGCAGCGTCGGGAACCCACCCCCGACCGCCCCTCCCTGCCTGCCGCAGTTCGGCGTCACGCAGCTTCCGGAGCGCCACCGGAAACCAACCGTGCCCCCGTATCGCCGCGCGTTGCGTGGGGCGGCGGCTTCGGACGAGGATGCAGCCCATGACGACGTACCGGATGATGCTGATCGGGCCCTGCGGCTCGTTGGCGTCCCTCACTGGCTCTGCCTGCGTGACAGCCGGCGAGTGCACCAACCAGGTGCTCCTGCTCGACGGCGGCACGTATTCGCACTTCGCGAACGCGCAGGGCTGCGCGGGCACCGGCGTGTACCGCTGCGCAGAGGCGGACGCAGGGGATCCGACCTGGGCAAGCGCCTGCGACTGCAGCGTGGACGGCGGGCTCTGTCAGCAGAACCGGTAGGCCGGTGCGGTGGGCGGCGTCGCGCATGCGCGGTGGCATGACCACCAAACCGACGCAGACCCAACCCCGGTGTCGGTGCCGCACTCCCTGCCATGCCATGCCGTGCTTGCCCCGGAGCCCATCGTTGCGGTGACAACCGGGCGCGCGCTTCGTGGTGACGCTGCCCGGCGGGGTGGGGTGACAACGAGACGCGAGGAGAATAGGAGCCCGCTCACTTCATGTTTCGTCATCGCGAAGACCGGCTCCCGCTGTTCCTGATGTTCTGCCTCTTCTGCGTGGACGTGTCGGTCTACCTGTGGGTCGACAACGTCCTCGCGCTGCTGGCGTACTCGCTGATCAGCATGCTGCCCAAGGCCGGCATCTGCGCCTTCAACCACCACCACCAGCACGTCTCGACCTTCCACCACGCCTGGGCGAACCGGCTGCTGGAGGTCATGTACATGCTGCAGACCGGCGTCTCCAGCCAGGCCTGGGTGCTGCACCACTCGTTGGGCCACCACCTCAACTACCTCGACCAGACGAAGGACGAGTCGCGCTGGGCCCGGGACGACGGCTCGCGCATGGGCGAGTGGGAATATGCGTGGGTCACCACCCTGACCGCCTACCCCCGCGCCTGGGTGGTGAGCGCCAAGCACCCCCGGCAGCGCCGCATCTTCGCGGTGATGGGCGTTCTCTCGGTGCTGCTGATGGCGGCCCTCGTGGCGTACCGCCCGGCGGCTGGCCTGCTGGTGTTCGTGATGACGCCGCTGGTGCTGCTCTACGGCACGGCGCTGGCGACCTACACGCACCACTCCGACCGCGCGACGGACAACGACTTCGTCGCCTGCAACAACATCATCCAGACCTTCTACAACAAGTTCACCGGCAACCTCGGGTACCACACGGCGCACCACCACCGGCCCGGCATGCACTGGTCGAAGCTGCCGGCGCTGCACGCGGAGATCCTCCCGAAGATTCCGAAGGAAGCCTTCACCATTCCCGGCGTGCCGTGGCGGTGGTTCGGCACGTGCGAGGGCGCCGAGAACTTCGCGCCGTACACCGTGGCGCAGCAGGCCACCGCGTCGGTCGCGCCGGTCGGTCCGCCCCGGCAGGCCGCGAGCTGATCTGCTTCAGGGGGCGGGGCAGTCCCGCCTGATCACCCCGAGCCCGGTGCTCAACCGCGCGCGCACCGCGTCGGGCGCACCGTGCGGCACCAGCTCGAGGGCGTGGCGCTGGGCCGATACCGCCTCCGCGCACGCGCCGCCCTTCGCCATCACCGCGGCCGCCGAGGCCACCACCCGCACGTCATCGGGCGCCAGCCCCACCGCGCGCCGCGCGAGCGCCAGGCCTTCGGCGCACCGCCCCTCGGCACACCGCCGCGAGGCGAGCTCCACCAGGGCGAGGAACGCGTCGGGCTCCAGGACGAGCGCCTGCTCCAGGGCCGCGGTCCGCTCCGGTGCTTCCGGTAACGCCAGGGCGAGCAATAACCAGCCCGAGCCCAGCGTGGGCTGCGCGGCGACGAGCTGCCGGGCGGCCTCCACGCGCGAGGTCGCGAGCACCACCTGCTGCTCCCGCACGCCGGGCTCGTTCGGGTCGAGGGCGAGGCCGGCATCCGTCTCGGCGCGGGCGCGCACCCAGCGCCCGGTCGACGCGGCGAGGCGGGCGAGCAGGGCGTGCACCTGGGCATCGGTCATCACCCGCTGCGAGGTGACGGCGGACACGACACCCAGCTCGATGCGCTGGGTGTGGATGTTGCGGCGCTCGACGTAGGCCGCGGCGGCGTCGCTCATGGCCTTCTCGGTCCACAGGGGGAAGACCTCGCCCCAGGCGCGGCGCGGCTCCTGTCCCTCGCCGAGGGCGGCGAAGAACTTCTCCAGCCCCGCGCGCTGCTCGTTGAAGAGGTAGTGCACCCAGAACCACGCGCTGGCGAGGCGGTGGGCCTCGAGGCCCGGGCGCTCGTCGTGCAGCTCGTCCCAGGCCCACAGCGAGTCCACCGGGAGCAGGCCCCAGCGCAGCACCTCGCCCAGGCGCTCCTGGTTGGGCACGCCGCGGGACGCCATCTTCGAGTCGGCGTCGAGGGTGATGGTCTCGAGGTACTCCGAGAGCCCCTCCGACAACCACCGCGGCCGCCGGCGCAGGGCCTGGCCCGAGTAGTGGTGGGCCAGCTCGTGGAGCATCAACCGCAGCTGAGGGGTGGACTCGAGCAGGGAGCCGTCGCTGCTGATGACCATCACCGGCCCGCGCCAGTCATGCACGATGGAGCCGTCGCGCAGCGCGTCGAAGGTGACGTCCTCCAGCTGGGCCACGCTGCGAAAGAGCACCACCTCGAGGGGGCGCGCGGGCGTGGGCACGCCCAGGAAGCTGGGCAGCAGCGCGGTGCGGGCGCGCTCCAGCTCGAGGGCGGCGGCGCCGGCGGCCTCGGGGCCGAGGTTGGTGTGCACCACGAAGTGCGCGGAGCTCAGCTCGCGCCAGGTCTCGCCGCCGTGGGTGGGGCACTCCGGGGTGACGTGGGCGCAGCTTGCGAGGGCGAGCACCAGCAACGACGTGAGGCGGGTCATCGGCGCGAACCATCGCACGGGGGCGCTAAGGTGCCAGTCATGCTCCGTGGCGCCGCGCTGGTCCTCCTCGTGCTCGCCGCCTGTGGGCCCCCTCCGGGCGACACCTGCCAGCGGGTGTTGGTGTCCGCGACGGGCCAGGGCGCCGCGGGTGGCTTCGGGGGCGCGGGCGGCTCGGGTGGGGCCGCGGCCAACGCGCTGGGCATCGCCGGAGAGCCGCTGACGCTGACGCTCTTCGCGCCCTTGAGCTCGTGCGTGAGCGACGCGCTGCGGGCCTCGGTGGAGGTGCTGGGGCCGGACAACCTGCCCGTGCCGGTGGCGCTCTCGGGGCCGCCGCGGGTGTTGGACGTGGGCGTGGTGCAGGTGGCGCTGGCCTTCACCCCCGCGCAGGCCGGCAGCTACCTGGTGCGCACCACCTTCGAGCCGTCGCTGGGCGTGCGCACCACGGTGGTGGACGTCGCGGCCTCGCGCCTGGACGCGGGCTTCGTGACGGTGCCGCTGCCGGGAGTCGACGGCTGCCTCGGGGGCGCCTGGCCGTTGACCGCCGACACCGTGGCCTGCGAGCGCGCCAGCGGGGCCATCGAGCTGCGCCGCGCCGACGGTGGCGTCACCTCCTTCGACGGCGAGCAGTTGGTGGTGGTGGACACGGTGCTCTGGTCGGTGCACCGCGGGCGGCAGTCACTGGAGCGGCGGGTGTTCGAAGACGGCGGGCTGCGCCTGGCCGACGCCTTCGCGGGCATCGACGCGGTGGTGGTGCCCGCGCTGCACGACACCGACCTCGCGGTGCGCCAGGCGACGGGCGGCCAGCTGACCATCCTGCGCGTGGGGGCGGCGACGCTCACGCCGGCGTTCTTCCCCGGGTTCTTCGACGGCCGGGTGCTCTTCGCCGACCCGCCGGGGCAGCTCTACCTGGGGGGCAACTGCTTCGACGTGAGCTGTGTCTTCGACCTCCAGGGCCTCGAGGCCGGGGTGGTGTGGCGTACCGACCCGTCGACCGGCCAGCTGCGGGGCCTCGCCCGGCCGCTGGGCACCCTCGACGACGCGGCCCGCTTCACCCTGCGCCAGGCCCCCGAGTCGCCGGCGCTGCCCACGGCGGCCTTCGAGCGCGTGCCCCTGTGGCTCCCGGCGCGGCCCCCGGTGAGCGTACTCGCCTCCCTCGACGACGGGGTGGTGACGCTCAGCGCCTGGAACAAGGCCGAGGTGGTGCGCGTGGGGCGTCGCTTCGTGCTGCTGCGCGATTCGACCGGAGTTCGCGTGGTCCAGAGATAACCGATTCAATTCACATCAGAATTTTTCACGAGACAACTCCTGACGCGTCGTGTCGATAATCATCCTACCTTTCGGCAGCCCGGTGGTTTGATGACTTCTGGCCCAGACAGCCTCGACGCTCAGCGACGCCGGCAGGCAGGGCAGGTGCTTGCCCCCGGAGACTCGGGCCCGCAAGCTGCCGCGCTCATGCTGCAGGAGCCCACGCCGGAAGCGCCCCTCCCCTTTGGGCGCTACCAGCTGATCCGCCGAATCGGCGCCGGAGGAATGGGCGAGGTGTTCCTCGCGCGAGAAGGCGGAGACGCGCCGCGGGCGGTGGTGGTGAAGAAGGTGCTCCCGAACCTGGTGGCGAACCGGGCGTTCGTGGGGCGCTTCCTCGACGAGGCGAAGGTCGTCGTGCGGCTCAAGCACCACAACATCGCGCGCGTGTACGCGATGGGTGACGTCAACGGGGAGTACTTCCTGTCGATGGAGTACGTGCAGGGCAAGACGGTGAGCCGCTTCACCAAGCGCCTGCGCGACCGCAAGGTCGACCTGCCGCTGGGCATCGCGTTGTTGCTCGGGGAGAAGGTCTGTCACGGCCTGCAGTACGCGCACGACTCGAAGGACGAGACGGGCAGCCCGATGCACCTCGTGCACCGCGACCTCTCGCCGGCCAACGTGTGCATCAGCTACCGCGGCGAGGTGAAGATCATCGACTTCGGGGCCGCGCAGTCGACGCTCAAGGAAGAGCAGACCGCGCCCCGGGTGGTCATCGGCAACCTGACGTACATGGCGCCGGAGCAGGCGAAGAAGCAGATCGTCGACGGCCGCGCGGACATCTACTCGTGCGGGGTGATGCTCTGGGAACTGCTCGCGTGGCACGCGCTGCCGCAGAAGGGCGACCCCATCGAGCGCTGGCGCAAGGCCGCCAACCCGAGCTGGGACGCGCCGTCGCTCAGCCAGCCCAACGTGCCGCGGGAGGTCGACGAGGTCATCCTCAAGGCCCTGCGCAAGGAACCCAAGGACCGGTACTCCACGGCCTTCGAGTTCGGCGAGGCGCTCAAGAAGCTGCGGCTCAAGTTCGCGCCCGACGTGGCCGACCGGGACATCGGCGAGCTGCTGGCGCGGGTGTTCGCCAAGGAAAAGACGGGCGAAGACGCGGTGCTCCACGAGGCGGTCTACGGCAAGACCATCAACATCCCCGACGCGGACAAGACGCGGCGGGTGCAGTTCGTGCCGCCCACCGCGCTGGCCTTCGAGCACACCGCGGTGCTGGCACCGGAAGACTTCCAGCACGACGACCAGGACGTCACCGACCCCGGCCGTGAAGAGCCGCCGCCTCCGCCGCTGTCGGAAGACGGCACGCCCACGCCGGCCAAGGACCCGCGGCTCAGCAAGCCCCTCGCCGAGTCGCGCGGCCGCCGCACCAGCTTCGGGGTGACCTTCTCGGATGTCGAAGAGCCGATCATCGAGGCCTCGCTCATCCAGGAGATCGACGCGTCGGACGACTTCCTCGACCCGCAGTCAGACCCGGAAGCCGACACGCGGGCCAACTACGCCGAGGGCAAGTGGAAGACGGTCGTGCTGTTCGGCGGCATCTTCCTGTTCGCGACGGGGCTCGGGTTTCTCGGGGTGTGGTTGGCGCTGCGGTGATCACCGCAGGGAGGGAGGCCCGTACGGCGCTTCCTTCTCGAGGGTGAGCGCCGGCAGGGTGCCGCCCACCAGCAGGGCTCCGAGCACCGGGAGATCGTCCTTCGGCGTCGAGGTGATCATCGCCCGGCCACCGGTGATGGGCTCGCGCACCACGGGAGCGGAGGTGACCACCCCCTCGAGGCGGATGATCAACCGGTGCCCCACGGTGTCCTTCGTCAGCTCGGCGAAGGCGCGGCCGGTGGGGCGGTCGAACTCGAGCATCAGGCCGGAGGGCTTGGGCTCGGCGTTCACCACGCGCGGGGTGAGGCAGCGGTCTTCGCGCAGGGCGTAGACGGTGGCCTGGTCGCCGTCGGTGCCGAAGGCCAGGGGCACGCCGGCGTCGCCGAGGGCGAGCTCGAGCTGGGCGCGGGTGGGCGCGAGCAGGGCGCAGGTGGTGTCGCCGCGGTTGGTGGTGACCGGGGGCGCCCAGGCGCGCGCGCACCAGGGCTCGGCGATGGTCTCGTCTTCGGGGCAGAACTCGAGGTGGCCGCTGCGGGCGAGCAACGACTTGATGGGTCCGAGGTCGCCGCCCTCGGGCACGCGCACCGAGAGCGTCGAGTCGTCTTCGTGCAGGTTCGCCTTGAGCTTGAGCTGCGCGAGCCGGCGATCCACCACCGTGCGCACGGAGTCGGTGGTGGCCTTGCGGTAGAGGAGCTGGACCCCTCGCTCGGGGACGGTGCGCTCGGGACACGCCGACGCGAGGAGCAGGAGGAAGGGGGTGGCGTGTCGGGGGAAGTGCACGCTCAGGGGACTTAGTACGGGCGCTCGCCGTGGAGGCTTCGATGGGAGGCACGCGTCTCCGGCGAACGGCCGGAGGTGAACAGCAGCCGGAAGGGTTGCGGTCGTGCGCGGGCGTCGGCCGTGCGTGTCGCGTGCGGGCCCCGCGAAGGCGAGGCGTCTCGATTCCATAGGACTGACGGACTCCGTGGGGGTGCGCACCACCACCGAGTCCGTCAGTGTGCGTAGCCCGAGACGAAGCCTGCACGGACCCGTCACCGAGGCGCTCGGTTCGAGGGGCTGATCAACCTGGGCACGGCGCCGGGCCCCCAGCACACCCCCGCTCCCCATGGCTTTCGCCGTTCCCCTCAGCGCCGCTCCTTCCCCGCCAACGCACCGAGCACGGGAAAGGGAATGAACTCCACGCGGTGGCTGCGCTCGCCCAGGCAGCGCGCGCCGTCGGTGCGGCTGACCAACACGCACAACGACCGGTGCACCAACACCGTCAGCGCCCGCGTGCAGCGCCCCTCATCGATCACCTCGACGGGCATCGACTCGACGTACACCGCGCTCGCCTCGAGGGTCGTGTTGATCAGGTGCTGCACGAACGTCTCGCCCTCGACGTTGCCGGCCACCGTGCACAACGCCGAGTGCAACGACGCATCCTGCACCCCGGCCCCCGCCTCGAGCACCTGCCGGCACAACGAGTCCCGCACGTCGACGATGAACAGCGCCAGCGCCCCGCCTTCGAACCGCCCGGCCGCCTCGCTCACCGCCGCCTTCGCGAGCACCGGCGCCGCCTGCCGCAGGGCCTCGGCCAGGCTCGCCCCCGAACGCAACGCCGTGACCAACGCACGGCTCCCGGCCCGGGGGTCGACCCGGGGCCGCCACTGGCGCCAGGCGGAAGACAATGCGGTGAGCGGCGACATGCCTGATTGTCAGCCGAGCACGGCACCTCTTCCCGTGAGAGAACTGTGAGCGGCCTTGACGTTCAGCGGCCCATTTCGAGGGGAGTTTCGAAGGTGAATTCCATGCGCGCGGTGGTGGTGCAGCACGAAGAGCACGAGGGCCTGGGCCTCCTGAAGGCCCCCCTGGAAGAGGTCGGCTACACCCTGACGACGCGCTTCCGCTGCGTCGAACACAAGGACCTCGACGCCGAACTCGTGGTCGTCCTCGGTGGCTCCATGAGCGTCGCCGCCGCCGACCTCCACCCCTTCCTCCGCGACGAACTGGGGCTCCTCACCGAGCGCCTGGCCCTCGGCCGCCCCACCCTCGGCCTGTGCCTGGGCGCGCAGTTGCTGGCCACCGCGGCCGGCGCCACGGTCACCCGCGGCAAGAATGGCCTCGAGGTGGGCGTCGCCCCCGTGCGCTGGACCAGGCAGGGCCTCGAAGATCCCGCCGTCGCCGGGCTGCCCCCGAAGTCGGTCATGGCCCACTGGCACGAGGACACCTGGAGCGCCGTGCCCGACGGCGTGCTGCTCGCCTCCACCGACCGCTACACCCAGCAGGCCTTCCGCGTGGGCCGCAGCTATGGCTTCCAGTTCCACCCCGAGCTCACCGCCGACGCCTACGGCGACTGGTTGACCCGCGACGCCGAGCTGCTCGAGCTCGACGGCCGCGACGTGGCCGAGCTGCGCACCGCGTTGCCGAAGCTGAAGGCCGCCGAGACCCAGAACGCCGAGTTCCTCTCCCGGTTGGTGCGGGTGCTCGCGCGCTGAAGACGTGAATGTCGAGTGCACTGACAATGATTGGTCAATCTTTGTCGGTATCTTCGAGCGGGGACCGGCCCCTAGCTTCCAGAGTTCCATGCACGAAGCCACGTTCTCCGACCGCAAGAGCCCGTTCTCTCCCGAAGAGCACGCGACGTACGCGGAGATCGTCACGCTCCATCGCCCGATGCGCGACGCCCTCCTGGTGCCCATGTTCTCGAAGGGCGTGGCCCAGCTCGAGCTGGACCGCAGCGAGATCCCCGCGCTCGACGAGGTCAACGCGCGCCTCGCGAAGCTGACCGGCTGGCAGGGCGTGTTCGTGCGCGGGCTCGAAGACGGCGCGGGCTTCTACAGCCTGCTGCGCGACAAGAAGTTCCCCATCGGCCACTTCGTGCGCGACCGCCGCGACCTCAACTACACCCCGGCGCCCGACGTGGTGCACGACCTCTACGGCCACATCCCGTTCCACACCGACGCGGCCTACGGCGACTACTGCCAGCGCTACGGCACGCTGGCCTGCGAGTTCCTCGACGACCCCACCCGGTTGCGCCGCCTCGAGCGGTTCTTCTGGTTCACCAACGAGTTCGGCCTGGTCGAGACGCCCCAGGGCCGCCGCATCTTCGGCGCCGGCATCGCCTCGAGCCTGGGGGAGTGCCGCTACGCCCTCTCCGCCGAGCCCGAGGTGCTGCCCTTCGACGTCGAGCGCATCTGCGAGCAGGAGTTCCGCATCGACCAGATGCAGCCCCGGCTCTTCGTGATGCAGTCGATTGATCAACTCTACGGCTCGTTCGGCAAGCTCGAGGCCGTCGTCCGCGCCTGATCAGCTCACGGCCCGAACGGGGGCTGCCCACCACCTGAGCCACAACCCGCGACCGGACCTTCGCTGCGCGGCTGGCACGACGGCGCCGGCACGTCGCACGGCACGCACCCGCCCTGGCCGTCGTCGCGGCAGTCGGTGGTGCAGGCGTACGAGACGACCTCACAGCGGCTGTCCGTCGAGCAGGTGGCGAGGTCGAGGCCGAGGCACGGTGAGGGCGGCGAGACCGGCACGCAGATGACCTGCGCGTCGCACGGGGCGCACAGGGCGTTGGGCGGGCACGCCGGGCACACCCCGAGGGCTTCCACGGCGCAGTCGGTGCGGGCGCTGCAGGCGGCGACGTCGAGGCCCGCGCAGGTGTCCACCACCGCGTCCACGCACACCGGCGTCGCCATGCACGGAGGGCAGGTGGTGTTGCCGGTGGGGTCCACCGTGCAGGTGCACGCGCTCACCGACTCGAGGCGACACTCGGGGTGCACGGCGCAGGTGTTCGGGTCGAAGCTGCCGCAGCCCGCGGGCACCGCGTCGACGCAGCGGGGCTCCGAAGCACAGGGGGGACACTCGGTCTGCCCCAGCGAGTTGGTGGTGCACACGCAGACGGGGCTCTCGAGGCGGCACTCGGGGTGCGTGGTGCAGGTGTTGGCGTCGAAGCTGCCGCAGCCCATGGGCGCCGCGTCGACGCAGCGGGGCTCCGAGGCGCAGGGAGGACACGCGGTCTGTCCGGACGAATCAGTCGCGCAGGCGCAGATCGGGCTCTCGAGGCGGCACTCGGGGTGCGTGGTGCAGGTGTTGGCGTCGAGCGCGCTGCACGACGGCGGCGGCGGGGTGACGCACCGGCGCTGCGTGGGGCAGGGCAAGCAGCCCCCGAGCGCGTCGTCGGCGCACAACGTCGCGCACGCCAGCTCTTCGAGGCGACAGTCGCTGCGCAGGCCGCACGCCAGCTCACCCAGCGCGTCGCACGAAGGAGGCGTCACCGTCACGCACTGGAACCCGCCGCAGGGCTGACACCCGCCGTGCCCATCGTCGAGACACACCGCCGCGCACGCGAGCTCCTGCTCCGCACAGTCGCTGCGCGCGCCACACGCGGCGCGGTCCAGCGTCTCACAGCGGGTCAACGGCTGAGGGGGCGTCACGCCGGGAGGCTGCGTCTCGAAACCACGACCACACGCGGTAGCGACGACGACCAGGGCGACCCACGAGAGCTTGTGCATGCGGCAGCCCCTGAGCAGCCTTTGGGCCAACCCGTTCCGGGCCGTGAGTTCAGCGGGTTGCGCGTGGAGATGGGGCCGGCGGTCACGGAATTCCGAGAGTCCACCTCAGGGAATGCGCAGCGATCTACTGTGCGCCGCATCGTGGCGAGCGCAGCCGATTGGCAGGCGAGTTCAGTGCAGGTGGCCGGTCTCCTGAAACAGGTCAAGGCGCGTGGGCTCGACGCGAAGGTGCTCGCGCGCTGCACCCCGGCGACCCGGTTGGTGTTCGAGAACCCGTACTCGGCGCGCTGGCATTCGGGGGAAGCGCTGGTCGACTTCTCCGAGGCCACCGTGGCCGTCGCCGGGCCGGCGGAGTTCGAGGCGCTCAACTTCGACATGGCCCACGCGTCGTTCGGGCCGATCCTCAAGCCCATGGTGCAGGTCGCGCTGGCCATCACCGGGCGCTCGCCGGCGACGGTGCTGGGGCGCATGCCGTCGTCCATCGAGCAGGCGCTGCGCAACGTGAAGTGCGTGTGGACCTCGAGCGACAAGAACGGCGGCACGCTGAGCTTCACCTACCCGTGCCCCATCCAGCCCGACACCGAGCACGCCTGGCGCGGGGCCCTGCGCTTCGTGGCCGAGCTCTCCGGTCAGCCGGTGCGCGTCGACACGTGTGAGCTGCGCGACGGCAACTCGCTGCACTTCAAGGTCAGCTGGTAACGCCGCTCCGGCGCAGCTTCGCCTCGAGCGCATCAGCACCACCCTCGCGCTCCAGCCGCGCGAGCCACTTCCCGCGCGCCGCCTCGCCGAGCTTCCGCGTACCGAACACCAGCGACCGCTTCACCGGCGCGAAGCCCACGAACCCCAGCGTGGCCCGGCCGAAGCTCCCGGCGAGCGCGTCGTGGTGGGCCAGCCGGTACCAGAGCCCCGGGCTGTCCATGCTCGTCACGTAGCGCGTCGACTTCCCGGCCATCAACCCGACGGGCAGCGCTTTCCCCTCGAAGCGGAACGCCCAGCCGGGCAGGAACAACCGGTCCACCAGCGCCTTCATCGCCGCCGGCAGCCCCGCCCACCACGTGGGGAACACCCACGTCACGTGGGACGACACCTCGAACGCGGCCCGCACCGCCGCCAGGTCCGGCTCGTCGCGCATCGGTTCGCGGTACGCCCCGCGCAGCACCGGGTCGAACTGCAGCGTGGTCACGTCGAAGTGCCGCACCGTGGCCCCCGAAGCCTCGGCGCCTTTCCGCCACGCCTGGGCCAGGGCCGCATTGAAGGAGTCTTCGTGGGGGGCGGCGGTCAGCAGGGTCACGGTGGTCATGCCCGAATCAGTACCCATCGCCGCCGTCACTCGCCCCGTCGATGAATGCATGAGACACATGCGCTCATGCATGGGCCACTGGACTGGGACGACGTGCGCTTTTTCCTCGCCTCCGCGCAGCAGGGGGGCTTCGGCGCCGCCGCGCGCCACCTGGAGACGCAGCAGTCCACGGTGAGCCGCCGCGTGGCCTCGCTGGAGGCGCGGCTGGGGGGCGCGCTGTTCGACCGCACCGCCTCCGGGCTCGCGCTCACGCCCCTGGGCCACCGGGTGTTGGGAGAAGCCGAGGTGATGGAACAGGCGCTCACCCGGGTCACGGACGCGGCCTCGGCCACCGAGCGCGTGGTCGACGGCGTGGTGCGGGTGGCGATGACCGAGACGCTGGCGGCGACGGTGGTCATCCCCGAGGTGTTGCCCGGGCTGTTGCGCGCGCACCCGAAGCTGCGCATCGACCTGGTCATCGGGAACACCTCGGCGGACCTCGCGCGGCGGGAAGCCGACATCGCCCTGCGTTTCTTCCTGCCGCCGAAGGGAGACCTCGTCACCCGCCGCGTGGCCCGGCTGCCCACGGCGGTGCTCGCCAGCCGCGCGCTGGCGAAGACCCTGCCGCGCAAGGCCCCGAAGGCCTGGCCCTTCGTCGGTACCTGGCTGCCCACCGGCGCGGCCCCCGAGGAGGCCTGGCGCGAGGCCTTCGGGCCGTCGGTGCTGCGGGTCACCACCAACAGCTTCCACGCCCAGCTCGAGGCGGTGCGCGCGGGCCTGGGGGTGGCGGTGCTCCCGGTGACCCTGGGCGACGCGCTGGGGCTCAGCGCGCTGGGCCTGCCGGACGACGTGCGGCCCCCACCGCCCATCGACCTCTACCTGGTGACGCCCCGGGCCCTGCGCCGGGTGCCGCGGGTGGCGGTGGTGTTCAGCGCCCTCGAAGCAGCGCTCGCCACGCTGTGACGAACGCGTAGATTGCGCGCCCCATGAGCACCCCAGTCCTCCCGAAGCGCGCGCGTGTCGTCGTCATTGGCGGCGGAGTCATCGGCTCCTCCGTCGCGTACCACCTGGCCCACATGGGCTGGAAAGACGTGGTGCTGCTGGAGCGAGACCGGCTCACCTCGGGCACCACCTGGCACGCGGCCGGGCTGATGGTCACCTTCGGCTCGACCTCCGAGACGAGCACCGAGATGCGCAAGTACACCCGCGACCTCTACGCGCGCCTCGAGGCCGAGACCGGCCAGGCCACCGGCTTCAAGCCCGTGGGCTTCATCGAGGTCGCCGCTGATCAGGACCGCCTCGAGGAGTACCGCCGGGTCTCCGCCTTCAACCGCTACTGCGGCGTCGACGTGCACGAGATCAGCCCCTCGGAGGTGAAGAAGCTCTTCCCCATCGCGAAGGTGGACGACGTGCTCGCCGGCTTCTACGTGAAGGAAGACGGCCGGGTGGACCCGGTCGACGTGACCATGGCCCTGGGCAAGGGCGCCAAGCTGCAGGGCGCGACCATCCTCGAGGGCGTGCCGGCCCTGGGCGTGGTCATCAAGAACGGCGCGGTGGCCGGGGTGGACACGGCCTTTGGCACCATCGAGTGCGAATACGTCGTCAACTGCGCGGGCATGTGGGGCCGGCAGCTGGGCGCGAAGAACGGCGTCAACATCCCGCTCCAGTCGGCCGAGCACTACTACCTGATCACCGAGAAGATCGACGGCATCAGCCGCGACTGGCCGGTGCTCGAAGACCCGGGCTCCTACGGCTACTTCCGCGAGGAGGGCGGGGGGCTGATGGTGGGCATGTTCGAGCCGGTGTGCGCGCCGTGGAAGATCGAAGGCGTGCCCCACGACTTCTCCTTCGGCGAGATTCCCCCCGACTGGGACCGCATGGCCCCGTACCTCGAGAAGGCCATGGCCCGCGTGCCGGTCTCGCAGACCGCGGGCATCAAGAAGTTCTTCTGCGGCCCCGAGAGCTTCACCCCCGACCTGCGGCCCGTGGTGGGCGAGGCGCCCGAGGTGAAGAACTACTTCGTGGCCGCGGGCCTCAACTCCATCGGCATCCTCACCGGCGGTGGCCTGGGCCGGGTGATGGCGCACTGGATCATCAACGGCCGCCCCGACGTGGACGTCACCGGCATGAACATCGACCGGCTGCACGTCTACCAGTCGAACCCCGAGTACCGCCGCACGCGCACCGTGGAGTCGCTGGGCATGGTCTACGCCTGCCACTACCCCAGCAAGTCGATGACCACCGCGCGCGACGCCAAGCGCTCGGCCATTCACGAGCGGCTCGTGGGCCAGGGCGCGTACTTCAAGGACGTCAGCGGCTGGGAAGGCGCCGACTGGTTCGAAGGCGAAGGCAAGACCCCGCAGCCGGGCCCGCTGTCCTTCGGCCGCATGGACTGGTGGAAGCACTGGGAGGCCGAGCACCGCGCCACCCGCGAGGGCGTCATCCTCATGGACATGTCGTTCATGTCGAAGTTCCGCGTCGAGGGGCGTGACGCGGGGCGGCTGCTCAACCAGCTCTCCGCCAACAACGTGGACGCCGAGAAGGGCCGCATCACCTACACCCAGTGGCTCAACGAGGGCGGCACGCTCGAGGCCGACCTCACGGTCACCAAGTTCGACGACCGGAACTTCTTCGTGGTGGCCAGCGACACCGCGCACCGGCACGTGGAGACGCGCATGAAGCGGCTCTTCGGCGACGCCCACGCGTTCTGCTCCGACGTCACCAGCGCCTACGCGCAGCTCAACATCCAGGGCCCGAAGTCGCGCGAGCTAATGCAGGCGGTGACCTCGGTGGACCTCTCGAACGACGCCTTCCCCTTCCGCGCGGTGACGGAGATCGACATCGGCTTCGCCCGCGTGTTGTGCGTGCGCATCACGTACCTGGGGGAGCTGGGTTACGAGCTCTACATCCCCACCGAGCAGGCGGTGCACGTGTACGACCGGCTGGTGAAGGCCGGCGCGCCCCTGGGCCTGCGCCACGCGGGGCTCAAGGCGCTCGCGTCGCTGCGCATGGAGAAGGGGTACCGCGACTACGGCCACGACATCGACAACACCGACTCGGTGCTGGAGGCGGGCCTGGGCTTCGCGGTGGACCTGAAGAAGGAGGGCGGGTTCATCGGCAAGGACGCGGTGCTCGCCAAGAAGAACGAGGGCCCCTTGAAGCGCCGCATCGTGCAGGTGCTGGTGAAGGACCCCGAGCCCCAGCTCTTCCACGCCGAGCCGCTGTGGAAGAACGGCAAGCGAGTGGGCTACGTGCGCGCGGCGTCCTACGGGCACACCCTGGGGGGCGCGGTGGGCCTGGCGATGATCGAAGGCGGCGCCGAGGTGGTCGACGCGAAGTTCCTCGCCGAGGGCGACTGGCAGGTGGAGATCGCCGGGAAGCGCTACCCGGCGATGGCCTCCATGAAGCCGCTCTACGACCCCGAGAACAAGAAGGTCAAAGCCTGATCAGTTGATGCCCGGGTCGCAGAGCCCGTTGGTGCAGATGGTCGACGCGCACTGCGTACCCGTGGTGCACGTGGCGCCCACCGGCAGCCCGCAGATGTTGCCGGAGCACAGCCCGTTGAGGCAGTCGGGGCCCACGTTGCAGGCCGAGCCGTTGGGCAGGCCGGCGCCGCCGTCGCGACGGTCGACCTCGGTGAGGCTGCCGTCGGCGCAGCCGTAGACGATGCTCACGCGCGCGGTGGAGTCGGTCGCCACCAGGTTACACAGGCCGCCGTAGAAGGTGATGCGCACCGTGGCCGGCGAGTAGTCCCAGCCGTTGCCGTGGACCACGTCGCGGTTCTGGAGCACGCCGTTGACGTACACGAAGACCTTGGCCGGGTCGGGCGGGGCGGTGGCGAGGCGGTACTCGCAGCCCAGGGCGCCCTGGGCGATGAGGTTGAAGGCCGCGAGCAGGCCCGGGGCGTCGTCGGCCTGGTAGTACTTGGTGGCGCCGGGGCGCGCGGTGCCGCCGGCGGTGGCGATGTCGGCGAGGTTCTGCGCGCTCACGCCCGAGCCGAAGCCCACCACGAAGGTCTTGATGCCCTTCTGCGCGAGGTTGGTGGTGGCCGCCTGGGTGCCGTTGCCCATGCAGGTCTCGGAGCCGTCGGTCACCAGCATCACGTAGTTGGCGCGCATGGGGTCGGACAGCTCGGGCACGAGGCCCGCCGCGGTGAGCACCCCGCCGATGGGCGTCTTGCCGCCGGGGCCGTTCATGTCGAGGGCGGTGCCGATGGAGGCCGCGCGCTGGTCACCCACGGTCACCGAGACCGGGCCGGGCACGCACTGCTGGGCGTTGCCGCCGCCCGCGGGGAAGAGCATCAGCCCGAACTGGATCTGCGACTGGTACTGCGAGGTCACCTGCTTGATGGCCGCGGTGCCGATGTCCCACTTGGACACGCCGTTGATCAGCTCGGTCATGGAGCCCGACTTGTCGAAGGCGATGAACATGTTGGAGTTCACCTTGGCCGCCTGGAAGAGCTCGCCGCCGCAGGAGGTCGCGCCGCCGTCGGCCGCGGCCTGAACGCAGGTGCCGTCGCTGGCGCAGGTCGAGCCCATGTTGCAGCCCGAGGTCTTGCAGTCGCTGATGCACTTGCCCACGGCGTTGCACAGCTGGCCCGCCGCGCAGTCGGCCTTGTCGCCGCAGCCGCCGGTGGGCACGCAGCCGCCGACGGTGGAGCACTTCTCGGAGGCGGCGCAGTCGGCGCCGGTGGTGCACTTGCCCGCGCAGGTGCCGCTGGCGAGGCAGACCGCGGTGCTGCCGCAGCTCCCGACGCCCTGGCAGCTCTGCGCGCACAGGCCGGCGGCGGTGCAGGCCTGGCCGGTGAGACAGTCGGCGTCGGCGCCGCAGCCGACCTTGGTGACGCAGCCGCCGGCCTTCGAGCACTTCTCGTTGGCCTGGCACTGGGTGTCTGCGGTGCAGGTGGTGGCGCAGGTCTGGGTGTCGAGACAGGTCAGGGAGCCCATGCAGTCGGTGGTCGCCTGGCATTGCGCGCCGACCTGGCCTCCGCCGCAGTTGCAGCCGGCCAGCATCACGGCGGCGCCGAGCGCCAGCAACACCGAGAACTGCCCGCCCGCGAAAGTGATCTTCTTCATGTCTTCGGCTCCTTGTTTCGTTCGGCCCGGCCCTCGGCGGTGCAGTGCCGGGGGGTCCTCGTTGATGGTCTCATGCACGGAGGTACCGCGCATCTTGCGGGCCCGGCCAAGTGGTGAGGCGCGGCACACCTGAGGTCACTATGTGAGGCCCCATGCGTGTCTTGAGCTTGTTGGTGCTGGGATGGTCTTCGATGGGGTGGGCGCAGCCGGCGGGGGCGTGGCGGCTCGACGTGGCGAAGAGCGAGCTGGTGGTCAAGGTGTGGAAGACGGGCGCCGCGGCGGCGCTGGCCCATGACCACGTGGTGCGCGCGACGAAGTTCTCGGGCGAGGTGTCGCTCGACGAGGCGGGGGCCCCGGAGTCGTTGGCCCTGGCGGTCAGCGTGGAGGTGGCGTCGCTCGTGCCCGACGAGCCGGAGACGCGGAAGAAGTACTTCATCGTGGGACCCCCGGTGCCGCCGGCCGATCAGCTGAAGGTGAAGGAGCACTTGCTGGGCGACGAGCAGCTCGACGCGGCGAAGTTCAAGGCCATCAGCTTCAAGAGCGACGGAGTGTACAGGGAAGCGGGCGGTGGTCTCCAGTGTCGGGGCCAGCTGACACTGCACGGGGTGACCAGGGAGGTGCGGTTTCCCCTCACGGTGAAGGCGGGGGTGGGGGTGGTCGAAGGGGACGCTTCGGTGCGCCTGAAGACCAGCGACTTCGGGGTGGCGCCGTTCTCGACCGCGCTGGGTTTGATTCGGAACAAGGACGAGGTGGAGTTGGTGCTGCACCTGGTGGCGGTGCGGCCGTGAGGTCGTGAGGCTTCGACGTGCGGAGGCGAACAGCAGCCTGAAGGGTGGCGGTCGTTCGCGGGTCGGCGGCCCTGCGCATCACGAGCGAGCCCCGCGGAGGCGCGGCGTCTCGATTCTGCAACACTGACGGACTCCGTGGGGGTGCGCACCACCACCGAGTCCGTCAGAGTGCAGTGCCCGAGACGAAGCCTGCCGGACCAGTCATCGTCGCGCCTCGATTGTTCAACAGTGACGGACTTTCAGCGCATGGGGACGACACCAGCAGTCCGTCAGTGTGCGCTCGCGGGGACGAAGCCTGGACGGGCCAGTCACCGTCGCGGTCGGGCCGAGGGGCTGCTCAAGCCGAGCACGGCGCTGGGCCACACACCCCCCGCGCTCCCCATGGCTTTGGCCTTTGCCCGCTCCCAGCGCGTGGCCTCGAGTCGCGCGAACCAACCGCCCAGGCAGCAGCCACTGACTTCCTGTCCTGGCTGCCGAAGGGCAGCACCTGCAGCTGCAAGATGCTGCTGCTTCAGCGCCCCGCGTCGCCCCTGACGAAAACTGTCGAGGGCCGACGGTGGATCAACCCCCACCGACCGTTCCTGGAAATCGAGGCCACGCCCCGAATCCCTCTGAATTCCGGCTGGTTCGCGCGGCAGCTGAGCGCTCCCCTGTCCCCGGCACCCATTCCCAGCGCCGACCGCTGCCGATCGCAGGAGACGAAGACCTCCCATCGAAGTGCCACGTCACCGCCGGCCGCTCAGGCCCACCTGGTCAACGCCGCCTCGAGGTCAAGCGCCCGTGCCGGCTTCGGCACATGGTCGTCCATGCCCACCGCCAGGCAGCGCGCCCGGTCCTCGGCCATGGCGTTGGCCGTCATCGCCACCACCGGCGTGCGCGGCAGGCCCTTCGCCGCCTCCCGCGCGCGAATGGCCGACGTCGCCTCGAAGCCGTCGAGGTCGGGCATCTGGCAGTCCATGAAGATCACGTCCCACGGGCCGCGCCCGTGAGCCTCGACGGCCGCGCGCCCGTCCTCCACCAGGGTCACCTCGCAGCCCAGTCGCTCGAGCATGGCCCGCGCGATGCGCTGGTTCACCGGGTTGTCTTCCGCGACCAGCACCCGCCGCCGCTTCACTTCCCGGGGCGGTGGCAGGGTCTGGGGTGTCGCCATCACCGGCGCGGCCTCCGGCGTCGCCCCCTGCGCGGTGGCGATGGCCCGGGCCACCATCTTCCCGAAGGCGGCCGTGGCCACGGGCCGGTGCACCACCGAGGTGAGTCCCGGGCGTTCCCCGCGCCGCTGGGTGTTCGCGGCGTAGAGCACGAAGGCCGTGCCCCGCGGCGGCGCCGTGGCCAGCACCGGCTCGACCGTGGCCTCCGAGAGCAGCACCGCGTCGAAGCGACCCCGCACCAGCGCCGCGCGCGCCCCGTCGGTGTCCACCGCCACCTCGACCTCCGCGCCCTCGGCCTCGAGCTGTTCCCGCACCAACCGCCGCTGCAGCGCCAGCCGCTCCACCGCCAACACCCGCTTCCCGGTGAGCGCCGGCACGCGGGGCGCCGGGCGCGGCGTCTCT
This sequence comes from uncultured Archangium sp., assembly GCA_903905455.1. Taxonomy (GTDB): domain Bacteria; phylum Myxococcota; class Myxococcia; order Myxococcales; family Myxococcaceae; genus Archangium_A. Next base: position 47,345 of record CAIVGN010000238.1, read on the forward strand.
TCTTCCAGCGGCAGCGTCACCTCGAAGCACGTGCCTGCCCCCGGCGCGCTCTCGAGGGTGATGGTGCCGCCCAGCCCCGCCACCAGCCGCCGCGAGATGGCGAGGCCCAGGCCCGTGCCCCCGAAGCGCCGCGAGGTCGAGGCGTCGGCCTGGGTGAAGGGCTCGAAGAGCACTTGCTGCCGCTCGAGCGGAATGCCCGGCCCGGTGTCGCTGACCCGCACCACCAGCGACGGCCCGCTGCGCTCGAGCTCGAGCAGCACGTGCCCCGCGGCCGTGAACTTCACCGCGTTGCCTACGAGGTTGGTGATCACCTGCCGCAGCCGCGACGGGTCGCCCCACACGCGCTGCGGCGCCGCGGCGTCGATGCGCACCAGCAGCTCCACCGGCGTGTCGCGCACCTTGCCGCGGAACAGCTCGACCGTGTCGTAGACCAGCTGCTGCGCGTCGAACACCAGGCGCTCGAACTCCAGCCGGCCCGCCTCGATCTTCGAGAAGTCGAGCACGTCGTTGAGGATGACCAGCAGCCCCTCGGCGGAGCGGTACACGGTGCGCGCCGCCTCTTCCTGCTCGGGGTTCAGGTCCATGCCCAGCAACAGCTCGGTCATGCCCAGCACCCCGTTCATCGGCGTGCGGATCTCGTGGCTCATGTTCGCCAGGAACGAGCTCTTGGCCCGGTTGGCCTCGTCGGCTTTCGCGGCCAGTTCGGTGGCCAGCCGCGACTGCCGCTCGAGCGCTTCTTCGGCGTGCTTACGCGGGGTGATGTCGGCGCGGATCGAGACGTACTTTTCGATTTTCCCCTGCGGCCCGAAGATGGGCTCCACCAGCGCGTCGACCCAGTAGAAGCTTCCGTCCTTCTTCTTGTTGCACACCTCGTTGCGCCAACTGTGGCCGCTGGCGACGGTGCGCCACATCTCGGCCCAGAAGGCCTTCGGGTGCACCCCGGAGTTGAGCACCCGGTGGTTCTTCCCCAGCAGCTCCTCGCGGCCGTAGCCGGTGATCTCGCACAGCTTGTCGTTGGCGCTGGTGATCAGCCCGTCGAGGCCCGCGGTGCTCACGATGAACTGTTGATCGATGGTCCGGTAGAGCGCCTCGCGCTCGCGCATCTGCTGGTCGGCCACGCGCTGGGCCTCGCGGAGTTCCTGCGTCATGCGCAGCGCCAGGTGCAGTGCCTGGGTCCGGCTGCGCCCCGCCAGCCAGGCCACCAGCACCAGTAGCAGCGTCAGGGCGACGCCCGCGGTGCGCTGGCTCTTGGAGGCGAAGTCGCTGAGCGTGGCCTCGAACTGCGGCGTCGAGCGGGTGTGCATCAGCAGCGTGCGCCCGCCGGCCTCCACCAGGGTGTCGCTCGAGTAGCGGCCCCCGTTCTCCGGGGCCCCCTTGAGGTGGCCGTCGGGGTCGTAGAGCGAGGCCTCGTCGCTCTTCGCGGTGCCGTCGTAGATGTCGAGGTCGATGAGCCCGTCGCCCGCGCTGAGGGTGCCGGCGAAGAGCTCGTCGGCGATGATCGGCGCGAAGACGAAGGCCCGCAGCGCGTCGTGCCGCTGCGCCGCCGTGCGGAAGCCCCGGTCGATGCGAAACACCGGCAGGATCATCAGCATGCCCGTGCGCCCGCCCTCCCCGCGGTGGAGCTGCACCGGCGGGGTGAGCGTCGCCAACCCCGTCTCGATCGCCCGCTCGAGGGCCACGCGCAGGCGCGGCTCGGCGTTCAGGTCGAGGCCGAGCAGCTCGCGGTTCTGCGCCAGCGGCTCGATGACCGTCACCACCGACAGTTGCTCGCCGACCCCGTCGGACTGCACCGCGAAGTCGGGCGCGAAGTCGGCGCGCTGCCGCGCGAGAAAGGCGTCGAGTTGGTCCCGCGGGGTGGCCTCGATGACCCCGAAGCCGTGCACCCCGGGAAACTCCGCCGAGAGGTCCCTCGATTGGACGTAGGCAAGGAAATCCCGGCGTCCCATGACCTGGTTGCTGGCGTAGGCGCCCCGCGCACCCTTGAGCCCGTATTCCGGCATCGACAGCCGGCGTCGCGCCTCGGCCAACAGCCGGTCGTGGGCCCTCAAGAAGCGAACCTGGCCCTCGGCCTGCTCCCGCTCGGCCGTGCTCTGGGACACGGCCCACGTCACGCACAGGCCCCCCGCGAGCGCCACGAGCATCATCCCGGCCACGGCCCAGCGCGTGCGCTGTTCGGCTCTCTGGAGACGGCTTTCCACGTCGGGCCCCAGGCCATGCACGATCGGATCCGCCATCGACCCACCCGGAGGACTCCACGCACCCATGGGTCATTGATTGTCAGTGGGGTTCAAATGACCTCACTGGAGGGTGCGGCGCGCCCATCATGGGTCGGGTTAGACATTCTCCATGGCGCGGCGGTCGATGATCGAGTGGCTGATTCCCCGACTGCTGTCGGCCGAGGTCTCGGCCGTGGATCGACGCCGGCTGCGGAAGCTGGGCGCGTTGCTGCTGGTGCTCCTGGGCGCGACGGTGCCGGTGCTGCTGTCGCAACTCTCGCAGGGGGCGTGGCATTCGGCCGTGGGCACGGGCGTGGTGGCGCTGGTGTCCGCCCTCGGGTTGCTCGCGCTGCGTGCCGGGGTGTCGGTGGCGGTGGTGACCCCGGTGGTGCTCGGCATCGGCCTGGGGGCGGCCTCGCTGATGGCCATGGCCTCGGGGCGCGACGGCATGGCCTCAGTGTTCTGGATGAGCATCGCCCCGCTCTTCGCGCTGGCCGCGGGCGGTCGCCGGGCGGGCTGGGTGACGCTGGCCCTGACGGTGGCTGTGGTGACGCTCTCGATGCTGGGCATGGAGTACCAGTGGATCGGCTCGGCCATGGTCCACGAGCGGAAGCTGGGCCTGCGGCTGGGGTCGATTCTCGGTGCGTTGATGACCGCGTTCCTCCTCACGCGGGCCTACGAGGCGGAGACCGACCTGAGCATCACCGCCCTCGAGACGCAGAACCGGGCGCTCCTCGAGGCCCGGGCGGAGGCTGATCGGGCCAGCCGCGCGAAGAGCGACTTTCTCGCGACCATCAGCCACGAGATCCGCACCCCGCTCAACGGCGTGACCGGCATGGCCTCGCTGCTGGCCACCGAGACCGACCCGGCGCGCGTGCAGGAGGGCCTGCGGGTCATCCAGCAGAGCGCCGACACGCTGCTGGCGGTGATCAACGACGTGCTCGACTTCTCGAAGATCGAATCGAACCACCTCGAGCTCGAGGCGCTGCCGATGTCACCCGGCCTCGAGCTGCGCTCGGTCGTCGACCTGCTGCAGACGCGCGCCGCCGAGCGAGAGACCCAGCTCGAGCTGAGCTGCGCCCCCGACGCGCCGGCGTGGTTGGTGGGCGACCCCACGCGCTTTCGCCAGGTGGCCATGAACCTCGTGTCGAACGCCGTGAAGTTCACCGCGGCCGGGCGGGTGTCGGTGCGCCTCGGGCTGCGCGGCGAGCGGCTGCTGCTGGAGGTCACGGACACCGGCATCGGCATGAGCGCCGAGGCCCTGGCGCGGCTCTTTCAACCCTTCACCCAGGCCGACGCCTCGACCACCCGGCGCTTCGGCGGCACGGGCCTGGGCCTGGTCATCACCCAGCGCCTGGTGGAAGCCATGGGCGGCGAGGTCCAGGTGCGCAGCGAGCCGGGGCAGGGCAGTTGTTTCAGCGTCACCCTGCCGGTGGTCCGCGCCGAGGCGCCGCCGCGCGTGACGCCCGTGGCCCACCGCGCCGTGGCCCTGAAGTCGGTGCTCCTGGTGGAGGACAACTTCGTCAACCAGGTGGTGGCCACGCGGTTGATCGAGAAGCTCGGGCACCGGGTCACTGTCGCGGGGGACGGCGCCCGGGCGCTGGAGTTGATCAGCACCGGCGACTTCGAGCTGGTGCTCATGGACTGCCACATGCCGGTGATGGACGGCTTCGAGGCCACGCGCGCGCTGCGGCAGCGGGGCTGCAGCCTGCCCATCTTCGCGCTGACCGCCGCGGTGACCACCGAAGACCGGGCGCAGTGCTTCGAGGTGGGCATGACCGGGGTGCTCAGCAAGCCCTTGCGCCTCGAGCGGCTCGCCGAGGTGCTGCGGGGCGAGCCGGCCCCCGAGGTGCTCTTGAGCCCGGGGGACGTCAGGCCAGCTTCTGCTCGAAGCCCCACTTGATGAGGGGCGCCGCCGCCGCGGCCTGCTCCAGCATCCAGTCCTTGAGGCCCGCGGTGAAGCGCACGCCCCTGGGGATGCTGGTGCTGCTCAGCGCCAGGCCCTTGTACTTGAGCAGCTCGATGCGCGGGTGCCCGGGGTCGATGCCTACCGGGGCGCGCTTGAGCTTCTCCATGCCGTCGGGGGTCAGCCCGTGCTCGAGCGCCGCGTCGACCAGCTTCTGGGCCACCGGGCCCGTTTTCTCGTCCACCAGGCGCTTGCGCAGCCGCTGCAGGGCCAAAGGTTCGAGGGCGTAGAAGCCGAAGGCCACGAGGTCTTCGAGGCCGAGGTGGAAGTAGAGCGCCGCCGGGCCCTCCATGGGCTTGAAGCCCTCGAAGGGCACCAGGGCGGCGACGTGGGTCTTGTAGGGGCTCTTGTCCTTGGAGAAGCGCACGTCGCGGTTGAGGCGGAAGAGCTTGGGCGGCCCCAGCTTGCGCCCGTGAATCTTCGCAAGCGGCGCGGGCAGCTCGGCCAGCAGGGCGGTCAGCGGCTGGAGCCACAGCGCCTCGTAGGCGTCGCGGTGGGCGTGGAACCACTCGCGGTTCTGCGCGAGCGACAGTCCCTGGAACCACGAGACGCCGTCCTTGGGGAAGCCAGTGAAGCGCGGTTCGCTCATGGGCCCCACGCTTACCCCAGAGCAGGCCGGGCCCGGTGTGCTACGCGCGGCCCGCATGGGCTGGACCATCAACTACGAAGTGGAAGTGACCCCCGGGGCGCTGGCGCCTGACGCCGCGGCCCTCGAGGCCCACCTCGACACCTGGAACGCCCGGCTCTCGACGCTCTGCGAGCCGTACGTGTTGAAGGCCACCGACCTGCCGGGGCGCTGGCGCGGCTACACCCGGCCGGCCCCCTCGGCCCGGGCCGCCGACGACTACGTGACCCTGGTGCACGCCCTGGCCGAGCTCGAGGCGCGGTTCCCGGGGCTCTTTGCGACCATCTCCGACGAAGACGGCATCTTGAGCCACGCGCGCCCCTGTGAAATCGACGCCGTCGCGCTGCGCCGCAGCATGCTCGCGCAGTGGAGCGCCGATGAGCGCGAGCTCGCGGTGCCCGAGTCGGAGGACCCGCAGGAGGCGCTGCTGCAGAACCTCCGCCACGAGGCGGCCGCCGTGGGCAAGGCCTTCGCCGCCGAGCGCCTCACGGAGGCGGACTTCACGACGCTGGAGGAGCAGGAAGAGCGGCAGCTGACGCTCGAGCTGCAGCGCCTGGTGGGGGCTCCGGTCGAAGCCGCGCCCCCGCTCCCGCCCAACGTCATCGCGGTGGACTTCAAGAACCGCAAGAAGCGCTGACGGTCACGACGCGGCGGCGGCCGCGGGCTCGGCGTCGCCGAAGAGGCCGTCGGTGGCCGGCACCTTGCGCGGGCGGCCCCGCTTCTTCGGCGCCGGGGGCGGCAACGGCTGGCCGTCGGCGCCCAGGGCCACCACCACCTCCACCGGCTTCGGCGGGGCGGCGGGCTTGCGCAGGCGGGGCAAGGACAGGGCGTTCACCTTCTCGCTCAGCGCGTCGTCCTGCTCGGCGAAGACCTTCAGGTACGCGTGCAGCCGGTGGCCCTTCTTGAGCAGCGACTCCTGCTCCTCGTCGAGGGCGGCGCGGACCTCCTGCAGCTGCGCCTCGATGTGCAGCAGCTCGAGGTGGCGCTCCTTGACCCGGGCCACCGAGTTCTGCAGCGCGACGGCGTCGAGCTCGGGGAAGGTGACGTCAGGCAGCGACGAGAACAACTGCAACAGCTGGTGGAGATCCGGCGCGAGGAGGTCGAGGTCGTTCATGGTGACACTGAATATACGTTCAGTGTCTACGGGGATCAAGTTTCAGAACACCGGGAGCGAGGTCTGCGACTGCTGGTGGAGGAAGGTGATCAGCTCCACCAGCTCGAAGCCCAGGCGCACCTCGCCGTCGCCGAGCACCGTGGGGAACTCGGTGCCGCCGGCCACGGTGAGCGAGATGCCGACGGCGCGGAAGCCGACCTGGGCGAGGGCCACGCCGCTCCAGGCGGAAGCGCGGCCGGGCACCCAGCGGGCGAGCACGTCGACGCCGGTGAAGAGCGCGAGGGCCAGCTGCGAGTTCAACTTCGCGCGCACCAGGTCCACGGTGAAGAAGCCACCCACGTCGAGGCCGGCCTGGGCGGAGAAGAGGCCGCGCGCCTGCACGCCGAAGCGCACCGGGTCGAAGCGCAGGCCGAGCAAGGCGTTGACCCCGAAGAAGAACGGCGCCTCGGGGGTGACCGTGGCGCGGGCCCCGCCGGCGGCCTCCAGCTGCACCACCGCGTGGAGCCCGGGTTCCTCGAGCACGGGCGCGTCACCGGCGGCGCACAGCAGCAGCAGGGCGAGGGCGCTCACGGCGTGGCCCCCGCGCTCCAGGTGCCGGCCGGGCAGGTGAAGTACTTCGGGCCGTCTTCCGGCGCGGCGCACAGGGGCATGGTGTCGTTCACGCGGCGCGTTCCTTCCTCGAGGCGCCAGCGCGCGAAGTCGGGGCACAGGGGTTGTTGGTAGTCGGCCAGCCACTGCTGGAACGCGGCGTCGCCCTGGTGCTCGGTGATGAGGGCCTTGACCTGATCAGGCATCGGCGCGGGCCAGCCGAGCTTCGTCGCCAGGTCGCCGCCTTCGCCCAGCTGGGCGCGGGCCACCTGCTGGCCCCAGAGGAACAAGCCGCGCATCACGTAGCGGTCGAAGGAATAGCCCGCGCCGGCCACCACCCAGTCCTGCACGTCGGAGGGCACGTAGAGCCCGCGCACCCGCGCGTCGGTGGCCACGGCGGCGGCCGAGGCCGGGTCGCGGAGCTTCTCGAGGGCGGCGAGCTCGAGGTCGCGCAGCTGCGCCTCACGGGGGGCGAAGGCCAGCTCGTTGAGCGCCTGCTGGGTGGCGTACTGCTCGAGGGTGTTGAAGGCCGACTCGGTGATCAACCCCGGCTTCGGCGCGGGGATGGGCGTCAGCCGCCCGGTGTCGAGGGCGAGCACGCGCAAGGGGGCGCTCCCAGCGGGCAGCAGCGGCGTGCCCCGCGAGTACATCAGCGCGCGCAGGGCGGGCTGCTGCGAGCGCAGGCCGCCGTCGACCCACAGGCCACACTCGCCGCCGGTCTCGAAGCCGGACCAGGTGTGCGAGACGGGCCGCGCGAAGAAGGGCAGCACCAGCGAGGCCATCAGCCCCGAGCCGAGGCAGGCCGCGGGGTCGGCGCCGGTGCACGCGCGCTCGTCGAGGCCCACCAGCTGGTTCTGCTGCGTCTCCACGGCGACCACCACGCGGGTCAGCCGGTTGTCGCGCATGCGCTCGTGGAACAGGGCGAGCAGCGGGTCGAGGGGCCGGGCCTGCATGGGGTCGAAGCGGATGAAGTTCACCCGCGGGCGGCCCAGCACGTCGAGGGCGCGGGCCACCGAGCCGGCCTCGGCGCACATCAGGTCGGCCTCGTCGACGTCGGCGAAGTAGCGCTGCAGCAGCTTGAGCGCGCAGGCCTGTACCGGGCGCGCGGAGGGCACCGGGTTCGAGGGGAAGGGCGCGCCCGGCCACCCCGAGAAGCAGCCCATCTTGCCACCGGACAGATTGCCGTGCGGCACCTCCGGGCGCAGCTGGTACGCGTTGCACTGGGTGACGAAGTCGAGCTGGGCGGGGGTGAGGGTGCCCTCGTCGATCATCGCGAACTCCAGCAGCTGGCCGAGCAGGGCGCCGACGCTGGTGCCCACCACCGAGGAGAAGCGCGTGGCGAGGTCGAGGGCGGGGCGCTGGGCTACCGGCATGCGGGCCAGGGCCTCCTCGCGGGTGGAGAGCAGCTCGTAGAGCACGCCGGCGGAGAAGGCGCCGTTGGCCGCGCCGCCGCTGAGCGCGAGCACCGGGAGGTGGTTCTGCGCCGCCTGGTTCGAAGGGGTGGCGGCGAGGAGCGTACCCAGGCGCTTCAGGGCCGAGGCCGCGGCGACGTAGGTGTCCGCCTTGCGTGCCGGGGCGAGCCAGGTGAGCTGCGCGAAGTCGAAGGTGGTGCTCGCGGCCTTGCCGATGGACCAGGCGAGCTGCGAGGGGTCGGCGCCGAAGCCGGCGGTGCACGCGGGCGTGGCGCGGAGGGCGGTGAGTTCGGAGGTGAGGGTGGCGGCCCAGGTGGTGGCGTCGAGGGTGCCGGTGGTGGCGCGGCCGATGCGCTCCAGGTCCGCGGCGGAGAGGGACGCGAGGCACCCGGCCGCGGCTTGCGGGTTGTTCCACGGGCCGGCGACGTCGAACTGCAGGTGCGCGTAGAGCTGGAACTCGAGCTGCACCGAGGGCACGGGCCGGTCGTCACCGCCGTAGGTCAGGCCCGCGAAGACGGACTTGTTCGTCAGGTCGACCGCCACGCAGCCGCTCAGGACCGCGAGCAGCGCCACCCCACCACCGAGACGCGAAGGCATTGGGGTCGGGTTGTACCCCAAAGGAACGGGGCGGTGCCTTGACAGATTTCTGCACGGCGCATCTGCTTGTCTGCATGCGAACCACGTTGGACCTCAATGATCAGCTCATTCGCCGCGCGAAGCGGGTCGCGGCCGAGCGAGGCACCACGCTGACGGCGCTCATCGAGGACGCGCTCCGTCAGAAGTTGAGTCACGCGCCGCCCACCCGGGGCAAGCGGAGAACGGTCCACACCTTCAAGGGTAACGGGCTGCTGCCGGGTGTCGAACTGGGCAGCACCTCCGCGCTCCTCGATCTCCTGGACGACGATGCTGCTGCTTGACGTCAACCCGCTGCTCTACGCGCTTCGGGCCGACGTCCCCGACCACGCTGCGTGGAAGGCCTGGCTCGAAGGGTTGCTGAACGGCGATGAGCCCTTCTCGGCCTGCAGCGCGACGCTCGGCGCCGTCATCCGCATCGCCACGCACCGGAAGGTGTTCAAGACGCCGACCCCCCTTTCCGACGTCCTGCTCTTCATCGATGGAGTTCGCGACGCGCCTTCCTTCGTGCTCCTCGAGCCCGGGTTGCAGCACTGGGGCCTGATGGAGCGACTGTGTCGGGTGGTGGGGGTGACGGGAAACCTGGTGAGCGATGCCTACCTGGCGGCCCTCGCGCTCGAGGCCGATGCCGAGTTGATCACCGCCGACCGGGACTTCGCGAAGTTTCCGCGCCTGCGCTTTCGCCACCCGCTGTCGCGAGGCTGAAGTCCGCTTTGGAGCCTTCGCGGGCACCACGGCGCCTCGTTTGCTCGGACCTCAGGTGGGAGGGGCGGCACATCTGTGTTGGTGCGGAGACCCGCTCAGTGACCGACATTTTGTCATAGGTGCTGGGGATCCGGATGGGTCGCCCCCAGCCATGGGGGAAGCGTTCATTTGTGGCCGTCATCAGGGAGGACGGTCGGAAAACAACGCGTCCCCACCCGACTCACCGTGCGTGAACAGGGCCCCAATTCGAGGGGCACGCACGCGTCGAGCAGGGACCCGGCGCCCTTCACGACCGCCACCATCAAGGCTGTAAGCAGGATCCCGTGTCACAGCGACGGCCGAGCCGCCGCCTAGAGGGTCGCCAGCTTGTGCGACAGCTCGCCCAGCTCGAGCTTGAGCTGCGCGTCGTTGTCCTTGAGGTTCTCGATCTTCCGCACCGAGGTGAGCACGGTCGAGTGGTCCTTGTTGAAGCGCTTGCCGATCTCCGGGAGCGACGCGGAGGTCATGGTGCGGCACAGGTACATGGCCACCTGCCGCGCGTGGGCCACGTGCTTGACCCGGCGTTCGCCGCGCAGTTCGTCGACGGCGAGCTTGTAGTAGCGCGCCACTTCCCGCTGGATGGACTCGGTATCGAGCGCCTTCTGCGCGGGGATCAGGTCGGCCAGCACCTGGGCACACAGCTCCTCGGTCAACGGCTGCCCGGTCAGCGCGTGCACCGCGGACACCTTGATCAACGCGCCCTCGAGCTCGCGCACGTTCTTCACCACGTGGCGCGCGATGAACTGCGTCACCTTGTCGGTGAGGTTCACCCCGTCGGCGGCGGCCTTCTTCTTCAAGATGGCCATGCGCGCCTCGAAGTTCGGCTCGTGCACGTCGGTGATGAGGCCCATGGCGAAGCGCGAGCGGAGCCGGTCTTCGAGGCCGGGGATCTCCGAGGGCACGGTGTCCGAGGTCATCACCACGGCCTTGCTCATCTGGTGGAGCGCGTTGAACGTGTAGAAGAACTCGTTCTGCGTCTCCTGCTTCTTCCCCAGGAACTGGATGTCGTCGATGAGGAGGACGTCGCACTCCTCGCGGAAGCGGCGGCGGAACTCGGTCATCTTCTGGTCGCGCACCGACTCGATGAACTGGTTGGTGAACTCTTCGCTCGACAGGTACAGCACCCGCGCCCCGGCGTTGCGGGAGATGATGCGGTTGCCGATGGCGTGGAGCAGGTGCGTCTTGCCCAGGCCCGTGCCGCCGTAGATGAACAGGGGGTTGTAGGCGCGCCCCGGAGACTCGGACACGGCGAAGCCCGCGGCCGCCGGCAGCTGGTTCGAATCGGAGACCACGTAGGTGTCGAAGGTGAAGCGCTCGTTGAGCCGGGCCGGGCGCCGCAGGTGTGAGACTGGCGGTGCGGCGGGCAAAGCGGCTGACACTTCGCGCTTGTCGACCTTTTCCCACTTCACCAGGACGGGCGTTCCGATCACCCGGGCCAGCGCCTGGCCCATCAGCTCGGAGTAGTGATCATCCACCCAATCTCGGAAGAACAGATCTTCAACCCCCAACGTGAGGGTCTGATCGTCATAGGTGAGGGGGTGCAACTGCAGGAGCTGCGAGACGACGTAGGTCTGACCATCGTTGCGAAGCTGCTCGAGCGCGTTCTGCCAGAGGTTACGCGCGCTTACCGTCGATTCGGCCATGTCGACGACACCAGGGGAACTCGGAGTTTTTGCGGAAGACGGGAAGGCGGTCGGGGGAAGGGGAGTCTCATACACGCCGGGGTTTTTCGTGATCAAGATCTTCCGAAAAGCCCAAGCGGGACAGTGACTTGCGGGCCCCACCCGGCGCTGTGGAGCGTGATCAGAAATTCCTTTGCCCGAAAGTTCCGTCACGCCCCGGCCACATGACTGCATGTACGTCTTTTGCAAAATGGGAGGTGAGGGGTCCCCCGGCAGGGTTTCCCACACTCTCCACAGGGGGCATGAGGGGGTTTTCCACAGACTCCACAGCGTTTTCCACAAACGGTGTGGAGAGGCCCGGAACAGGGACGGGGAGTGCTCGAAACTCGTGGCGGCCCCAACGACAAAGAGTCGGACCCGCGTGATCCAAAGTGACCTGAGTTCTTGACGCGACGCGAGGGCCCGTCATAAGGCCCCGACCCTCTGCCGGAGTACCTCCGGTGGTCTTACACATCAGTTCCGAGATGGAAGGAGCCACCCCGTGGCCAAGCGAATTCCGACGTACCAGCCGAGCAAAGTGAAGCGCAACCGATCGTTCGGGTTCCGCAAGCGCAACAGCACCAAGGCCGGCCAGGGCATCCTGAAGAAGCGCCGTGCGAAGGGCCGCAAGCGCCTCGTTGCTCGCGCCTACACGAAGTAAGGCGATGCCAAGCGCATTCTCCTTCCCGAAGGAGGTGCGCCTGCGTCGTCGCAGCGAGTTCCTCCGCGTCCAGGACAAAGGGCACAAGATTACGGCGGACTGCCTGTTGTGCCTGGTGCTCCCAAATGGAAGAGCGGATGGGGTCACGCGGTTGGGCCTCACCGTGTCCACCAAGGTCGGCCCATCGGTGGTGCGCAACCGCATCCGCCGCAGACTTCGCGAGCTGTTCCGCGTGAGGAAAGCGACGCTGCCGAAGGGGCTCGACATGGTGTTCATCGCCCGGAGCAGCGCGGCCACGGCTGACTTCGCGCGCCTCAGCAAGGCCTACGAGCGTTGCGAGCGCGAGCTCGAGAAGAAGTTCAAGGCCTCATGATGCGGGCGCTCGTGGTGCAGCTGTTGCTGTTGCCGCTGCGCTTCTACAAGAAGGTCCTCAGCCCGTTCCTGCCGCCGATGTGCCGGTTTCACCCGTCGTGCAGCGTGTACGCGATGGGCGCCATCGCCGTGCATGGCCCCTTCAAGGGCACCTGGTTGGCCGCGCGACGCGTGACCCGCTGCCACCCCTTCAACCCCGGTGGCTTCGACCCGGTGCCTTTGAAGAATGGGCTGAGCGCCGAAGCGCTGCTCGAGAAGTCTGAGCCCGAAATCACCGCTCGGCTGAACGCCCCCGTTCACCCCAGCCTCGTGGGCCTCGTGAAGGCCCCTCACCGAGACCCCTAAAGTCATGGATCAACAGAAACGACTCCTGCTCGCCATCGCGCTGTCCTTCGGGCTCACGCTCGTGTGGACCCAGTTCGTCTGGAAGCCCCAGGCCGATGCCGAGGCCTCCGCGCTCGCCGCGAAGCTCGACGGTGGCTACGAACTGGTCGACGGTGGCCTCGGCGGCGCGGTGGTCATCGCCCAGCCCCCGACGCTCTCGGCGCCGGTGCCCGTGGTGCTCGAAGACGGTGGCGTGGCCGTGGCCGCGGCGCCGGTGGTCGAAGTGCCGCTGCGCGAAGTGGCGCTGGCCCGGCCCAGCACGCGGTTGGTCTTCACCTCCGAGGGCGCCGGCCTCACCTCGGCCGAGCTCACCGGGGAGCGCGAGCGTGAAGAGAAGAAGCTCACCATTCCCGAGGGCTGGAAGAAGCTGTTCGGCGCGAAGTTCGACCCCGCGCCGCAGATGAACCTCGCGCGCGCGGTGCCCGGCGTGGGCCCGAACCTCGCGGTGTCCATCGTGGGCAGCGCGCCCCTTTCCGCCACGCAGCGCTACGCGGTCACCGAAGAGGGTGAAGGCAAGCTGGTGTTCACCGGCCGCTCGGGCCCCTGGGAGGTCACCAAGACCTTCACCTGGAGCGCGGCGGTGCCCTCCGACCAGGACCCCTCGGCCTACGTGTCGAGCCTCGCGGTGACGGTGAAGAACGTCAGCGCCACCGGCCAGGCCGGCGAGCTGGGCGTGCACGCGCTGCGGGCCATCACCCCCGGCGCGGAAGAGGCGCCCTCGATGTTCGGGGGCATCGGCAACCAGGCCTCGGTGCTCTGCCGCGTGGCCGACGACGTCACGCGCAAGACGCCCCCCTCGGAGGGGGGCGGGTTCCTCGGCTTCGGCGGCGCGCCCAAGTACGACGAAGAGAAGAAGGGCTCGCTGCACTTCGCGGGCATCGACCAGCAGTACTTCCTGACGGCCATCTGGCCGAAGGAGACCGCGGTCGAGGGCCGCTGCCTCATCACCGCCAAGGCGGCGGAGCGTGGCGCGGCGTTGTTCGTGCCCGTGTCGCTGCAGCCCGGCGAGTCGGTGACCAGGAACTACGGCGTGTTCCTCGGCCCCAAGGACCTGCACCTGCTGCTGGCCATGGGCAAGGCCACGGGCCCGGGCGCCTTCGACCCCGGCCTCGACAAGACCGTGGACTTCGGCCTGTGGGCGTTCATCTGCAAGGTGCTCATCTTCTTCCTGCGCTTCTTCCACGACGCGCTCGGCAACTGGGGCGTGGCGATCATCTCGCTGACGGTGATGGTCAAGGTGCTGCTGCTGCCCCTGACGCACAAGGCGATGGTCAGCGCGGAGTCCATGAAGAAGCTCCAGCCGAAGATGGAGGAGCTCAAGAAGAAGTACCCCGACGACCGCGAGAAGCAGAACGTCGAGATGATGAAGCTGTACCAGGAGGGCAAGGTGAACCCGCTCGGTGGGTGCTTGCCGCTGCTGCTCCAGCTGCCCATCTGGGCCGCGCTCTTCACCACCCTGCGCACCAGCTACGAGCTGTACGGCGAGCCGTTCTACGGGGTGTGGAGCAACCTCACCGCGAAGGACCCGACCTACATCCTGCCGCTGCTGCTGGGCATCACGATGATCGTCACCCAGCGCCTGCAGCCGCAGATGATGGACAAGCAGCAGGCGTTCCTCATGACCTGGGTGATGCCCGTGTTTTTCACCGGCATCATGATGAACTACCCGGCGGGCCTCGCGCTCTACATCTTCACCAACAACCTGCTGTCCATCATCCAGCAGTACGCGCTGCGCAAGTACCTCGCGCGCGGCACGCCGGTGGTCGCGGGGGCCCTCAAATGACCGAGCCCACCGCGGTGGTGGTGTTGCCCCCGGACTCGAAGCGCCCGCAGGCCGACACCCTGCTGGCCGACGTGTTCAAGCTGATGGATTACCCCGCGAAGCTCGAGTTCAAGGACATGCCCGACGGCTCGTTGGGCGTGGCCGTGCACTTCGAGGGAGAGCTGCCCGGCGTCACTCCCGGCAAGCGCAGCTACCTCGTGGACTCGGTGCAGTTCTGGCTCAACAAGGTCGTCAACCGGCCCAACGTCGCCCGCCGCTGGGTGAACCTGGGCGTCAACGGCTTCCCCGAGCCGCGCATGCCCGGCCAGCCCCGGGAGCCGCGGGAAGAGAAGGCCCCGCAGCAGCAGCAGCCCCTGGTGGTGGCCCAGGCCCCCGCGCAGAAGCCGCAGCGGGTCAAAGAGGTGAAGGCGGCGCCCGCGCCGGCCTCGGCGCCGGCGAAGGCCGCCCCCGCATCGGCTCCGGCCCCCGCGGCGGCCCGGCCCCCGCGGCGTGATGAGAAGCGGCCCGGCGCCCCGGTGCGCGGCGACAGCGGCCAGGAGCGCTCGCTGACCCCCGCCGCCGACCCGTTGATCACCTCCGCCGGCAAGCTGCTCGCCGAGAAGGCCGCGAAGCTGGGCCGGGTGTACGGCGTGATGGGCCTGAGCGCGGATCAACGCGCGTTGATGTTGAAGGCCGCCGAAGGGCTCCCCGGCGTCACCGCGAAGGCCGAGGGCGAAGGCCACTGGCGCCGCCTGGTGATGGTGCCCGAGAAGCTCGCGGTCATCGCCAAGAAGCAGGTGATGCCCGATTACGACGACGAAGACGAAGACGAGTGAGCCGATGGCCAAGACGCGCGAACAGAAGATCTTCGGGGCAGCGGTGTTGAAGACGAGCTTCCGGCTCCGCGGGGCGCTCGACTCGCCGGCCTTCAAGAGCATCTTCCCGGGCGTGATTCGCGACCTGGGCCTCACCGACGAAGACGTCGAGGCCTTCATCGAGGCCAACCGCGAGGCGGTGGAGAAGGCCGCGCGCGGTCAGCCGAGCTGAAGCGCAGGTCCCAGGTCCCGCGCGCCCGCGCGGCGTGGTACACCGGCCCGATGCGCATCGTTGCCCTGACCGGCTTCCTGTCGGTCGTCGCCCTTGCCCAGCCGCTGGAGTACCCGAAGCTCAGCGATGCCGAGAAGAAGAAGCTCGACGACCACCAGGTGGTCATCCACGAGCTCAAGCCCACCGACAACCGCGGCGTCTCGGCCGAGTCCATGGGCGTGGTCGACGCGCCCAGCACCGAGGTGTGGCCGGTGGTGCGCGACTGCGAGCACTTCTCGAAGTTCCTCCCCAGCACCAAGTCGAGCGCGCGCAAGGTCGAGAACGGCGAGTCGTTGTGCTTCGACGAGATCAGCCTCCCCTTCCCGCTGATGAACCTCTGGGCGGACACCCGCTCGGTGGTGCGCGAAGAGCCCGCGGGCCACTTCCAGCGCGCCTGGTCCTTCGTGCGCGGCACCTACAAGCACAACCGCGGCGCCTGGACCGTGCTGCCCTGGGGCCCCGAGGGGAAGCAGTCGCTGGTGGTGTACCTCATCGACTCCGACCCGATGATGCTCGTGCCCGACGCGCTGCTCCGCTCGGCGCAGCAGGGCTCGCTGCCCGAGGTGTTCGTCAGCCTGCGCAAGCGCGTGGTGGCCCTGCGCGGTGGCGCGAAGCCCTGAGGGTGCGTGAAGAGACGGCCTCGCGTCGCCGACCTCCTCACAGGCGCTGACTACTTCACGGTGGAGATGACCAGCGGGTCGCCGGAGGACGGCGTGAAGGTCACCGCGCTGTCGCTGCGGGTCACGTGGGGTCGCGCGCTGGTGTCGTTGAGCGCGAGGGCGAGCAGCAGGGTCAGCACCTCGTCGTTCTCGTCCACCGAGGCGAGCAGCTGGCCGTAGTTCGCCCCTGCGTCGCGGTAGTCGGCCGGGATCCACCACGCACGGAAGGTGTCGTCGACGGCCTGAGCCGCCTCGACCCGCGCGGGGCCCGGGGCATCGGCCACCGCCTCCAGCTTGCGCATCGCGCCGTCCCACGAGGCCCACAGGCGCTGCAGCAGGAGCCGCCGGAGCAGGGACGGGTCGGCCACCGGTGCAGCCTGGGGCAGGTCCATCGACCAACCGAAGGCGGCGACGCCCATCGAGATCCGCTCGGCCGCCACCACGTCGTGCGTGCGGGCGAGGCGGGCCGGCAGGGTGGCCCACTCCTTCGCGAGCTCGGTCCTCGCCTCGGGGGGCACCTGCGCGAAGGCCCCGCCACACACCGGCGCCAACGCGCGCAGCCCCAGGCGCGTCAACAGCGCGCCCTGCGGCCCGAGGTGCGAGAGGTCGGCCGCGAAGGCCAACGTCAGGCCACAGCGCTCGAGGGCGGGCTCCGGCTTGCCCTCCGCGAGCAGGGTGCGTACCTCGAGGTTGGTGATGAGGAAGAGGGCGGCGGTGGTGAAGCGCAGGCGGCTCCAGCGCGGGGCGCTCTCGGTGGACCACGGCGAAAGGCCGCCGACGAAGGCGAGGTGCTGCGAGTCGGCGCACTCGCGCAGGCCCTGGGCCCACGGGCCGAGCACGTCGAGCTTGCCGCGCACGCCGCCGGGCAGCGCCGACATCGGGGAATCGCCCGTGAGGAACGGGGCCAGCGAGGCGTCCGCGCGCGCGGTCTCGAAGGGCGAGAGGTCGCGCGGCGTGACGTCGATCATCGACCCCAGGCACTCGAAGCCGTTCTCGTGCCGGGGGTTCTGCGGCAGGGGCGAGCGGGTCACGACGAGCGCCTTCGCGGCCTCGAGGTCCTTGCGGAAGCCGTCGCGCACGCGCACCGCGGAGATCCGATGCACCGCCAGGCCCGCGCCGAGCAACACGACCAGCAACCCCAGGGGCATCCACGTCAGGCGTCTCATGGACGCGCACCACAGCGCAGAACTCCTCGCTTGAGCGAACTTTGAAGGCACGGCCCTGGGGACCGCGCGGGGTGAGGGGGGCTGCTCCGTGCTCGACCCCGGCAGCCTCGCGGTGCCACCGCAGCGTGACGCGGTGACTCGCGCTTCGGGGCGGGCGGTACCCGTGGGGGTTGGCGGGTGCATCAACCCTGGGGGCGTTTGCGCGGCTGCGCGAGGTCGTGCGCCGTCGGCAGTACGGCTGAGCTGCGCCAGGTACGCAAGGCGTGTGTCGAGGCGTGGGCGTTCTTCGAAAAGGCATGGGGGACCGCGGGGGGGCATGGCTTGAGCGCGTTGCTCGTCGCCGACAGCCCCTCGCCGCGAGCCGCTGTTGACCTCGGCGTGCAGGCTTCGATGAGACTGACGGACTATGTGGGGGTCAGCACCCCCACGGAGTCCGTCAGTGTTGCCCAATCGAGACGCGGCGCGGTGAGGGGCCCGCACGGGACGCGCACCGCCTCCGCACCCAGCCCTCCCACGCGCCCCATGGCTGCTTTCTGCCGACGCCGGTCACGCGATGACTCACGCTTCGGGGGGCGAGGGACCCGCGGCCCTCTGAGAGTGCATCATCAGAATTGACAACCGCTGCGGTTGAAACCTGACGTTGTCAACTTTGATGATGCGGTGCGGAACCCCTGCACCCTCCGCGCACCCCGGGCCAGAGAGGCGCGTGTCGGGGTCGCGGGGCACGCGCGCGACGAGCACGGTCGAGGTCCCCGCCCGCCCAGCACCCCATGGCTCTGGCCTGGCCGCGCGGCCCTGATCAGAACCGCATCGACGCGCCCACCATGCCGCCGTTCGGCGTCGGCGCCGCGCTGAACACGAACTTCGGCAGCGAGGCCTCGAGCGCGTTGGTGTGGCTCCACTCGAGGGCCAACAGGGGCACGAAGAGCCCCGCCATCGCGCCCAGTTCAATCGCCAGCCACAGGCCCGAGATGGAGCGCACCGGGTTGAACCCGAAGCCCCCGGACTGGGAGTTGAGGTACAGCACCACCGCGGCCATGGTCGCCCCGACGCCCACCGTGAGCCCGCCGAGCGACGCGAGAAAACTCCCGCGGCCGTCCATCGCCCGGTGCGTGCCCCACACGGCCGCCGCCGCGGCCACCGTCGTCGCCAGCCCCACGGCCACCGGCAGCGGGTAACAGGCGGGGTTCCCCTGGCAGAGCGCCAGCACCAACATGGTGAGAAAGGCGGACGCGGTCACGGCGAGGCCGCTCACCAGCGCGGTCAACGCCACCCGGCCGGGGCTCGCCCGACCGAAGCCCTCCGCGCCACCGAGTGACTGCAGTTGCCGCGCGCGCAGGTCGAGGGCCAGCGCCGCGCCGCCCGCGAGCATCACCCCCGAGGCGATGAGGGAGGGCATCAACTGCAGCGCCGACTCGGCCCCCATGTCGCGCGCGATGTTGAGCAACAGCAGCGCCACCAGCCCCGCGGGCAGCAGCGCCACCGACGGCGCCAGGAGCGCCCCGTCGCCGCCCATCACCTGGAAGCCCACCCACGCCCCGCCCAGGGAGATCAACGGCGCGAGCAGCCCGGTGATGCCCTGGCCCGGGGAAAGACACGTACCGCCGAGACAGGTGGCGACGTCTCCGAGCGGCATCAACGCCAGCATCGCCCCCAGGCCCACCACGCCGCCGGTGAAGGCCCCGAGGAAGCGCTTGATGCGCACGTCGTCCGAGCTGCGGGGCCGCTCGGGCAGGGCGTCGAAGTCGACGGCCTCGGGGTTGAGCGCGGGGGCCACCTCCGGCGAGGGGGTCAACATCGGCTCCGAGGCGCCGGGCGTGCCCTCGGCGCCCGTCGCCCCCAACAGCAGGCTCAGCGCAGCGGTAGTCAGCGTCACCATCACAGTCCCCTTCCCCGGCCCGGGCGGAGCCTACTCGCGCCGTTCTTCCCCACCCCCGCGAAAAGCCGTAAGGGGAAGCCCATGCCTCCCTCCAGCTCGACGGCCTCGCCCCTGACCTTCGACACCTTCTGGCGCTGGCTCCAGGAGCACCGCAACTGCGTGCTCCGCGTGGGCTCGAACGACGTGGTGCTCATGGACAACGAGCTCGTGCACTGGGACTTCTTCGACGAAGACGACGGCCGCGCGGTGGTGCAGGCCATCGTCGGCAAGGCCCTCGTCGGCGAAGCCATCATCGAGCGCTCCGACGTGCTCTTCGTGCAGGCCTCGCCGGACCTCGAGCAGCCCGGCAGCCAGGCCTGGAACTTCGAGCTCATCGGCGGCAACAAGGAAGAGAGCTTCCCCCTCTTCGCGTTCCTGCTGACCCACGGCATGGAAGGCGCCGCGGCGGGACACCAGGTGCTCAAGCACTGACTGAAGGTCACCTCCGTGGCCTGCGCCCATTCGCAGTCGAACGACTGCAAGATGTGCTCTCCGACGCTGGACGCCGACGGCACTGGCGACACCATCCTGCGTGACGAGACGCAGGGGCCCCGCACGACCCGCGGCTCGAGCGCGGCACCACGCTGCTGCAGCAGGCGAAGGAAGACGCGCACGCCGCGGGCGATACCGCGCTGCTTGGGCGCATCGAGAAGCTGACGAAGTGAAGTACCCTCCCGGGCCCCATGGCCCTCGTCATCCCCAAGAATGAGCTCAACGAGTTCTCGCTGCCCCGCGTGTGCGTCACCACGGGGCAACCCGGCGCGGTGACCTTTCAGAAGGTGCAGTTCCAGTACGTGCCCAAGTGGACGGCGATCTTCGCGCTCGCCCCGCTCCTGTACCTCATCTTCTATTTCCTGCTGCGCAAGACGGCCTCGGGGACCCTGCCCTTCAGCGAGCAGGGGTGGAGCGAGGTGAAGGCCGCGCGGCGCAACGTGGCCCTCGCCACGGTGGGGATGCTGGGCGGCGTGATGCTGGGGGCCATGGCCAGCGTGCGGTTGCCCGACGTGGGACCGCTCCTCTTCGGCGTCTCCATCATCGGCGGCATCATCGCCATCGCGGTGAGCGCCTCGCGCATTCGCAAGGTGTACCCGGTGGTGACCCTCATCGACGACACCAACGTCACCCTGAAGCTCCCCTCGCCGCAGGCCGAGCAGCTCATCTCGCAGCACCTGTCCGCGGGTGCGCGCCGGGCGCCATGACCATCGCGGCCCCGGTTTCCGGTCAGTGCGCGCAGCACCCCGGTGTCAGCGCGGCGTGGGCCTGCCAGCGCTGCGGCAGCTTCGTGTGCAGCGCCTGCGAGCGACGCACCCGTCCCGACGCGCCGCCCCTGTGCCCGAAGTGCTGGGAGCTGCGCGCCCAGGCGGTGCACCAGCAGGAGAAGACCGAGTCGAAGCGGCTGCAGGTCGGCGGGCTGCTGGTCGGGGGGCTCTCGTTCCTCCACCCGCTGATCATGGTGGGCAGCCTGGTGATCAACATTCGTGAGCTGGTGCGCGGCACGGGCGGCGAGCGCCGGTGGATGAACGCCGTCGGCCTCTCGCTCACCGGGCTGGCCATCTTGACCTGGGCGGGCTTCATCGCCTTCGCCGTGCTGCACCGCTGAGGGGCTCATGTTCGCTGCCGTGTTGTTCGACCTCGATGAGACGTTGATCCCCGACGAGCCGGTGAGCCGCCGCGCTTTCTTCTGTACCGCCCTGGAGCTCACCCAGGACGACGCCCGCGCGCACGCCCTGGCCGAGGCCGCCGAGCGCGAGGCGAAGGCCCTGTGGGCGACCCTGCCTTCGCTGGCCGCCGACTACGCCACGCGCATCGGGCACTCGGCGCTCGAGGGCCTGTGGGCGACCTACGACCCGCGCATTCCCGCGGAGGTGGTGCTGGAGCGCGAGCTGGCCCGCCTGCGCCCCGAGGCCTGGCGCCGGGCGCTGGCCAGCTGCGGCGAGCACGGCGACCCCGAGGCCATGCAGCGGCGGTGGCAGGCCTTGCGCGCGCGGTACCCTCTGTTCGACGACACCGACGAGCTGCTCGCGCGGCTGCGCCCGCATACGAAGCTGGCCCTGGTGACCAACGGGGTGTCCGGGCTGCAGCGCATGAAGGTCAACGGCTCGGGGTTGCTGCACTGGTTCGACGCGGTGGCCATCTCCGGCGAGGTGGGCATCGGCAAGCCCGAGGTGGGCATCTTCGACTGGGTGACCCGCGAGCTCGGCGTGCCCCGCGAGCGCTGCGCCATGGTGGGCGACAACCCGGAGCGTGATGTCCAGGGCGGGCTCAACGCGGGCATGGCCACGGCCTGGGTCGATCGCGGGATCAAGCCGCGCGGCGCGAAGGCCCAGGTCGAGGTGCGCTCGCTTCGCGCCCTGTGGCCGTGGCTCCAGCAAGGGTGAGTCGATGAGCGACACGCGTGAACTCCGCGAGGCCCTGGAGCAGGCGCAGGCGCGGGTGAAGCAGCTCGAGAAGGCCCGGAGCGGTCCGGCCCAGGGCGTCGAACTCCAGCGCAAGTTGACGCGCACCGAGGCCGCCCTCGCGCAGAGCGAGGCCGACGTGAAGGAGCTGCGCCGGCTGCAGGCCTCGCTGGGTGACGATCGGCTGGCCCGGGCCGAGGCTGCGCTCTCCGAGGCCACCGCGGAGGTGCGCGCGCTCAAGCGCCAGCAGGCGGCCGCCGTGGCCAATGAGACCGCGGCGTTGACCCGGAAGCTCAAGCGCGTCGAAGCCGCGCTCGTCGAGGCGAGGGCCCGGCACGAGGTGGAGCCGCCGATGGTGCCCCCGGTGCTGAAGCACGCGCCGCCGGCGCCGGCGCGCGCGACGAAGCGCGGTGAGGATGCCCGGGTGGAGGCGCTCACCCGCGAGCTGGAGGCCGCGCGGAGCCAGTACGCCGCCGGGAAGCAGCAGTGGCTCGCGGCGAAGGAAGAGAACGCGCAGCTGCGGGCCACGGTGCGGGCGCTCGAGGCGACGCCGGGCGCAGCGGCTCCCTCGGCTGACGCGAAGAAGGCGCTGCGGGCGCTGGAGAAGGAGCGCGACGCGGCCCGCGCGCAGGTGAAGGTGCTGCAGGCGCGGCTCGAGTCGGTCGACCTGTTGATCAAGGACGCCTCGCGGCGGTGACGTCGGGTCGGGAAAGGCGACTGCACTGGGGGACGGGCGGCGCTCACGTGGACGCGGGCCCTGCGCGTCGCGTGCAGCGCCTCGGCGCGAGCGTCGGGTAACTCGCGTTCTCGGGCTTCGCCGCGTGGCGCTCACACTGACGGACTCCGTGGGGGTCCGCACCACCACCGAGTCCGTCAGTGTGGAGGAAGCGAGACGCCGCGCCATCGAGGCGCACGCCGGCGACGCGCACGGCATGAAGCCCCGCACGCCCACGCGCCTCGAGGCTGCAGTGTGCTGCGCGTCCTCGCGCCACGCCCCAGAAACACCAAAGCCGCCGCGAGTGAACGCGACGGCTTCGGTCTTCGACGAGCTGCGACTGCGATTACTTGCAGGCCGCCGTCGTCGGGCTGCCGGTGGCGAGCGAGGTGACCGCCGCCTTGCAGGCCGCCGTGCACGCGTCGGCCGCGGCCGTCGAGGTGGTCCAGCAGGTGCCACCCGTGTCGTACGCGCCCTTGAGGACGGCCGACGTACCGGGCGAGACCGCCTCGGTGCACGCGAGGTACTTCACACAGTCGGCCGACGGGCCGGGGTTGCACGCCGAGAGAGCGAGGACGGCGAACGCGGCGGCGATGCGGAGCGAGATCTTCACGGGAACCTGGATGGACAGCGAGTGAGTGCGACTGCGCGAAGTGCGCGCGTCGGTGTGTATGGCAACGCCCGCTCGAAGCGAACCAGATTCCCCAGAGACTCAGCCCGCGTGCGGCCCCACGTAGCCACGCTCGGCGAACTGTTTCTGCACCAACGCCTCGTGGGCCGCGCGCACCGGGGCCGCCACCGCCTCACCCTCGAACACCGCGAGCGCCTCGGCGATGGCCTCGAGCGACGACATGCCTCCGGGCGGCGCCGCGCGAAGGCTCTGGCGCCCTGCCGGCGCGGCCAGCGAGAACTTCTGGAGCCCCCGCAGCGCCGGCACCCGCTGCATCATCTTGCGCGCCTGGCTCCACGAGCCGTCGAGCACCACCACGCACGAGGGCGGCCCCGCGGAGGCCAGCGGCGGCGGCTCGCCCGGCCACAAGAGCCACGCCCCTGCGAGATCGTCGACCTTCAGCGCCGCGTCTCTCGCCCCGAACACGCGCACGTCGAGCGAGGGCACCACGCCCACCGCGTGGCGGCCGGTGTTGCTGCGCTCGGTCAACTCGAGCAGGTGTTGGATGAGGACGACGCGCACGGGTTCCTGATCAGCCCGCGTTCGCCGCGTGCTTCTGTTCCTGCCGAAAGGCCCAGCCGCAGATGCGGTCTTCCATCAAGCGGGGCAGGTCCTCGAAGCGCACCGCGAAGCCCTGCGGCGAGACGCGCACCACGGTGGCCGCGCAGCGGATCTCCATCGACTCGAGGTTGAAGGCGCACTCGCCCACGGTGCCGCGCGCGGGCAGGGCGCTGTCCACCACGTGCCGGGCCACCGAGGCGCCGCTGGCGCTCACGTCGATGGTGCGGAACAGCTCGAAGCCCGTGTCCCACGAGAAGGTGAAGCGCAAGGCCGCGTGCACTCGGAAGAAGTTGCGGCGGTTCGCGGACATGCGTCCCTCTGGGTTCACCTTCGACACGCCTGCCCAATCTCTTCAACTCTCACGCCCGGCACAAGGGGCACCCCTCGACCGGGGGGTGGGCCACGCGGCCCCGGTGGAGGTCGAGCACCGCCCGCGAGACCTCGGCCAGCGCGCGCCGCACCTCGCGCCGCGCCCCCTTCACCCGGGCCACCTTCATCGAGTCGTAGGCGGTGGTCTGGTGGCGCATCCACGCGATGACGGCCGACTCGGCCCGGCGCTCGAGGGGAATGCGCTCGGTCCGCGCCACCGTGCCGCTGCCCACGGGCGTGGCGTGCACCGTCACCTTCTGGGCCACCGACGCCTCGAGCGCGGCCCAGGCGGGCGTGAAGCGAAGGAACTTCTTCACCGCGCCCTCGAAGTCTTCGACGTACTGGGCCTGCTCGCTCTCGCGGCGCTTCAGGTCGGAGGCGCGCTTCTTCGCGTAGGCCGGCGTGGCGCGCTCGGTCTCGAGCTGGGCCTTGGCGGCCTCGATGTTCTGTCCGGGGGCCCACACGCCCTTGCTGAAGGTCTTGCGGCCGACCTTCTCCACCACCGTCCAGCTCGGGCCGGCGGCCTTCACGCGGCGGGTGAGTCCGGCGTCGCCCGGGGGCAGGCAGCTCCACGCGGGGGGAATGGTGAGGACGCGACCGTCGGGGGCGCGCACCTGCCGGGGGTCCTTCGTCGGGGCGCAAGTCAGGGACTCGGTGCTCATGGCGGGCCGTGCCTACTGCACCCTTGGGGTTCGCGAAATGTCAGCCGCGCTGGCGCATGGACAACAGGGCGCGCAGCCCGGGGGACACGGTGGTGAACTCGATGCCCAGGCGGTGCCAGGTGGACTGCATGGGGTCGCCGGGGGTGGCCCAGGCGACGCGGCCGGTCCAGGTGAGCTCCTTGTTCCCGTGGAGCACGAAGCCGGTCACCGTGCTGCCCGCGGCGTGGAGCATGGGGGTCTCGAGGCAGAAGCCGGAGTGCGAGATGTCCGCGCTCAGGGCCGCGGCGCGACGACCGATGGAGACGGGGAGCCGCAGGGAGACGCGCGTTTCTTTGCGAGGAGCCATGGACGGAAAGCTCGCACGGCCAGCGCCAGCGGCAAGTTTGCGGCTGATCAGAAGAAACGCACGCCGGCCTCGCGCAAGAGCCGCGTCAGGCGCTGCATGGGCAGGCCCTGGATGCCGGTGCGGTCGCCGTCGATGCGCTGGAAGAGGGCTTGCCCGCGGCCCTCGATGCGGTAGCCGCCGGCGCAGCCCTGCCACTCGTCGGTGGCCACGTAGCCCTCGAGCTCCGCGTCGCTCAGGGGGAGCACCGTGAGGCGCGCGGCGTCGACCTCGGTCTCCACGAAGCCCGGGCCGACGACGGTGACCCCGGTGAAGATGTCGTGGGTCTTGCCGCGTAGCGAGCCGAGCTGGGCGCGGGCGGCGGCCACGTCGGGCGGCTTGCCCAGCGACTGGCCGATGAACGAGACCAGCTGATCAGACCCGATGATCAACGCCCGGGGAAAACGCGCGTACACCGCCCGGGCCTTGCGCTCGGCGAGCAGGGCCACGGCGTGCTGCGGCGGGGTACCCGGGGGCACCACCTCGTCGACCTCGGGGGCGACGATGCGAAAGGGCAGCCCGAGACCCTGCATCAGCGCGCGCCGGGCGCTGGAGGTCGAGGCGAGGATCAGCTCGTCGTAGGGGCCGAGGTTCACGGGGGCATGAAACACGAACCCCCGGGACGGCTCCAACGGTTTCAGCGCGTCTCCAGCGCGTGGCGCTCGTCTTCCCCCGTGAGCTGGAGCTTGCCCGAGGCGCCCAGCTCGAGCTGCTCGACGACCTGCACCGCGAGCGAGGAGAAGCCCAGGGCCTTCGCGCAGGCCTGCAGCGCGCTGGTGACGGCGGCGTCCTGGCCGGGCGCGACGATGACCTGCATGGTGAGGGCACCCTGGCGGCTGCGGGCCCCGTAGAACTCGAGGCCGGGCACCGCGCCCACGGCGTCGTCGAAGGCGCGGGTGGTGACCACCTGGGTGGTGCTGTGCATCACCTCGCGCAGCCGCCCATGGAGCTCGACCACGGGCACGTCCCACAGGGCGCAGGCGTCTTCCTCCACGCGGGTCACGCGGCCCAGGTCTCCGGGGGTGTAGCGGACCAGCGGCATGGCGCGGCTGACGGGGGTGGTGAAGACCAGCTCGTCGTGGCCCGCGTGCTCCGAGGGCAACGCCTCGACGTAGGCCTGGTACTCCACGAGGTGCAGGTGGCCCTGGTCGCAGCCGATGGCGAGGTCGGTGCCGCCGAACTCCGAGGCTCCGTAGAACTCGACCTGGGGCACGGGGAAGGCGGCCTTCAGGGCGCGGCGTTGGCAGACCGAGGGGTACTGGTAGGTGAGGCACAGCAGCTCGGGCGGGCGCATGGTGAGGCCGAGGCCCCGGGCGCGGCGGTGGAGCCAGTGCAGCCACGCGGGGTTCACGAAGGCGATGCGCGGGGCGAAGGCGTTCCACGCGGTGACCGCGCGGGCAATCGACACGTCGCTCGCGGTGAAGAGGCCGGCGCGGAAGGTGAGCAGCAGCCCGCGGGCGCCGTGGGGCGCGACGTCGCCGGGGCAGCTGCTGCCCAGGCACACCGGCGCGGTGAGGTTCACCAGCTTCGCATCGTCGGGCAGCCCGTGCATCGACCACACGTTGGGGGGCAGCGAGAGCGCCGTGTCGGCGTAGACCTTCAAGGGCTCGTCGGTGGAGCCGCTGGTGGTGAGCGGGCGCAGCGTGCCCCGGGCCAGCTCGGCGGCGAGGTCCAGGTCGGGGTGCAGCCAGCGCGTGGGCGCGACGCCGGTGAGGTCTTCGCGGCGCAGCACCGGGAGCGCCTCGAACCACGCGTCGCCCGAGGGGGCGGGGTAGTTCGCGTAGAAGGGAATGTGGGCCAGGGCGCGGCGAACGGTTTCGAGCAGGCGCTCGCCGGTGAGGGGATCGTAGCGGTCGGTCATCGGGCCCTCTTCAGGGTGGTGAGCAGGCGTTTCCCCTTTTCGAACCACTCGCAGAACGGTCCGGTGTCCCAGTCGGCGAGGCCGAGCTGGTCGAGGGCCGGGCCCACCTGGAACACGGGGCGATGGGTGCGCTGCAGCGCGAGGTGGACGCCGCGCTGCACGAGCGGCACGTGCTTCGGCCCGAGGAGTCCGAGCGGCGGCAAGAAGCCTCCACACCACACGAGGTCGTCGACCTGCTGCTGCACGCCGTCGCTGGTGGTGAGGGACCAGCGGCCCTTGCTGCGGCGGGCGTCGGTGACGCGGTGGGGGACGCGGGTGACGCGGGCGTCCTTCTCCAACTGGCGGAAGAGCGGGGCGTAGCGTGCCTGGAACATGCGGCCCACGCCGGTGCGGGGGTCGGGCGGCGCGTGCGTTCCGCTGAGCCAGAGCACGTGCTGGTGCGCGTCGAGTTGCACGTGTGGGCTGGGGCCGACGCCCACGCAGGCCTCGAGGAAGGACAACGCGCTGGGGCCGGCGCCGACCACCGCGATGGTGGGGGTGCGGAGGGTGTCGTCCACGAGGGCGTGCAGCGCATGGGTGAAGTCGAGGGCGTGGGCGCGCACCAGCTTGGTGGCGGCCGGGCGCTCGAGCTCCACGCGCAGGGGGCCCCAGCCGAGGCAGATCAACGCGGCGCGGGCGCGGAGCACGCGGCGACCGACGTGGACCCGGACGCCGGTGGCGGTGGCGTCGACGCGGCGGACGAGACCGGGCGCTCGCTCCACGCCGCAGCGGTGCAGCAGCTCACGGCTCACGTCGCCCAGGGCCGAAGCCACGGGGAAGCGGCTCGGGTCGCGGGCCTTGAGCTCGCGCGAGAGGGTGGGGTGTTGATCCGTCTCGACCGTCGGCACGGAGCTCGAGCGGCCCGGCTTGGACCAGGTGTTGAGGCGGAAGAGGGATCCCGCGGCGAGGGAGCGCGAGGGCTCATCGGGGCCCACGCAGCAGGTGGTGAGTCCCTGGCGGAGCGCCTCGGCCGAGAGCGCGCTGCCCAGCAGCCCGGCGCCGATGATGACCAGGTCGCGCTCAGGGGCGGGCGTCATGGGGCGACAGTCTCACCCGAAACGCGCAGCGGCAACGCAGCATCGACGGCCGTGGGACCGCGCGGGGGGTCACGCCGCCCGAGTCTCGTCGCTCGTCCGCAGCGCGAAGCTGAACGGCAACACGTCCGAGACCTGGTCCGGGTCCATCAACAGCTCGAGCAGGTCCGTCGACGTCACCATGCCCACCAGCACGTCGTCGGGACCGACGATGGGCACCGAGTCGATGCGGTGCTCCACCATCAACCGCGCCAGCTTCGAGACGGCCGCGTTGGGGAACGCCGTGATGGGCCGCGGGGTCATCGCGTCCACCACGGTCAGCTCCGGGAACACCATCCCGCCCTGCGACCCGATGGTGCCGCGCAGCAGCAGATCCCGGTCCGAGAGAATGCCCACCACCTTCTCATCCCACGTCACCGGGAGGTGCCGCACCCGGTGTCGCTCCATCGCCTCCCAGGCCGCCTTCAACGGCGTCGCGGGCGCAATGCAGTGCACGGTCTTCGTCATCACACGGCTGGCTTTCATGGGACCGCCTCAGGAAGCATCACCCGAGCCACCAGCGCATTCTGCGGAGTTGGGTCCGTACGTGCGTGCAGATGGTGCGCGGCGAATCAGCCCACGAGCTTCGACAGCTCCAGCACCGTGTTCCAGTTGCGCACCGTGCACACCGTCTTCAGCTTCGTGTCGAACCAGGCGTTGGTCAGCTTGGTGCGCGCCACCCCGTTCGGGAGGTGCAGGTAGAGGTCGCGGCCGGACACCTCGAACGCGTCGCCCGGTGACCGGTTCGGGTCGAGGTCCGCGACGGCGTCCGCGCCCGGTGCGGCGGCGAGGAAGCCCACGTGCAGCGTGTCGCTCGCGGCGCCGCGCTTCAGGAACGGGTTGTGCTTCGTCACCGCGACGAGCTCGGCGGCGGTGCGGAGGATGACCGGGGAGGTGATCTCGAAGTCGGCCTGCAGGGTGTCGCTGATCAACGCCGCGAGCTTCGGGAGGATCCTGGCGGGCGCGTCGAACAGCACGTTGCCTGACTGGATGTACGTCGTCACGTTGGTGCAGCCGCACGCTTCGAAGACGCTGATCAGCGCCGGCATCTTGATGCGGTTGTTGGCGCCGACGTTGAGGCCGCGCAGCAGGGCGAGGTGGCGCATGGGTTACGGACCCGCCGTGAAGTCGAGCTCGACGAGCGTCCGCGCCAGGTCGAGCTGCACCTCGAGCCGCTTGTGCTCGAGGTCGATGGCCTGGCGATCCGCCGCCAGCAACAACGTCGGGTCCAGCGACCCCTCCGCCAACACCCGCGCCTGCAACGCCCGGTGACTGGTCAACGTCGCCCGGTACCCCTCCTCGAACGACAACCACCGCTCCCGCAGTCCCTCCGCCCGCGCGAGGAGGATCTTCAGCTCCGAAGCCATCTGCGCCTTTTCTGCGTCGAGCTGCGCCTGGTTGCGCGCCGACACCGCCCGGGCCACGTCGAGCTGCGGCGCCGGCGTGATGCCCAGCGGCACCGTCAACCCCAGCTGCCAGTCATTGCTCGTCGGCGTCTCGGTGCGCTGCCGAAACCGGGTCTGCACCTCGGGCCACGGCAGCCGCTTCGCCGCGAGGTTCTTCTCCTGCTCCTTCGAGGCCCCCAGCTTCGCGCGCAGCGCCTCGAGCACCGGGTGCTTCTCCAGCCGCTCCTCGAGCGCCGCGAGCTCGGGCAAGGGGGGCGGCGTGTCCGACAACGCCGCGGGCACGGGCGTCACCGGCTGGCCCACCACGTACGCCACCGACTGCGTCGCCTTGAGGCCCGCGCTCTGCCAGCGCATCAACTCCTGCCGCGCGTCCGTCTCGCCGAGCTGCGCGAGGTTCAATTCCACCTGCGTGCCGTTGCCCTGCGCGAGGCGGCGCTGCAGCACCCCCAACAACTGGAGCCGGACCCCGACGGTGTCCTGCGCCAGCTTCTCGTGCATCGCCGCGCCCGAGAGGTCGAGCCAGGCCTGCCGCAGCTCCTTCACCACCCGCCAGCTCCGCGCCGCCAGCTCGAAGCGCGCCTGCTGCAGCTTCGCCTCCGCGCTCGCGCCGCCGTGCTCCCATTCCCACGGGTTGGGCGGCCGCCAGCTCAGGCCCGCGTACCAACTGAAGACGCCCGTGGGCACGTTCTGCACGTCGTTGAACTGCACCCGCAGCTTCGGCATCTCCCACGCGTGTGCCAGCGGCACCTCGGCCTGGGCTACCTGCAGCTCGGCCCGCGTCACCTTGAGCTCGGCGTTGCCTTCCAGCGCCCGCTTCAGCGCCTCGTCGAGCGTCAGCGTGGGGCCGCTGCCGGCCAGCAACACCACCAGCACGAAGCTAGAACTGCACATACATCCGCTCCCCGGCCTGGAAGTGAGACTCGCCTTCGACCTCGATGACCGCGCGGCGACCCCAGCGCGGCCACTGCGGAGACAGCCAGCTGCGCAGCGGCAACTGCTCCACCGACGGGCCCACCTCCACCACCGTGCCCTTGCGCTTCTCGCTCCACAGCCCGCGCGAGGCCCGCACCGTCAACACCAGCCCCGGCGTCAGCGTGCGCGCCTTGTCCTCGGGCACCGTGGCCACCAGGTGCCCCGGCCGCCCGCGCACCACGCGCAGCACCTCGAGGCCCGGCGACACCACGTCGCCCACCGGGTGCACCAGCAAGGACACCGTGCCGTCCACCGGCGCGCGCAGCACGTACTGCTCGAGCTGGTACTCCAGCTCCGCGAGCGCCGCGGCCTTCGACTTGAGGGCCTCGCGGTAGGGCTGCACCCGGGCGTCGGTCTGCGCGTTGAGGCCCGAGGCGCCGCGGTTCGCGTAGAGCTCGGGCAGCTGCTGCCTCCGCCGCTCGAAGACCTGCACCCGGGCCGCCGCCGCGAGGTAGTTGCGGCGCACCTCGGTCTCGGTGGCCACGTCCACCAGCTTCTCGGCGCGCAGCTTCTCCACGCGCTCCAGCTCGACCTTCAGGCTGTCGGCCTCCGACCGCGCCGCGCTCTCGTCCGCCAGGGCCGACGAGCTGCGCAGCACGCCCTCGAGCAGCACGCTCTTGTGAATCGACGACTGCGCCGCGAGGTCGGCCTGCAGCTGGGCCAGCTCGCTCTGCATGCGCTCGCGCTCGAGGCGGATGGCCCGGTCGTCGAGCGTCACCAGCGCCTGGCCCGCCTTCACCACGTCGCCGAGCTTGACCTCGACGCTCAGGATGCGCCCGGTGACCACCGGGGCCACCGCGTGCTCCACGCTCTCGGCGTAGGCGGGAATGGAGTTGCCGGTCAGCCCGCCCCGGTCCTGCAGGAGGAACAGGCCGCCGCTGAGCAGCAGCAGGCCGAAGGCGAGCTTCAAGAGGATGTCGCGCTGGTTCTTCATTCGCGCCTCAGACCTCCAGCGAGTCGTCTTGCAGCAGCAGCGAGGCCTCGGCCGCGCCTGCCAGGGGGAGCTCGGCGAGCAGCGCCGCCTGGGCCGGCGTCCCCGAGAGCCGCAGCTGCCAGGTCTGCTCGGCCCCCTCGGTGCCCAGGCTCCGCGAGCTCGAGAGCAGCGCGCGCGTGGTGTGCTTGGCCAGCACCGCGGGCAACGTGGTCAACGCCGCCGGGCTCACCTTGACCCGCAGCACCGCGGACAACCCGCGCCGCGCGCCGAAGTCGCTGAAGCTCTGGAAGAGGATGGCCACCACGAAGAGGCCGAAGGACAACAGGGCAATCATCCACGCGCCGACGCCGCAGGCCACGCCGATGGCCAGGGACATGAAGGCGAACATCAGGTCGCGCGTGTCCTTGATGGTGCTGCGCATCTGCACCAGGTTCACCGCGCCGAAGATGCCGATGCCGCGCGCGATGCTGTCGCCCACGCAGAGCATCACCGACGCGCTCGCCAGGCCGCCGAGCGCCAGCATCTGCGCGAAGCCCTTGAGGTAGGAGACGCCCTGGTAGGTCGCCGTGTAGAGCGCCGAGAGCGCGAAGCACAGGCCCAGCGCCAGCGCGAGGCTGGACGCGGCGGTGATGAGGTCGAAGTCGCCTGGGTTCATGGGGCTCGCCTCGGGAGAGGAAGGGGGGACAGGGTCGCGCGTTTCATGCGGCGTCGGTGACGAAAAAGGGGTCCCGGCGTGCCTGGAGCGCGGCGGCGACGTACTTCGAGAAGGACACGCGCCAGGGGCTCAGCAGCTGCGTCAGTTGGCCCAGCCACCAGGGCCGCGCGTCGTGGAACTTCACCTCCACCAGGGCTCGCGGGTGGGCGTCGTCACCGCCGGTGATGGGGCGCCATAGGCCTTGCCGTGGCTCGAGCAACGCCGGGGGCCGCGTGGGCTGCCACGCCACGTCGCTGTCCACCGTGAGCCGCACGTCGATGCCCGGCTCGAGGGTGCGGAACGCCTGGCGCCGCGCGCGCACCAACAACCACGGCTGGGCCTGGGTCCGCAGCGCGAGGTACTGGAAGGCCTCGAGCGCCTCGTTGTGCACCGGCAGCGGCCGCGAGATGTCGTGCACCAGCACCTGGCTCTGCTCGAGGGTCAACACCGCGCGGCGCTTCATCACCACCGCGTTCTGCCGGCGCTTGATCTCGAAGAAGCAGTCGCCCCGGGGTTGCTCGCCGTAATACCGCACCCGCAGCTTGATCCGGTCGGGCGAGCCGCAGAGGTGCTGCTCGAGGAAGGTGAAGCGCGGCGAGTCGAAGTACAGCGAGGTGTTCACCTGCGAGGCGCCCAGCTTCTTCGCGTTCTCGTCTTCCACCATGGACCCGCCGAGCAACCGCAGCGCCGCGTCGACCCGTGGCAGCGGCGCCCAGTACTTGAACTCGAAGCGCTCGAAGTGCTCGGTGACGGTGGCCTCGCGCGCCATGGCCCTACTGTCCCCGGCCCGGGTAGGGGCGCGCCTGCTTCACGTAGAGCGCCGGCGGCTGGCCCGGGTTCGCCTCGTCGTCGAACTTGAACTCCACGTCCATCGCGTACCAGCCGAGGTTGCCCACGCCCGGCCCGTAGGCCGCCGAGAAGCGCTTGTGGATGGCGTCGAGCGCCCGGCCCAGGGTGTACGTCTGCGTGGTGGTGAGCACCGTCGTCCCCGGGGCGATGAGGTTGCTGTGCGTGAGGTAGGTGATGGGCTGGTTGGGCTGCGAGAAGTAGTAGAGGAACTCGTCGCTCTTCACCCCCGGCGGCGGCGCCACCACCTCGGCCGTGCCCCCGTACTGCACGTTGACGTAGAACGCCGGGTCGAGGCCCGAGGCGTCGTAGGGGTTCGCCGTCACCGCCACCCCGTTGGCCTCCTCGTCGGGGAAGTTGTGGTGCACCAGCAGCGCCATGCCCACCGAGAAGTGGTCGATGCCGTAGAAGGTGCGCTCCTCGAAGGTGCGGAAGCTCCACGCACTCGACCAGGTCTCGCGCAGCGCGTCGAGCAGGTCGACGAGGTTCGTGGGGTCGGCGCTGTGCGACACGTAGCAGCCCGCGCAGGGGAAGCCGTCGAGGTCCTCGGAGTTGGTGCTGGTGCGGAAGCGCAGCTTGGCCCCCGCGTAGTCGGCCGTCGTCGACTTGGCGATGATCAGGTCCTGCAGTTCCTGCGACACGGCGCCGGCCATGATCGCCGCGTGCAGCTCGTCGAGCTTCGCCACGCGCACCGCCGAGTCGGTACGGAAGCCCGGGTCGGCGAGGTACGCGGTGACCAGTGCGTAGAGCCCGTTGTCGCGCATGAAGGCGTCGTAATAGTGCACCGGCACCACGAAGGCGGGCTTCACCGGCACCTCGGGCATGCGCTTCAACACCGAGTACTGCGCCGCCTTGCCGCCGAACGCGCGCACCGACTCCTTGATGGCGTCGCGCAGCGTGCCCCCGTCGGTGGAGTCGGGCGTGCAGTCCTGCACGTCCACCAGGCCCGTGACGTCGAGGTTGAGCGGCGGCAGGGTCACCGCCTCGGGCTGGTGCGCCGTCCAGAAGGCCTCGGCCTCGGCGGTGGTCACCTCGCTCACCGACCACGAGAGCGCCCCCACGGTCAGCTTCACCAGCTTGCCCTCGAGCGCGCGCAGCACCTCGTTGGCCTGCGCGTTCTTCAGCCCCATGTTCGGCGTGCCGCGGTTCGCCGAGAGCACGTTGATGTGCGAGAGCGGCGTCTGGAAGGTCTGGGTGATCAACCCCTGCACCACCGAGATGTCGTTGGGCGCCTGGTCGAGCACCAGCAGGTCCTGGCTCGACGGAGGGGTGAGCTCGGTCTGGGCGGCGGTGGTGAAGCGCAGGCGCCCCACGCCCGTGGCCAGGGTCAGCGGCTGGTAGTCGATGCCCGCGTAGAGCTGCTCGGTGGTCATGATCGGCACCGACGCCAGCAGCTTCTTGCTCTCGAGCGCCAGCGCGTCGGAGGTGGGGTGGAAGACCAGCTGCGCGCCGAAGTACGCATGCGCCTGCACCGCCTGGAAGAGCGTCTGCATCATTGCCGCCGACGCGGTGTCGTAGGGCGAGAACTCCAGCGCGAAGACCTGCGGGCCCTCGTAGTAGCTGACCGCCGCGAGCAGGAAGCGCCGCTCCGGAGAGAAGTACTCGGTGGTGTTGAACGACGACAGCGACGGCACCACCGGCAGCGCGCCCCCCGAGAGGTGCGTGGACACGAAGGCGTAGTGCACCTGGTACTTCAGGCTGTCCTGGAAATAGAGCGCGTTGCTGTCGGCCAGGTCGAGCACCACCTTCGTCGAGCGCGCGCCGGGGATGTTCGCGTCGATGGGGATGGAGGCCAGGGCCGTGAAGTCGGTGAAGCAGCCCAGCTCCTTCAAGGACTCGGGCGTGGCGGCGTCGGCCGCGTCGCGGGTGCAGCTCCACGCGCGGCCCGCGTCAGGGGCGGCGCTCGGCGCGGGGCAGGCGCTCAAGGCGAGGCTCAGCAGGGCGAGGGCGCGGCGCATGGCTCAGGGCACCAGGGCGAAGCAGTAGAAGCCGCCGTAGCCGCCACCGGAGCCCACGGTGTTCGAGCTGGGCATCGGCGGACCCTGCTCGATGAGGTTCACCCCGGGCGCGCAGCCCGACTCGTCGAGCGAGGAGCTCCAGTTCGCGGGGTTGACGCCGCCGGGCATGGTGCCACCACTGCGCGGCCACGAGTGCCCCACGCGCGGCTTGCCCTCGGTGCCGGTGTTCCCCGTCCACGAGTTGCAGGTGGCGGTGTTGCTGTAGAGCGTGCCCTGCGCGTTGCTGCCGGTGAGCGTGTCGTGGTTGTCCACCTGCGCCTGGGTGGGGTCGGGGCGGTGGTTGGGCACGCCGTCTTCGTTGGGGAAGTCGTTCTTGATGGCCACGTCGGCCGTCAGCGGGCGGTCGGCCAGCAGGTCTGACTTCGCCAGCGCGAAGGTGCGCCCGAGGCGGTCGTACCAGGGCCCGTTGCCGATGCGGTCGATGGCGTTGACCGGGTGCCCCGCGCCGTCGTCGATGGCCGAGAGGTACGCGCGCCACTGCTTGGCGCTGGCGCCCGGCATGCTGCGCTCGGCGATGGCCGCGCAGAGCTTGTCGGCCCCGCGCAACCCCGCGCCCGGGCCCGTCTCGCCGTAGCGGAGGTCCCCGCCGAAGCCCATCTGGCTGCCGGACAGCACCCGCAGCGCGCTCAGGCTGGTGACGAAGAAGCTGAAGTGCTCGAGGGTGCCCGCGTCGGGGCTGGCGAGGCCGCCGTCCTCGGTGAGCGTGCCTCCGCCGCCGCCGGTCGCCGCGCTGCCTCCACCCGTCCCGGTGCTCCCGCCCGTGGCCGTGACGCCGCCGTCGCCCTCACCCTCGGCCACCGGGGTGAGGCCGCAGGCGGAAACGAGGCACACGAGGAGACTGCTGATCAGCGCGTGGAGGTTTTTCATGGTGGGGTCTTTCACTGGCAGCGGAGGTCGGTCTGGCAGGTCTGCGGCGGGGTGCAGTCGGTGTCCGCGGTGCACGAGGTGAGGCCGGGAATGCCCACCGCCTGCTCGAGCTCCGAGCCGACGAGGAGCTCCACCCGGCCCGCGGCCACCAGCGTCGAGCCGACCTTCTGGCGGCGCACCACGATGGTGGGGAAGCCGGCGACACCGAGGTTGATCAGCTTCGTCACCAGGGCGCCCGAGAGGCTCAGCGCGCCGTCGTCGTCCGTGTCGCACAGCACCTGCCCGCGCGTGCCGCCGTGGTGGCTGATGTCGAGCTTCACCTTGATGCGCGCCGCGGTGCTGGTGCTGCCCGGGGCCCAGGTGAGCTCCAGCGGGCTGCCGCTGATCAACGTGAGGCCGGTGCTGGTCAGCGCGAAGGGCGCCACGCCCGACGAGGTGAGGGTGAAGGGGATGACCGACGCGCTGCCGTCGGCGACCAGCGTGACCGGGGCCGCGTCGGCGAAGGGCGGCACCGCGAGCGTCACCGAGGCCGGCGGCTGGTAGCCGTTGACGATGGGCGACATGTCGAAGGTGCTGACCGGGGTGGTGAGCACGCCGCTGACGTGCACCGTGCCCACCGGCTTCGAGGCCGCGTAGGCCTGGCAGGTGTCGTTCTCCACGCACACCGCGCTCCCGCCGCAGGGGGTGGCGCAGAAGGGCACGCGCGGGGTCTGCAGCTCGCAGTCGCCGTCCTTCGTGTCGACCTCCCACACCAGGCTCTGCGGCGACGGGCCGTCGTAGACCTTGCCCACCAGCGAGGCGCTGCCCACCGGCAAGGTCACCAGGTGCAGCAGCTGAAAGGTGCCCACCAGGGTGCCCGCGTCGCCCAGCGTGCCGGCGTCGGAGAGGGCGCTCACCCCGGCGTCGGGGCCCGCGTCGGTGGTGGGGCTCGCTGCACCGCAGGCGCTGATCAACGCGGCGAGGACCAGCGTCGCTTCACGGCGCATTGGCCGCTCCCGGGGAACGGCGCTGCGCTTCGAAGTCGGGGGCGCCGTCGGAGACGCGGGCCCAGGACGAGCCCGAGGGGGCGGCGTTGGCCGGGTAGACCTGCTGGGCCACGGTGTTGTTCTGTGCGTCGAGCAGCGTGAGCGTGTCGCCGGAGCCCTGGCCGATGCCGAACTCGCCGCGCACGCAGGGGGTCACGGTGGCCGGGCAGTTCACCTCGAGCGAGATGGTGTAGTAGCCGCGCGGCGCGATGGTGGTGCCCGAGGCGAAGCGCAGCGAGGTCGCGTACCGAACCCCGGCGTCGGCGTCGAAGTCCGTCAGCCCGTAGCCCGAGAGGTCGGCCTCGGTGTCGCTGGCGTTGAAGAGCTCGACGAAGTCCCCGCCCGCACCCGCCAGCTCGTTGATGAGGACACCTCCGTCGGCGCAGGTGCCGCTGTCGCAGGTGCCCGCGGGGGCTCCACAGGCGGTGGTGAGGAGGGCGAGGCTTCCCAGCAGCAGGCGGAGGGTGGATCGCAAGGTGCCGCTGTGTGTCGGGGTCGTGTCGAAAGCGATCATGGAATCGGTAAATAGCCGGAATTCCATGCATTCTGCGAGACACGGGGGCGAAAAGCCCGGGGGAATGGAGGGCGGTGCGGGGGCCTTGCGCCGTGCCCGCGTTGATCAGCCCCTCGGCCCGAGCGCTCCGGTGACTGGGTTGTGCAGGCTTCGGCTCGGTGGGCGCACTCTGACGGACTCGGTGGTGGTGGGCACCCCCACGGAGTCCGTCAGTGCTGATGAAGCGAGACGTCGCGCGTTCGGGGGTCTCGCACGCGGTGCGCACGGCCGACGACCCTCGAATCACCACCACCCTTCCGGCCGCCGTTCACCACCGCGCGTCGGAGCTCCCCCCCATCGAGCCCCGACGCGCGGAGCTGATCAGAAGCTGCCGAAGTCGTAGACCACCGGGTCTTCCCCAATCTCCGGGTAGAAGACCTGGATGGGCGCGGGCATGCCGTCGACGCCGTCCTTCTTCATCATGAAGTACTTGTAGAGCTTGCCCTTCTGCGCCGTGGGCCCGAAGCCGACGGCGGACGTGCCGGTCAACTGCACCCGCGCGGCGGCCGTCTGGTACATCGCGACGTTGCCGTGGGCCTTCTTGAAGGCGAAGCGCATCGAGTCGGGGTTCAGCTTCACCGGGTTGTTCTTGTCGCGCTTGCTGACGTGCACCACCTTCTCCGCGATCAGCAGCCGGCCGGCGGCCTCCATGTCGGGGGTGGTCAGACAGATCTCCATGAAGCGTTGGATCTTCGCGAGTCCACGCTCGTCGGGGGGCGCGTCCTGGGCGATGGCCTGCGTCGCCACGATGCACGCCAGCAGCGACAACGAACGGATGACTCGGTTCATGCGGTTCCTTTCCAGGAGTGTGGGTGCCGTCGGCCTGCGACGGTGGCCCACCCCTGAGCAAGCCCGAGGCCGCCTCACCCCGCGGAGCTCTCCCAGCAACTGCGGGGTCTTGCTGCTCGGTGACAGGCGTCACCCCGACGCGATGACGTCATCGCGTCAGCGGACTTCCGCGTCGGCGTCCCGCTGATCCGCGTATGCTGTGACCCCTCATGCGCGAGTTGTCGGCCGAGGCCGAGCTTGACGATCGAAGCCTGTGGCTGGGCTGGCAGCGGCTGCTGGCGCGCCTCGGCCCCACGGATGGGCGCGACGGCTCGGCCGACGACTTCCTCGACGCGCTGGCCGACGTGGTGGGCGCGGACCGGGCGATGTTGCTGGTCACCTGGCCCGACGGAACCTCGGTGCCCATCAACGGGCGCGCCGCCGGCCGGGCGTTGAGCGCCCGCGAGCGCGAGCAACTGACCCGCACCCTGGTGCGCGAGGCCGAACAGACCGGGCGCTGCGTGTCGTTCTCGGCGCTCGACGCGCTGTCCTCGACGCAGAGCGCGCAGGCCTTCGGCATTCTCGCGGCCTTCGCCGCCCCGCTCGAGGCGCGCGCGCTCCAGGCCGGCGGTGACGACGCCATCAGCCGCGGGGTGCTCTACGTCGACTTCCGCGAGCGCACCCACCTTGCCTCGCCGCGCCTCGCCGAGTTCGTCTCCGCCGCCGCCGCGCTGCTCTCGGCGCTGCTGGGCCAGGGCCAGCGGCTGCAGAAGGCCCGCGAGGAGCTGCGTGTCGAGCGCGTGCGCAGCGTGGGCGCCAGCCGCGCCGTGCCCCTGGAGCAGTTGCTGCGCGGCCCGTCGCTGGAGACGCTGCGCCGCGACGTGCGCGCCTGCCTCCGGTCGGATCAGCCGGTGCTGATCACCGGCGAGTCGGGCACCGGCAAGACCGAGCTGGCCCGGGCCCTGGCCGAGGCCTCCGGGCGGCTCCCGGTGGTGCGCGCCACGCTCGGCGGGAGCGATGACCTCAACACCATCAGCTCCGAGCTCTTCGGCCACGAGAAGGGCGCGTTCTCGGGCGCCCTGGGCAAGCGGGTGGGCCTCGTGGAGTTCGCCCACCGCGGCACGTTGATCTTCGACGAGATCCTGAACCTCCCGCGGCACGCGCAGCAGCTGCTGCTCGACTTCACCCAGTTCGGTACCTACCGGCCCCTGGGCTGGGAGCGGCCCGAGCCCAAGGAGAGCCGGGTGCGCCTGGTGTGCGCCACCAACGGCGACCTGGACGCGGCGGTGGCCGATGGCCGGCTGCGCGCGGACCTCTACTACCGCATCGCCGGGTTTCGCCTGCACCTGCCGCCGCTGCGCGAGCGCCGCGCCGAGCTGCCCGCGCTGGCCCTCGACTTCCTCTCGCGCATCGAGCCGGGCCGCCGCTGGGCCATCGACGACTCGCTGCGCGCCCTGCTCACCGCCGACACCTGGACCTGGCCGGGCAACTTCCGCCAGCTCGAGGTGGTGCTGCGCCGGGCCCGCGACCGGGCGCTCGAGGCCGACCCGGAGGCCGACTGCCTCGGCGCCGCGCACGTCGACGCGGTGGACCTCGGCGGCCGCGCCTCGCCGCCGGTGGCTCCGGCGCCGCCGGCGCCTTCCACCGAGGGCGCGCCCGCCTGGGCCGACCTGCAGCGCCGCCGCGAGGAGCTCGAACTGTTGGAGCAGGACACCATTCGAGCGGCGCTCGAACGGAACGGGGGCGTGGTGTCTCGCGCGGCGCGCGAGTTGGGGTTGCCGCGCACCAGCTTACTGAGCCGCATGGCGTCCTTCGGGCTCGACAAGACGAGCGCATGACCGTCGGTTGGCCCGCGGCGCTCGGCAGGCGCTTCACGCCGCTCGAGGTGCTGGGCAGCGGCGCCTTCGGCACCGTGTTCAAGGCGCGCGATGCCCAGGGCGGCGTGGTCGCGCTGAAGGTCCTGCGCGACGACCGGAAGGATGCGCTGCGGCAGTTCAAGCGCGAGTTCCGCGCGCTCGCCGACCTCGCCCACGAGCACCTCGTGGGGCTCTACGAGCTGAGCTGCGAGGGTGACCAGTGGTTCCTGGTGATGGAGTGGCTCGACGGCGTCGACCTCCCCTTCGTGCGCGACCCGGTCCAGGCGCGCCGGGCCCTGGCCCAGGTGGCCCGGGGTCTCGAGTTCCTCCACCGCGAGGGCCGGCTGCACCGCGACCTGAAGCCCTCCAACGTGCGGCTCACGGCGTCCGGCCGGGCGGTGGTGCTCGACTTCGGCTTCGCGCTCGACGGCCCGGAGTCGGCCGACGAGGGCTTCGTGGGCACCGCGGCCTACCTCTCTCCCGAGCAGGCCGCGGGCGACAACGCCACGCCCCAGAGCGACCTCTACGCGCTGGGGGTGATGCTCTTCGAGCAGCTCACCGGGCGGCGGCCCTTCGAGGGCACGGTGCGCGAGGTGCTCGTGGCGAAGCGGCGGGGCGACGCGCCGAAGGTCGAAGGCGACACGGGCCTCGAGGCACTGTGCGCGGCGCTGCTCTCTCGCGACCCAGGCCTGCGCCCGGGCGCGGACGTGGTGGCGGCGACCCTCGACCCGTCGTCGCTCCCCCAGCGCGCGCGGCGCTTCGAGGTGCCGCTGGTGGGGCGCGAGGCGTCGCTCGCGGCGATGCGCGCGGCCTTCGAGGATTCGCAGCGGGGCCCGGTGGCGGTGTGGGTGAGGGGCGCGGCGGGCCTGGGCAAGTCGGCGCTGCTGCGCGCGGCGCTGGCCCAGGTCGAGGCGGCCGACGCGGTGGTGTTCCAGGCGCGCTGCTTCGAGCACGAGACGGTGCCGTGCAAGGCCATCGACGCGCTGGTCGACGGGCTCGCGCGGTGGGTGTCGAGCCAACGCGAGGACCTGCCTGCGCCGCTGGTCGCGCAGGGGGCGTTGCTGGCGCGGCTGTTCCCGGTGCTGGCCCAGGTGCCGGCCTTCGACGGGGTGCAGGTGGTGGAGGTGGCCGCGGAGCAGCGGCTGCGCGCGGCGGCGGTGGCGCTGCGCGAGGTGCTGGCCTTCGTCGCGGGCACCGCGCGGCTGGTGGTGGTGGTGGATGATCTGCACTGGGCCGACGCGGACTCGCTGCCGTTCCTCCTCGAGTTGTTGAGCAGCGCCGCGCCGTTCCTCTTCGTGGGCGCCTACCGGGACGAGGTGGCCTCGCCGGTGCTCGAGGCCCTGCGGCACCTGCGCCTGCCCAGCGGCGGGGCGGTGCCGGTCGACGTGGCGTTGCAGCCCCTGGGCGAGGCCGACGCCCAGCGGCTGGCGCAGGCGTTGTCCACCGGGGCCGAGGGGCTCGAGGGGGTGGTGCGCGAGGCCCAGGGGAACCCGCTGCTGCTGCAGCAGTTCGCCGAGTTCGCCGGCGAGGCGCGCGCGACCGGCCAGGAGCTCGACCTGTCCGCGGCGGTGCAGCACCGCGTGGCGCGGTTGTCGGAAGAGGCGCGGCGCCTGCTGGGGGTGATCTGCCTGTTCGGGGCGCCGCTGCCGCCGGGGCTGTGGGACCTTCCCTCTCCCAGCGCCAGCGGGGAGAGAGGCAGGGGTGAGGGGCCGAACGGGGCACCCGCGCCCTCGAGTGAAGGCGAGGGCACGCCCACCGATCCCCGCGCGGCCCTCGCGCAGCTCCGCGCTTCGCGGCTGATCAAATCGGGCCCGCACGCGACGCTCGAGCCGTACCACGATCAGATCCGCCACGTGGTCGACGCAGGCCTCTCTGCCTCCGAGCGCACCACGCACCACGCGCGCATCGCCGACGCCCTGCTGCGCGCCCCGGTGCCCGACCCGGATCAGCTCGCGCATCACCTCGCGGGCGCCGACCGCCTCGAGCCCGCGGCCGCGTGGGCGCTGCAGTCCGCGGAGCGCGCGCTGCGTTCCCTCGCCTTCCACCACGCCGCGCAGCAATACGAGAAGTCGCTGCGCTGGGCGCCGCACCAGGCCGGCGCGCGACGACTGCGCGTCGCCCAGGCCGAGGCGCTGGCCCTCGCCGGCCGGGGAGCCGAGGCGGCCGAGCGCTACCTCGGCGCGTGCGACGGGGCCGACGCCGCCGAGCGCCTCGACCTCGAGCGCCGGGCCGGGGCCCAGCTCCTGCGCAACGGGCACATCGAGCGGGGCCTCGGGTTGACCCGCACCAGCCTCTCGGCCCTCGGGCTGCGCCTGCCGCAGACGCTGCGCGGGGTGGTGGCGTCGCTGGCGTGGTCGCGTGGGCGGCTGCGCTTTCGCCGGGCAGGGGTGGGCTTCGTCGAGCGCACCGAGGCCGAGGTGGGCCGCCCGGAGCTCGAGCGCATCGATGCGTTGGTGGCCACCTCCATCGGGCTGGCCGCGGTCGACTCGTTGCGCGCGCAGGACCTGATGTCCCAGGCGTTGCTCCGGGCGCTCGACGCCGGCGAGCCTGGGCGCGTCGCCGTGTGCCTGGGCTTCGAGACCGCCTTCCTCGGCAACGGGGGCGGGGCCACCGAGCCGAGGACCCGCGCCCTCATCGCGGCCGCCGAGGTGCTCACCCAGCGGCTGGGCTCACCCTATGCCCGGGGCTGCGCGCTGGGCGGCGCGGGCATCGCGTTCTTCCACCTCGGGCACCTCGACGAGGCGCGCCGCCACTGCGAGGCCGCCGCCGAGCTCTTCGAGCACCGCTGTCCCGGCGCGGTGAAGGAGTTCTTCACCAACCAGCTGTTCACCTTCGCCTCCCTCGCGCAGGGCGGGGAGCTGGCTGAGCTGGGCCGCCG
Organism: uncultured Archangium sp.; assembly: GCA_903905455.1. GTDB lineage: Bacteria > Myxococcota > Myxococcia > Myxococcales > Myxococcaceae > Archangium_A. The sequence goes on from CAIVGN010000238.1 coordinate 89,857, forward strand.
CGTGCCTGGCGCGCTGCGACAGGCCATCGAGCGGGGCGATCGCTACGCGGAGGCGCACCTGCGCACGGGGGTGATCAACCTTGCGTGGCTCGCGGTGGACGACGTCGCGGCCGCGCGGGCCGAGGCCGACGCGGCGTTGCCCGGGCTCGAGACGCGGGGCTACTCGGTGCAGCACTTCTTCGACCTCCTGTGCCGCTTCCACCTCGCGCAGTACGAGGGCGACGCCGAGGGCGTGCAGCGGGTGCTCGAGGCGGGGCTTCCGCCGCTCGAGCACTCGATGATGGTGCGCGTGGAGTGGATCGCCGTGGCCCGCGCGTGGATGCAGGGGCGCGCGGCGGTGTGGCGTGGAGATCGCCGCGCCGCGCTGCGGGCCGCCGCGGTGCTCGCGCAGCGGGGCCGTCCGTGGGTGGCGCCCATGGCCATCACCCTGCGGGCCGACGTGGCGCGCCTCGATGGGGACGAACTCCAGGCGCTCGCCCTGTTTCGCGCGGCGGCGACGGGGTTCGAGGGCGCCGAGCTCAAGCTCCACGCGGTGAGCGCTCGGCTGGCGGTGGCCGAGTTGGTGGGCGGTGACGAGGGGCGCGCGTTGATGGCCTCGGCGAAGGAGGCGGCGGCGCGGCTCGGGGTGCGGGCGCCGGAGAAGATGGCGCGGCTGCACGCGGGGCGGTGAAGGCCAAAGCCCTGGGGAGCGAGGGGTGGGTGGGGGCCCTGCGCCGTGCCCGGGTTGATCAGCCCCTCGGCCCGAGCGTGCCGGTGACTGGTCCGTGCAGGCTTCGTCCTGGGCCACGCACTCTGACGGACTCGGTGGTGGTGGGAACCCCCACGGAGTCCGTCGGTGTTGCTGAATCGAGACGCCGCACCTTCGAGAGGCCCCGACGCGACGAGCACGGCCGACGACCCATGAACGACCGCCACCCTTCCTGCTGCCGTTCACCGCCGCGAGGTCGCTGAGCGCCGCGCCCATCGGCCCAGCGGGATCGCCAGCACCCACCATGCCCACGACACGTCGCCCGCCGCGCAGCCGCAACCCACTTGCAGCGCGAGGGGCTTCGGGCGCTCGATGGACTCGCCCGCATCGACCGGTCCCCCAGCGTCGGGAGCTCCGGCATCCGCGCTCACCCCGGCATCGCTCGCGAGCCCGGCGTCTCCAGGGCGCCCCGCGTCGCCGTCCGACCCCGCATCCAGCGCGCCCGCGTCGAAGGGGCCCAGGGTGATCAGCACCGGGTTCCACACGGTCACCTCGTCCGTCCCGCCCACCGCGCTGAGGGTCATCGAGAAGAACGGCCCCGGCGGGTCGACGAGCGCGAAGCCGACGTTCGACAGCCGCTCGCCCGCGGGCACGAAGTTCACCGTCTCGAAGCGCGGCACGCGCTCGACCTCGAAGCGCATCCGGCTCACCACCCCGGTCGTCTCGCTGGAGCCGCCGAAGAGCACCAGCACCGGCTGGCCCGGCGTCCCCCCCAGCGACACCGAGGCCGCGACGGTCGACGTGCCCGGGCTCGCCACGGAGAACATCCCGCCCGAGGCGGAGGAGCCGGAGACGGACGGGAGATCGAACGTCACCACCCGCGCCGACGCGTACTCCGCGGGCTCCATGGAGGTCGACTGGTAGCTCCCGTCGAGGTTGTGCCCCACCACCACGCTGGTGACGTGCGGCGAGGGCGCGGCGATGAGGTCGAGGCTCACCATCGGCGCCCAGGCGTCGGACAGGTGCAGGAAGTTGCGCGGGTCCGCCGCGGGTCTTGCCATCGGGGCCTGGCCCAGCAGCGTGTCGTTGCTCTCGGCGAAGACGTTGAGCGCGGTGGGCGGCTTGCGCACCTCGACGCCCGCGAGGTGCAGCGTCTGCCGCGCGCTCGAAGGCAAGGCCACGTCGAGCACGCTCACCCGCCCGCCAGCGACGGTGAAGGCCGCGGGCTCGGCGCGCCCGGCCGCGGCGCCGGCGCTCGGGGGCAGCGCGAGCAGCGCGACGTCGAGCGCCTCCGAGGTGGAGCTCACCCCCAGCGTGTGCCGCAGCCGTCCCTGGAGCTGCGTGGCCACGGGCCGGTCGAGGAAGTCGAAGAAGCACCACGAGCGACGCGTGCCCAGGGCCGTGGCCTCGGCTCCCGCGCGCGCATAGATGAACCCGGTCGTGGGGTCGAAGAGCTCGAGCTCGACCACGCCGGTGGTGGCCGTCGAGGTGAGCACGCCCTGCATCAACAGCAGCCCGTGGGTGCCCGCGGGGAAGGTGAGGGGCGCGCTGGGGAAGTCGACGAAGGCGGCCGCGCCGGTGGTGGCGTCGGGGAGCCGGGTGAGGGTGAGCGACTCGGCGTGGGCCCCGAGGGCGGCGCACAGCACCAGGGGCAGCGCGCTCCACGGCTTCGGCGCGGTCGTCGTCGGCCCGGGGCTCACCCGCGCGAGGCTAGCCTGATGGTGCGGGTCAAGGGCGAACGGTCACGCCCGAGGGCGGGCCGCTGATCAACCCGCGCTCACCACCCGCCGCAGCGCGCTGCGCGCCACGGTCAGCCCCTTGCCCTTGCCCATCACCCGCGCGTTGAGGGCCGACACCCGATCCGCCATCTGCATCGCCACGTTGCGCACCACGGTCAGGGCCGCGAGATCACGCGCGGCGAGCTTCTTGCGGAACTGCGGCCCCGAGATGCGCACCGCCGTCACCGGGCAGATGGCCATCACCGTCGCCGAGCGCGTGGCCACCGTGCGGAACAGGGACATCTCCCCGAGCACCGCACCGGGCCCCACCTCCGCAAGTACGGCACCTTCCTGGGAAATCTCGACGTCCCCGCCCAGCAGCACGAAGAGCGCGTCGGCCGGTGAGCCCTCGCGGAACAGCAGCGTGCCCGGGGCAAAATTCCGGACCTCGGCGATGAGGAAGAGGGACTCGACCTCCTCGGGTGTGAGGCCCGCGCACACCGAGGTGCTGGCAAGACTGCTCAGCAGTGAGCCCGGGGTGGCCATGGACAAGGCTAACGCCCCCGCGCCGCAGCGCGCGTCACTTCACGAACTCGCACGACTTCTCGTGGCCCAGGTCGCAGCCCTTCTTGAAGAACTTCTTCGCGGTGATCTTGTTCTTGGGAATGCCCTCGCCGTTGGAGTGCATCACCGCGAGGTCGTAGCAGCTGGCGGCGTTCTCGGCGGTGCAGCCCTTCTCGAACATGCCCCGGGCCTTGAGCTCGTCCTTCTCTCGGCCGTCGCCCTGGAGGTAGCGCAGCGCGAGGTCCCGGCAGCCGCTCAGGTCGCCGCCGTCGCAGGCCTTCTGGAAGAGCTCGGCGGCCTTGCTGGAGTCCTTGGCGAAGCCCTCGCCCTTCAAGTGCATCACGCCCTCGTTGGTGCAGCCGCGCAGGAAGTTGCCCGCGCAGGCCTTGGCGTAGAACTGGGCCGCCTTCGTCTTGTCCACCTCGAGGCCGAGGCCGTCGTCGTAGATCCACCCCAGGTCATCACAGGCCTCGGCGCTGCCGTGCTGGCACCCGCGCTCGAGCAGCGGCCGGGCCACCGCGTACTCCTGGGCGTCGATGCGAGCGCGGCCGGCGCGGGCACAGGCGCCGGCGTTGCCCTTCTTGCACGAGGCCTCGTCTGGAGCGGCGGCGAGCGCGACGAGGGACCAGCACAACGGGAGCAGGGTCAGTGCGCGGTTGGCCATGAGGTGGAAACCATACACACGGCGGCGCGGGTCCTGCACGGCAACCGTGCATGCGCTGGGTGATCAGCCTCTTCGTGGCCGTGGGGACGCTCGTGGGCGCGGCCGAGCTCCGCGACGCCACTCATTCCCAGTAGGGCGTGCCGGCGAGCGCCCGCTCCAGCATGTCGGTCATGCCGTGCGACAACGTCCTGGGCAGCTCGGCCTCCTCGAAGGCGCGCACCTCGAGGATCTCCAGCGGGTTCATCGGGGGCCGCACCGCCGCCGAGACCTTCGCCGTCACCACCAGGGTCACCGCGTGAAAGCGCGGGTCGCGCGCGGGGTTCGAGTACACGCCGATGACCGGCCCGGCCTCCAGCAGCTCCACCCCGGCCTCCTCGAGCAGCTCCCGGGGCAACGTCGCGCGCAGCGTCTCGCCCCACTCGAGGGTGCCGCCGGGCAGGCCCCACTCGCCGCTGTCCCCGCGACGGATGAGCACGACGCGCCCCGCGGGGTCCCTTGCCAGCGCCACGAGGCCCACCACCGGGCGACGCAGCAGGTGCCGCGCGACCTCTTTGACCAGCCCCCAGGCCGCCTTTGGAATGCGCATGGGCCCGCTCTTAGCGCGTTCGATTCACTGCAGCCGTCGGCAATCGGCCGAGCAGCGGTCGCCGTCGACGGTGTTGCCGTCGTCACACACCTCGCCCGCGTCGAAGCGCCCGTCGCCGCAGCGGGGCACGGTGCAGTCGGTGCGGCACGAGGTGGCGGTGTCGAGCGCCTCGATGGTGATGGGCTGGCTCATGTCGAGGGCGATGCGCTGGCCATCGTCGCGCACCCAGCCCCAGGTGGTGATGCCGGCCATGAAGCGCGGAGTGACGGTGATGCGCCAGTTCCCGGGGAAGGGGAGCGGCCCCAGCGCGCCGCCGTCGCTGTTGCGGTCGAAGCTCCAGCGCCCGAAGGCGGTGCCGTTGGGCCCGAGGAAGAACTCGCCGGGGGCGTCGTCGGCGATCTCCACGCCCACGCCCGGGGGCAGGCCGGCGAGGTCGAACTCCACGGTCGAGGCGGGCTGCGAGGGCGAGCCCGCCCCGAGGAAGTCGATGCCGTGGGTGGTGACCAGCGAGAGGCGTCCGGTGAGCGCGTCGGCGTAGAGGTAGATGCGGCTCTCGCTGACCTGCTCGAGGCCGGTGTGCGAGCTGGCGCTGCGGTAGTCGTAGAAGGCCTGCACCGTGCCGCTGCGCACCAGCGCGTCGGTGCCGATGTTGGTGCCCGAGGGCTGGGTGATGCGGAAGGCCGGGGTGTCGCCGTTGCGTGGCCCCAGGTCGCAGGCCTCCGCGCCCGCCTTCACCCCGTCGCCGCAGACGGGCAGGGTGCAGTGGTTGGTGCACCCGTCGAGGTCGTCCCCGTTGCCGTCGTCGCAGGCCTCGACCCCGCGCTGCACCGCGCCGTCGCCGCAGCGCGCCGGGAGGCACGTGGCGAGGCAGGCGTCACCGTCGTCGGCGTTGCCGTCGTCGCAGGCCTCGACGCCGCGCTGCACGAAGCCGTCGCCGCAGCGGGCCTGGGCGCAGCTCGCCAGGCAGGCGTCGCCCTCGTCGGCGTTGGCGTCGTCACAGGCCTCGAACCCTCGGTGCACCAGCCCGTCGCCGCAGCGCGCGGGCGTGCAGTCGTGCAGGCAGGCGTCACCCTCGTCGGGGTTGGCGTCGTCGCAGCCTTCCACGCCTTCCTGGGTGAAGCCGTCTCCACACCGCGCCAGCCGGCAGCCCGCCACGCAGGCGTCGTCGTCGCGGGTGTTGCCGTCGTCGCAGGCCTCGACGCCGCGCTGGAGCAGCCCGTCCCCACAGAGGGCCGGCAGGCAGCGGTTGGAGCAGGCGTCGCCGTCGTCGCGGTTGCCGTCGTCGCAGACCTCGACGCCTTCGCGCACGCCATCGCCGCAGGTGGGCACGGTGCAGTCGGCGGTGCAGGAAGCGCCGGCGTCCACGGGCTCCGTGCCGGGGTCGCACAGCTCGCGGCCGCGCCACACCACGCCGTCACCGCAGCGCGCGAGGTCGCACGAGTCGAGGCACGCGTCGAAGTTGGCGACGTTGCCGTCGTCGCAGGACTCGCCCACGTTGAGCACGCCGTCGCCGCAGGTCTCGACGCGCACCACGCCCGGCGGCACCAGCTCGGTGCGACCGCAGGCAGCGGCGACGCAGAAAAAGAGGACCACGAGCGCGCGGGGCATGCGGATCCGCACCGTAGCCCATGGAGAGGTAGCATCACGCCCGTGCTCTCTTCGCTCGCGGTGATGGTGGTCCTCGGTGCAGGCCCGAACTTCTCGGTGGGCCAGGTGGTGAGGCAGGCGCAGCGCACCTTCATCGCCGAGGGCGACGCGCTGGTCGCGGGCTGGGCCGGGGCGCGCATCGTCTCCCAGTCCGACGGCACGGTGGTGCTCGAGGGCGGCCAGGTGTTGCGCGTGGCGGTGCGCTCGGTGGCGCGGGACGGGGCGCCGTGCCTCGCGGGGGCGCTGCGCCGCGCGGCGCAGGGCGAGGTGCTCACCACGCAGCGGGCTTGCGAGGTCGTCGAGACGTGGACCAACGGGCGCGAAGGCCTGGAGCACGCATTGGTGCTGGGCCGGGCGCCGGCGGGGCACGGGCCGTTGCGGGTACGCCTCGACGTCGAGGGGCCGTGGCATCACGCCGACGCGCAGGGCCACGTGTTCGCCGGGCCGGGCGCCGCGGCGCAGGTGCGCTACGGGAACGCCTTCGTGGTGCGCGGCGGGGCGCGGCTGCCCATCTCCGTGGCCCACGTCGAAGGCGGCCTGGAGCTGGTGGTGCCCGAGGCCCTGGTCGATGCGCCCGGCGCGTTCCCCCTGCACCTCGACCCGTTGGTGACGGCCGGGCCCTTTCCTCTCGACGAGACCTCGCCGCGCGAAGCGGTGATGTCCGACGAGTCGGAGGCCGCGGTGGCCTGGTTGCCCACGGTCGACCTCGGCCTGGTGGTGTGGGTCGACAGCCGCCGTGGGCGGCCGGAGCTCTTCGGGACCCGCATGTTCCCCGACGGTGGCCTCGCCGACACGGCCAACCTCCTGGTGCTCGAGGGCCGCGGCGGGCAGCGGCACCCGGCGCTCGTGGCCAACCCCGCGGGGCGCTTCACCCTCGCGTGGGAGCAGCACATGAGTGACGGGGGCACGCACGTCGCCTCCTGCG
>CAIVGN010000239.1 GCA_903905455.1 uncultured Archangium sp.
GCCGGCGCTCCGCTCGGTGTCTTTGGGCTTCGTGAGCCAGCCCCGTGCGTGGCCCAAGGCGGAGCTCGCGTGGCAGGCGCTCAAGGCCCGGGCGCCGCACCTCGAGGCGTGGAAGGGCGCGGCGCCGCCCGTGTCCTGCACGCTCCACCGGAGCAGCGACGGTCAGTGGGTGGTGTTCGACGAGCACGCCGACCCGTTCCGTCTCGCGCCGGGGGACGTGGTGGAGCCCGTGGAGGGCCTGCGCTTCCTCTTCAACTTCGCCAGCGACTGACGCTCACTTGAAGTGCAGCAGCAGCGCCCAGACCGGCAGCCACAGGCCCACGCACCAGGTGAGCATGATGCCCGGCACCGTGGTCTTCACCTTGGTGAGGAACCCCAGCGCGTGCAGCGCCCGGCCCAGGAACAGCGTGCCGCCGGCCACGTGCAGCCACGACGACGCGCCCCCCGAGAGCTCGACCAGCAGCAGCATGATCACCAGCAGCGGCGTCCACTCGACGGCGTTGCCGTGGGCGCGAATGGCGGTGAACAGCCGCCGGGGCAACGGGCCAGGCTCGGCGCCCACCTTGAGCACCAGGCGCACCCGCGTGACGTTCATGCCCAGGGCGGTGGTGAGCAGGGTGAGCAGCCCCCCGTAGAGCAGGGTGACGTGCGGCAGGGTCACGACACGACCGTCATCGTGAACAGCCCGCGGCCAATGGCCATCACGCCCCCGAAGATGCACACCAGCGCGATGAGCACGCCGATGAGCGGCAACTGCAGGCCCGGGGTGGGGCGCTTGCGGTTGATGGTCACGGTGGCCTGCGCCACCACGGCCGCGAGGATCATCATCGAGAGGTGACCGATGAGCTTCGGGTAGAAGTTGCCCATGGCCACCATGGCCAGGCCGATCAGCACCTGCAGGTGCAGCGACCCGGCGAAGCTCGCGCCGAGAATGCGGTGGATCTTCCCGAAGGGCTTCTTCTGCGCGAGCCCGAGTCCCAACACGAGGACGTTGACCGCGCCGAAGAGGAGGACCAGGAAACGAAGGCCCGAGTGAGCGTGAAGGAGTGCAGTCATGCGCCGGGCTGCTAACACACTGAGCGTGAACGCAAACCTGTCGAAGCAGGCGGCGTGGGTGCTGTGCCTGGCGTGCGCGTCGGCCTGCGTCTCGGCCCGGGGCACGCTCGGCACCCCGCGTGACGTGTCGGACCTGGTGACCCTCGAGGCCGACGCCATCGTGGTGCGCGAGACCATCTCCTTCCCGCTCGGCAAGGCCGACATCGACCCGCGCTCGCTCGACCTGCTCGACGCCGTGGCGGCCATCATGAAGTCCACCGGCTCCATCGCCAAGCTGACCATCGAGGGACACACCGACCCCACGGGCGACCCCGACTTCAACCGGCCCCTCTCGGAGGCGCGGGCCCTGGCGGTGAAGCAGTACCTCGAGGGCAAGGGCGTCGACCCCGCGCGGCTCGACGCGAAGGGCTTCGGCTCTGATCAGCCCATCGCCAGCAACGACACCGAAGAGGGCCGGGCGAAGAACCGCCGCGTCGAGTTCAAGGTCAGCCGCTGACGGGCACGGGCATCAGCAAGCCCCCGCGCTGCGAGGCCTCGAGCGTCCCGCAGGCCGCGCCGATGTCCTTGCCGCCGGAGTAGCGCCGCGCGATGGGCGCCTTGACGATCTGCAGGTGGTCGCGAAACGTGGCCAGCTCTTCCGGCGTCGGCGGCAGGTACTTGCCCGTCGGGTCGGTCACGTCGATGAGGTCGATCATCACCGGCACCCCGTCGAACACGTCGCGCAGCGCCTCGGCGTCCTCGAGGCCCACGTTGAACCCGCTGATCATCACGTAGGCCACCATGGCCCGGGTGCGGGTCTCCTCGGCGTAGGCCTTGATCTCCGTGACCAGGCTCTGCAGCGACCAGGTCTTCTCCACCGGCAGCACCAGCGCGCGCTTGCCGGGAATCGCCGAGGTCACCGAGAACGCCAGCCGGTAGGGGATCTGATCTGCCCGGTACTTGCGGATCCCCGGCACCCAGCCCGCGGTGCTGAAGGTGATGCTCTTGGCGCCGATGGCCAGGCCTGCGGGGTGGCACATGATGCGCGCCGCCCGGGTGGTGTTGGCGTAGTTGAGCAGCGGCTCGCCCATGCCCATGAAGACCACGCCGCGCACCGGGAGCTCGGCCTCGGCGCGAATCTGCAGCACCTGGTCCACCACCTCCCAGGTCTCGAGGTTGCGCTCAAAGCCCATCTTGCCCGTCATGCAGAAGTCGCAGGCCAGCGCGCAGCCCACCTGGCTCGAGATGCACACCACGTACTTGGTGTCGAAGAGGGGAATGCGCACCGCCTCGAAGCGACCGCCCAGCGGCGACTCGAAGAGGTATTTCACGAAGCCGTCGTCGGCCTTGCGGCGCTCGACGATGCGCAGCTTCGGCAACGCGCCGTTCTCCTGCACCCAGTCGCGGGTGGTGGCGCGCACCTGGGGGGCGGCCTTGAGGTCGGCCATTTCTTGCGCCCCGTGGCTGAAGACCGCGGCGAAGAGCTTGAGCTGCTCGACCCGGTTGGCCCCACCGGGCGCGAGCGCTTCCACGAAGCCGGCGAAGTCGTGGTTCTTCAGGTTGACGGGGGGCGACACGGCGTGGGGCCGTAGCACGGGGTCCGCGGGCATGGGGAGGCCCCCTTCTGGGTTACACCTCGTGCCCATGAGCGAGTCGGAGCGCGTCGCGTGTAAGGCCTGCGGGAAGTGGATGTTCCACCTGGCCAAGACGTGCCCGCATTGCGGGGCGCCCCAGGAGGCGAAGCAGGCGGCGCCCGCGGCGAAGGTCGAGGCGACCGTGAAGCCGAAGGTCGAGCTCAAGCTGAGCCCCGAAGAGGCGCGCTCGCTGCTCGCCGCGACGCCCACCGGGGGCAGCGGAGTGAGCTTCACCGACGTCGCCTTGGAGATCATCTGGCCGCGGGTCGGGGCGCTGGAGCTGGCCCTGAGCATCGTCGCCGGGCCGGTGACCTCGGTGACGGTGCTGGTGCTCGGCTACCTGCTCCTGCGCGAGAAGCGGGGCCGGCGTGACGACAAGCTGCAGGGCGTGCGGCAGCTCGCGGTGCCGGCGTGCACCGCGCTGGTGGCGGCGACGCTCTACGGGGGCCCGGTGCCGTGGCTCGCGTGGGGGCTGCTGGCTGTCTCGTTCCTCGCCTGGGTGGCCCGAGAGGTGCTGCGCAGCCGCGGTCGTCACGATCCGCTCCTCTAAATCGCCCGGTCCTCGGCTACCTTCGCGTCCAATGGTCCTCTGGTCCCTGTTGCTGCTCGGCGCGGTGAGCGCTCCCACGCTCGCGATGCCGGGGCTGAACGCGGTGAACCTCTCGACGAACGAAGCGGCGCTGCACAGCGAGGTGCTGGCCCAGGAGCTCCTGCGGCGTGGCCTCGCGGTGACGACCTCCCGGGACATCCAGCTGTTGCTGGGGGCCGAGCGCCAGAAGCAGTTGATGGGGTGCGGGGCGCAGTCGTGCATCGCGGAGCTCGCCGACGCGCTCGGCGCCGGGGCGCTGGTGCAGGGCGACATCGGCAAGGTCGACGCCCAGTGGAGCGTCACCGTGCGCATCATCTCGTCGCGGGATGGGCACACGCTGGCGGCCTTCTCCGGCCAGGCGAAGGAGAACGTCGCCGCGCTCCTCGACCACGCCGCCACGGTGTTGGCCCAGGGGCTCTCGGATTCGATGCACCTGGGGTTGACGCCGGTGGCCGAGGCCTCCGCGCCGCGGCCCGTCTCGCGGTGGTGGGCCGTCGCTCCCGCGGCGGTGGCCGTGGGCGGTGGGGTGGTGGGCGCGCTCTTCCTGTCCCAGGCGCAGGCCTCGCTGAGCACGCTCAAGGGCGCGACGTTCCGTGAAGACGCCCAGCTCGCGGCGAGCCAGGGCACGACGCAGCAGACCGTGGGCTGGGTAGGCGTGGGTGTCGCGGCGGCGGGCCTCGTGGGCACCGCGATGGTGTTGATCCTGGGCGGCGAGCACGTCGCGCCGGTGGTGGCCATGGACTCGCACGGCGCGAGCCTCGGCGTGGTGGGGGTGATCCCGTGAGGCGCTTTTTCTTTCTCGGCGTGGCGCTGCTGGCCGCGGGCTGCATCAACTTCGGCGAAGAGTTCCGGCTGCACGGGGAGAACCTGCCCTCGCGCGATGATGGCGGCGTGATCACCCCGGCCGACGCGGGCCAGACCGACGCCGGGACGGTCGACGCGGGCGCGGTCGACGCCGGCCCGGGTGATGCCGGCGCCCCCGACGCAGGCACCGTCGATGCGGGCTTTTGCAGCACCCTGGGGTGCTTCGGCCAGGTCCACGTCTTCACCCAGTCCAGCGGCGTCAACGGCGCCATCTTCGACCGGCCGGAGGGCACCGTGCTGCTGGGCCTCGCCGCCGGCTACACCGCTTGGTACGCGACCCTGACCGGCGATCAACTCACGGACCAGGGGCGCTTCGTCGTCGACAGCACCCCACTGGGCGGCGTCGCGGCCGTGATGCCCGGGGCCAGCGGCGACTACTTCACCTACGGCAGCGAGGTGGTGCACGTGGGTCCTCCCGACCAGGTCTCGACGACCTGCAACGGCGCCTCGACCCAGGGCAACGCCTGGCTGGGCTCCACCGTCGGGCCCGAAGGCGATGCGTGGTTCGTTCGCGAGGTGACGGAGCTGTGCCACTGGACCCTCGACGCCGGCTTCGAGCGCGTGAGCATCCCCAACAACTTCCCAGACCCGCAAGTGACGAACTGGCACGGGGTCGTCGTCTCGCCGCTCGACGGGGGCCCGTGGTTGCTCAACTACTACGCGGGCCACCTCTACGAGACCGACGGCACCATCGTCGACGCCGGTGCCTTCGAATTCGAGGGAGTGCGTCGCGCTGGCGACCGGCTCTACGGCTGGAACTCCCTGACCACGGTCGGGTTGCTCGAGTTCGTGCCCGGCCGGGGGTGGAAGCGCGTGGTGTTCGTCGCGCTCAAAGACGTGTGGGCCGAGGTTCCCGGCGACGTCTGGGCCCTCGCCGAGCAGGACATCGAGGGGGTCCCCTCGCTGTGGCACTCCGAGGATGGAGGGTGGAAGGAGTACTCAGGCGCGAACCTCTATCCTCCACTTCCCTCCGGCGCGTCGTTCACGGGCATCAGCGGCAAGGGCTCCCGGTTGATGCTCCACGGCCGCGTGCTGGGCACGAACGCCGACGACGGCCTCGCCCTGCAGCTCACCCGCCCGTAGCGCTCACCCACCCAGGCGGCGCAGCAGCACCTCCGACACGCCCTGCGGGTCTTCGACGTGCACCCAGTGCCCCGCGTCCAGCAGGTCCACCGTCACCTGGCCCGCGGACTCGGCCTCGAGCGTGTGCGCGCGCACCCGGTCGTCGTGCTCGTACACCTTCGATTTCGTGCCGATGACGAGGTGAAAGCGGGGCCCGCGCTTCTCGTGCGCCGCGGCCTCCACCACCGGCCAGAGGTCGACCTCGAAGTAGTCGTCGAGGAGCGCGTGGATGCGCGGCAGTGACACCCGGAAGACGTAGCCCGCGTCGCTGGGGCCCAGGTTCATCGCCAACCACTGCGCCAGCCCCCGCTCTTGCCCCTGCGCCTCGATGGCCGCGATGAAGGCCTCTCGCGTGGGCCACGGCCCGACCAGCGACTCGAGCACCGTGAGCACCCGCATCGTCGACTCGCTGCCCCGCGCGTCGAGCCGCGGGCCCGGCGCCGAGTCGAGCGTCATCACGTCCACCAGCCCGGGGAGCACGCGCGAGAGGGCGAGCGCGACCTTGCCTCCGAACGAGTGGCCCACCACCGCGTGCACCGGCAGCGGGAGCGACCGCGCCGTCTGCGCCACGTCGGTAGCGGCGTGCGCGAGGGTGTCGGCGCCGTCGAGCCCCAGCGAGGCCCCGTGCGCGCGCAGGTCGAGGAGCACCGCGAGGAACCCGGGCCGCGACTGCACGAACTTGCGCGCGTGGCTGCGCAGGTTGGCCCCGGTGCCGAGGATGCCGTGGAGAAAGAGGACGGCCTTCGTCGGGCTTCCACCCGGCGCGGTCACCAGCTCGTGGTGCAGCTCCATGGGCTCAGATCGCCCCGTTGCCGCGCTCGCCGGTGCGAATGCGCACCACCTCTTCGAGCGGCGTCACGAAGATCTTCCCGTCGCCCACCGCGCCGCCGTTCTCACTGCGCGCGCCGGCGAGGATCGCCTCGATGGTCTTCTCGACGTAGGCCTCGTTGACCATCACCGTGACCCGCGTGCGCTGCACCTTGCGCGAGCGCACCTTCTGGCCGCGGAAGATCTCCACCTCGCCCTCCTGCCGGCCGTGACCTTCCACCGTGTCCACGGTGATGCGGTAGTGGTCTCCCTCGTCGAGCACCTTCTCCAGGGCAGCCTCGACAGCCTCCAGCCGCTCGGGCCGGATGATGGCAACGATCATCTTCATGGCGGCGCAGTCTAGTCAGTTCACCGGCGGTTCGAGAGGGGCCTTCACCTGGCACACCCCTTCGAGGCAGCTGAACCCCTTGAAGCACCCGGTGTCGTCCTCGCACGTGGGAAGGCACACGCTGCGCGCCCCGAAGGTGCGGCACGCAGCGATCTCGGTGCACGGGTCGGTCTCACTGCACTCGCGGGTGCAGATCTCCGCCTTCGAGCAGTAGCCGCGCGGCAGGCCCGCACAGTCCTCGTGCTTCTGGCAGGCCCGCCCGGGGATGGCGAAGGCGCCGCAGCCCGCGAGGCCGAGCAGGGCCCAGAGCGTCAGCGCCCTCATTCGTTGGGCCCCTGGCTGCGGTTGCCCTTGAACGTCGAGGGTCCATACAGATCGTAGTCGCAGCCCCCGTCGAGGCAGACGTCGCGTTGGCAGTAGCCGGCGAGGCACACCATGATCTTGCTCTCGGGACAGAAGCCGTCGCCCACCTCCTCGGTGAACACGCCGCCGTCGGGGAGCCGCATGCCGGGCAGCGTGGTGCCGCGGCACCCGTCGGTCACGCTCAACCAGCAGTCGCTCGTCTGCTCACAGGTGCGCGTGCACACCTCGGCGACCGCGCAGCCGTAGCCCTTGGGACAGTTCGCGTTGCGCGGGTCGCAGGTGCCGCCGGCTGGCGAGGGGCACCCGCCGATCTGCACGCAGCTCACCAGGAGGAACACCGTCGCCATCGGGAGCCACCGCCGCATGCCCGACAACCTACCCCGCGCGCGCACGCAGGGAAGGCCAGTGAATACGCCACGGCATCTCGTACAGTCGCGCGCGTGCTGCTGACGTGCCCCCAGTGCCAGGCGACCTACGACCAGCCCGAGGTGCTGCCGGGGAACCTCGTGCAGTGCACCCGGTGCCAGCGCCAATGGACGGCGCCGGTTGCGCACCAGGCGCTGGTCTTCGCGGCACCCACGGCGACTCCGATCCCGACGCTGGCCTGCCCCCAGTGCGCGACCCGCTTCGTGGAGCCGAGGCTCCCGGGGCGCAGCGCGGTGCAGTGCACGGCCTGCAGGCACGTGTGGGCCACGCGGCGCCGCTCGGAGCGGATCACCTTCGGTACCGGACCATCGCCGGCGCCCCCGCTGGTCATCGTGGTGTGCCCCGCGTGTGAGCGACCCTTCGAGCTCCATCGCACCGGCGACGGCACGCAGGTCGAGTGCGGTGGGTGCCACCACGTGTGGACGCCGTTCCAGCTCGAGCCGTCCGCTGACCCCGGCCGTGCGTCGGTCGCGCCCGTGGCGCCCGGCCTGACGCGCGAGGTCCTCAGTGCTGCCGAGACGGCCCGCCTCTTCGCGCTCGTCCACGCGTCGCCCGCTGACGACGGCGCGCGGCTGGTGCTGGCGGATCACCTCACCGAGCTCGGCGATCCCCTCGGGGAGTTCATCGCCATCCAGGTCAGCGCGGCCCCCGGGCGCCCTCGCGGCCTCGCGCGCGGCCGTGAAGCCGAGCTGCGCCAGGCGAACCACCAGCGCTGGTTGCCCCGCGGAGTCTCCGAACCGAGGTTCGAGCGCGGGCTGTTGCACTCGTGCACGTGGGTCGGCGCCACCGACCCCGCTCACCTCGCGTGGCGCAGCGTCGAGCAACTCAACTGCGAGGGCGGGCCCGACCGCCCCTTCGCCGAGTCACCCTTCGCGGTGCCCGCGCGCCCCGCGCTGCGACAGCTCTCCTCCGTGCTCGACCTCACCTTCTCCGCGATGGAGTCGTGTGCGCTGCCCAACCTCCAGCACCTCGGGCTGCGCGTCGAGCTCACGAGCTTCCTCTCACGCCAGGGGCGCATGATGTCGCGCCTCCCCCGCCTCGAGACGCTGCACCTCGCCGACACCCGGACCCGCGTGGTGACCCCCACGGAGATCACCGCCGTGCACCAGCTCCTCGCGGCCTTCGAGGGCAAGCTGCGGCGCCTGCGGCTCACCGTGCGTCCCGAGCTCTACCCCGTGCTCAGGGCCCACCGTTTTGCCCCGGGTCGAACCCTGGTGACCGAGCTGGTCGGCGCGGGGCGAGACCAGGTGCTGACGGTGCTCTGAACGCGGGCTTCCGGCGTCAGGGTTTCCCTGAGTGACCGAGGGGGATGCCCCACCACGAAATCAGAGGCCGCCCGATGCGAGCCCCCGGAGGCCCCACGAATACTCGCCGGTGATGGCTCTCCCCTGCTCGCAAAGCGACCTGCCGTGACCGCGTTCGAAGCGCCGCTCCAGTCGCTGGAGCGGCTCGCGGCAGCGCTGAAGACCGGCGAGTACGTGCTCGCCACGGGCTCCAGCGAGATCCACGTCTACCTCCAGCGCGGGCGCTTCGCCTGGGCCACCGACAGCCGGCACCCCTACGAGTTTCTGCGCCACCTCCAGCTCCACCGGCAGATCGACGACCAGTCGATGCGCCACGTGATCGAGGTGTGCCGCAGCGAACGGCGCCCCCTGGGCGAGACGCTCATCGAGTGGAAGCTGGCCACCCTCGAGGAGGTGCGCGCGTCGTTGCTCCACCAGGTGCTGGTGGCCGTGCGCAACGCGGCCCGGGCGACCGCCGGCGGCTCCCTTTTCCTCGAGCGGCCCCAGTTCCGCGACTACGACGAGCGGCTCACCTTCGGCCTGCAGGACATCCTCGACGCGCTGGGGCCGCCCTCCAGCCCGTCGCCGGTGCCGGTGCTGCCTCTGCCCTCCACGGGGCCCGCGAAGCCCGCCCAGCTCGTGGCGCCCCGCATCATGGCGTCTGCCCCGGGCGTGGCGAACGTGTGCGTCTTTCGCGACGGGGAATGCACCGAAGACCAGCCCGCCGCCAAGGGCGCGCCGAGGCCCTCGGCCGCGCTCGCCCAGCTCGTGCTCTCGGAGGGCTGCGACTTCGCGGCCATTCGCACCGACACCGGCAGCGTGGTGGGCGCCCACCTCGGCGAGAGCGCGGCCTTCGCCTTCGCCTCCATCCCCACCACCCAGCACTACGGCCAGACGCTCGCTGCGCTGCGCTGCGCGGGCTGGACCCCGCCCGAACACCACCGCTCCAAGGATCGCCCCAGCCCCCCCTCGTGGTCCATGGGCGACCCCGCGCGCGCGCCGGGCCTGGCCGAGATGATCGACTGGGATCGCGAGATGCTCGCCGTGGTGGTCGCCGACGCCCGGGGCAACGTGCTGCACGCCACCGGGCGCGCCACCATCGAGCAGTCGGAGGTCGCGGGGTGGTTGACCCGCCTCCTGCTGCCCTTCGCCGCGCTCGGCGCGCACCTCGGCGGCGAAGGCGACCGGCACTTCGGCCTGGGTGACGGCCAGTGCTGGGCCTTCGGTGCCCACTTCGGGAACGAGGGGCACAGCGCGTGGCTGCTCATCCACCGCCGCACCCAGCAGGGGCTCGGGTGGGCCGGCCTCAACGCCCAGCTCCGCTTGCTGGGCGTCACCACCCGGGGCGGGGCATGAGCGTGGCGCTGCTCGAGTTGGAAGGTTTCGGCGTGGCCTTCGCTGGGCGCGTGGTGCTCGCGGAGCTCACCCTCACGCTGGCCTCGGCTGGCTTGTGGTCGCTGGTCGGCCCCATGGGCGGCGGCAAGTCGACGCTGCTGCGCACCATCGCCGGGCTCAACGACGCCCACCCCTCGATGCGCACCTGGGGCCGGGCGTGCTTCGCCGGGCAGCCCTTCGACGCGACGCGGTCCCCGGGGCCCGGCGAGCTGCGGCCCCGCGTGGGCTTCGTGGCCCAGCAGGCGCGGCTCTACTTCGAGACGGTGCGCTCGAACCTCGTGGGCGCGTTGCCCGACCGCCAGCAGCTCACCAGTCGCGCGCAGACGCAGAAGGTGGGCGACGCCCTGGGCCGCCTGGGGTTGACGGTCCTCGAGCCCCATCTGGAACGCGACGTGGCGAGCCTCCCGCGGGGGCTGCAGCGGTTGACGGCCGTGGCCCGCACGCTGGTCGCCGAGCCGCTGCTGCTGCTCGCCGACGAGCCCACCGCGGGCCTCGACGAGGCTGACGCCGCGCCCATCGTCGAACTGCTGCGCGGGCAGGCCGAGGTGCGCGGCGTGCTGTTGGTCACGCACCAGCAGGCGCAGGTGCAGCGCCTGGGCGGCACCACGATGCTGCTGGCCGGCGGACGGGTCATGGCCGTCGCGAAGGCGAGCACCTTCTTCACCGCGCCGCCCAACGAGGCAGCCGAGCAGTACGTGCGCACCGGCGGGGTGAACGTGGCCCGCCCCGACGCGCTGCCCGCGGAACTCGACGAGGCGACCACCGCGCCCCCGCCCATGCCGGTGGCGGCCGCGGTGCGCGACACCTACCTCGGGCCCCGCGGGTTCTTCTGGGCGCTGCCCGGCCAGCTCGGCGGGCTCCCGAGGCC
>CAIVGN010000240.1 GCA_903905455.1 uncultured Archangium sp.
GAACAGCACGCTCGCGTCGGAGGCTCCATCGCCCGGACCCGCGTCGTCTCCGGGGGTCACGCCGATCAACGGGTTCCGACCACAGCCCAGCGCCAGGAAAAATGAGGTGACCAGCAGGACAGTGTTTCGCACCGGTGACAAATATCAGGACTGCCCCGCACCGGTCCAACCGGTCGCCCTTCGTATTACGACGCGCCGCATGCGGTCCCTCCCCCTCTTGTGCCTGCTGCTGACGGCCTGTCCCCCGAGCATCCGCCGGCCTGAATCGTCACAGGTGGTGATGACCGGCACGCTGTACGCGGGAGGCTACGAGCGCCGGGGCGAGCCGTTGACCGACGCCCGGGTCACCATTCGCCGGGCCGACACCGGGGAGGAGCTCGCGTCGAACACCACCTCGTCTGGCGGCGGCTACCGGTTGGCCGCGAGCGTGGCGGCCAACACTCGAGTCGTCCTCATCGCCGAGAGCGTCGGCTTCGCGCCCATCGCCCGCGCCTTCACCGTGGGCCCCTTCACCGAGTTGACCATCGCTTCGGTGTTGACGCCGCTCGACACGCTGGAGTGCGTGGATGCGCTGTGTGGGGCACCGCTGAGTGATCTCGAGTGGAGCGAGCCTCCGCAGGGCGCGACGGGCACCGCGGCCACCTTCGAGCAGGAGAGCCCGCTGTCGGTGGGCAACGACCGCGTGCTCGCGCTCACCTACGTGCACCTCGAGGGCGGCACCACGGGCACGCTGCACCTGCGCGTGCCGCTCGCGAACTGGGCCTCGCTCATCGACGCGGTGCCGGGCAACGGGGTGCTGGAGGTCCCGGTCTCCCGCTTCGACGTGAAGACCGCGCAGTGGACGAAGCTGACCGCGGCCCCACTGGTGTCCGAGTCGGGCCTGCCGATTCCCGAGAGCGCGCTCGGCGCGTTGCAGCGCGCGGAGTTCGCGGGCGGGGCCGTGGCCGTGCTGCCCGTGAGCACCGACGTCTTCCTCGCAGTGCTCGGCGCGCCGGAGCCGCTGGGCTGCGTGACCGGAACCCTCGTCGCCGAGGGCAAGGCAGCGGAGGGCGCGACGATCTCGTTTCGTGGCCTCGAGCCCCGGGCCGCGAGCGCCGAGGGGGCCTTCTGCGCGACCTCGCGCGTCGGCGGAGATCGCGCCCCCACGCGCGGACAATACGGAGGGCTCCCCTACGCCCTCACCGCGCTCACCCCGGCCACCGCGAGCGGGACCTGCGGAGGCACCTGCACCGCCGTGGGCACGGTGAACGTGTTGCCCGACGCGCTGCAGTTGACCGAGCTGTGCAAGTTCACCGGCAAGGTCATCGACTCTCGCGGCAACCCCGTCGAGAACGCGGAGGTGGTGGCCTTCGACGAGTCCATCGCGGGCAACTCGGTCACCGCGTTCTGCGGAAAGACAGGGACCCAGTGCAACCTCGCAGCCCCCTCGGGCACCGATGGGACGTTCACCCTCAAGGCGCCACTGTTGTCGTCACTCTTCGTGGGCGCGCGGGCCACGAGCACCAGCGCGAGCCAGGCGTTCACCACCTGCCCCACCGAGCCGCTCACCTTGAAGCTGCAGCACGGCGCCGAGCGCATCGACGTCACGGCGACCTTCACGGGGAACCAGCTCGCCTGGCAGCCCCCGCGCGCCGCCGCGCGAGTCACGGTGCTCGACGCCAACGGGTTGCCGAAGTGGGAAGTGGTGGCGCCGGGCGGACTGTTGCCGCCGCTCAACTTCGCCACCGTGCCCCTCGACGCCACCGAGAACGTGGCGCCCACGGGCATTCCGGCCAGCGGCGACAACGTGGTGGTCGAGTTCCAGGGCGTGGGCCGCGACGGCGTCGTCTACCTGGGCACGGGCACGGGTACCCGGCCGTAGCCGCTCACTCGAAGAGGAACGCCGGGTCGCAGGCGTACTGCGTGCACCCGAAGGGCCCGCCGGTCCACGACATGAGCGTGTAGCCCTCGGCGCAGGCCGGGACGACGGCCGCGCACGCCCCGCCACCACCACAGCCCGCGGGCATGGTGCAGCGGTTCTCGTCACGCGTCCACAGGTTCACCTTGCCATCAGGGCAGCGGGCGATCGCCGGGCGACCACACGACTGCGTCATGTCGGGGATCTTGAGGAACACCTGGCTCGCGTCGAGCACCTGCTCCTTCGTGCCATTCACGGTGGCGCCCTCCACGAAGCGGCCAGCCACCAGCGCGTCCTTGTCGGTGACGCGGAAGGTGAGCCAGTTCTGGTCCACGGCCGTCATCGACGCGCGGCCCACGTCGAGGTCGTGGTGCAGGGTGGTGCTGGTGCTGTTGAGCTTCGTCGCGCGCAGCGACGGGCACGGCGCGACGAGGCACTGGATGCTCGCCGGAGCGACGCGATAGAAGCTGTCCGCGGTGGTGAACTTCACGCCGGGCATGCCGCGCCACGCGGTGGTCACCTGGAAGCGGCGAAACCCGTTGGTCTCGACCGGGCCGAGCTTGCCGTGGAGCACCATCTCGCTCGCGCCAGCGCTCATCACCTGGACCTGCTGCTCTTCGGTGAGGGTCGAGGTCGAGAAGTCGAGGCCGTAGACGTAGGTCTCGCGGACCGACGCGCGGTTGACGTCGTGGACGAAGACGCCACCACAGCGGGGCCACGGGCAGCGGCGCATCGTGTCGTGACGGAGGACCACGTAGCTGCGGCTGCTCGCGCTCAGCTCCCCTTCGTCACTGCCCAGCTCGCTCCCCGGGTCGTTCAGCTCGGCCTGGGAGACACCGCACGCCGTCAACAACAGGACCGTCAGGGAGAGCAAGGTGCGCATGGTGGGCGCAAGTAGCACAATGTGCGCCTGGGGAACAACACCCCGGGTCCTTCAGTACTGCAGGCCCTTCACCAGCCCGCCATCTTCGAAGCGCCCGGCGATGGTGCCGATGCGCACGCCGTACTTGCTGCCCATGGCTTCGATGGTGTGCACGCCGTCGCCGACGCTGATGGCCACGTGGTGGCCGTTGAACAAGAGCGCGCCGGGGGTGCGGGCCGCCTCCTGCACGGAGATCTTGTTCACCGCGGCGCGCTGGTTCTGAGAGCCGTCGGGGATGCTGCCGCCCGCCTGGTGCACCGCCCACTGCACCAGCTCCGAGCAATCGAAGGTGTTGGGGTCCTTGTCGTCGAGCTTTACCTCGTGGCCGAACACGTAGCGGTCGCCGTTCTGCTTGAGCGCGAGGCGCAGCATCTCCTGGGCGGTACCCGGGCCGGTGGCGCCGGTGGTGTTGACGGTGACGTCGGGCGCGCCGGTGAGGTTGGTGACGCCGGCCTGCTGCTCGTTGAAGCCGTCGCTGGAGATCTTCTCGTAGTTGCCCTGGAGGCGCTTGAACTCGGTGGCCTCCATGGTGCCGTCGGTCTTGGCGCCGGTCGCGCGCTGGTAGGCCTTGAGGGCCTTGAGCGTGTTGGGGCCGAACTTGCCGTCGACGGGGCCGGGGTCGAAGCCCGCCGCCTTGAGCATCTTCTGCATCTGGCTGACCTTCGGGCCCTTGTGACCCAGCGCGAGGCCCGTGGTCTCGGTGAGGCGGCCGGAGAACGCGGTGTAGGTCTGGCGGGGCGAGGAGATGCGCTGAGTCATGGGCTCATTGTCGCAAGTCCCCACGCAAAGGTGCGTCCTCGCGAAGCGCAGCGCAGTGCGTCAGACCCAGCGTCGCCCGACTACGAACCGGTGCGGCGATGGCGCGCCAGCAGCGCCTCCCGCTCGGGCCCGAGGCTCAGCGACCCGGGCAACGGCGTCTCGCCCGCCGTGGTCTGGCGCATGGTGATGCAGAACTGCGCCCCCCGGGGCTCGACGTTGGCGAACGAAAGCGTGCCCCCGAAGCCCTCGACGTACTCGCGGGAGAGCGCCAGGCCCAGGCCCGTGCCCTTGCCCGGCGGCTTGGTGGTGAAGAAGGGCTCGAAGAGCCGCTGCATCACCTCCGGCGCGATGCCCGGCCCGTTGTCGGTGATGAAGAGCTTCATGTTCTTGCCCTCGACCTCGGCGCGGATGGTGACGGTGGGCTTGAGGGTGTGGAACTCCTCGAGGGCCTCGCCGGCGTTGACCAGGAGGTTGAGCAGCACCTGCGCGAGCTTGCGCTGGTTGGCGCGCACCGGGGACAACCCGTCGGCGATCTCCAGGTTCACCTTCATGTCGCGGGGTAGCCGCACCGTCGCCAGCCGCACCGCCCCGGTCACCACGTCGCGCAGGTCGACGGGCTCGAGCACGCCCGAGTCTTCGCGCGCGAAGCCCTTCAGGTCGGCGACGATCTGGCACATGCGCTCGATGCCCTGGGAGGTGTCGTCGAGGATCTCCTTGAGGTCCGCGGGGGACAGCGGGTCGTCGCCGAGGAGGAACGCGCGGCGCAGCTCACCGACGTTGGCCTTCACGAAGGCCAGCGGGTTGTTGATCTCGTGGGCCACGCCCGACGCGAGGCGCCCGACGATGGCCAGGCGCTCGGCCTGGGCCCGGCGGCTCTCGGACAGGCGCAGGGCCTGGCTGTGCGCCGACTCACTCTCACGATCGAGCTGCCGGAGCTTCTTCGCGCCCGCCGCGGCGGCCACCATCACCACCGAGACGCCGGCGTTGAGCACCGCCACCGACGCCACCTGCCCCACCGGCCACCCCAGCGTGCTGAAGAACACGGTGTTCGCCAACCACCCCGCCGCGCTCACCGCGACGACGACGTCGAACGAATCGACGAAGAGGATCGCCACCACCAACGGGACCAGCGAGATGGTCGCCAGCTCGACCGGGCCCACGCCCTGGAGCGTGAACGCCAGCGGCCCCAAGACCACCCCCACCACCGCCGGCACGATGAAGCGCCAACGGGCGACGGTGGGCGACTGAAACGCGAGCAGCACGGTGACGGCCGAAAAGCCGAGCATCCAGCCCGACCTCCACCACCCGCGATCTGGAGTGAGCTGATTCACGAGGACCGCCGGGACGCTGAGCGCTGCACCTGTCAGGAGCAATCGTCTCCGCAGCTGATCAAGGCGTTCAAGCGGCAGCATCCCGGGAACAGGTGCAAGGCCAGCGCCCGCGAGCAGACCGCGAGACCTCTCAACCGGGGCTGGGTCATCGGCCGCCGTCGGGTCGCCGGGAACCCACGGCGATTCGTTGAGTTGGAGCCCCCAATGCTCTAGGGACCGCCCCATGTCTGACGCCCAGAAGCAGCCCCAGAACGCCCCCAAGAAGCAGAACGACAACCTCAAGCTGCCGACCCGCGAGCAGGACTTCAGCAAGTGGTACATCGAGGTGATCTCGCGCGCGAAGTTGGCGGACAACTCCGATGTCCGCGGCTCGATGGTCATCCGGCCCAACGGCTACGCCATCTGGGAGAACATGCAGCGCGTGCTCGACGGCATGTTCAAGGACACCGGGCACCAGAACGCCTACTTCCCGCTGCTGATCCCCGAGTCGTACCTCGCCAAGGAAGCCAAGCACGTCGCTGACTTCGCGCCCCAGGTCGCGGTGGTCACCCACGCCGGCGGCAAGGCGTTGCCCGAGGGCGAGCGCTACGTCATCCGCCCCACGTCGGAGACGATCATCAACCGCTCGTTCACCAACTGGGTGCAGAGCTACCGGGATCTCCCGATCCTCATCAACCAGTGGGCCAACGTGATGCGCTGGGAAATGCGCCCGCGCCTCTTCCTGCGCACCACCGAGTTCCTCTGGCAGGAAGGCCACACCTGCCACGCGTCCGAGGCCGAGGCGACCGAAGAGACCCTGCGGATGCTCGACGTCTACGAGCGCTTCGCCGAGGACTACATGGCGATGCCGGTGATCAAGGGCCAGAAGACCGAGAGCGAGAAGTTCCCGGGCGCGGTGAACACCTATTCCATCGAAGCGATGATGCAGGACAAGAAGGCCCTGCAGGCCGGCACCTCGCACATGCTGGGTCAGAACTTCGCCAAGATGTTCGACACGATGTACCAATCGAAGGAAGGCAAGAAGGAGTACGTCTGGCAGACCTCGTGGGGCGTCTCGACGCGGCTCATTGGCGCGCTGATCATGACGCACTCCGATGACGCCGGCCTCGTGGTGCCCCCGAAGCTCGCGCCGCTGCAGGTGGTGATCATCATCATCGGCAAGACCCCCGAAGAGCGCGGCCCGGTGCGCGAGAAGGCTCACGCCATGGCCGCCGACCTCAAGAAGGCCGGCGTGCGCGTGCTGGTCGACGACGACGAGACCAAGGGCCCGGGCTTCAAGTACGCCGAGTACGAGCTGCGCGGCGCCTGCCTGCGCGTGGACATGGGTCCCAAGGATCTGGCGAAGAACGAGGTCACCCTCGCGCGCCGTGACACGCGCAGCAAGGAGACCATCCAGGTCGAGTCCACCGTGGCGCGCTGCCACGAGCTGCTCGAGCAGATGCAGAAGGACCTCTTCGAGAAGGCCAAGGCCTTCCGCGCGGCGAACACCCACGAGGTGAACACCGTGGAAGAGCTCAAGGCGAAGGCCGACGACGGCTTCCTCCTCATGCACTGGGACGGCACGCCGGAGACCGAGAAGCGCTTCAAGGAAGAGTTCGGCGTGACCACCCGCAACCGCCCCTTCGACCTGAAGCAGGAGCCGGGCAAGTGCGTGCTCACCGGCAACCCCTCGACGGGCCGCATCGTCTTCGCCAAGGCCTACTGACGTGAGCGAGCGCGTGCTCTGGCTCGAGCCGGTCGGCGGCATCGCGGGGGACATGTTCCTCGCGGCGGCCGTCGATCTCGGCGTGTCGGTGGACGCGCTCGAAGCGCAGTTGAAGACCCTCGAGGTGCCGGGCTGGTCGTTGAAGATCAGCAAGGCCGAGCGCCACGCCATCGTGGGCACGCACCTCGACGTGGTGGTCACCGAGCCCGAAGGCGGGCACGCCCACCGCAGCTGGAAGGACATCGACGCGCTCATCTCGCGATCGAAGTTGAGCGACCTGGCCAAGGCCCGCGCGCTGCAGGTCTTCCGGAACATCGGCGAAGTGGAGGCCGCGATCCACGGCACCACCCTCGACGAGATCCACTTCCACGAGGTGGGCGCGGTCGACTCCATCGTGGACATCTGCGGCGCCTCGGTGGCCCTGGACCTGCTGGGCAACCCGAAGGTGTATTCCGCGCCGCCGCCCCTGGGCAGCGGCACCATCCGCATCGCCCATGGCGTGGTGCCCGTGCCCGTGCCGGCCACCCTGGCCCTGCTCAAGGACCTCCCGGTGCGCTTCGAGGGCGTGGGCGAGCTGACGACGCCCACCGGCGCCGCGCTGCTCAAGACCTTCGCCACCATCGCCCCTCCGCCCGAGGTGATCATCGAGCGCATCGGCTACGGCGTGGGCACGAAGGACTTCAAGGATCGCGCGAACGTGCTGCGCATGTCCGTCGGGCGCACCACCGCCACGGCGAGCCTCGAGACGTTGCAGGTGCTCGAGTGCAACCTCGACGACTGCTCGCCGCAGTTGCTCGGTGCGCTGGTGGAGACGCTGCTGGCCCGCGGGGCCCTCGACGCGTGGATCGCTCCGGTGGTGATGAAGAAGGGCCGCCCCGGTCACCTGGTGGGCGTGCTCACCGATGCAGCCCGCCGCGCGGTGATGGTGGAGACCCTGCTCACCGAGACCACCACCCTGGGCGTTCGCGAGCACGCGGTCTCTCGCACCGCGCTCGAGCGGCGGCACCAGGCCGTGCGCACGCCGTGGGGCGAGGTGCGGGTGAAGTTGGGCCTGCGCGGAGAAGTCGTGCTCAACGCCACGCCGGAGTTCGAAGACTGCCGGGCGCTGGCGGCGAAGGCCCAGGTGCCGGTCAAGGACGTGCAGGCCGCGGCAATGCACGCGTGGGCCACGCTGCGGGGCTGAGCGCGAAGCCTAGTTGTGGCCCCAGACGTAGAACGACAGCCCCAGCACGAAGGCGATCGCCAGCACCAGCACCACGATGAGCCCGATGGGCCGCGTCTCCTTGCCCGGGGTGGTGGCGTCGAGATCGGTCTCCGAGGCGTCGGTCACCGCCGGCCCCCCGCGTGGCGCCGAGGCGAGTTGCCGATCGGACGCCGGGCGTCGCACCACCACCACTGGCTTGGCGACCTCCTGGCTCGACTTGCGGCGCACGGGCGTCAGCGGATGCTTGTCGGTGCTGGCGTCGACCGGGTCGAGGCGCACTTCGGTGCGCTGGTTCAGCAGGCTCTGCACCGGCTGGAGCGTCTCCACAGTCATGGCCGTCGCCACTGCCACGGGCCGCTGGGGCACGGTGGGCGCGCTGGTCGACTCGAGCGGCACCGGGCCGTCTTCGTCGCCCAGCATGGTCATCATGCGCAGGTCTGCGGGCGAGGCCTCGGAGCCCGACGAGAGCAGCGAGCGGGTGACGGCGATCTTGTCGGCGAACAGCTTCGCCATGAAGGCGCTGACCTGGTCGTCATCGAAGGTCTCGGGCACCGCGCGATCGACCGCGCGCGCGTACTCGCGGCCCGTGCGCCACCGACGCGCCGGCTGCACCTCGAGGCCCTTCATGATCGCCGCGACCAGGTCGGGCGGCAGCGACGGGTTGCGCTCGAGCAGGCTGGGCAACTGGCCCTCGACGATGCGCATCATCGTCAGCGCCTGGGTCGGGTCGTCTTCGAAGGGGTGGCGCCCGGAGAACAGCTCGTAGAGCATCATCGACGCGGCGTAGAGATCGGTGCGGCCGTCGACCTCCTGCGCGGTGACCTGCTCGGGCGCCATGTACTGCAGCGTGCCCTTGACCATGCCCACCTGCGTCTGGTCGAGGCGGCCGCGCGCCTTGGCGATGCCGAAGTCGACGATCTTCGTGCCCCCGGTGTACGTGACCATCACGTTGCGCGGGTTGATGTCCCGGTGGATGACCGGCATGGGCTTGCCGCTCGCGGGCTCGACGAAGCCGTGGGCGAAGTGCAGCGCCATCAGCAGCTCGTGGGCCACCCGGCAGGTGAAGCCCAGGGGGATGGGCACCTTGCGCGCCTTCGCCCGCTGGATGATCTGCTCGAGGTTCTGCCCGGCGACGAACTCCATGGCCAACATGGGCTCGTGGCTCTGCGGGTCTTCCGCCAGCTCGTAGACCTGGGCGATGGCGGCGTGCGAGAGCGAGGCGGTGATGCGCGCCTCGTCGAGGAACATCTTGAGGAACGATTCCTTCTCGGCGATCGTCGGCAGCACGCGCTTGAGGGCCACGAACTTGCGGAAGCCCCCCTGCCCCGTGAGCAGCGCCAGGTAGAGCTCGGCCATGCCGCCCACCGAGAGCCGGCCGAGGATCTCGTACTTCCCGAGCTTGTGACCGCGCTCGAACGCGACCTTCATTTGGGGGGTTGAGGCGCGAGGAGGAAGACCACCGTGGCGATGCCCACCAGCGCGGCCCCGGTAACGCCCCACACCACCGGGCTGGTGTACCAGGGCTTCTGGTCGACCACCGAGAGCTGCAGGGGCGAGTCCGGCCCGGCCACCTTGGCGGCGGTGAGCTGCGCGGGATCGAGCGCCTCGACGAAGTACCAGGCGGTGAAGCTCGAGACGTCCTTCGGCGGGGGAATGGAGCCGGTGCACAGCGCGTCTTCGCAGCGCATCTCGCTCGAGTAGTACGGCCCGGTCGAGGTCAGCGCGTGGCGCAGGAGCACCCGGCTCACCTTCTTCTCGGGATCGATCACCTTCACCTTCACCACGTACGGCGGGTCGGCGTCGTCGCGGGGCTGCAGCTCGAGGCGGGCGCGGGCGAGGTACAGCTTGCGCATCTTCGCCACGAAGTCGACCTGCTTGGCCGGCGCGCTCGAGGGCACGGTGAGCTTCGGGTCGAGCTCCAGGGCCTCGAGGGCGCGGGTCTCGGCGCTGAGCTGGTCACCGAGCACGAGGTGGATGAAGCCCAGCTCGAGCAACGCGGCGGCGCGTTCGGCCAGCGGGCGATCAGGCGTCGCGAGGTAGCGCTGGTACTCGACGACGGCCTCCTCGTAGCGCAGCTGCTCGGCCATCTTGCGCGCGTCGACCAGGCTCATCGGCATGGCGGTGCTGGGGGCGGCGACCACCACCAGCTCCAGGGCGCCGCTCTCGGGCGTGAGCACGATGGCGCGAGGGGTGTCGGGGAGCGCGGCGAGAATGAGCGCGAGCAGCATCAGGGGGCGAGCTTGTACCACCAAGGCCCCCGGGTGGGGTCCTCTGTGCCAGTGGGCCTGACGCGAAGGCTCAGCCCACCACCACGCGGCGCAGGTGCGGCCCCAGCCGGGTCATCGTCTCGTAGTGAATGGTCTGCGCCCAGCCCGCGAGGGTCTCGGCGGAGATGCTCTCGTCGCCGTCGCGACCCAACAACGTGGCCACCACCGGCCGCTCGTCAGCGGTGGCGTGGGTCACGTCGACGATCACGTGGTTCATCATCACGCGCCCGAGAACGGGGCAGCGCTGCCCGTTGACCAGCACGTAGGCCTTGCCCGACGCGAGCCGCGGGTACCCGTCCCAGTAGCCCACCGGCAACACCGCCACCCGGGTGTCGGCCGCGCAGCGCCAGGTGCAGCCGTAGCCGACGAAGCTCCCCGCGGGCAGCCACTTCACCACCTGGCTGGGCGACTTCCACGAGAGCACCGGCTCGAGCGTGGGCAACGTGCCCAGCACCACGCGCGCCGAGAGCCGCGTCTCGGCCGAGGGCCACAGCCCGTAGAGCGCGATGCCCACGCGCACCACGTCGAGCCGCGAGGGAGGCAACACCAGGGCCGCCGCGCTCGCCGCGAAGTGACGCTGCACGTCCGCCGCCACGCCCGCCCGGGCGCGCAGCAAGGCGAAGCCCGCCTCGAAGTTCGCCAGCTGGGTGCGCGCGTAGTCCTGCTCGGTCACGTCTTCGGTGTTCGAGAAGTGGCTGAGCACGCCGCGCACCGTGATCACGTCCTGGGCGGAGGCGAAGAAGTCGGCCTCCCCCTTCTCGAGGCCCGCGCGGGTGAAGCCTTCCCGGCCCAGCCCGGTGTCGAGGTGCACGTGCACGTCGAGCTTCAACCCCGCGGCCCGGAGCGCACGCACCGTGTCCTCGAAGCCACGATCGGCGGCCACGGCGCTGACCTGGTGCCGCGCGAGCTCCAGGCAGTCGTCGGCCGAGACCGCGCCGATCACCAGCACCTCGCGCCGGGGCTTGCCGTGCTGCGTTTCCCAGGCGCGAATCGCGAGCGCCTCGGCCGGGGTGATGACGTAGAGCGAGTCCACCTGGCCGTGCGCGAGGGAGAGCGTCTCGAGCAGCCCGTGCCCGTAGGCGTTGCCCTTGAGCACCGCCCCCACCTTCGCCTTCCCCACCACCGCGCGGTAGGCGGCGACGTTGGCGGTGTAGGCGTGCCCTGAGAGCTCCAGCCAGGAGGCGACGGTCATGCGCGGGGAAGTACCACTTTTCGTGCCATGGTCCTCGAGGCATGCGGCTCACGGCGCTCCAGCTCCCGGCTCGTTTTGGTGAGGCCCGCCAGCAGCTCGCCTTCGCCGAGGCCTTGCTCGAGGGGGGCCCGGCGACCGACCTGGTGCTCTTCAACGAGGCGGCGCTGACCGGCTACGTGTCGACTGCCCAGGACTTCGATCTCACGCCCTTCGCCGAGCCGCTCGAGGGGCCGACCCGGGCCGCGCTGCAGCACCTTGCCCGGCGCTTCGACTGCCTGGTGGTGGGGCCTCTCGTCGAGCGCGAAGAAGACCGGTGCTTCAACGCGATCCTCGGCGTGGCCCCCGACGGCCAGACGCTGCTGCACTACCGCAAGCACCACCCCTGGTTCCCCGAGACCTGGGCCACCAAGGGCGCGACACCAGGAACGCTCGTCACCTGGCGCGGCGTTCAGCTGCTGCCGGCCATCTGCTTCGACGTGCACTTCCTCACCGCCGACGCCGGCCCCCTGCTCGACGCCGCGGACCTGCTGCTGTTTGCCAGCGCGTGGGTCGACGATGAAGGCGAAGGTGACTCGCGGACGCCGATCCTCGAGGCCCTCGCCGCGCAGCACCACGTCGCCGTGCTCAACGCGAACTGGGGGCCGGGCACGCCGCGCGTCCCGGGCCAGGGCGGCTCGATGTTCGTCGAGGCCAGCGGGCAGGTCCGCACGCGCATGAGCACCGCGTCGGGGCGGCTCGACGTGCTTTGGTGACCGGCGAGGCGAGCCCTGCCCGTCTTCGCCCTGCTCTTCTTCTGCTGCGGCCCCCCCACCCCGGCTGACGACGCGGGCCCGGGCCCGGGCGCGGCGCCGAACCTCGTCAACTACAGCGGCCCTCCGGCGTTCACCGGCTACGCCACGCGCGCCGCGGCCGGGCTGGCGGCCTACGACATGACCACGGCCTCGCTCCCGGTGCCGCGCTGCCCCTGCGCCCTCACCCCTTGCGCAGGCGGGGCTCGGTGGCCAGCAGCCCGCGCAGGACCGTGGCGGCCCCCGGGTAGTCGAAGGCGTCGATGGCGGCGCCGAGGGCCGAGGCCTGCGCTCCGAGCGCCGCGGCGAGCCCACCCTGCAGCTGGTGGTGCACCTCGCCGGCCCGGGTGTCGTCGCCGGCGAGCATCCCCTCGAGCCGGCGCAGCCCCTCGGCGAGCGCCCCCCAGTCGACGACGCTCGCGGGGCTCGGGCCCTCTCCTGCCTGCGCCTGGATCGCCCGGGAGAGCTGGTGCAACGCGTTGCCCAGCAGCTCGATGCGCGGCCGTGCGGCAGCGGCCGCTTGCCGTGCTTTCGCGGCCTGCTCGAGCTCCAGCGCGAGGTCGTACACCGCGGCCATGCCCAACATCCCGGCCACGCTCTTGAGGGTGTGCGCGGTGCGCAGCGCGCGCTCGAGGTCGCCCTCTTCCCACTGCACGAGCAGCCGCTCCGCGTCTCCGCCGTGGCCCGTGGGGAACTGGCTCACCAGCCGCGCCAGCAGCGCGAGGTTGCCGTTGACCGACAAGAGGCCGCGCCGCACGTCGAGGCCGTCGATGCGGGCCAGCCGCGCCCGCATCGGGCCCCACGCGCGCTGGTCTTCCTGGCTCGCGTCGGGGCGCATGGGCAGGGGCGTGGCGCCGCCGTACACCCGCGCGGGCCACCAGCGCAGCAGCGCCCGCCACAGCGCCTCGGGGTCGACGGGCTTGGCGAGGTGGTCGGTCATGCCCGCGGCGAAGCAGGCGTCGCGCTCGTCGCCAAAGGCGCTGGCGGTCAGCGCGAGGATCGGCGTCTGCGCGCACCCCGGCAACGCCCGGATGGCCCGCGTGGCCTCCAGCCCGTTGAGCTCGGGCATGTGCACGTCCATCAAGATCAGGTCGTAGGGCGTGGCCTGGGCCATGGCGACCGCCTCGCGGCCGTCGACCGCGCACTCCGTCGAGAGCCCGATGCTGCGCAGCAGCTCGACGGCCACCTCGCGGTTGAGCTCGTTGTCTTCGGCGAGGAGCACCCGCAGCGGCTGCTGCTCTGCGCGGGCCCTCACGGCGCGCATCGGGTCGGAGGTGCGCGAGACCGGCGCGGCCCCCGCGGTGCGCTCGGCGCCGAGAACGCCCCACACCACCTCGTCCACGCGGTGCAGGGTCACCGGCTTCGAAAGAAAGTCGTCGAAGCCCGCATCGCGCCAGTCGGCGGGCTCGGCCTGGGAGCTCATCAGCAACAGGCGCGGCCGGGACCCGGCGGGGGTGCTGGAGATCTGCCGGGCCGCCTCGAGGCCCCCGAGGCCGGGCATGCGCGCGTCCATCATCACGAGGCGATACGAGTCGCCGGGCGCGGCGAGGCCCACGGCGTGCACCGCCGCCTCGCCCGAGGCGACGACCTCGGGTCGCAGCCCCAGCCGCAGCAGCATCCGGCGCAGCACCTCGCCCGAGACGGGGAGATCGTCGACCACCAGCACCCGCGCGCCGCCCAGGCCGGGGGCGGAGACGAACTGCGCGGCGGGGGCCGGCACGGTGCCCAGCGGCACCTCGAGCCAGAAGGTCGAGCCCTGGCGCGGCTCGCTCTCACAGCCCACCTCTCCGCCCATCAACTGGGCCAGCCTCCGGGCGATGGCGAGGCCCAGGCCCGTCCCCCCGTAGCGACGGGTGGTCGAGAGATCGCCCTGCTCGAAGGCGAGGAACAGGCGCGAGCGCTGCTCGGCGTCGAGGCCGATGCCGGTGTCGGTGACCTCGAAGCGGAACCAGGTCGTCTCTTCCTCCGCCCTCAGCACCCGGCCGCTGATGCGCACGTGGCCCTGCTCGGTGAACTTCACCGCATTGCTGCAGAAGTTGAGGAGTACCTGGCGCACGCGCACGCTGTCCCCCAGTGCGCGCCGCGGCAGGCCGTCGAGATCGAGCACCACCTCCAGCCCGCGGGCATGGGCCCGCTCGCTGACGAGCTCGCAGACCCCGCTCATCGCGCGCTCCACGTCGAACTCCGCCCGCTCGAGCACCAGCTTGTTCGCCTCGATCTTCGAGAAGTCGAGGATGTCGTTGATGATCGACAGCAGGTGCCGCGAGGCGCCGGCGATCTTCTCGAGCTGGTCCTGCTGCCGCCGGGAGCTCATCTCGGGGCGCAGCAGGTGGGTGAACCCGAGGATGGCGTTCATCGGGGTGCGGATCTCGTGGCTCATGTTCGCCAGGAAGGCGCTCTTGGCGCGGTTGGCTTCCTCGGCCGCGTCGCGCGCCACGGCCAGCGCCTGCCGGATGCGCATGCTCTCGCTCATGTCGCGCACCACCACCACGGCCTGGCCGTGGGGCACGGGCACGAAGCGGGCCTCGAAGGTGACCATCGCCCCACCGATGGGCAGCTCGTACTCCAGCTCGACCTTCGATTCCCCCCGGGCCAGCCGCGCCAGCGCGTCGTCGAAGCGCTCGCGCACCGACGCCGGCAGCACGTCTTGCATGCGCCGGCCGAGGAACTGCTCGGGGGGCACGTAGAGCGCCGCGCGGGTGCTGGCCTGGTACTCGAGGATCACCCCCTGCGCGTCGATGCGGAAGTAGAGGTCGGGCAAGGCGCGGAAGATGGCCGCGAGTTGGTCGGTGCGCTGCTGCACCAACTGCTCGAGGTGGTGCCGGTGGGCCTCGAGCTCCTCGGCCATGTGCCGCGTCTCGGTGATGTCCTTCTTCAGGGCGACGTAGTGCGTGACCTCGCCGTCGGGCTGGCGCAGCGGCGAGATGATGGCCTGCTCGAGGAACTCGGTGCCGTCCTTGCGGCGGTTGATGAACTCGCCGCGCCACGTCTCCCCGCGCCCCAGCGTGGCCCACATCTCGTCGTAGGTGGCCCGCGGCGTCTTGCCCGACTGGATGAGGCGCGGGTTCTTGCCGAGGACCTCGTCGCGCGAGAAGCCCGTCACGCGCAGGTAGGCGTCGTTGACGTACTCGATGGCGCCCTCGAGGTTGGTGATGACCGTGGTCTCCGGGCTCTGCTCGACCGCGAGCGAGAGCTGGCGCACCTGCTGCTCGACGCGCCGGCGCTCGGTGATGTCCTGCACGGCGCCGAGCGCGCGCCGGGGGGCTCCGTCTGCACCACGCTCGAGTTCGACCCGCGAGCGAACCCAGCGCGTGTGCCCCGACACCAGCAAGCGGTGCTCGAGGTCGTAGGGCTGTCCCCTGAGCAGCGCGGTCCAGCCCCCGGTCACCAGGCGGACGTCGTCAGGGTGCAGGGCGGCCTTCACCGCGGCGAGCGAGCCCGGCGCGTTCGAAGGGATGCCCGCGATGCGCTCCGCCTCCAGCGAGGTGCGCACCACGCCGGTGCCGAAGTCGAGGGTCCAGCTCCCGGTACGGGAGAGCCGCTGCGCCCGCTCCAACTCGGCCTCGCGATCGCGCGCCGTCTGCTGCAACTCGGAGAGCGCGGCGCGCGAGCGCGCCCGCTCGAGCTCCAGCTCACGCTCGAGCTGGGCGGTGTGCGCCTCGTTGGCGCGGCACAGGAGCACCGCCCTCGACAGGTTGCCGAGCACCGGGCGAAAGAGCTGCTCCAGCGGCAGCGCGCCCACGGAGCTCTCGGGCCCCAGCAACACGAGGGCGCCCAACCCCTGCACCGGGAGCCGCAGCCCGAAGCCCGCGCCGGCGAAGAGCGACGTGCCCGGGGGAAAGCCCGCTGCGCCCCTCAGCTGCGCCAGGTCTCCCTGCACCCAATCGAGGGGCACGGGCACCGCCTGGCCCTCCAGCGCGGCGAGGCGGAGATCGCCGACCACGGGCCCCAGGCGCACCTCTCCCGCGCTGACCTCCAGCACCAGCCCCACCGAGAGCCCGGAGTGCTCGAGCGACTGCTCCAGCACGCGGGTCAAGAGCGGCCGCACCGTCACCTCGCTGCCGATGGCCAGCGTCAGCTCGTAGAGCGCCTGGATCGTGCCCGTCATGACGGCTCGTTCCCGATGGGCAAGGTCACCGAGAACGTGGTGCCCTGGCCCAGGACCGAGGTGACCTCGAGGCGCCCCCCGTGGCGCTCGACGATCTTCAGCACCGTGGGCAGCCCGAGGCCGGTGCCCTTGCCCGAAGGCTTGGTGGTGAAGAAGGGCTCGAAGATGCGGGCCTGCACCTCGGGCGACATGCCGGCGCCCGTGTCGGTGACGCGCACCCGCACGTGGCCCGCGTCGAACTGCTCGGTGGACAGGGTGATCTCGCCGTGGCCTTCGATGGCCTGCGCGGCGTTGACGATGAGGTTCAGGAACACCTGGCTCAGCCGCGACGAGAGGCAGAACACCGGGGGGAGCGCGCCGTAGTCCTTGCGAATGGTGCAGTGGTACTTGAACTCGTTCCTCGCGATGTTGAGCGTGGCGTCGAGGCACTGGTGAAGATCGCTCCACTGCCAGTCTTCGTCGTCGGAGCGCGAGAAGCCCTTCAAGTCACGCACGATGGTCCGCACGCGCTCGATGCCCTCGCGGGTCTGGGTGAGCAGGCCCACCGTGTCCTTCGAGATGAAGGGGTAGTCGACGTCGGCCATGACGCCGCGCACCTCGGCGAAGGCGTCGCCACCGAGCTTCGCTTCGACGGCCCCGTAGGCCTCGACCACCTTGAAGATGCCCGGGAGGTACTCGCCGAGCGCCGAGAGGTTGGCGTCGATGAAGGTGATGGGGTTGTTGATCTCGTGGGCCACGCCGGCGGCGAGCATGCCCATGGCGGCGAGCTTCTCGGACTGCACCAGCTGCTTCTGGGCCTGCTCGAGGGCCTGGGTGCCCTCGGCGACCTTGCTCACCAGGCGCGCGTTGGTGTGCTTGAGCATCTGCCTCGCGGCGCGCGCCTCGAGCTGCACCCTGACGCGCGAGAGCACCACCGCCGGGCTGATCGGCTTGTGCACGTAGTCGGCGGCGCCGGCCTCGAAGCCGCGCAGCTCGTCGACCTCGTCGGTGGCCGCGGTCACGAAGATCACCGGCACCTCGGCCATGGCCTCGATCGCGCGCAACCGCCGCAGCACCTCGAAGCCGTCCATGCCGGGCATCATCACGTCGAGGAGCACCAGGTCGGGCACCCGCACGGCGACGGCCTGCAGCGCCCGCTCGCCCGAGGTCACCGCGCGCACGTGGTAGTACGGCTGGAGCAGGGCGCTGAGCACCGCCAGGTTCTGCGGCGTGTCGTCGACGAGCAGGAGACTGCCTCCGGTGGCCGCGGACGGCTCGGGCAGCGCCTCACCTTCGCGGTGGCTGTCTTCCTCGAGTCGAGTGGAGCTCACGACACACCCTGCCTCTTGGGCCTCACGCGGCCTCTCCAAGGGTCACCACGAGGCCGCCCGGGGGCCACTGCAAGTGCGGGCCGGGTCCCGGTGGGCGTCACGGACATGGCATTCGCCCACCAGTGGGTGGCCGTACGACCCGGGGCCGGGCGGCCTCGCTGGTGTCTTGACGCTGCACGGCGGCTCCGTCATGTGCGCCGCCATGTCCGCCGAGCTCGTCGCCCGCTTCAACGCTGCCCTCGCCCACCGGCTCCCGAGGCTCACCGCCCCGCACACCCAGGCGCTGCGCCTCTTCAATGGGTACACCGAGGGCTTCCCCCGGGTGGCGGTCGATCTCTACGGCACCACGCTGGTGCTGCACGACGCCACCAGCCGGGCCGGCGATCGCGACGCCCTGCAGGCCCTGGTCGACGCCGCCCGCGCCGCGATGCCGTGGCTGACCACCGCGCTGTGGAAGCGCCGCGAGTCGGTGAGCCAGGACGAGCGCAACGGCAACCTGCTCTTCGGCACCGAGGCGCAGCTGACCCGCAAGGTGCAGGAAGACGGCGTCTGGTACACCACCCGGCTCACCCTCAACCGCGACGCGAGCCTGTACCTCGACACCGCGCCGCTGCGGGCCTGGGCCAAGCGCACCCTGCAGGGCAAGCGCGTGCTCAACGCCTTCGCCTACACGGGGTCCTTGGGCGTGGCGGCGATGGCGGCCGGCGCCGAGCGCGTGGTGCACAACGATCTCAACAACACCTTCCTCACCGTGGCCAAGGACAGCTACGCGCTCAACCGCTTCCCGGTGGCCCGGAAGGACTTCATGGCCGGCGACTTCTTCGACGTCATCGGCCGGCTCAAGCGCGAGGCGCCGCTCTTCGACTGCGTGTTCGTGGACCCGCCGTTCTTCTCGGTGACCGAGAAGGGCCGCGTGGATCTCGAGCAGGACATGGAGCGGTTGCTCGACAAGGTGCGCCCGCTGATCGCCCACGGCGGCTTCCTGGTGGCGATCAACAACGGCGTCTTCGTGCCCGGGGTCGAGTTCCAGAAGACGCTCGATGCGGTCTGCGCCGGCGGCTACTCCACGTTCGAGGCGCGCCTCGACGTGCCCCAGGACTTCGTGGGCTACGCCGACACGAAGCTGGCCGGCCTGCCCATCGACCCCGCGCCCTTCAACCACTCGACGAAGATCGCGGTGCTCAAGGTGGTGCGCAAGGACGGCCGCACCCGCTGAGCGCGCCTTCAGGGGAAGGCGGCGGCCCACTCCTCTTCCTTGAAGCCCACCAGCACCGTGTCGCCGTGCACCAGCACCGGCCGCTTGACGAGCTTCCCGTCGGCGGCGAGCAACTTCTTCACCGTCACGTCGGTCGCGCCCTCGAACTTCGCCTTGCCCAGGGCGCGGTAGCTCAGGCCCGAGGTGTTGAGCCACTTGCCCAGCGGCTTGCCGCTCTTGCCGACCCACGAGTTCAGTTCGACCAGGGTGGGGGGCGTGTCGACGATGGCGCGGACTTCGGCCTCGATGCCCCTGGCGGCGAGCCACTTGAGGGCCTTCGAACAGGTGCTGCACCCGGCATAGGAGAGGACGAGGGGCTGCTTCATGGGGCGTGAAGCTACACGACGCCTGCGCTACGAGCGGGCCATGGCCAGGAAAATCATGATCGCCGTGGGTGTCGCCCTCGCCTTGCTCGCCGTGGTCATCGGGAGCCGGCCGGCGACCTTTGAAGTCAAACGCTCGCTGCTGATCAACGCGCCCGCCGAGGTGGTCTACGCGCAGGTGGCCGACTTCAAGGCGTGGGCTGCCTGGAGCCCGTGGGACCGGCTGGACCCCACCATGAAGCGCACCTACTCGGGCGCCGAGAGCGGCGTGGGCGCGCACTACGCGTGGACCGGCACCGGCGACGTGGGCGAGGGCTCGATGACCATCACCGACGCCAGGCCCTCCGAGCACCTCGGCCTCGATCTCGAGTTCCTCAAGCCCTTCCCCGCGAAGAACCGCACCGACTTCAGCTTCGAGAAGACGGGCGCGGGCACGACGGTGACCTGGGCGATGAGCGGCCAGAACAACTTCATGGCCAAGGCGATGAGCCTGGTGATGAACATGGACAAGATGATCGGCCCCGACTTCGAGCAGGGCCTCGCGAGCATGAAGAGCGCGTCGGAATCGGCCGCCGCGGCCGCCGCCGGGAAGAAGGCCGCTGACGAGGCTGCTGCCGCCGCGCCCGTGCCCGACGCCGGGGATGCAGGGACCCCGTGACGGTGCGCTTCGACGACGACTATTACCGCCGCTTCTACAAAGACCCCACCACGCGCATCTACGATCAGCATCGCCACGCCAAGCTGGTCGCCGGCGTGGTCTCGCTGGCCGAGTGGTTTGGCCTCGATCTCATCGACGTGCTCGACGTGGGCGCGGGCCTCGGCTGGTGGGGCCAGTGGTTCGCCAAGTACCGCAAGGACGCGAAGGTCGTCTCCACCGAGCTCGAGCAGGACATCTGCGAGAAGTACGGCCACCAGCAGGCCGACATCACCACGCTGCGCCTCTCGACGAAGTTCGACCTGGTGATCTGCCAGGGGGTCTTGCCCTACCTCGACGCCGCGGGCGCCACGGCCGCCATCGAGAACCTGGCCTCGATGTCCTGCGGGCTGCTGTACCTCGAGGCGATCACCAGGGACGACATGAAGGACGCCATCGACGCCCAGCGCACCGACCTGCGCGTCGAGCTGAGGCCGGCGAGCTGGTACCGCAAGCGCCTGGCGCCCCATTTCCGGGAAGTGGGCGCGGGGATCTACGCGGCCCGCTCCGCGAACCTGCCGTTCTTCGCCCTCGAGGCGCCCCGGGACGCCCGCTGAACGACCCGCCTTCCCGTCGGAGCCTCCCGCTCCAGGGGCCGCCCTGCCCCGCGCCCCGGGCAGTGCAACGGGTGCGCATCGCCCGGCGCGTGCGCGGAAAGGAGACGTTCTGCCTCCTGCGCCCTGAAAGGGCGGTATGGTGCGCGCCGCGACGGAGCCGCGAGAGCGACCTGCGGAGCTCGCAATTGAACAGCCAGCGATGCCTCAGGGTGAATCATGAAAAAAATAATGATCGCTGATGACTCCGCAGCAGTCCGCCACATCCTCCGGACGTTCCTCGTCGGGGAAGGCTACGAGGTGGTCGAAGCAGACTCTGGCGGCGCCGGGGTTGCGTGCGCCCAGGCCCAGGCCTTCGACTTGATCATCTCCGACGTCAACATGCCGGGGATGACCGGCCTCGAAATGATCGCCGCGGTGCGCCAGCTCCCCTCGCATGTCGCGACGCCGATCTTCGTGATGAGCACCCAGGCCTCCGGCGAGATGACGGCGCGCGGCAAGGAGGCTGGGGCCACGGCCTGGCTCACCAAGCCGTTTCGACCCGAGGCCCTGAGGAACGCGATCGCGCAGTGGGTCGCCAGGTCGCCGCCCACCGTTCCCTGAGTGAGGGCGCGGCGGGGTGACCCGCGCGCGCCAGCGGCTCACGCCACCTGCCCCTCCTCCGATTTTCCGACTGCCTCTGCGCCCACGCCGGCAGCCACGGCGCTGACCCGGTTCCGGCCCTCGCTCTTGGCCTGGTAGAGGGCCCGGTCGGCCATCGCCACCAGGCGCTCGCGCGCGTCACCACGGCTGGGTACGAGGGTCGCGGCGCCGACGCTGACCGTCACGCAGTCGCTGGTCTTCGAGCGCGCGTGGGGAAGGCGGAGCGCCTCGACGCGCTGGCGCAACCGCTCGGCGACGAGCTCCGCGCCCGGTGCGTCGCAGGTGG
This sequence comes from uncultured Archangium sp., assembly GCA_903905455.1. Lineage (GTDB taxonomy): Bacteria > Myxococcota > Myxococcia > Myxococcales > Myxococcaceae > Archangium_A. Next base: position 21,238 of record CAIVGN010000240.1, read on the forward strand.
GCAGGAGCACTGCGAACTCCTCGCCGCCGATCCGCGCCACGAGGTCCCCGCCGCGGCTGACCGAGGCCGTGAACGCCGACGCCAGCTGACCCAGGCAGCGATCGCCGGCGACGTGGCCATAGTGGTCGTTGTAGAGCTTGAAGTGGTCGACATCGACATACAGCAACGAGATGGGCACCCCGGCCCGCGAGCACGTCGACCAGGCTTGCCGCAGCCCGTTGTCCAGGCTCCTCCGGTTGCACAGCCCGGTGAGCGGGTCCGAGGCCGCGAGGTCGAGCAGGCGCTCCCCGTCCAGCACCTCCACGATCAGGCCCAGGGTCGGCAGCAGCAGCGAGAGTCGCTCCACCGCCTCGTCGCCCCAGCCGTGGGGCGCGTCGGTGGCCATGGTGAACACGATCGCCGCGGTGCTGCGCGAGGGGATGGGCACGGCCAGGTAGTCGGTCGCGCCCTCGAGTGCGAGCCGCCGGAGCTGGGGCTGGAGCCCGGGCGTCTCGACGGACAGGCGTCGCCGCAGTGGCCGACGCGTCAGCAGCACGTCATACAAGGGGCTCTCGACGTGCTCCTGCTCGTCGAGGAAGCCCGCCGCGCGCACCAGGGTCATCACCCGGTCGGGCACGGCGCGGTGCCAGACGGCGTGGATGCCATCGAGCGCGGCGTGCACCGGCAGGATCGCGACGGAGACCCTGGAGAGGGCCAACTCGGTGCCGGCCAGCCCATCGCTGACCACCTGCACGAGCGCCGCGATGTCGGCGAGCTCGCAGTGCGTCTGCAGCAACCGATCACGCAGCGCGCTGACCACGCCTGCCAATCCCGAGGGGGTCCCCGCGAGTTGGAGTTCGGTCATCGGGGCGGCCAACGGAAGGTTCACCACGCGTGAACGCTACCGGAGGGCTCCCCCAGCAGCTACCGGCACGTGCCACACAGACACAAGCAGCACGGCCAGAGGCGCCCGACGGGCGTCGGAAAGGACCCCTCGACGACCAATGACACCGGCGGCGATGGCCGGTGCAGGGACGTCGTGCGCGGGATGCGGTGCTCCGGCGAGCCAGGCCGGGACACGCGGGCCGAAGGCCGTGTTGGACGCGGGGGCAGCCGGCGCCTCGTCGGTGACGAGCGGGAGTTCGCCTTCAACGACCTCTGCGTTGCGCGAAGCCGAACGCATGGCCCCGGTGAAGGCGCACTGCTATCCACCCCGCCGATGCTTCCCTGGCTCGTCGGAGTTCTCGTTGCGCTGATCGTGATGTGGTTCGGTACGCCGCCGCTGATGCGGGTGCTCATCCGCGCGCGGCTCCAGGGCTACCGGCGCCAGGTCAACGTGGTCGACCCAGCCAGGCCGCTGAAGCTCGCGACCCCGAAGCGGGTGGCGGTCGTCGGCGCGGGTGTCGCGGGGCTCACGGCCGCCGTCACCCTCGCGCGCCGCGGGTACACGGTGACGCTGCTCGAGAAGAACGACTACCTCGGCGGCAAGCTCGGCAGCTGGGAGGTCGAGCTCTCGCCGGGCCGCAAGACCTGGGTCAGCCACGGCTTCCACGCGTTCTTCCCCCACTACTGGAACCTCAACCGCTTCCTCGACTCGCTCAACCTGCGCCGCGACTTCAAGAGCATCGGCGACTACGTGATCGTCGGCCCCAGCGGCGAGACGGTGAAGTTCGCGAACCTCGATCGCACCCCGGTGCTGAACCTGCTCTCGCTGGCCCGCGCGGGGGTGTTCAGCCTGCGCGAGACGCTCAAGGCCCCGGGCCGCGACCTCTACGGCGTGCTGCTCGAGTACGACGGCGAGAAGACCTTCGAGAAGTACGACCAGATGTCCTTCGGCGACTTCAACAAGCTCGCCCAGGTGCCGCCGCGCCTGAAGCTGGCGTTCAACACCTTCGCCCGCGCGTTCTTCGCCGACGAAGACAAGCTCTCCTTCGCCGAGCTCATCAAGTCCTTCCACTTCTACTTCCTGGGCCAGGACGGCGGGCTCATCTACGACTACCCGACCCGCGACTACGAGGCGCAGTTCCTCGCGCCCATTCGCGCGGAGCTGACGAAGCACGGCGCGACCATCTCGAAGTCGACGCCCGTCACCTCGCTGGAAAAGACGGACGCGGGCTTCGTGGTGAACGGCGCGCCCTTCGATCACGTGGTGATGGCCGCCGACGTGGTGGGCGCGCGCGCGGTGCTCTCGAACGCGAAGGGCCTGCCCCCCGCGGTCAACGCGCAGTTCGAGAAGCTCAAGACCGGCCAGCGCTACGCGGTGCTGCGCCTGTGGGTGGACAAGGACGTGCGCAGCGACATTCCGCCCTTCGTGATCACCGACCGCGCGAAGGTGCTCGACGCCTTCACCGCCTACCATCGGCTCGAGGAAGAATCGGTGGCCGACTTCAAGGCCCACGGCGAGTTCATCCTGGAGCTCCACTGCTACGCGGTGCCCGAGGCGATGACCGAGGCCGAGCTGCGCGCCACCTTCCTCGAAGAGCTGGTGGAGTTCTTCCCCGAGCTGAAGGGCTTCTCCATCAAGCACGAGGCGTGGCAGTGCAAGCGCGACTTCACCGCCTTCCACGTGGGCCAGTACGCCAACCGCCCCACCGTCGAGACCGGCGTACCCGGGCTGGTGTGCGCGGGTGACTGGGTGAAGCTGCCCTTCGCGGCGATGCTCCTCGAGGGCGCGTGCGTCAGCGGCTACTGCGCGGCCAACGTGCTCTTGCGTGACGCGGGCCTGCAAGAAGAACCGGTCGTCGCCGTGCCGGAGCGCGGGCTCATGGCTGGCGTGCCCCCTCCGCCCGCGCGCAAGAAGCTCTTCGAAGGAGTCGTGAAGTGATGCTGACCATTCTGCAGTGGGTCCTCGCGGGCTTCATGATCTTCGCCGGGGTGATGCACTTCGTCTCGCCCAAGGGCTTCGAGCGCATCGTGCCCAAGGCGCTGCCTGCCCCGCGGATGCTGGTCTACGTCTCGGGGTTCTTCGAGATCGCCGGGGGCGTGGGGCTCCTCGTTCCGCTGACCCAGCGCTCCGCGGCCTGGGGGCTCATCGCGCTCTTCGTCGCCGTCTTCCCCGCCAACCTCAACATGGCGAAGAACGACATCCCCCTGGGCAAGACGAAGCTGCCGCGCTGGGCGCACTGGGTACGGTTGCCGCTACAAGGGGTGTTGATCGCCTGGGCGTGGCTGTACACCTGACCTCCCTGTGTTCGGTCCCCTCGCGCTCACGCTGCAGGTCGCGGTCCTCGCGACGCTCCTCGCCGGTCTCGGTGCGCTGGGCGTCATCGCGCTCACGCACCGTCGCAAGGCCGCGGGCTTCGTCGACGCGGTGCTGACGGCGCCGTTGGTGCTCCCGCCCACGGTGCTCGGCTACTACCTGCTCACCGCGCTGGGGCGTCGGAGCGCGCTGGGGGAAGCCTTCGAGGCGGTGACCGGGAGCTCGTTCGTCTTCACGCGCACCGGCGCGGTGGTGGCCGCGTGCATCACCGCGTTCCCGTTGATCCTCCAGAGCGCACGGGCGGCCATCGACGCGGTCGACGGGACGTTGCTCGACGCCGCCCGGACCCTGGGCGCGACGCGCATCGGGGCCCTGCGCCGGGTCGCCTTGCCGCTCGCCTCGCGGGGCGTGGCCTCGGGGTTGTTGCTGGGCTTCGCGCGCGCCTGCGGCGACTTCGGGGTGACCCTGATGCTCGCGGGGAACATTCCGGGCGAGACCCAGACCGCGTCCCTCGCGCTCTACGACGCCATGCTCGCGGGCCGGGACGGTGACGCGCGGACGTTGGCGGTGAGCCTCACGGGGCTCGCGGTCACCAGCATCATCCTCGTGCAGTGGCTCGGGAGGCGACCGCATGTCGAGTGAGGCGCGGCTGAAGGCGAAGCTGGTGGCGAACCTCGGCGCCTTCACCCTCGACCTCGCGTTCGAGGCGGGCACCGGGGTCACCGTGCTCTTCGGGCCGTCGGGGAGCGGGAAGACCTCCACCCTGCGCTGCCTCGCGGGGCTGACGCGCATCTCCTCGGGTCACGTGAAGTTCGACGGCCGTGAACTCCATGCGCTGCCGACCGAGCAGCGGAACATCGGCTACGTGTTCCAGTCCTCCGCCCTCTTCCCCCACCTCACCGTGGAACAGAACGTGGCGTTCGGCGCGCCCTCCCCTGACGCCACGGCGCACTGGCTCGCGAGCCTGCGTCTCGGCCCCTTCGCTGCGCGCAAGCCCGACTCGCTCTCGGGGGGAGAGAAGCAGCGCGTCGCCCTCGCCCGCACCCTCGCCCGCGGCCCCAGGTTGCTGCTGCTCGACGAGCCGTTCTCCTCGCTCGACACCACGCTGCGCGATGAGCTGCTGCTCGAGCTCAAGGGGCTGGTCGACTCCGAGCAGCTCGTCACCATCCTCGTCACCCACGCCCGCGCGGAGGCCGAGCGCCTCGACGCGCGCTTCCTCCACCTCCACGCGGGACGCCTCGCGCCATGACCGAGACCTTCCAGAAGACCGTGCTGATCACCGGCGCCAACACCGGCATCGGCGCGGCCACCGCGAAGGAGCTCGCCCGCCGTGGGGCCCGGGTGTTCTTCGCCTGTCGCAGCGAGGCGAAGACGCGGCCGGTGATGGACGCCATCGCGAAGGAGACCGGGAACGGCGATCTCCACTTCCTCGAGCTGGCCCTCGATGATCTCGCCTCGGTGGCGAGGTGCGCGGCGACCTTCAATGCCCGCGGCGAGCCGCTGCACGTGCTCATCAACAACGCCGGCCTGGCGCGGGTGAAGGGCGTGACGAAGCAGGGCTTCGAGACCACCTTCGGCGTCAACCACCTCGGGCCGTTCCTGCTGACCCTGGAGCTCGAGGGCGCGCTGAAGGCCGGCGCTCCGTCGCGCGTGGTGGTGGTCGCGAGCCGCGCCCATGAGCGGGCGAGCAGGCCCATCTCCGACGAGGAGCTGCAGGGGCCGACCCGCTCGGTGACGGGCTGGCGCGAGTACCAGGTCTCCAAGCTCGCCAACGTGCACTTCACCAACGAGCTCGCGCGGCGCTGGGCGAACACCGGAATCACCACCTACGCGCTGCACCCCGGGGTCATCGCGTCCGACATCTGGCGCACCACCGCGTGGCCGCTGCGGTCCATCGCCATGCGGTTCATGCGCACCACCGAGGAGGGCGCCACCGCGAGCCTGCGCTGCGCCACCGCGCCGGAACTCGCGAACGAGACCGGCCAGTACTACGGCGAAGACGGCCTGCCGCGCGCCCAGGGCCGCTTCGCGGGCGACACCGCCGCGGCGAAGAAGCTCTGGGAGCAGAGCCTCGCGTGGGTCGCGCCGTTTCGAAAGGCGACGTCATGAACAGCGCACCCCAGCCCCAGTGCCCGGTGCCCTTCCTTCATCGCCGGGCCCGAGGTCTCCCCCCGCCGCCTGCGGTGCAACGGGAGATCGCCTCGCTGGACGCCACGCGCGACGCCCAGCGCATCGTGCAGTTGCTGATGAGCTACGAGTTCCCCTTCGACCTCGTGCGCGCCAACGAGCTGGCCCTCTTCCACACCTTCGGCAGCCGCTCGATCTCCACGCTGCTCGATCGCACCGGTGAGTTCTCGAAGCGTGGCCAGAAGCGCTACGACGACACGCGGCTGCTCGTCGGTCACTTCCTCGAGTGCGGGCTCGACGACGACACCGGCCGCCGGGCGCTCGAGCACATGAACCACATCCACTCGTTCTACGAGATCCCCAACGACGACTACCTCTTCGTCCTGTGGACGTTCATCGACTTCCCGATCCAATGGCTCGCGCAGTACGGGCGCCGGGCGATGACGGCGCACGAGCAAGCGGCCTGGTTCAACGCCTGGACCGAGGTCGGTCGCCGCATGAAGCTCACCGGCATTCCCATGGACAAGGCTTCCTACGACGCCTTCGTCGCGGCCTACGAGGCCCGCGAGTTCGTCCCCTGCGAGGCGAGCCGCCGCGTCGCCGACTCGACCGTGGCGGTGCTCGCGGCGTGGTTGCCCCGGCCCTTGCGCGGCGCGGTGCTCCCGGTGGCGGCGAGCTTGATGCGTCCCCAGCTCCGCGCGGCCCTCGGCTACACGGCGGCGCCCCGCTGGCTGTCGGGGCTGGTGCACTCGGTCTTGAAGGTGCGCGCCGGCGTGAAGCGCTTCTTCTCGCTCGAGCGCCACCCCAGCTTCGTCGCTGACGCTTCCAACCGCACCTACCCCGGCAACGCCTACGAGATCGAGCAACTGGGACCGGCGCACACACACCGCCCCCCGAAGTGACTCATTGATTCTGAAGTCAATTTCCCGTTTGGTTCGCGCATCATGCGCGTCAACGAGCAACCGTACCCGGTGCTGTCGTCGCATCTCGATCGCCGCGAGCTGAGCTTCGAGAGCAACCGCGAAGAGAACCTGAAGCTGCTGGAGCCGGTGCAGGCCGCGCTGCAGAAGGCGTTGGAAGGCGGCGGCCCCCGGTACACCGAGCGGCACAAGGCGCGCGGCAAGCTGCTGCCCCGGGAGCGCGTGGAGTTGCTGCTCGATCGCGACTCGGCGTTCCTCGAGCTGTGCCCGCTGGCGGGTCACGGAGTCGACGGCCACGCGCCGGGCGCCTCGGTCATCGGCGGCATCGGCCGGGTCTCGGGCGTGGAGTGCCTCATCACCGCCAACGAGTCGACGGTGAAGGGCGGCTCCATGAGCGAGCTCTCGGTGGTCAAGTCACGGCGGCTCTCGGAGATCGGCGTGGCCAACCACCTGCCGTCGATCAACCTCACCGAGTCGGGCGGCGCGGACCTGCCCAACCAGGACAAGATCTTCGTGCCCGGCGGCGCGGGCTTCCGCGACCTCACGCGGCGCAGCGAGCTCAAGCTGCCGACCATCACCGTGGTCTTCGGCTCCTCGACCGCGGGCGGCGCGTACATCCCCGGCATGAGCGACTACGCCATCTTCGTGAAGAAGGCGGCGACGGTGTACCTGGGTGGGCCTCCGCTGGTGAAGATGGCCACCGGCGAGGTGACCGACGACGAGTCCCTGGGCGGCGCGGAGATGCACAGCCGCATCTCGGGCGTCTCGGACTACCTCGCGGAGGACGAACGTGACGGGCTGCGGCTCGCGCGGGAGATCGTCGCCCACCTCGACTGGCGCAAGCCGGCCCACGCCCTGCCCCGCCCGGTGGAGCCGCCGAAGTTCGACCCGGAAGAACTGCTCGGCGTCGTCTCCCCGGATCCCCGCGTCCCCTACGATCCCCGCGAGGTCATCGCGCGGCTGGTCGATGGCAGCCGCTTCTCGGAGTTCAAGCCGCTCTACGGGAACACCCTGGTCTGCGGCTGGGCCCACGTGCACGGCTACCCGGTGGGCATCATCGCCAACCACGGCATCCTCTTCTCCGAGTCGGCGAACAAGGGCACGCAGTTCATCCAGCTCTGCAACCAGTCCAACGTGCCCATCGTCTTCCTGCAGAACATCACCGGCTTCATGGTGGGTCGCAGCTACGAAGAGGGCGGCATCATCAAGAACGGCGCGAAGCTGATCAACGCGGTCTCCAACAGCACCGTGCCGTCGATCACCATCATGATGGGCGCGAGCTACGGCGCGGGGAACTACGCCATGAACGGCCGGGCCTACGAGCCGCGGTTCCTCTTCACCTGGCCCTCGCATCGCATCGCCGTGATGGGCGGCAAGCAGGCGGCCGGGGTGCTGGAGATCATCCAGCGCAACGCCGCCGAGAAGCGCAACGAGCCCGTCGACGAAGAGACGTTGGCCGGCATCAAGCAGCTCGTGGAGTACCAGATCGACCAGCAGTCGAGCGCGCTCTACGCGACGGCGCGGCTCTGGGACGACGGCATCATCGACCCGCGCGACACCCGCACCGTGCTCGCGCTCTCGCTCTCGGCCGCCTACTCGCGCGCCGTCGAGGGCACCACGAGCTGGGGCGTCTTCCGCCATTGAGGAGCCACATGAAGACGCTCAACAAGCTGCTGGTCGCCAACCGTGGAGAGATCGCCCTGCGCGTGATGCGCACCGCCCACAAGCTGGGTCTCGCCACCGTCGCCGTGTACTCCGATGCCGACGCCCACGCGCCGCACGTGCGCTTCGCCGATGAAGCCGTGCGCCTCGGGCCTGCGTCGTCTGCGCAGTCGTACCTGAACGTCGAGGCGATCCTCCGCGCCGCGAAGCTCACCGGCGCCGACTGCCTGCACCCCGGCTACGGCTTCCTCTCGGAGAACCCCGACTTCGCCCAGGCGGTGATGGATGCCGGGCTCACCTTCGTCGGCCCGAAGCCGGCGGCCATTCGCGCCATGGGGCTCAAGCGCGAGGCCAAGGCGCTCGTCGCGAAGCGCGGCGTGCCGCTGGTGCCTGGCTTCGATGGCGGAGATCAATCGACCGCGCTCCTGGAGACCAAGGCGATGGAGCTGGGGCTCCCGGTGATCTTCAAGCCGTCGGCCGGTGGTGGCGGCAAGGGCATGAAGATCGCGCGGAAGCCGGAGGACCTGCGCGAGGCGATCGAGTCGGGCCGCCGGGAAGCGCAGGGCGCCTTCGGAGATCCCACGCTGATCATCGAGAAGTACCTCCAGCGACCGCGGCACCTCGAGATCCAGCTCCTGGGTGACGAGCACGGCAACGTGGTGCACCTCTTCGAGCGCGAGTGCAGCATTCAGCGGCGGCACCAGAAGGTCGTCGAAGAGACGCCCTCGCTGGCGCTCACGCCCGAGTCCCGCGCGCAGATGGGCGCCGCGGCCGTCGAGGTGGCGAAGGCCATCGGCTACACCAACGCCGGCACCGTCGAGTTCATCATGGACTCCGAGGGCCACTTCTATTTCTCCGAGATGAACACCCGGCTGCAGGTCGAGCACCGGGTCACGGAGCTGGTGGTGGGCGTGGATCTCGTCGAGCTGCAGCTCCGCGTCGCGCGCGGGGAGCCGCTGCCCTTCAAGCAGGAAGACCTGAAGCAACGCGGCCACGCGGTGCAGGTGCGGCTCTACGCGGAGGACCCGGCGAATGGGTTCCTTCCCAGCGTGGGCCCGGTGCATGACTTCCACGTGCACGAGGTCGGTGGGCTCCTCGTGGACTCGGGCATCGAGAGCGGCGGGGAGGTCTCGATGCACTACGACCCCATGGCCGCGAAGTTGATTGCCTGGGGTGAAGATCGCAACGACGCCACGGGCCGCATGGTGCGCGCGCTCGAGGGACTCTCGGTGCAGGGCCTCACCACCAACCGCAGCTTCCTCACGCGGCTGTTGCAGCACCCTGACTACCTCGCGGGGTACCTGCACACGGGGTTCATCGAAGAGAAGATGGGCGCGCTGCTCGCCGAGCCGAAGAGTCCCGCGCGCACGAAGCTCTGCGCGGTGGCGGCGACCCTCGCCCAGCACCTCACCCGGCAAGCGGCCGACCCGTACCTGCCGCAGGTGCTCAGCGGCTTTCGTAACAACCGCTTCATGGAACAGTTCGCCGAGTACGAGAACGGCGCGCGCGTGGAGTACCGGGCGCAGGGCCAGCAGCGGTTCCTGATCGACGGCGAGACGTGGCAGGTCATCTCGTGGGAAGCGCCGGCGTTGACCCTGGTGTCCCCCGAGGGCCTGCGTCAGCGGGTGCGCGTGGTGAGCGCAGAGGGGAAGCTCTTCGTGCACTCGCGGCTGGGCGACGAGGTGCTGGTCGAGAAGCCCCGCTTCCCCGCGGCGACCGACTCGGCGGTGAAGGGCGGCTTCATGGCGCCGATGCCCGGCAAGGTGGTGAAGGTGCTGGTCAAGGACGGCGACGCGGTGAAGGCCGGCCAGACGCTGCTGGTGCTCGAGGCGATGAAGATGGAGCAGGCCACGCGCAGCCCGACGGATGGGGTGGTGAAGCAGGTGCTGGTGCGTGAGGGAGACCAGGTGACGGCCGGGCAGATCCTCGTGGTGATGAACGAGCCCTGACGGGAAGACACGATGCTCACTTTCCAGCTGCACTCTGGCGCCACGACCTCGCACTTCGAGTTCGGACGGCTGACGCTCACCGCGAAGGGAGAGTTCTGGCGCGGTATCGAGGGTGGTCACCTCGTCATCGACGTGTACACGGGCCACTTCCGGACCCAGCAGCCGTTCCCGCCGCTCCGACACAACGGCGCCCCTTCGAGCGAGGGCATCGCGCGCGTCGGCGACAGCTTCACCTGGGACGTGCTGCGCCTCGAGGTCATCGCCGAGGTCGAAGGCACGCCCGACTTCGACGACTCGGTTCGCGCGGCCCTCAAGCCCGACGCCGAGTCGCGGGCGGTGCTCGCGGACTGGCTCGAGACCCGGGGACTGGTATGCACGGCCGAGTACACGCGGCTCGTCGCAGCGCCGCTCACCGAGGCCTCACGCGCCCGGCTCGCCGAGTTGGCGCCGCACCTCTGGCGCTACCTCCGGGAGTTCGTCGCTTGCGCGCCCATCCGTCGTTGCACGCTCACGGATCGCTGTCCCGGACGGTGGGAGCGGCTCCCCACGGGGAAGGCCGCGACGATGCGGCAGTGCCCAGCCTGCACGGGGTACGTTCGCTTCGCGACGCAGGTCTCGGACATCCCCGCCGCCGGGCCCTTCGTGCTCGAGCCCGCCATCGCCTTTCAGCCGCAGTGGGAACGGTCTGGCGTGATCGTGGGGCGCCCGCTGCTGGTCGATGGCGTGTCGCACACCGCTGCGCTGACCGAGCCAGCCCCGGCGGACGATGAGCTGGTGCGCACGCTCCGACGCGCGGCCGAAGGTGAGCACGCGGCCATTGCCACCTTCGCGCGCACC
>CAIVGN010000241.1 GCA_903905455.1 uncultured Archangium sp.
CGCTGGTTCGCTCACCTCGCCGTGCTCTCGCACTCACCTTCGCCGCGGAAGGGGCCGATGGTGCGCCCGAGCGCTGTCTCGAAGTCCTCGAGGGTCTTCACCTTGCTCGCGCCGGCGGTGCCGTATTGCCCGAGGGGAAGGGCGGTGAGCTGCACGGCCCGGAGCTCGGCCTGGGTGATGGCCCCGTCACCATCGGCGTCGGCGTCGACGAGGGCCTGGCCGCGCACCTTGGCGTCGGGCGACTGGAGATCGTCGTACCAGAAGTGATCTCCGTGGATGGTCAACTGCACCACCTCGGTGCCGCCGGTGGCCACCGTCACGCCCTCACCGAAGTCGGGATTGGTGCAGTCCGCGAAGTGGGTGTCGATGCTCAACTTCCAGGCGAAGGTCTTGCTCACCGCGCCCTTGCTCAGCGTGCCTTCGACCCACACCGAGTGGTGGCCCGCCTTCATCGCCTCGACGTCGGCGGCCGACACGTCACCCGCGCCGATGGCGGTCGACGCCGGGCCGATGCCGTAGCTCACCGCGTCCCACTTCTGCGCGGGCACGCCCTCGAGCAACTCGAGCTCGATGGGACCGGGCTTCGTCACGTCGACCACGAACGGGGTGGACTGCGTCGGGCCCGTGGTGCCCGTCTTGGTGGCGAGCGCGAAGTCTTTGAGCACCACGAGAAACTTCGAGTACTTCACCGAGGCGCCATCGTCGAAGACCGCCGCGGGAATTCCCTGCTCGATGAAGTCTTCCCCCCAGGTGGTGAGCGAGACCTGGCCGACGCCGCCGCAGGCAGAGAAAACGACACACCACAGCCAGAGCTTCTTCATGTCACTGGTCCTTCCAGGTGGTGACGTAAGCGCCCGTGTCTTCCACGCCGCGCCCCAGTCCGTTGAAGGCCGGGCTCGTCGAGTCCAACGGCTTCGCGCGCGTGCCCACCTGCGCGAAGTCGATGCGGGAGAGCACCACGTTCAAGTCCAGGAGCACCGTCACGAAGCCGGCCGCGGTGTTCATGACGCGCTCGAAACGGATGCCCTCCAGCGTCCCGGAGGGCGTGAAGGTCGCGGTGAACTCGACGCGCTGGGTGTCCTTCGTGGCCACGCCCTCGAGTTCGAGGCCACCCGTGGCGAAGGTGAGCTGCATCGAGCCGTACTCGCCGGTCACCGCGCTCGCCGTGCCCCACGAGGTCGGCGTGGTCGCGAGCAGGTCGACGTCGGCCGCCTGGACCAACTCCCCGAGCGCTTCCCCGGGGATGTAGTGGCCGGGGTGCGCGTACGCGTCAGCGATGAGCAGTCCTCGCCACCACGGGGAGCGCTGCGCGAGGAGCACCTTGCCGGCGAAGAAGCGCACCGACGCGAGGTGCGCGTTCGCCTTGGTCAACGTCACCGCCCAGCCCGAGTCGGTGAGCAGGGGCGCGCTCGAGGCAGACACCTCGACGGGGAAGGTTCTTCGGGTGCGCTCCGTGCCACCGCACGCCGCGAGCAGAACAAGACAAGACAACGCGAGCCGATTCACAGGTGGACCTCGAGGGTGAAGAAGACGGTGCGGGGCGTGCCCGCGGTGAATTGACGGGACGGCAAGAGGCTCGCGCTCGCGGCGGAGTCCCACTTCGAGGCGTAGACGAACTCCCCGTCACGCCAGCGGGCATCGAGGACGTTCTGCAGGTCCATCGTCAGCTCGAAGGGCCCCACGCGCACGCCCACCCGCGCGTCGAGTAGGAACACCGCGCGGCTGTACTCGTCGTAGGGCAGCGGCCGCGGACCCAGCAGCGTCGCACCCACCCCGAGCCGTGGCGTGACGCCTACCCCGCGCGCCTCGAAGCGCCGCGACCACGAGCTGTCGAGGCGACCGACCAGGGGCGCGAAGTACGGCAACAGCGCGTTCTTCGAGAGCAACTGCGCGCGCGCGGCGGTGACGTTGAGGCTCACCAGGAACCCATCGACGGGCCGGGCCATGAGGGCGGCCTGGCCTCCCCCGCGCAAGGTAGGCCCCACGAAGCTGGTGGTGCCCTGGGTGTGGTCGAAGAAGAAGTCATTCTGCACGAAGCTCGCGAAGCCCAGCAGGCTCGCGCTCACCCGCGACGACTCGAACTTCGCGCCGAGTTCACCGCCGTGCACGTTCACGAAGGGCGCGCGCTCGCCGTCCGAGAGCTGCCTCGCCTGCGGAGTGCGGAAGCCGTCGCCGTACGAGAGGTAGACCCGGAAGTGCTGCCCCAGCCCGCGCTCGAGGCCCGCCTTGAGACCGAAGTGCGGCCCCAGCGAGGTGCGCGAGGCGCCGGCGCCCGAGAAGGCCAACGCGTCATGCAACTCCACGTGGAGCACGTCGACCCGGCCGCCGAGCATCAACCGCCATGGCCCCGGTGCCCACGCGAGCTCGCCCCACGCGCTGCCGAGGCTCTGCGTGACGGTGGCGTCGAGGGCCTCGCGGAACGACGTCGCCGCGCCCGAGGCCAGCGGCGTGCGCAGGCTGCCATCGGCCTCGTTGTACCCGCGCTGCGCCTGGTCAACGCCATCGCGCCGCCCGGCGATGCCCACGTCGAGCAGCAACACCTGGTCGCCGACGTGGAGGTGCTGGGTGTGCGTGACGCGCAGCCCCTCGGTGTTGGTGGCCTGCGTCTGCTCGAGCCCGTCGCCGGCGGGGTTGTTCAGGAAGCCGGTGAAGTTGTTGCGCAGCCGCAGGTCGACGAGCAGCCCGTACAGCTCGAACAGCGTGCGGCCGGTCTCGTGGGGCAGTTCGGCTGAGAGCAGCACCTGGTGCCGCGACGACGAGCCGCCCTGCGTTTGACCGAAGGCCTCGAAGAACCCGGCGGCGCC
>CAIVGN010000242.1 GCA_903905455.1 uncultured Archangium sp.
CTCCCGGCCTTCACCAGGCTCACGCAGGAGTGCCTGGGCGACGCCGACGCCTCGGCCACCGCCGTGGAGAAGCTCATGGAAGCGCTGGCCCCGCACCTCCAGCGCCCCGCCGACACGGTGCAGCCGCCGGTGCTGCGCAGGGCCATGGCGTCGGCCTGCGAGAAGTCGTCGCAGGCGATCGAGAAGGACCGCGAGGCCACTGAGGGCCTCAGCGGCGTGGGCTTCGGCACCAGCACCAACAAGGGTGGGCGAACCCAGGGCTCACCGGCCCGACGTCTCAGCCAGCGGCTGCGGCGTGACGAACGCCTGGCACGGATCGCTCTCCTCGCCGGAAAGATGAAGCGGATTGCGGCCCAAAAACAGAAGAGCAAGATCAGGCACGGCGCCGACGAGGTGTCCGACGTCGAGCTCGGGTCGAACCTCTCGCGCATCCTGCCGTCGGAGCTGGCGCAACTCGCTCACCCGTTGATGAAGCGCGCCTTTCTGGCGCGCCTCATCGAGGGCAAGGTGATGCAGTACCGCCTCTCCGGCACCGACTCCCTTGGCCGGGGGCCGCTCGTGGTCTGCCTCGACAAGTCGGGGAGCATGGATGGGGCGAAGGACATCTGGGCCACCGCAGTGGCGCTCGCGTTGCTGGATGTGGCGCAGCGGCAGCGCAGGCCCTTCGCGCTCGTTGCCTTCGACGGCGAGGTGAAGCGGCAAGACATCGTCGAAGTCGGCGGGCAGCTGCCGGAGGAGACGCTGTTCACCGCCTGCACCGGGGGCACCAACATCACCGGCGTCCTCTCCAGGGCGTTGTCGATCATTCAGGAGAGCGGCGGCGGCATGAAAAAGGCCGACGTGGTGCTCATCACCGACGGCGAGAGCGAGACGCAAGACGCTCCGACCATCAGGCAGTTCGCGGAGCAACTCCGCGTCACCATCCTCGGCGTGGGCATCGGGGTCGAAGCCGAATCGCTGAAGCCCTGGTGCGACGAAGCCCACGCCATCTCGCGTCTCGACACCGTGGACGACACGGCGGCCGAGGCGCTCTTCACCATCTGAAGGAAACATCCCAATGAACTGGAAACCGCTCGTGAAGCTCGCGGTGCAGGCCGTGCTGTTCGTGCTCGACGCCTACTGCGCTTCGAAACAGGCCAAGCCCATCAAGAAGTACTGACCACGTAGTTCAACCGCAGCACGCATCACCGACCAGGCCCTCGCCCCGCATTCCGCGGAGCGGGGGCTTTGTCGTTCTTGCAGACCAGGAGAAGCACCATGGACCAGAAGACCAGGCAGACCATTTACGCCGCGCTCGCCGCCTCCTTTCCCGAGAGCTGCATCCAGCGCACCGAGGGCCGTCTCACCGGCCGCGGCTACGACACCACCGGCATCGCCTACCAGTTCGTCGTCAACCGTCTCAACGAGACGCTCGGTGTCGGCGGGTTTCGCGTGCACCGCGAGGTGACCGTGAAGGAGGTGCAGCGCAGCAACGGCCGCCCGGCCTTTGAGGCCATCTGCGACCTCACGCTCGAGCTGGGCGAGTGGGTGGACGGGAAGTTCATGCCCTTCGCCGAGTCGCTGGCGGACGGCGGTCACCTCTCCAGCAGCGAGGCCGACGCCAGGAAGGGCGCGTACACGAACGCGTTCAAGAAGGCGGCGGCGTTCCACGGGGTCGGCCGCCAGGCGTACGAGGGCACGCTGGATGACGATGCGCTGCCCAGCGAGGGCGTCGTGGTCCCCGCGGCCACGAGCACCAAGACGGCCACGCCGGTGACGGCGGCCGCGCCGGTGGTGCAGGCCCAGCCTCAGCAGACCCCGCCTGGCTACGTGCGGGTGGGGGCGCCAGTGGACACCCGGCCGCAGCAGACCGACAGGAACCGGCTCTCTTCCAAGCAGCTCGCGGCGATCATGTCGATCGGCCGGAAGCTGGGGGTGGAGCCGTCGGCTCTGCGTTCCCGCGTGAAGAGTCAGTTCGGCTGCCAGCTCGAGTTCATCTCGCGCGAGCAGGCGAGTCTGGTCATCAAGAGCCTCGACGCGCAGCTCAACGGCAACGGCTCGGGCCACCCTGCTGAGGCGCAGGGCGAAGGTCTGGCGTCGTGACGGCCCACGTCAGACCGGAGGGGCTGCACTTCAGCGTCAGTCAGCTGAAGACCTGGCTGCGGTGCCCCAGGGCGTTCGAGTACCGCTACATCCGTGGGGCCGAGCCGGAGTTCGTCCCCATGCCGTTGGCCTTCGGCAGCGCCTTCCACGAGGCGCTCGCGCACCACTACGGGTGGCTCAAGGCCGGGGAGACGTCGCCCGCGCTGGAGGCGTCGAAGCAGCGCTTCGTTGACTCCTTCACCGCCGCCCGCAACGGTCCGGTGCCGCTGCAGAACGACGACGATGACGGCGAGACCTTCGACCTGCTGCAGGCGAAGGGGTTGGGCATGGTGCAGGTGGCCCTGGCCCATCCCCTCGCAGCGTCGAAGGTGCTGGCCGTCGAGCACACCTTCACGGTGGACCTGCGCCACCCCGACACGGGTGAGGTGCTGGACATCAAGCTGCTCGGCGTCGTGGACCTCGTCATCGAGGACGACGGCCACCGCACCATCGTCGAGCACAAGACCAGCGCCCGGAAGTACACGGCGGACCAGCTGATGTTCGACGTGCAGCCCTCGGCGTACGCCTACGCGGCTACGCAGTTGGGTTGGGGCGACGTCGGGCTGAAGTTCAACGTGGTCACGAAAACGAAAATCCCGGTGGTGCAGGTCGAAGATCTCCGCAGGGACGACAACGACATCGAGGACTTCCTGCGCACGGCCGTCGGTGTGCTCACCGCGGTCGAGGCGGGGGTGTCGTTCCCGGTTCGTGGCTGGGCCTGCAAGGGGTGCCAGTACAAAGCCAGGTGCCGGGCCGCGGGAGCATCACGGTGAAGGGCAAGACGGTCAGCTTGGCCGCGGAGCTGGCCGGGATCGCCGATACGTTGGAGTCGGCGCAGCTCATCGCCGAGCTGCTGGTCAACGACGCCCTGCCCGACGACGACACGGTCAACAGGGCGCCGAGGATGCTGGAGGCCGTGCTCTCCCTCGCCGTGGGGCGTGTGCGGCTCCTGCGGAAGGTGCTCATCGGTGCCGCCGACGCGGGGCTCATCGAGCACCGCAACAACCGGGCGCTTCCTCACCGTGAGGGAGACGACCCGGACGTCGTGCTTCCGCCGTTGCCCGCGAAGAAGAAGCGCTGAAGCCGCCGACCGCCCTGCCCTTCGCCTCGTGCGTTGGGCGGGTCGGTCGGCTCGTTGTTTCCCCTCACACCTTCACCAAGAAAAGGAGAGACCCCATGGGCCTCGACTGGATGTTGCACGGCAGCAAGCCGAAGCCTGGCTACGAAAAGCAGTTCCACCGCATCAACGACAAGCTGGCCGCGCTGGAGACCGACGCGGGCCTCGCCGACGACAAGAAGAAGCAGTTCCGCAGCGACCTCGAGCTGGCGCTCAAGTCGGTGTCCATCTCGCCGTACGAGGTCGTGGGTGCGCCGCGCGTGGGGATCGACGCCGACGCCACCGAGTGGTTCCGCAAGCAGGTGTACGAGCCGGTGCAGCTGCGGCTCTCCCAAGAGAGCAACCCGAGGTTCATCGCGTACTGGCGCAGGCCCTTCTCGGAGATCGTCGAGGACGAGCGCGGCAAGTACGTGGTGGAGCTGGCCAAGGAGCGCGAGGGCGTCGCCGCCATCACCGGCATGCTGTGCTCCTCCCTCGACTTCCGCGGCAAGGTGGTCGCTCTGTCGGCGATGCTCCCCGAGGAGTTGAAGAACGAGGCCTATGACGATCACTCAGGTGACGAGTGCCTCGACTACGCCGACCGGATTGAGGCGGCCCTGCGTGAGGTCAGCGAGGAGCACGTCGAAGAGGTGGCCGATGTCACGGCCGCGGTGAAGTGGCTGAGGTACTGGGGCAGCCGCGGGTTTGGCTACGGCGCCTGGTATTGAGGCCATCCGACAAGTGGCGGGTCGCCGGAAAGTGGGCCTCCCACGCCTCCCCCCTGCGCGCTGTCAGGCCGACCGCGTAACCGGCGAGAGTGAGCGCGGTAGCGGAGGTCGCCGCGTGGTGGCAGCCTGAGGCATGAACGGACTCATGAGCGTGTCGGTCGCGGTGCTGGTGGGTGCCTTGGTGCTGCTCATCGGGCGCGAGCTGGTCTGCTGGTATTGGAAGGTCAACGCGGTTCTCGACCAGGGCGCGCGGCTCGAGGCGGTGCTCCGCAACATCGATGCGAACCTCGTCACCCTCACAGACCTCGCGAGGATGAGGCAGGCGCGGCCAGTGCCCAACGATGATCCCCGGGAGGAGGCGTGACGGGTCGGGCGCGGCGAAGCGAGCAGCACCACCGGCCTGTTTGAGCGCGGGCGTCCGTTGCGTAAATCGCGCGATCTCCGAGCGGGGAGAGCAGTGAACTTTCACGTAAAGTGAAGGTCCGGCTCCCCCGCCTTGACGGCCGTGGTCCAACTGAGCGACGGTGATCTCGGGGGCCAGATGAACACTGGCCGCGGCTCTTCGAGGCACACCGAACCCGCGAACCTACAGATGGAATCCTCCCCTCAAGGCTGACCCCTGTGCCGACTGAGAAGTAGCAGGGGAATCACCAGTACCCGGTCCGTCGGCGTAGTGCCGACCTCGAACGACCGGCCTCTCCCGTAGGACGCGCCCGTGCAGCGCGCACCGGCAGAGCTTTGCCCACAGATTCGATTGAAGTTCCTCCCGACGTGATGACGGTGGAGGAGGCCGCGGCCTACCTCCGCATCAACCGGAAGACGCTCTACGAGGCGATCCGGATCGGCAAGGGCCCCGCGGTGGTGCGGTTGGGCCGGTCGATCCGCGTGAGTCGGGAAGCACTGGTAAGTTGGCTTCGGGGTAACGGCGGTCCTGCGCTCGGAGAAAACCGATGAGCGTGAGGCTGCGGAAGTGGAAGGACAGAAACGGCAAGAAGAAGGAAGCGTGGTGGGTAGACGTGAAGTTCCAACATCCAGACGGGCACATCGAACGCGTACGCAAGGCATCGCCGGTGGACACCCGCCGGGGAGCCGACCAGTACGAGCGAGAGGTCCGCCTGGCGCTGCTCGGGGGTACCTACGGACAGGAGGAGTCGGAGCGGATCCCGACCCTCAAGGAGTTCGTGCCGCGCTTCATGGTGTACTCGGAGAACAACAACAAGCTGAGCACCGTCGCAACGAAGAGGGCGATCCTCGAGCGACACCTCGTTCCGGCGTTCGGGAACACGCCGCTCGATCGAATCCGCCTGGCCGAACTGGAGGAGTTCAAGGCGGCGATGAAGAAGAAGAAGTCGGCAGCCAGGGGGCGGAAGGGCACCCCCACCAAGTGGGCCATCAAGAAGCGCTACGGAGCCCAGCCGACGACGCTGAGCCTCAAGGCGATCAACAACGTCCTCGCGGTCCTGCGCCGCCTGCTGTCGTTGGCCTACGAGCAGGGCGTGATGCCCTTCATGCCGAAGGTGAAGCTCTTCCGCACAGAGAAGACCACCTTCGATTTCCTCACCTTCGACGAGGCGGAGCGGCTCCTCGAAGCGGTGGATCCCGAGTGGCGCACCGCCCTGTTGGTGGCGCTCAAGACGGGACTTCGCCGGGGGGAAATCATCGGCCTGCAGTGGAGCGACCTCGACCTGGTGCGCGGGAAGCTGAACGTCCGACGCACCATCTGGGCTGGTCACTCCGGGACGCCGAAAGGCGGGCGGGCGCGTGTCGTCGACATGCCCCGGTCGCTCGTGGAGGCCCTGAAGGCGCACCGTCACCTCAAGGGGCCCTCGGTGTTCTGCGGGCCGAAGGGCGAGTTGCTCACCCCAGGCCAGCTGAAGTGGCCGCTCACGCGGGCACTGCGCAAGTCGGGCATCAGCAGGCCCGAGGGGCGCATCGGCTGGCACGACTTGAGGCACACCTACGGAAGCCACCTCGCCATGCGGGGCGTTCCGGTGAAGGTCATCCAGGAGCTGATGGGCCACGCCTCGATCGAGATGACGATGCGCTACGCCCACCTTTCTCCCGAGGTGAAAGAGGCGGCGGTGCAGGTGCTCGACCAGCCGTCGCCGGTGCCCATGCAGGCCGCTCCGGAGACGCCGGAGGGGCACATACGGGGCACATGGGGCCCGATTTGAAAGAAAAACCCCGCAACCCGTTGAGGTTGCGGGGTTAATTGAGTGGAGGCGCCGGGAATCGAACCCGGGTCCGAAAGCCTTTAGTTCCAAGTCACTACGTGCGTAGTCCACACTTTAGAGCTTTAGGCCTCTCACCCTCTTCTGGACGGGATGATGAGAGAACCGATCCTGACTCTTTCTCGTTCTCCTCGCTCAGGCGCTCGGAGAACCAGCCAGCATTATGGCGGTCGATTTTCACCTCACTGGCAGAAGGTGAAGCGACCGTGCAGTGACCGGTTTTTAGGCGGCCAGCGCAAGCTCAACGTTGTCGTTGGCTTTTGTGGTTTTTGCCCGCTTGTATTTACGAGTGTGTAGGCCCACTCGGCACGCGACCAGGAGCCTCTGTGCCCCCGTCGAAACCTTGTCGCCCCCTAAGTCTCAAAGAACTGCCCCATACATAGCCCCTTCGACGCGCTTGTCACCCCCCGACTGACGGGGTGAAAGGCGAACCGATGACTTCTTCCCTCGCCCTCGCCACCTTCGCCGCCCTGCTCCTCGGGGCCGCGCCCGCCCAGAAACCGCCCGGCGCCTTCCCCTACCCCATGAAAGTCAGCACCTTGAAGAACGGGCTGACGGTGGTGCGGGTGCCCTTCGAGTCGCCGGGGCTCATCGCCTACTACACCGTGGTCCGCGTCGGCTCGCGCAACGAGGTCGAGGCCGGGCACACCGGCTTCGCCCACTTCTTCGAGCACATGATGTTCCGCGGCACCAAGCGCTTCCCCGAGAGCACGCGCGGCGCCCAGCTCGCCAAGCTCGGCTTCAACGAGAACGCCTTCACCTCCGACGACGTCACCGTCTACCTCTTGAACGGCCCCTCGAGCTCGCTTCCGACCCTCGTCGACTTCGAGGCCGATCGCTTCGCCCACCTCGACTACGCCGAGCCCGCCTTCCAGACCGAGGCCCAGTCCGTCGCCGGCGAGTACCAGAAGAACGCCTCGAACCCCGCGCTGAAGATCGAAGAGACCACCCTGGGCGCCGCCTTCACCAAGCACCCCTACCGGCACACCACCATCGGCTTCTTCGAGGACATCACCCAGATGCCGCAGCGCTACGCGTACTCGAAGACCTTCTTCCAGCGCTGGTACACGCCCGACAACTGCGTGGTGGTGCTGGTCGGCGACTTCGATGACGCGAAGGCCATGGCGCTCTTCGAGAAGCACTACGGCCCGTGGACCGGCAAGGCCGCGAAGCTCGAGGTGCCCGCCGAGCCGCCCCAGACGGAAGCCCGCGACGCGAAGCTGGTGTGGACCTCGCCCACGCTCCCGCGCCTCGGCCTCAACTGGCACACCCCGGCCGCCTCCGCGAAGACCCTCGACGCCGCCACGCAGCAGGTGCTCGCGAGCTACCTCGCCGGCCCCACCTCTCCGCTCCACCGCGCGCTGGTGCTCGAGCAGCAGCTCGTCGAGCGCCTCACCCCCACCTACGATCACCACCGCGACCCCTCGCTCTTCGGCATCGACGCCAAGCTCAAGGCCGAGGTGAACCGCGAACCGGTGAAGGCCGCGACGCTCGCCGCCATCGCCGAGATCGCCGCGGGCAAGGTCGACGGCAAGCGCCTCGACGACATCAAGAGCAACCTCCGCTACGGCATGGTGATGGGCCTCGAGACGCCCTCCCAGGTCGCCGAGTCGCTCGCCTGGAACATCGGCATCTTCGGCACGCCCACCGCCCTCGACGCGCTCGCCGCGAACATCACCAAGGTCACCGCGAAGGACCTCACCACCTTCGCGAAGAAGTACCTCGTCGACACCAACCGCACGACCCTCGCCTTCACAGTCGAGCCGAAGGGAGCCACGCCGTGAAGCACCTGTTCACCGCTGCACTCGTCATCTCCGGTTGTGCCACCACCCCGGTCGTCCTCGCGCCTCCGAAAGAGACTGCGCCGCTCGCCGCCCCTCCGCCGCCCCCCGCCACGCCGGTGCCGTACGTCGCGCTCCCGAGCGTGGAGCCGATGAAGCTGGTCCTGCTCCCCGTGGCCAACAAGCCCATCGTCAGCGTGCGCCTGGTGTTCCGCACCGGCTCGGTGGACGACCCGAAGGGACAGGAAGGACTCACCGCGCTCACCACCCGCGTGCTCCTCGAAGGCGGCACCAGGTCGCTCGACAGCGCGCAGTTGCTCGAGGCGCTCTACCCGATGGCCGCCGAGCTCGAGAGCGACACCGACAAGGAATTCACCACCGTCAGCGGCCGCGTGCACCGCGAGAAGCTCCCCCGCTTCCTCGAGATCCTGGCCGAGACGCTCCTCGCCCCGCGCTTCGACGAGAAGGAGTTCGCCCGCCTCAAGTCGGAGCAGCTCAACCTCGTGCGCACCCGCCTGCGCCAGGAGAACGACGAGGAGCTCAGCAAGGTCACCCTCGACGCGCTGCTCTCCGAAGGCCACCCCTACCGCCACTTCACCGGCGGCACCGAGGTGGGGCTCACGGCCATCACCCTCGATGACGTCAAGGCGCAGTGGAAGCGCACCTTCACCCAGGACCGGCTGATCATCGGCCTCGCCGGGGGCGTGGACGAGGCGCTCGCGGCCCAGGTGAAGCAGACGCTCAGCGCCCTGCCCGCCACCGGCGTCGCCCGCCCGCCGCTTCCCACCGCCCCGGGCCCCACCGGCCGCACGGTCATCGTGCAGCGCGACACCACCTCGACCGCCGGCAACTTCGGCTTCACCACCCCGCTGCGCCGCGACTCGCCCGAGTTCCTCGCGCTGTTCATCGCCCTCTCGTACTTC
>CAIVGN010000243.1 GCA_903905455.1 uncultured Archangium sp.
CACCATGCGGCCCTCCACCGGGCAGATGCCGCGCACGAAAGGGCGGTGGCGGGCATCGAGCGTGTCGGGCACCGGGCGCCAGAGGTCCGAGGGCAGGTCCAGCACGTCGTCGATGTCGTCGACCACCAGGCCGAAAGGCGTCTCGCCGGTCGACACCACCAGCACCCGGGTCACCTTCCCCGGCGCCCGCAGCGGAAAGTGAAGGCACTTGCGCAGGTCGATGGCGCTGATGATCTGCCCCCTCAGGTTGAGGAGCCCGACGATGTGAGCGGGGGCGCGAGGGACGGGGGTCAGGGGCTGCTCCATCAGCACCTCCTGCACGCACTCCACCTCCAGCGCGAACCGCTCGTCTCCGAGCGTGAAAGTGGCCCATTGGCCGCTCCCGGTTTGTCGGGTGCCGCTCATGCGGCCCTCGTGTCCATCGACGGCGTGAGGGCGCCCTGGCCCAGGTCGCGATCCCCCCGCGGCCTCGAGTCACTGGCCCGGCGGCGCTGGCCCTCGGTGAGCTGCTCCAGCTTCTGGGCGACCTCGTCGCGATCGAGCTTGGAGACCCACGCGGCTGCGCCCGCCTTCAGCACCGCTTCACGGCGACCGTCGTCGTCATCGTCCTGGTGTCCCCACACCAGGAGCGGGATCTCGGGCCGGTCGCGCCTCAAGCTGACCACCAGGCTGCCGGTCCGCTCCAGTTCGCTGTCGAGTACCACCGCGGAGATTCCGCCCGCGCGGGGCACCTTGAGCGCCGCGTGCAACGCTTCCACCGACGAGAGCTCGTGCACGTCGAAGCCCTTGGTCCTCAGGTGGGCGCACACCGCGGTGCGCAGGGAGTTGCCCGCGTCGGCCACCAGCACCACGGGGCGAAGCGGCACCTTCCCGCGACGCTCCGAGACGAGTTCCGGGAACCGGTCTCGCATCATGCCGAAGATGTCGATGATGAGCGTGGTGCGCCCGAAAGCCACGACCCGGCCCTGGGTGTACGCCTGGGCACCGCCGAAGGCGTCGCCCCCGACTTCGACCGTGGTGACGTCGACGATTTCTTCGACGGCGAGCGCCACCACCCGCCCGAAGTCGAACACCAGCAACTGTTGCTCTTCGGGGCGGGTGCCCTCGCCCAGGGGCATCACCGCCTCGGGCCGCACCACCGGCATGAGGCGATTGCGATACTGGACGACCTCGTGCCCCGCCAGGTGCTCGATGGTGTTCTGCGGAATGCGCTCGAGGCGCGTGACCATGCTCAGCGGCACTGCGCAGCGCACGCCACCTCCCGCGGTGAAGACCAACAAGGCCAGGGTCGAGCCAGCGTCGACCTTCTGCTTCGCTTCGGGCTCGTGGCGGGCGGTGAGGCTGATGCCGGCGATGGCGGCCAGCCCGGTGATCTCCAGGATGAGCGCCAGGCCGCCGTCGCCCAACACCGTGGCCCCCGAGTAGCAACTCAGGCGCTTGAGGGCACCCTGGAGCGGCTTGATCACGATTTCTTCGGTGTCGTCGATCGCGTCGACCACCAGGCCATAGCGACACGACCCAACCTCCACCACCACCACGTCCATGCCCTCGGTCGCCGCGGAGGCCCGCTTGCTGGTTCCCAGCGCGGCCGCGAGGTCGACCAGGGGCAGAATTTCCCCGCGCAGGCGGTACACCGGTGCGCCTCGGACGAACTCGATCCGCTTGGCGGCCTGCGCCGGCGACAGGTGGAGCAACTCGGTGAGGTTGGCCTGCGGAATGGCGAAGCGCTGGGCGCCGCTGCGCACCATCAGCGCCGGGAGGATCGCCAGGGTCAGCGGCATCTTGAGGCGCAGTTCCGTACCCCGGCCTACCACCGAGGAGATCTCGACCTTGCCACCGGCTCGCTCCACCCGGCTGCGGACCACGTCCATGCCCACGCCGCGACCGGAGATCTGCGTGACCTGCTCGGCGGTGCTGAAGCCGGGCCGGAAGATGAGCTCGATGGCCTCGCGCTCGCTCAGACGGGTCGCCTCGGAGGCGCTGATCACGCCCTTGCGTACCGCGTGGGCGGTCACCTTCACCGGGTCGATGCCCCGACCGTCGTCGGTGATCTCGATGGTCACCGAGCTCCCCTCGTGGAACGCGCGCACCGCGAGCACGCCCTGCTCGGGCTTGCCTGCGGCCAGACGCTCGGCAGGGGTCTCGATGCCGTGGTCCATGGAGTTTCTGACGGCGTGCATCACCGGGTCACGAATCGCCTCGATCAGCGCCCGGTCGATCTCGGTGGTGGATCCGTCGACGACGCACTCCACGCGCTTGCCCGTGGCCTGGGCGAGGTCTCGCACCTGCCGGGGGATCTTCTCGAAGACTCGCGCCGCCGGCTGCATGCGCGTCTTCATGATCTGTTCCTGCAGATCGGTGGTGACCATGCTCAGCCGTTGGCACACGGCCACGCTGGGGGCATCGCGGTTGGTCTTGAGGATCTGCACGATCTGGTTTCGAGCCAGCACCAGCTCGCCCATCAGGTTCATCAGCCGGTCCAGCACGCCCACGCCGATGCGCACCGTCCCTTCCGCGTTGTCCAACCGCTTGGCGTCCTCCGCGCCCGTCTCCTTCTCGGGGGAAGCCGGGGAGGAGGCGGCGGCCTGGGACGGGGCGGCGGGCCGAGGGGCGACGTTGGCCTCGGGCAGGGGGCGGGGCGGCGTCGGGGCGGGGGTCGCTGGCACTCCTTGGGCCACGACCCGCGCCTCGCTGGCCGGGGCGCTGGGGGCCTGGTACGCCTCGTCCCCGTCGGACGGCAACGCGTGCACCTGGGCTTCGAGCTTCTCTACCAGCGCGTCAATGCTGTCCGGTCCTTCGTCGGCATGGGTACGCACCCGCTCGACCATGCGGCGCAGCACCTCCACCACCACCAGCATCTGGGAAAAGTGTTCCGGGTTGGCTTGCGACGGGTCGCTGCGCAGCTTGGAGAGCAGATCTTCCCCAACGTGGGACAGCGCGAGGATCTTCGGCAGCGACAGGTAGCCGGACGTGCCCTTGATGGTGTGAATGTCGCGGAAGACGTGGGTGAAGATGTCGGCCGCGCGTTGGCCCTTCTCGGCCTCGAGCAAGAGCGACTCCACCCGCGCCAGGCCCTCGAGTGATTCCTCGATGAAGATGGCCAGCACTTCCTGGTCGCGCTCGGGTTCCATCGCCTCGGTCTCACTCATGACTTCCCGTCCTTGTCGTGGGCCCGAGTCCAGCCCATCACGATTCTCGCGAGTTCACCCCGAGGTGCCACGATCGAGGCGGCGCCGCGGTCCACCACTGAACGGGGCATGCCCCACACCACGCTGGTCGCCTCGTCCTGCACCACCACGGGAGCTCCCGCCGCTCGCAGGGCCTGCGCGCCCGCGCCTCCATCGCCCCCCATGCCGGTCATCACCACGCCCAGGCTGTCCGCGCCGCACACCGCAGCGACCGATCGGAAGAAGGGATCCACGGCGGGACGGCAGAAGTGCTCCTCTGGGCCATCGTCGTGGTGGAGCGTGAGCCGCCCGCGGGTTCGACGCACGACCAGGTGCTTCCCGTGGCCCGCCATGTAGAAGCTCCCGGGCACCACCTGCTCGCCATCGTCTGCCACTTTGCCGGGCCGCCCGCTCCGGGCCATCAGCATCTCGGCAAAGTGGGGCACGTGAGCCGCTGGCATGTGCTGCACGATGACGATGGGGACGGTGAAGGTCGGGGGAAACCCCTTGAGGAACTCCTCGAGCACCACCGGCCCACCGGTCGACGCGCCCACGGCGATCAGTTCGCGCCGCGCGGGCGCCACCGTCCGCGGGACCGAAAGGGTGCCACCGCTCGGCGCCGCCCGAGGTGCGGGGGCGGTCCGCGCCTCCGCTGCCTTCAGCACCTGCGCCAGCTGTTTCTTGAGCCGTGGCCCCGCATCGGGCCCGGAAGGCTTGACGACCAGTGCGTCGGCGCCGGTGAGGAGCGCGGCCACTTCGGCCCGCGCCCCGGCTTCGTCACCTCCGGTCACGAGGAGGGTCACCATCTCGGGGTGGTACCGCCGGATCCACTGCAGCAACTCCAGGCAACTCGCCTGCGGCAGGTTGACGTCGAGCATCACCACGTCGACCCCGCCGCGCTCCAACCGACGCTGCGCCGCGCCGACCGAGGCCACCAACCCTGCGACCTCCATCCCGGCGATGGAGGAGAGCGTGGTGCTCATGACCAGCAGGTCGCCCGACGCGTCGTCCACGACGAGGACTCGCGTGGTCGCCCCCCGGTGCGTAGCGGGTTTCATCGCGCCGCCACCTTCGCCGCAGACGCACGGGGCCAGCGCCCGAGGGGCGCGCCCCGCTGCTGCACCCTCACTCCGCGGCGACGCATGAACTCAGCTCTCCTTCTTGAGCAGCGAGGCCAGTCCGTTCGAGAGCCCCTGCAGCGACCGGGCGGACGACTGTGCGGAGGCCGCGTTGCGCTCGGCTTCGCGGGCGGCCTCGGCGACGCCATTGATGCTCTCCACCACCTCGGTCACCCCGGACGAGGCCTCGGCGGAGTTGCGGGCGATGTCGCGCACGGTGGCTGACTGTTCCTCCACCGAGGCGGCGATCGATGAGGCGTAGCCGTCGGCCTCCTGCATCACCTTGACGATCTCGGCGATGGCATGGACGCTCTTGGAGGTGTCCGCGAGCATCGCCTCGATCTGCTGGGCGATCTCCTCGGTGGCGCGACCGGTCTCCTTGGCCAGTTCCTTCACCTCGTTGGCCACCACCGCGAAGCCCTTGCCTGCCTCGCCGGCGCGCGCCGCTTCGATGGTGGCGTTGAGCGCGAGGAGGTTGGTCTGCTGGGCGATGCTGCTGATGACCTTGGTCACCTTGCCGATGGCCGCGGAGCTGGCCTCGAGCGCGTGGATGGTGGTGTCGGCCGAGGTCGCCAGGTCGCGACCCTGACGCGCGATGCGCGCCGAGTCTGCTGCGTTGCTGGCGATCTCCCTCACCGTGGCAGAGAGCTCCTCGGCGGCCGCGGCGACCGACGAGACGTTGCCCCGCATTTGCGTCGCGGTGGAGCTGACCCGGGCCGACTGCGCGGCCGTCTCGGTCGCGCCGGCGGCGAGGTGATCCGCCACCTCCGAGAGCGAACTCGCGGCGGCCTGCAGCTGGGCGGAGGTGGTGTCGAGCATCGCCGCATTCTCGCGGGAGCGCCCCTCCGCCCCGTGGTCCTCCTCGACCAACTCGAACGCCAACCCGGGGCCCAGGTACACGCCCACGGCGCTGCGCAGCGCGTAGGCCTTGAGGTCGAGGACCCTGCGCCCGATCTGGACCCGCGAGGCGTGGGGCAAGTTGTGCTCCTGGCCGAGCTGCTGGGCGGTGCCCTCGTCGAGCACCTCGAGGCTCGCCCCGACCAGGGAGGCGCCGGCATTCACGCCCAGCGTGGCGAGGGTCCGGGCCGCCGCGGGGTTGGCGTAGCGCACGGTGAGCTGCGCGTCGCAGAACATCGCGGGGTACGGCGAGTTCTCGACCAGCGCTCGGAACTGCGCGTCCTCGATGCCCGCCGCTTGCTTCGCCAGTGCGAGCGAGGCCTTCGCCCGCTCTGCCACCACGCTCAGGGCGGCGACCCACGCCTTCTCGGTGCGCGGCGCCCAGCGGGAGCCCGCGAACTCCCGCGCGGTGGCCACCAGCGCGGACACGACCTGGTCGAAGTGCGCAGCTTCGACCCCCGTGGGGTACTGACGGCTCAGGGCGTCGATCCCGGGGTTGAGCTGCTCGGGCTGCCGGAGGTTGCTCACCACCATCGAGAGCGCGGGGAGCAACTTCTGCCTCGACCCGGCCGGGAGCAGCGCCAGCAGGGCGGGCGCGCTGGCGCCCAACTTCTCGTGGAAGCGCTCCGCGAACACGGCGCCCAGAGCGGACACCTGCTCGAACGAACGCTCGATGATCGTGAAGTGGTCGACGCCGGAGGACGATGAGCGGACGGCGCGGCTGGGTTTCTCGGTTTGGGGGGCGGGCATGGAGACCTTCAGTCAATCAGTAAGGAGGTGAACGACGATTTCGCAGTCCGCAATCCGCGATCGAACAGTGGGCTTCGGTGTGGCCGGACTCCCATGCGTCGGGGGCCGGAAAATCACCGGGCGTGAATTTCATAGCCAGTCATCGCGGGGTGAATCGAGCATTCGTACAGGTAGTCACCGGCCGCATCGAAGGTGAAGTCATAGGTGCCGGCCAACACCTCCACCGAGCCAAAGGCGATCCCGGCAACGGTGTGCTCGGTGCTGTCGATGAAGGTCCACGTCACCTTGGTCCCGACCGGGAGGGTGCAGATGAGCCCGGTGGCTTCGGCGCAACCGCACTCGATGTTGAAGGCGAAGTTCTCCACCCGCAGGCGGGCCTGGCCGGGCTCGGCGCAGGCCACAGCCGGGACGAACGTTGGCCCCGCGTCGACCTCGACGACCACGCCAGAATCGCCGGTCACATCGACACCAGAATCGCCGGTCACGTTGACGCCCGAATCTGCGGTCGGATCCACGGGCGGCACGACCCTGGTTCCGGCGTCCGGCACGGGCGAGTACGCCTGGTTGTAGGGAATGCATTTCATCCCCATGGCCAGGACCACCAGGGCGCCTGTCGAAAGCGCGCGAACCAGCCGTGATGCGTTGATGTTGTTGGTCATGACTTCCACGCTCCCTTGGAAAAGACTTCACGAATGACGAACAGGCCTGCGATCAATGAGCAGGTTCCGCTGATCGCGCCGGTAGACATGGTGAGCCAGTCGAACTTCGCGGTGAGCGCCTTCAGGCCCCACCACGAGACCACGTCGAAGAGCCCGGCCCAGAGCATTCCCGAGATGAGCACGCTCTTCAGGCGTTCGCTGGCCCGGGTGAGCGTGAGGAGGAACCCCAGCAACCCATACATGACCGTGTAGCCGAAGAGGTGAACGTGGCTCATTCCCAGCAATCGAACCCACGACACATATTGGAAGTATTCCCAGGTGTCGGGGTGCACCGAGGTCGTCTGTTGGTAGACGTCGAGCACCGCGACCGCCTGGACCACGAAGAGCAACAGGACCGTGAGCGCCGCGAGCAGGCCCACCGGAGGCGGGAGATCACTCAGGAGGCGCAGCGGCGAACGCCCGGGGTGCTGCTTGCCCTGGCGAATCGACCACCAGGCCGAGGCGGTCATCAAGACAGCCATGAGCAGCATCACCCCCAGCACCAACGCCGTGAGCGAACCCTCCGAGTGAACCTCGGCGGTGCTGGTCACCTGGACCGAGTCGAGATCGAGCGAGTCCTCGTTCATGTCACTTCTTCGCGTACAGGCTGGTGATGGTCCACATGGCCTTGCGCACCGCCAGGCTCAGGGCATGGATCGCAGGGCCGCTTGCGGAGCCGGAGGGACAGTCCTTCAGGTTCTCCTCAGACAACTGGCTCTTGGTCTTCCCCTCGAAGCACTTGAGGAACTCGGTGTAGATGCTCCCCGAGTCATTGCCGGAACGGAACAGGGCGACCTTCTTGATCCGCCCGTCCGTACCCATGCCGACCAGCGTGGAGAACTGACCGTCGCGGACTTCGACCTCGGAGAAGACGGCCACGGCCGATCGTTTCCCGCCCACCATGCCGAAATAGAGCGTCGGGTACTTGTCGATCTCGTCGATTCTACCCACGCCCGCGGTCAGGGTCTCGAGCTGCTTCGGGGTCAGGTCTGGTTCGCTCGCCTCGAGGGTGTCGACGGCGCCCATCACCAGCACCAGTTGATCGTTGGGGATTGGAATGAAGTCCTGCTGCGCCCAGGTGTTTCCGGGACGCTGCGGCGTGCTGCGCTTGTCGCCGGGGTTGCTCCCGTTCTTGAGTTCCTCGGCGTTCGTGATCCCGTCACCATCGGAGTCGAACGCCTCGATCTTGTTGAACGAGACTCTGCGCTCGCCGGCCGCCTGCCAGGCTTTCCCATACGGGTTGCGCTCGGTCCCTCCACCGCCGCTGTGGCAGAGGTCGCAGCGGATGGCTTGGCCATAGTTCGCCTTGAAGAGGCGCCGGTACGCGGGATAGGCCTGCGCTGCAGGCGCCCAGAGCCCCACGGCGATGGCCAGACAGATTGCAGTTCGGGTCGCACTCACGGCTTGCCCTTCGCCGCCGCTTCACGGGCGAAGATGAGAAACTGAATGAGCTCGCGGGCGTCATCTTTCTCGATGCCGGAGTTTGGTTTGCGCATCATCTTGACGACGTATTTCTTGATGTCATCGGCATCGAAGGTCCCGTGAGAGACGGGGGTGATCCCGGTCTTGAGCGCGGCGATGGGGCGAGCCATCTCGTGGCACTTGATGCACTTGACCGCGAAGATGTCGTAGCGGGCCTGCTGGTCGGGGGGGAACTGGTCCCGCAGCAGGATCTCCTTCTTGCCTTCCCCCTGGGTCTGGAGACCTTCGGCCCGGCCGGCCATGGCCCCTCCCACGATGCCCAGGATCGCCAACGCGAGCAGGGATTGCCGGGGACTGCGCGGCCGCAGCTTGGCGCCCGAGGGTCCGCTTGAAGGCCGCGACGAGGTGTTGGAGGAGGTCTGCATCAGTGCTTTCTAGAAGGCGAAGAGAACCTGGAGGTCGGCGCCCAGGATGCTTTGGGAGTCGATGACGTAGGAGCCGCGGAGACGGACGCGCATGTTCTCGAGGACGAGGA
>CAIVGN010000244.1 GCA_903905455.1 uncultured Archangium sp.
CCCGCGGGGAGCGGTGAGGTCGCCGGCCGAGGGGCTTCGAACTGCGAGCGCACGGAGCGCTCGTGGGTGAGGCTGAGCAGCGCGCCGTCAGCGACCAGGCCACCACCACCGTCGAGGAAGGCGAGGAAGCGAGCGCCCTTCGCCTGGGGGGCACGCTCGAGGCTCGAGGCGATCCGCTCCGCGGCGAAAGACGCGCCGCTCCCCGGGTTGGCCTTGCGCAGCGCGCAGTCTCGCTGAGCCACGGTGTTCAAGACGACCAAGAGGTCCTGCCCCACCTCGGGCGCGGGGCGCTCTGACTTCCGGGCCGACCGCAAGACTTCGACGACGCGGATGCGCGGGGTGTACGGCTCACAGCCATTCTTCGGTGGCGTCGGCGCGTCAGCCCACTCTCCGATGAGCACCACGGACGCGCGCGCCGTGAGTTCCTCGAGGCCGAGCTCCGAGTAGACGGGTCTCCCAGCCGAAGCCGACGACGACGTTGCGCTGACGAAGAGGAACACCCCGCCGAGGAGCACCATTGCCGGTCGCCGCATGTGCCCGAGGCTAGCCACGGCCGCCCCGAGACGACAGCGGCATGGCGGGGCAGCCGCCGGCCGAAGTCGACCGACGTGTCGAGGGTCGGGGCGAACACGAGGTTGCCCTCAGCGTCGATGCCGCCAGGGCCCGCGCCGGAGCACGGGCCGTCGACCCACGAGTGGCTGCAGGTGGCCGCTCCCGTGGCTCCGCTCACGCGCGCGGCATGGATCGCCCTCGTCCCGCTCTGCAGGGCGCCGGTCGAGGCCCAGGTGTTCGTCCCCTGCAGGCCACCGTCACCCGAGAAGCGCGCCAGCACCACGCCGCCGCGGCCTACCCCTCGCCGAAACGGGCCCACACCTCGGGGGCGACGGGGCCGATGTGCACCCCCACCACGCGATGGGCCTGCACCTCGACGGTGGTCGGCGTGGCCATCACCGAGAGGGCCTGCGCGAGCTCGGGGTCTTGCGTGGCGTCGACCGCGAAGACCGGCTGGCCCTTCGCCGCGAGCGCCTTCATGCGCGGGGTGACGGCGCGGCACGCGGCGCAGGTGGGGGTGAAGAAGTAGATGAGCGCGCTGGGGCTGGCGAGGATCGACTCGCCCTTCGCCCCGGGGAGCGCGGGCAGCGGCTGGCCCTCGAGCCTCGCGGCCCGGCGCCGCGCCACCACCTGCAGCCCGATGGAGAGGACGACGAAGGCCCCGACGAGACCCAGCACGACGTTGCGGAAGGTGTCCATGCGCGGGTGGGATGCGGTGGGCCGCCCGGAGGATTCAGCTCCGGCGGCGACGCACCAGCGGCAGCAGGGCCAGCAACCCCAGCGCCTCGAAGCCGAAGCCCGTGGAGCAGCCGCCACACCCCTTGGCGTCCCCGTGCAGCGCGTTGCCCGGAAGGGCCTTGCGCTGGAGGGTCAGGGTGCCGCTGACCGTCTGGCCGGTCACGCCCATGGCCACGGCGGTGATGACGTTCTCGCCGTCCACCATGGGCAGCGTGGCCGAGAAGCCACCGGCGCCCAGCAACTCGGCGCTCGAGCCGTTGACCACCACGCCGGTGACGTCGAAGCCCTTGACCACGCCGTACACGGTGACCGTGTCGGTGGTGACGGTGGAGCCGTCGGCTGGCTCCACGAAGGTCACCTGCGCATCGACGGCCACGTCCACGCCCTCGGTGAGCGCCACGTTGAGCGCGAGGCGCGCGTCGGCGGGCACGGTCACCGTCTGGCTCGAGGTGAGGAAGCCGGCCTTGCGCACCACCACCAGGTAGTCGGCCGGCACGGTCATCACCGGCGCGTAATAGGTGCCGGTGGCGTCGCTGCTCACCGTGCTCGCCACCGCGCCGCTGGAGGGCACGCGCAGCTCGATGGTGGCGCCCTCGAGGCGGGCCGTCTCGTCGCCCGCGCGGTGCACGAAACCCGCGACGCCGGCGTTGAAGGTCGCGGTGCTGGTGGCGCGCCCCATGTTGCCCGCCGCGTCGGCCGCGCTGACCACGATGGTGTTGGCGCCGGGGGAGAGCTGCACCGCGACCGTGAAGGCGCCGTTGATCACCGGCACGTCGGTGGAAGCGCCGCCGTTGAGCGCCACCTTCACCGTACCCACCGCGCCGCGATCATCCGACGCCAGGCCCTTGAGGTCGATGCGGCCCAGGTCGAGCACCGCCGCGTTCACCGGGAAGGTGATGGCCACGGAGGGAGCCTGGGTATCGGCGCCCGTGGTCGCCCGGAGGCCCAGCGCCCCCATCGTCGTCGCCGCCGAGGTCACCGCGAGCGACAGCGTGGTGCCCGAGAAGCCGGCCTTGGTGGCGGTCACGCTGTACGTGCCCGGCGCGAGGGTGAAGGAATAGAGGCCGTCGGCCGCGGTGGTGACGGACTGGCCCGCGGTGGTGACCGTCGCGCCGCTCACGGCCACCGACTGGTCCGCCGCGTTCGCCGCGTTGACCGCGTAGACCTTGCCGCGGAGCGTGCCGGTGCCGGTCGCGGCGTTGATCTCCATCGAGCCCCAGATCTGCGCGTTGGCGGTCACGGTGCGGGTCACGGTGGCAGTGCCGAAGCCCGCCTTGGTGACGGTGGCGGTGGCGCTGCCGGGGGGGAGGCTGAACTGGTACAGGCCGTCGGCGCCGGTGGTGACGGTCTGGCCGCCCGCGGTGACGGTGGCGCCCGCGACGCGGTTGGCGGTGTTGCCGTTGGTGTAGATGGCGCCGATGAGCACGCCGGTGCCGGTGGTGGGCGTGCCGCCGTTGATCAACGCCATGTACTTCGTCCAGTTCCAGCCTGAACCCGGGTCGGTGTGGCCGCCGGTGTTGCAGGCGCTGGGCACCTCGTTGTGGCCGATGATCCCCGCGCGCGTCTTCGGGATGCCGTGGCGGTCCGCGATCCACCGCGTGAGCTTCGCCGACTCCGTGTACATCGCGTCGGTGTACCAAAGCGTCGGATCGGCGATGTACCCCTCGTGCTCGATGCCGATGGACCGGCTGTTGTAACACTGCACGTGCCACGCGGTGTTCGCGTGCTCGACCATCTGGGTCACCTCGCCGTCGCTCGAGCGCAGGATGTAGTGCGAGGACACCTGCGAGGCCGTGTTCTGGAACCAGGACTTCGTGCCCGAATAGCTGCCCTGCATGGTGTGGATGAGCACGAACTCGTAGGTGCTGCGGCCGGCGCTGAAGTTGGGCGAGGCAGCCCAGGCGGCGGCGCCCGGGTATTCCACCAGCGCGTCGCGGCGCGCGCTGGCCACCGGGGCGTGCTGGCGCCAGCCCGAGGCGAGCGGGGCCTGGCCGATGACGCCGTCGCGCCCGTCGACCTCGAAGCCCCGCTCCAGCGCGAGGAACACGTCGGTCGCGTAGTCCGCCGAGGCCATCGCCGAGTCGAAGCCCGGGTAGTTCGACACCGCGACGTACCAGTCACCGGGGGCGTTGGCGTCGAGCGCGGGCTGGGTGGTGCGCGAGGCGTCGAAGAGGGCGCGCAGCACGGCCGCGGCGCCGCGCACGTTGGCCTTCGGGTCGACGCGCAGCTGGCCCTCGGTGGCGTGGGTGAGCGTCATCGCCCGGGTGAGGGTGTCGACGCCACCGCGCCGCGAGAGCTGCATCAGGCCCACGCCGCCGGAGTTGGACTCGAGGTTCGGCTGCACCGAGAGCCGGGTCTCGACGAAGCCCAGCGCCTCGAGCACGCCCACCGGCACCTGGTACTCGCGGGCCGCCGCCTCGAAGGTCGCCTCCAGCGACGAGCGGACCTTCACCGGGGCCGCGTCCACCGGCGAATCCACCCCGCAGGCAGCGAGCATCACGACGGCGAGTGCGGGGACGAAAGAAAGCTTCATGCGCGGACCTCTGATCAACAGGAATGCCACCGGCGGCTCGACGGGCCGCCTTGTCGTACGGAGTGGGACATTCGCGCAAGGGCTTGAAGGCCTTGCCTGTCGTGGTGTCGCCCGCGGGTGACACGGACCTGGGGGGGGCTAGGCGATGCGGCCGACGCCCGGAGCCTCGAGCCACACCAGGCGCACGGCCTCGCGCTCGAAGGGGCGGATGCGCTCCTCGAGCATGGCCCGGGCGACCTCGATGCGGTGCGCGGTCAGGGAGGCGAGCACGGTGACCCCGCCGCGGAGCACGTTGGTGGCGAGGCCCAGGGCGTCGTCGAGGTCGACCAGCACGTAGGAGGCGCCTGAGCCGCGGGCCAGCGCCAGGGCGTGCGACGCGCCCACGTCACTGCCGAGCTCCACCTGGTTCACCGCCGAGTTCTTGTGCGGGTGGAGGAAGCCGATGGGCGCCTCGAGCGTGAGGATGATGCGCTTCTGCGTGGTGTTCACGTGGTCGACCCACTGGGCCAGCACGCCCGAGCGCCCGCTGCCCGGAGGCCCGGCGGCGACGCACAGCAACCCGGGGTCCTGGAGCCACCGGCGCGTGGGCTCGAGCCAGGCCGGCGCCGCGGGCAACGCGAAGGGAATGGTGCGGAAGGTGGCGGCGAGCGCCCCGCGCTGGGTGAAGGCGCAGCAGTCGAAGCGAGACACGCCCTTCACGCTGAAGGCGAAGTGCTGCATGCCCTGGCCCTCGGCCTGGAGCGCGGTGGCCTGCTGCGCGGTGAGCACGCCTGCGAGGAGCTGCCGGGTCTCGGGGTCCGCCAGCGGGGGCAGCTTGAGGGGGATGAGCTCGCCGTCCAGCTCGAGCCACGGGGGCGCGCCGGCCGTGAGGTGCAGCGCGGAGGCCTTGTGGTCGATCATCGACTGCAACAGCGTCACGAGGTTGAGCGGGTCAGCCATGCGCGGGAGCCTACCTCCGCGGCACAGGCTCGCGAGTTTGCGGGGCGCAGGACGGCCCCGGGTTCTCTCAGCGCCGCTTCCCCGGCTTCTGCTTCGGGGCCGCCTTCTTCGGCGCGACCACCGGCGGCGGCTCCGCGACCAACTCCACCGACAGCGCCACGTCCTGCGAGAACACCACCGGCCGCGTCTGCGAGACGTGCTTCGGCAGCTCGAGCGTGAGCACCGCGCCCACTTCGGTCCGCGCGACGGGCACGTGGAGCGGCGTCACCCCCAGCACCACCTCCCCCTCCTTCACCTGCGCCCCCGAAGGCGTGCTCTTCACGTCGAGCATCACCGTCTTCGGGATCTCGGCCGCCACCACCGGCGCCTCCACCACGGGCGCAGGCGGGGGCACGGGCGCCGGCCGCTCGCCCCCCAGGAAGAACGCCGCCGCGCCGCCGAGCAGCCCGAGCACCACCACCGCGGCGATGATCAA
The DNA here is from genome assembly GCA_903905455.1 of uncultured Archangium sp. Taxonomy (GTDB): domain Bacteria; phylum Myxococcota; class Myxococcia; order Myxococcales; family Myxococcaceae; genus Archangium_A. Next base: position 5,238 of record CAIVGN010000244.1, read on the forward strand.
CGGCGCGCGCGAAGGCCGCACCGCCGCCTCGAGCTCCGACTCTTCGAACACCAGCGCGTCTTCGTTCACCTTGATGGTCGGCATCCGATCGAGCGTGCGCCGCGGCGTGGCGAACGGCTCGAGCGCGAGGGCCAGGTCGGCCGCCGACGCGAACCGGTCCTTCGGCAGCTTCTCCAGGCACCGCAACACCACCGCGGCCAGGCCCGGCGGCAGGCGCTCCCCTTCACGGGTCGCCGGGGGCAAGTCAGGCACCGGCGACTGGGCGATCTGCAGCACCAGCTTCCCGAAGGTGTCTCCCTTGAAGGGCTGTTCGCCGGTCAACAGCTCGTAGAGCACCAGGCCCACCGCGTACACGTCGACGCGCGCGTCGGTGCCCGTGCCCAGCGCCTGCTCCGGGGCCATGTACTCGGGCGTGCCCACCACGATGCCCGCCTTGGTGCCCACCTTTGGCAGGTCTCCGAGCGGCTTGAGCAGCTTGGCGATGCCGAAGTCGAGCACCTTGACGAACTCGCGCCCATCCACCTGGGTGAGGAAGAGGTTCTCGGGCTTCACGTCGCGGTGCACCACGCCGATCTCATGCGCCGCCTGGAGCGCCCGCGCCGTCTGCTGCGCGATGCGCGTCGCGCGCACCACCCCGAAGGCCTCCCGGGTCATCGCGTCCGACAGGGCGCTCCCCTCGAGCACCTCCATCACGCAGAACACGCAGCGCCCCGAGGGCAGCGGCAGGTCGCCGAAGTCGGTGACCGTCACGATGTGCGGGTTCTCGATGGCCTCGACGGCGCGCACCTCCTGGATGAAGCGCTGCACGAACTCGGGCTCGCCGACGTGCTCCTGCTTGAGCACCTTGAGCGCGGCCTTCGCCCCGCTGCGCACGTCGGTCGCCAGGTACACCCGCGCCATGGCCCCTTCGCCCAGCTGACCCTCGATGGCCCAGTGGCTCAGCGTGGTGCCGGCGAGTTCGGGCTCGACGACCTCCACCTCCGACGCGGCGGCCCCGGCCACGAATCGCGGGCGCAGCGCGGTCAGCTCCTTCACCAGGCGCTCGGCGCTGAAGTCCTCGGACCGGGCCCGCTTGAAGAGCGCCTCCAGCGGCGCAGCCTCCGGGCCTCCACCCAGCGCGAGGAGCAGCGCCTGGGCGAGCATCTTCACGTCGTCCTGCGGGGTGTCACCGTCTTGCGAGAGGCCCGAGAGCGACGCGTCGAGCACCGCGGGCTGCCCCGGGTAGATGTCGTCGGCGTCGAGCACGCCCATCACCAGCCCTGCCTGGTGCAGCGCGGCGAGGCCCTCGGCGAGCTCGAGGCCCATGTCCAGCAGCGGCACGGTCGCCTGGCGCGGAGCGGCGGACAGCGGCGTCCAGTCCACCAGCGAGAGCACCGCGGCCGGCCGCCCGTCGGCGATCAGCGCCCCGCCGCGCACCATGCGCAGCGAGGGGTGGCTCAACTGCGCCAGCACCTCGGTGCGCGAGAGAAACCCCTCGGCGTCGCGGGCGAAGGGCGCCTTGACCACGCGCACCTCGACGTCGGCGCCGTCGACCCGGGCGTGGAAACGTTCACTGCGCGGTCCATTCGCGCGCCGCTCGAGGAGCTCGACCCCACCCGTCTTCGTCACTGCACGCTGCACGTCACTGCTCGTTTCATCGGTCGCTCGGCCCGGCGCTGGCGGCGGAGGTTATACCGGCTCTCCTCGTTTCGCTCGCCGCCGTCGCCCGTCGTGCCGCAGAGTGGGGGAATGGTTGACCCCCGCGACGATCTCCCGGTCACGCTCCCCGCCCAGCCGGCCACCGGGCCTTCCCCGGTGGACACCGCGCTCCCGGACCCGCGCCTGCCCGACGTCGAGCGCCTGCGGCTGGTCAACCTCCTGGGCCAGGGCGGCATGGGCGAGGTGTGGAGCTGCCGCGACGGGCACCTCGGCCGCGAGCTGGCCTTCAAGCGCGCCACCTCCCCCGACGCCAGCGCCCAGGCCCGGTTCGTGCGCGAGGCCCGCGTGCAGGGGCAGCTGGAGCACCCGGGCATCGTGCCGGTGCACGAGCTGGGGCTGCGCGACGGGCGGCTGTTCTTCACCATGAAGCGCGTGCGCGGCGTGACCCTGGGCGAGGTGCTGCGCCGGCTGGGCGAGGGAGATGCCGAGACCCGGGCCCGGTTCCCCCGGTTCAAGGTGCTGGCCGTGGCCGCGGCGCTCGCGCGCACCCTCGACTTCGCCCACGCGCGCGGGGTGGTGCACCGGGACTTGAAGCCCGGCAACGTGATGCTCGGTGACTACGGCGAGGTGTACCTGCTCGACTGGGGCCTGGCGAAGGTGGGGGCCGCGGAAGACGCCCGGGGGAGCCAGGAGATCGTCACCCAGCCCGACGCCACCCTCGCCGGCGCGGTGATGGGTACCCCGGGGTACATGGCCCCGGAGCAGGCCGCGGGGCAGGCCGCCACCAGCGCCAGCGACGTGTGGGCCCTGGGCGCGGTGCTCTTCGAGTTGCTGACCCTCGCGCCACTGCTCGAGGGACGCAGCGCGCTGGAGTTGCTCGCCGCCACGCAGACCTTCAAGGCGCGAGCGCTGCGAGACGAGCCTTCGACCGCCGATGTCGCGCCGGAGCTGGACGCGCTGCTCGCCCGCGCGCTCTCCCCGGCCCCCGGCGCGCGTCCCACGGCCCGGCAGTTCGCGGAAGGGCTCGACGACGTGCTCAGCGGGCAACGAGACGTCGAGCTGCGGGAGGGCCTCGCCGCGCGTCACGCCCAGCGCGCCCGGGCCGCGGCGGATCGTGCGCTGCGCCCGGGCGGTGGGCTCTCCGCGCGCAAGGAGGCGCTGCAGGAGGTCGGCCGCGCGCTCGCGCTCCAGCCGGGACAGCCGCTCGCCCAGCAGACCTTCGCGGCGCTGTTGCAGACGCCGCCCTCGGTGCAGCCGCCCGAGGTGAAGGAAGAGCTCGAGCGCTTCCAGGACCGGGTCACCGCCCGCGGATCCCGCAACGGGGTGACGGGGTACCTGGCCATCGCGCCCTTCATGCTCTTCGCCCTGTGGATGGGCGTGCGCGACGTGCCGAGCCTGGTGGTGATGTGTGTGCCGTGGTTCGTGTTGATGGCCGCCAGCGTGTGGGCCGTGCGCAGCCCGAAGACGACGCGCGCGCTGCGCCTGACGGTCATCGTCACCGCCTCGCTGCTCACCGCGACCCAGGCGCTCGTCGTCGGGCCGCTGATGGTCATCCCCAGCGCGGCCTCGGCCAACGCCATGGCGCTGACCATGTGGGTGCGCACGTCGGAGCGCGTGACGGTGCTGGTGTTCTCGGCGCTCTCGGTGCTCGCGCCGCTCGCGTTGCAGGCCCTGGGCCTCGTGGAGCCCTTCTACCGCTTCGACGGGGGCAACCTGGTGGTGGTGCCCCACGCGCTGCACCTGGCCGAGCTGCCCACGATGATCATGCTGGTGGTCGCCGCGCTGGGCACGATGATCATTCCTTCGCTCTCGATGCAGCGGCTGCGCGACAGCCTCGACGAGGCGCAGGCCCAGCTCTCGCTGCAGCGGTGGACCCTGGAGCAGCTTGGCGGCGGCGCCGGGGAGAAGCCCGGGGCAGCGCCGCGACGCTGACCGACCCCTTCGGCGGGGCTCGAGGCACTCCCCGCTCGAAGTCGGGTGGCCGGCACCGGCGCGCCCGTTAGAGTGCGCGCTTGCTCCGTTCCCCAGCGCCGTCGAGTTCCATCAGGACCAGCCCCAGCTACCAGCGGCCCGCGCTGCTCGAGAAGGCGTGGGCGCTGCCCGTGGCCCGGCGGTACGCGCCGCTGCTGGCGCAGAGCCTCACGTCGATCTGTGGACCGACGAGCGTCGCCAACGTGCTGCGGTCGATGGACGTTCGGAGCGAGAAGAACCCGTTCCGGCGCTTCGGGCTGAGGGCCATGAGCCTCGACGAAGTGGTGTCCGAGTCAGCGGAGCTGGTGCCCGCGGGGTGGAGCGTTCGCGCGGTGCGGCCTCGAAGCGTGGACGCGTTGCGCGCTGAGCTCCGCGCGTCCAACGACGAGCGGCACCGCTTCGTGGCCAACTTCTCTCGCGCGCCGCTGTTCGGCGGTGGGGGCGGTCACCACTCGCCGCTCGGCGGCTTCCTCGAGGATGAAGACCTCGCGTTCATGCTCGACGTGAACGCAGGCTTCGGCCCGTGGTTGGTGAGCGTCGAGCGCCTGTTCGACGCGGTGAACACCGGCCATTGGGGCGGTGGCCCGACGCGCGGGCTGGCGCGCTTCGAGCGGCTCGAGGTCGTGGGGTCGGGAAGAAATCCCTGAGTCTCCCGCAGGAACTGCACCGCGACGCCCCCGCGCCCTCGGGTGGTGACGGGCACAGCGGCTGCACCGTCCGCCCGCATGCGCACCGACGACACCTCCATGAGAGCGGCGATTTGCACCGGCTACGGGCCCCCCGAAGTGCTCCACGTGGAGCAGGTCGAGCGGCCGCGCCCGAAGGCCGATGAGTTCCTCGTTCGGGTTCGCGCCTCGACGGTGAACTCGAGTGACTGGTTCGTTCGCAGCGGCATCCCGGACTCGCCCACCCTCACGCGCCTGATGATGAAGGTGATGATTGGCCTGCGGCGCCCGCGTCAGCCCATCCTCGGGTTGATCGCCGTCGGCGAGGTGGTCGAGGTCGGCGCGGGCGTGCAGCGCTTCCACGTGGGTGACCGGGTGTGGGCCTTCACCAAGTTCCACTTCGGCGCGTACGCGGAATACACCTGCCTGCGCGAATCGAGCTCCGTGGGCCTGGCGCCGGCGGAGCTGTCCTTCGAGGATCTCGCGGCGATCCCGTACGGGGGGCTGCTGGCCTTGCACTACCTGCGCAAAGGAGGGGTGAAGCCGGGCATGCAGGTGTTGCTCTACGGGGCCTCGAGCGGAGCCGGGACCGCGGCGGTGCAGCTGGCGAAGCACTTCGGCGCCCACGTCACCGCGGTCTGCGGGCCGGACAACGCGCCGTTGCTGCGCAGCCTCGGCGCGGACGAGGTGCTCGACTACACGAAGGAGAGCACGCCTCCCGAAGGAGCGGCCTGGGACCTGGTGCTGGACACGGTAGGCAAGCGCAAGACCTCGGCCCTGCGCGTCGCCTGCGAGCACGCGCTTCGGCCTGGCGGCCGGGTGCTCTCGGTCGACGACGGCACGCCGGAGTTCTCCGCGGGCGAGCTCGACACGCTCAAGGACCTGGTGGAGCGTGGCGCGCTCAAGCCGGTCATCGATCGACGCTACTCACTGGAGGAGATCGTCGAGGCGCACCGCTACGTCGAGCAGGAGCACAAGAAGGGGAACGTGGTCATCTCCATCAACTGAGCGGCCGCGGCGCGATGGCCCGGGGAGAGGAGCACCGCCGTGACGGCCAGCGCAGCACGACGAGCGACTGCACTTCGCTGTCGGTGTGGAGCTTCTCGACGGCGCCGTCGGGCCTGCGCACCGAGATGTCCACGCCGTCGCTGAAGAGAATCGTCCCGTCGTCGGCGAGCGCCCAGGTGGCGACCGCGCGCTGGAGCGCCAGGCCTGGGCGGCCGCGACGCGGGACCGCGCCTACTTCGGCGCGACGGGTGCGCTCTCCACGCCGGCGTCAGGCAGGGCCCCGGGCCGCGGGCGCGCCGACTCGCGCTGGATGAACGTCCCCACCACCGCGGCCGCGAGCAGCGACAGCACCACGGCGATGACCCAGCGAACCTTCTCCGACCGGGTCAGCGGCGGGCGCGGGGGCCTGGGCTCGAACTCCGGCGGCGCGTCCTGCCGCGGAGGACGGGCCTCGCGCTCCGGCTTCTCGCCGCGCGGCGCCCGCTCGGGCCTCGACTCGGTGACCGCGGGCATCGCCGCGAACTCCTTCGAGGCCTCGGCCGCAGACGCCGCGCGCGTCACCGGACCAGGAGGCGCCGAGGGGGCTGGCGCGTTCTCGCCGCGTGACGGTCGAGGCGCCGAGGGCGCGGCGGGCGGCGGCGCGCTGGGTGACGGCGAAGGCGCCGAGGGCGCGACCGGCGGCAACGCGCTGGCACTGCGCGACGGCGGAGGTGCCGAGGGCGCTGCAGGCGGCGGCGCGCTCTGGCTGCGTGACGGCGAAGGCGCCGAGGGCGCGACCGGCGGCAACGCGCTGGCACTGCGTGACGGAGTTGGCGCCGAGGGTGCCGCAGGCGGCGGCGCGCTCTCACTGCCTGACGGCGCAGGCGCCGAGCGCGGCGGCGGGGCAAACGTCACCGGCGCCGAGGGCCACGGGTCAGAGGCCGAGGGGATGCCGGGCTTCGCGATCACCTCGAGCGCCGGCGCCTCCTCCAGCGAACCGGGGACGATGGGCAGCCCCTCGAGCGTGGCCTTGCCGATGCTCGCAGCGGGCCCAGGGACCGGGCGCGCCGACTCGCGCGCTGCACCGCTCGCGCGATTGACGATGGTCACCTCCTCGCGCTCCGGCGCCAGGTGCTGCGGGGGCGCGGCGGACAGCACCACCTTCGCCGGGGCGCTCACCTCGTGCTGGCCGGAGCTGGGCTCGCGCAGGTCCTTGAGGAAGGTGCTGATGGTCGCCGCGGAGCGCGCGTCGTCGGCGGGCGTCTCGAGCAACTGCTGGGTGATGCGGCGCCGGTCCGCGAAGAGGCTCTCCATCACGCCGCTGACGTCTTCTTCGTCGGCGAGGCGCACCGCGTCGGCCACCGCGCGCGCAAAGAGCCGGGCGGTCTGGTGGCGCTGCTCCGGGGACTTCTCGAGGGCCTTGAGCACCGCCGCGTCGAGCGCGGGCGACACCGCGGGGTTCAGCGTGCTGGGGGCCGGCGGCCGCACGTTGACCACGGCGCGCGGGGCCTCTGCCTCGTCGGGGTGCATCGCCCGGTTGGTGAGCAGCTCGTACAGCAGGGTGCCCGCGGCGAAGACGTCGGTGCGCGCGTCGAGCGGCAAGCCGAGCACCTGCTCCGGGGTGATGTACGTCAGCGTGCCGCGGAGCTGACCGGGCGCGGTGAGGCGCTCGGTGTCGCGGGCGTGGGCGATGCCGAAGTCGATGACCTTGACCTGGCCCGTGTACGACACCATCACGTTCCGGGGCGTGACGTCGCGGTGCACGATGCCCAGCGAGCGCCCCGAGGCATCGGTCAGCGCGTGCGCCGCGTGCAACCCCAGGCAGACGTCGTGGACGATGCGCGCCGCGATGGGCACCGGCCACGGGCGGCCGGCCTTGAGCAGCGTGCGCTTGACCCGCGCGAGGTTCTCGCCGGCGATGAACTCCATGGCGAAGTACGGGTCGCCGCGGTCGGGGTCGATGCCCAGGTCGAACACCTGGCCGACGTTGGGGTGCACCAGCATCGCGGTGACGCGCGCCTCGTCGAGGAACATCTGCACGTAGGACGGATCCTCGCGCACCTCGGGCAGCATCTGCTTGAGGGCCACGAACTTCCGGAAGCCACCCGGCCCGGCCGCGTTCGCGAGGAACAGCTCGGCCATGCCTCCGACCGAGAGCCGCGCGACGACCTCGTACTTCCCGATGATGCGGCCTCGATCCGACGTGTCGCTCACTGCGCGCGATTGTGCCTCATCGGCGCCGGGGGGCTCACCGAAAGAACGGCCCGGGGCCCGGGTCAGCGGCGCTCGGCGACGATGCCGCGGCGCAGCCACTCTCCCACCATGCGCGACACGTCGTGCTCCGGCAGCGCGGTCCAGGCGGCGAGCTCGTCGAGCGACTGCGGCTGCTGCCTCAGCGCGTCGAGCAACCGCAGCTCCCGCGGCGAGGCCACGCGCGCGTAGAGCGACGCCAGCTCGTCGTCGATGCACAGCCGCCTCGGGGTGCGGGTGACCTCCTGGACCCGGTGCGCGGCGTCGAGGCTCAGCGACTGCATCACCCGCGCGAGCGCGTCGAAGAGCCACGGCGCCTTCGCGTCGGCCGCCACCTCGCAGAACACGAAGCGGCCGCGCGCCCGCGAGGTGACCACGGCCTCGAGCGCCATCACCCCGTCCACCCGCAGGCTCCCGGTCTGCGCCACCGCGCTCACGAAGCGCCCGTCGCGCACGAAGACCTCGTAACGGCCCAGCTCGTCTTCGAGCTCGAGGCGACCGCGCGCGTCGAGCTCCGCGAGGGCCTCGAGCAACCACGCGGCGCCCAGCGAGCCCAGCTCCACCGGCACCTCGAGGCCCGCGCGGATCGCCGTCCACACGCGCTGCCGCGGCGCGGTCAGCAGGGCGATGGCGTCGAGCAGCTCGCGGGAACGGCCCGTCTTCTTCAGGTACGCGCGCGCCCCGGCCCGGGCCGCCTTGAGGGTCTGCACCGCGCCCTCGTGGGCCGAGAGCAACACCACCGGCACTTCCCGCGAGTGGGCGTCGGCCTTCAGCGCGCGCAACAGGCCCCAGCCATCGAGCTTCGGGAGGTCGAGGTCGGTGACCACCACGTCGAGGCGCTCGCGCTGCGCGAGGGTGTAGCCGGCGAGCCCGTCGGCGGCCTCGAAGACGCGGTACCCCTCGCGCTCGATGATCCGCGTGAGCAGCAACCGCAGCGCGGCGTCGTCCTCCACCACCAGCACGCGCGGGGCATAGGTGCGGCTGGAGGCCTGGGGGACCAGGCGCGCGGCGGAGAACGAGAGCTCGACGTCTTCCATGGCGAGCATCTCCTGCAGCGCCACCTCGGCCTTCATCCAGCAGAAGCTCGCGTGCTGCAGCAGCCCGTCATCGAAGGTCGCGAGGCCCTCGAGGGGCGTGGCCTCCAGCACGCGCAGCTCGCCGGTGAGCCCCGCGCGCAGCGCCCAGAGCAGGAAGCGCTCGAGCAACGGGGCGCGCGCCGCGGGGAGCACCTGCAGGACGTCCATGGACAGGGACTCGGCGGTGCGCATGTCGGCCGCGCCCAGCCGCAGCCAGCGCACCGCGCTGCGCACCGAGGTGTCGGAGCTCAGCGCCACCACCGGCACGCGCATCCTGGCCAGCAGCCCCGCGGCGCCCGCGCGCACCATCTCGTCCGTCAGCAGCACCGCGTCGGGGGCCTGCCCGTCGAGAATGCGGAAGACCTCGACCGGGTCTCGGCACACGGCGAGCACGGCGTAGGGCACCTGCTCGCGGAGCTGGGCTTCGAGGATTTCATCAGTGCTGCACAACAACAGGCGGGGCGACGGCAACTCCATGGCCGTCGGGCTCTGCGAAAGCCGTGCGAGGCCGCTTCCGAGCGGGCGCCTGGTGTGTGCTGTCGCGAAACACCGCTGGGGTCAGTGCAAATCTGAAATTCCCACATCGAGGCGGCTGAGCGCTCGACCGTGCCACTGGACCGTGGCGGGCCCGGGCCTGGGTCGCACCGCCTCCCACACCCGCGGCGAGACGAGCACGAAGGGCGTGGAGCCGCCGGCCGAGACGAGGGTCGGCGCGAGGGTGGCCGGCACGTCGTCGGTGAAGGTGGCGCGCACCACGTCGCCCACGGTGAGCACCACCGGCGCGCGCGGCGGCACCACCACCTGCCCCGAGAGCTTCGCGGCGCCCTGGGCGTCCACCACGGTCAGCGCGTGCACGCCCACGGGGAAGGCCGGCGCGCCCGTCACCTCGACGCCGGCCACGCGCAGGTGCAGCGAGGGGGGCAGCGTGAAGCGCAGCGCCTGGCCCGCGGCGAGCCGCAGCTCCCCCTGGGCATCGAGGCCGCCACCGAGCTCGACCAGCTCCACCTGGGCCACCGCGGAGGGGCGGCTCTGCAACCCCACCTCGTCGAAGGAGATGACGCGCACGCGCAGCGCGCCGGGCTCGAGGCGATCGAGCGTGGCGTCGATGGTGCCCGTCCACGCATCGCGGACGCGGTCGACGAAGTCCTCGTCGCGGGCGAGCTGCACCCGGTATTGCTCGGCGCGCGGCGCCTTCGCCCAGGCCAGCGCGAGCGAACCCAGGCCATCGGGGCCCACCACCAGCACTTCGGGCACCGCGGCCAGCACCGGGGATTCGGGCAACAGGCGCGGGGGCTCGGGCGGCTGGCCCTGGCGCACGCGCGTGCCGTGGTCCTGCGGCACCGTCACCGTCACGCCCTTCGCGGAAATGAGCGAGCTGCCTTCGAAGACCGAGACCCGGGTGGTCTGCGCGCCGTCGACGGCCACCACGCCCTGCACGCCCGTGGCGAAGACGCCCGAACCGGGGGTGTTGAGGGCCAGGGGCTTCGCCCGCATCTGCGCGAGCGCGAGGCGCAGCTCCCCGTCGATGAGGGTGACGCCGGTGGGCTCGGAGGGCTTCTTCGGCGCCGCGTCTCCGTAGACGACGATGAGCGCGTTCTCGTCGAGCACCAGCGAGCTGGTGTCGCGGAAGCGCAGCGCGGCGCCGGCGCCCTTGAGGGTGTTCACCTCGTCGAGGCGGAACAGGCCCATGCCCAGCAGCGCGGGCTGCCAGTCGACGAGGTGCCGCGCGCGCACCGCGGGCTTCAGGAAGGTGAGCGTGGCGTCGGGCCCGGTGAGGGGCAGCTCGGTCGGCGCGCGCAGCCGCAGCACCATGCCCGGCGCGAGGTGGTGCGGCGGCGGGCCGAGGTCGTTCCAGCGGTGCAGGTCGGTGAGTCGCTTGCCGTCGCCCCACACCGCGCGCGCGATGCGGTCGCACGAGTCGCCGGCCTTCACCGTCCACGTCTCCGGAATGGGCGTGGGCGCGGCCGTCGTGAGGACCATCAGCAGCATCGCCGTCGACGTCATGGGCGGACCTCGTACACCATCGTCGGCGCGGAGCGGCCCCGCAGGCTGCGTTCTCCCAGCGCCTCGAGCGCCTCGGACGCGCCGCCGACCGCGCGCCGCGTCGCCTCGCTGACGAGGATCTGCCCCGGCGCCGCCGAGGCCTCGAGCCGCGCCGCCACGTTCACCGTGTCGCCGATGACCGTGTAGTCCATGCGCTTCTCGCTCCCCACGTTGCCGGCCACGGCGAGGCCGGTGTGCAACCCCATGGCCAGCTGCACCTCCACGCCGTACTTCTGCTTCCACCGGCGGTTGGCCACTTCGACCCAGCGGCGCAGGGCCTCGGCGCCGGCCAGGGCGTGGGCGGCGTCGTCGGGCCTGGTCTGCGGCACGCCCCACACGGCCATCACGCAGTCGCCGATGAACTTGTCCACCATGCCCCCGTGGCGGTGGACGATCTCCGTGGCGAAGGTGAAGTACTCGTTGAGCACCGCGACGATGGTCTCCGGCGGCAGCTGCTCGGAGAGCCGGGTGAAGCCCACCACGTCGGCGAAGAGCACCGTCACCACGCGCCGCTCGCCGCCCAGCTTCAACTGCGCGGGGTCGGCCACCACCAGCTCGACCACGTCGGCCGGCAGGTAGCGCGAGAGGGCGCTGCGCACCTCGGTCTCGCGCACCAGGCTCGCCTCGCTGGCCCGCAGCCCGTCGGACATGAGGTCGAACTCCCGGGCGAGCGCGCCCACCTCGTCGCGGCGCGCGCTCACCTCGGGGGCGGAGCGAATCCATTCCCGTCGCGCGATGCGCCGCGTGGCGTCCACCAGCGAGCGCAGCGGCATCACCAGGCGCCGGGCGCCGCGCCACCCGACCACCAGGGCCAGCACCATGCCCAGGCCCACCGCGAGGGCCACCGCGGCCTGCAGCGCGCCGAGCGTCTGGTAGGCGTGCGCGCGCGGCTCCTGCACCACCACCGCCCAGCCCTGCGCCGGCAGCGTGGAGAGCGCGGCGAGCATGGGCGCCCCGTCGCGCTCGAACTCGGTGCTGATGGACAGCGGCTGCCGGAAGCTCGGCGCGCCGCCCAC
>CAIVGN010000245.1 GCA_903905455.1 uncultured Archangium sp.
CCCGCTCCGGGCGCCCACGCTGTCGTGGCCCGACGGGTTTCGCGCGGCCTTCGGTCACTTCCGCGGCGGCGTCGAGCGGCTGTGGGACGCGTGGCGCGAGGCCCCGCCGCTGCACCACGACCTGCAGGAGCTCGAGGCACCGCATTGGGGCCGGGGGCGCGTGCTGCTGCTGGGGGACGCGGCGCATGCGATGACGCCCAATCAGGGCCAGGGCGCTGCGATGGCCGTCGAAGACGCCATTGGCCTCACGCAGGCGCTCGCCGGGGGTCCCGAGGGCGTGCTCGAGCGCTACGTCGCCGCGCGCCACCAGCGCGTGCGCACCGTGCAACTCGACTCCCGGCGGCTGGGGGCGGTGGCCCACTGGCAGCACCCGCTGGCCCGCGGCGTTCGCGACGGGCTGCTGCGGCTGGTGCCCGCGTCGGCCGGTGACGCCCAGTACCGCCGCCTCATCGAGCCCGGGCTCGCGCTCCTGCAGCCGGCGCGGTGAAGATGCGCTTGAGAGCGGCCTCGAGCAGCCCCAGCTGTTCCTTGCGGCGGAGTTGCCCGCGCAGGCCCGCGACGAGGCAGCCGAAGTAGGTCCAGAAGAACATCGCGAAGGTCACCTGGGCGTCGACCGCGGGGGCCGCCTCGGCGATCTGCCCGGTGACCCACGCCTGGAACTCGAGCAGCCGCGCCTCGGTGGGCCCGCCAGGTCGGCTGCGGAAGAGCGACGCGGCGAGGTACTCGCGGGCCAGGTCCGGCTCCGCGTCGTAGGACTCGATGAGCGCCGTGCACACGTGCAGCAGTCGCCGCACGAGGTCCCCGCGACGCGGCAGCGTCTCGAGCGCGCGGGCGAGGGCGGCGGCGATGTGCGCGTCGAGCAGCGCCTCGACCAGCGCGTCCACGTCGGCGAAGTGCACGAAGAACGTGCCGGCCGCCACCCTGGCTTCCTGGGCGACCTCGCGGGTGGTGGTCTTCGCGAGCCCCCGCTGCGCGATGACCTTGCGCGCCGCGGCGAGCAGCGCTTCGCGGGTCTTCTGCTTCTGCTGCTGGCGGGTGCCGAGGGCGGGGGTTTTCACTTCACCATTCATGCTCACTGAGCATGGTCAGGCAAGGGGCTCGGTGCGTCTTCAGTGACAGGCGAGGTGCAGCGTCACCGGCTCCCCGGCGATGGCCCGCTCGCAGAACGCGCCCGTGAGGCCGAAGCGGCCCGCGGCCTCGTCAACCCACTCCCAGCCCTGCGGTCCGAAGGGCACGGCACAGACGTCTTCATGGGCGCGTCCGATTCGCCCGGCCAATGCACCTCGACGGTGCGGCGGAATGGGTCCGCGTGGCCGAAGACGCCTCTTCGCCCGCGCCGAGGTGACGATCATCGAGTTCGTCGGAAGATGATCTATGGAGATCCGGGAGGTTGCGCCCCGGCCGCGAGCACACGGAGTCGCTCGAGAATCACCGCACCGCGCCAGTCCACGCGAGTCGTCGGCAGGGGTTCCGCCGTCTGGGCCGACGGCGGAGTGCCCACTTCACGCATCTTCCACGGGAACCAGTAGCGGAGGCTCGACGCACTCTGCGTCACGGTCACGACCATCGAGGGATTCCCGCGGACCAGGGGGCACTTGACGGTCGCATCGAGGCTGAACGGCTGGCTCAGCTCGAGCCGCGCTGCCGCGCTATCCGCGACATGGCTGGGCAGGAGTTGATCAGCGTCGAGCCGGAGCGCGCCCAGTGGCTTTCGGGTGGACCACAGCACGGTGCCACCCGCGATGAACAACCCGGCGCAGACGAGCGCGAACGCCCAGTTCGAGATGGAGGCCGCCATCGCCGCGAGGAGCCCATGCGGGCGGCGCGGGCGGCGAAGAACTTCTGCAGCCCATGAACCACATCAGCGCTGCGCCCAGCGCGAGCCACGTGCGACCGCTGCTGCCGGTGTCCGGGCGAAGCTCTTCTCCAGGGCCGCGAGGCGCGCGAGGTCCTCCTTCTGGTGGGCCTCGGCGGCCAGCGCGACCTCACCGGCGCGGCGGTCACCGTCACCGACGCCGTGGAGGTGTTGTCCCTTGACCCCGGTGGTGTGCGACATCGGCGCCCTGACATTCGCGTCAGGACTGCAGCGGCTTGGCTCTGTTGCCACTGGGGCACAACCCTTGCTCGGGCGCCACGGCATGCGAGCCCTGAGCGTCGTCCTGACAGTGGTCGGAGTGGGTTGCGGTGCGGGGCCGGTGGTGTGTGAAGAGAAGACGCCACAAGCCATCGCCTGTCTGGGCAACTTCGGCCAGCCGCCCAACGGCATCGGTGAGATCATCTACGTGCCGGACCAATGGTTGCCCACGGTGAGCAGCGACTGGGGCTGCGACTTCGAGCTCGATCGAGACGCAGGCACCGCGACCTGGCGGCCGAGAGGAACGTTGTGCACGAGCCGGCCCGCGGTGGACAACTCCGATGACCTCAAGCCCTTCACCCGAGGCTGCATGCTCCCCGAGGGGCCGTGGCTGGTGCAGGGACCGAAGAACGCGCTGCAGGTGACCGTGCGCGACGGCGGCCTCGACTGCATGCCGTGATCAGTCGTTTGAGCCTGGGCACGTCGTTGGTGGGGTTGGTACAGACGCAGGTCACGGGCTCGAGGGCGAGGTTGCGTTTGGTTCGCCGTCGGTGACCAGCACCGCGCCCGGCACGGTGGTGATCGCGTCGGCCGCCGCGAAGACCGCGGAGCAGGTGCCGCCGAGGCAGTCGTCGGCGACGAGCAGCAGCTCCCCGCGCAGCCCAGGCGCAGGTCGCCATGCCGTTCATCGGATCCCCGCCCGCGCGCCGAAGAATCAGGTACGGCGAAGCGAGGTGCTGACGAGATCCACCCGCCAGCACCACCCGTTCATGCCAGCGCGCGTCCCAGCTCAGCTGCTCAGTTGGTCCGACTCAGCCGCGGCAGCAGGAAAGGCACGCGCCGACGGTACGCATCGTACGAGGCACCGTAGCGCGCGCTGAGCTCGAGCTCTTCGAAGTACCTCAAGTTGAAGGCATGCGCGGGGATGTACGCCAGCAGCGTGGCGAGCAGCAGGTAGCTCGACCCGGCGAGCAGGCTGACCGCGATGAACTGCAGGTACGCGCCCAGCGACATCGGGTTGCGCACGCGCTCGTAGACCTGCGCGTCGACCACCCGCTGCGTCAGCTTGAAGGCCATCAGGCCTGCGCCGAGGTTGCGCAGCGCGCGCGTCGACGCAGAGGTGAAGAACACGCCGAGCAGCAGCAGCGGCACGCCGACCACCCAGCGCGCGACGGGCGCGGGCAGTGAAGGCAGCCCCAGCAGCGCGTCGAAGTGCGTCAGCCCGGGCCACACGACGCCCAGGAACTCGGGGGCCACCATCGCCCCCCAGAAGAAGGCGTGGCTGACGCGGCTCAGGCGCACCGCGGCGTCCTTCGTCGGCGTGTGCCGAATGGCGCGCCCGAGCACCAGGGTGGCGAGGGTGAACGCGACGACACCTCCGAGCTGCAGCCAGATCGTCACCATGCAGAAACCCTCGCACGGTCCCCAGACCACTGTCGATCAAGGCCAGTCGCTGAGAGGTGCGCTGCCTTCCCGCTCGTGAACAGGCCCATGGCCATCGTGCTGCCCCTGTCGATTTCAGGCGCCACGCCTGCGTCGACCGACTCGGCCGCGCAGCTCGACGCGCGGCAGGGGCTGCACCTCACCTGCATCCACGGCATCTTCGCCCCCAACGCCTCGCTTCGTGCGCACGTGCAGCAGCCGCCAGCGGCACCTTCACCGCCTGCCCTCGAGCAGCACCGCGCAGCACATCTCCGCGATGATCTCCGGTGGTTCGCCCTGCCAGGGCACTTCGACCAGCCGCTGCACCCGCGAGCGAGCGTCCACCAGCGCGAGTGTCATCATGCCCTGGTGGCACCGCCCCGAGGCCCACGAGAACTCGAGCCCTGCTTCGGCCAGGCGCGCCCGGTCGACGGAGGTCCTGATCAGCCGCGCGGCGGTCCGGTCGGGCGTCTCCCACGAGTGATCTGCGAGCGCGCGGAGGACCTCCGCCCGGTACTGCGCGGCGTCGAAGCGCACACCGGTGGTGCGCACCGCGGTCGTCCACGAGACGACCGAGCCGTCGGTCGAGATGGTCACCTCGACCGGGCCGCACCCGACGTCGCCGCAGCAACAGCGCCCGATGAGTGCCGCGCGCGCCGTGCGCGGCAGGAGCGAGCAGGGCTCCACCAGCAGGTCGTCGGGGTCCAGCCCCATCGAGTCGTCGGGACCGAAGCGCGAGATGAGCGCTCCCTCTTCCGAGCGCAGCACCACCTCGTGGTCGTTCGTCTCCGGCGAAGTCCGCACCGAGATGCTCAGCGTCTCGAGCGCGGGCCCGCTCACTCCGCCGGCCACAGGTGCACCTCGTCGAGCGGATCGACTTGCGGGGGCAGCACGTCATCGCTGCCGTTGCGCACGAGCGCCGAGCTCGCGTCGAAGCGCGTGGCGAAGTCGTTGGGGCGCGGAATCTCCGGCAGCGGCTCGTGGAAGACGTCGAACTTCACCTTCGCGCCGGTACCGTCTGGCGTGTGAGCGAGGCGGCTGGCCTCGGGCGAGGCGCAGGCGACGACGAAGAAGCACACGGAGGCGAGCAGGCGGCGCATGGCGACTCCAGAGACGGCTGAATGTTCCGGGACGGAGGCCTGAAACCACGGGAAGGCGCAGGGGCGCAAGGTGTCAGAGAGGGAAGGGCAGGGCGGTGGTCACGCGCGGGAGGCGCCCGCACGCGTCTCGTCGACGGGCGTGGCGTCGGCCACCACGCGCTCCCCGCATCGCACGAGGAGAGCGTCACCACGGTCACCAGCAGCAGTCGCATGGCGTCGTGACCCCGAGGCTCAACCTCCTGATGGCCAACTTCGTCCGCGGCAAGTGCAGCTGTTCGGCGCGTCTTCAGTGACAGGCGAGGTGCAACGTCACCGGCTCCCCGGCGATGGCCCGCTCGCAGTACGTGCCCGTGAGGCCGAAGCGGCCCGCGGCCTCGTCCACCCACTCCCAGCCCTGCGGTCCGAAGGGCACGGTGCTGGAGCCCACCCGCACCTCCACGCTGTCGCCGGGCACGAGCCGGGTCCCGGTGTCGAAGGTGCAGCGGGCAATGCGGGCGCTGATTTCCCCCAGGGCGGCCGAGAGCTCGGCCTGGCTGGTGGCCGAGTAATAGGCGTGCGTGGCGTTGATCCGGGGCACGCCACCGGCGATGGCCAGCGCGTCGAGGGTGCGCGAGAGGTCTCCGTTGAGGCCGGTGTCGCCGACGCCGATGACGTAGGTGACCAGCCGCTGGCTCGTCACCAGTTCGCGCAGCAGGGCGACGCTGCGGGTGTCGTCGAGGCACGAGTCGGCGAAGCACAGCGGCGGCACGTCGTTGGTGGGGTTGGTGCAGACGCAGCTCACGGGGTCGAGGGCGACGTTGCAGTTGGGCTCGCCGTCGGTGACCAGCACCAGCACCGCGCCGGGCACGGTGGCGACCGCGTCGGCCGCCGCGAAGACCGCGGAGTAGGTGGGCGTGCCGCCCGAGGGCTGGCGCGCGAAGAGGCTCAAGACCGACGTGGCGTTGCCCACCATCGGCGAGAGCGCGGCGGTGGTCGCCACGTCACACTCGTCCTGGTCGCCGTCGTCGTCGGGGAAGAGCACCACGCCCATGGACAGGGCGGTGTCGTACGCGGGCAGGGTGCGGGTGAGGCTCTCTTCGAGCACCGCCCAGCGGCGCGGGCCGGTCAGCGGGTCACCGGGGTCACCGCTGTGGCCGGCGAAGTCGAAGGCCATCGAGCCCGAGCGGTCGAGCACGAACATCACCGTGGGCACCGCGCGCCGCGGGCTGACCACCCCCGGCACGCAGGCGATGCCCGCGTCGACCGGGGGCCGCCCGGCGTCGACCGGCGCCGTGCCCGCGTCGAGGCCCGCGTCGGCGAAGGTCGAATAGCGCAGCACCTCGGTGCGGCCGCAGCCGAGGCCGAAGACGCTCGCGACCAGCACCACGCCGAAGGGGAAGCGCTTCACCCCGGCGACTCTAGGCGCATCGGCGCGCCCGGATTCAGAGCTTCAGCGCTTTCTTCAGCGCCGCGTCGAGCTTCGCCTTCGGGGCCGGCGCGTGGGTGCTCGCCTTGAGGCCCAGCTTCGTGCCGCTGATCTCCTGCAGGCTGATCAGCACCTTCTCGAGGGCGCCTTCGTCTTTCTCGCGGTGCAGCGCCTGCTTCAGCGGGCCCAGCCACACGGCCTGCGTGGTCTCGTCGCTCAGGAACAGCTGCATCATCGCGGTCGCTGCCCAGCCGCGGTTCTCGGGGTTGTCGTCGCCGTCGAGCGCCTGGGTGAGCACCGCGAGGTCGTCGGCCCCGCCCACCCAGCCCAGCACCCACAGCGCCCGGCAGCGCACCGACGCGACGTCACTGTGGATCAGTCGCCTCGCCCACGCCGCGGTCTCGGGCAGGCGCCGGCCCCCGTGGAACCGCAGCCGCCCGAGGATCTGCAGCACGTCGCCCTGCAGCACGGGGTCGGTCTCGCCCTCGAGCCGGCCCAGCAGGTAGTCCTCGACGGTCACGCCCCCTGCGAGCCACGCCTTGCGCCGCGCCTGGTACTCCGCGTCGTCGACACTCCGGTCCTTGAGTTGCTCGTAGCGGAGGTCCAACGCGGCATCGGGTGGCATGGGTCGGCACCATGGGAGCGAGGGCAGGGCGGGTCAAGCCGTCACGGTCGGTGGGGTGACCAGCCAGCGCCCGAGCACCCGCTCGAGGTCGCGCTGCGAGAAGGGCTTGGAGAGGTAGTCGTTCATGCCCACGTCGAGGCACCGCTGCCGGTCCTCGGGCATGGCGTCGGCGGTGAGCGCAACGATCGGCAGCGCGTAGCCCAGCCCGCGCAGGCGGCGCGTCAGGTCGAAGCCATCGAGCTGGGGCATGTGGAGATCGGTGAAGACCATCGCCGGCCGCTCGCGTTCGAAGAGCGAGAGCGCCTCGTTCCCGTCCCTGGCCACCACCACCTCGAGGCCCAGGCGGGTGAGCATGCTGCGCGCGACGAGCACGTTGACCGGGTTGTCCTCGGCGAGCAGCACCCGGGCGCTGAAGGTGGGGGTCGCGCGCTCGTGGGGGCTGGGCTTCGTCACCGGTCCGCAGCGAGGCAAGGTGAGGGTGCACCAGAAGGTCGAGCCCTGGCCGGCCGTGCTCTGCACGCCGATGTGTCCGCCCGCCTGCTCCACGAGCCGCTTGCAGATGGCGAGACCCAGGCCCGTGCCGCCGAAGCGCCGGGTGGTGGAGGCGTCGGCCTGCATGAAGGGCGCGAAGAGCCGCGTCTGTTCCTCGGTGGTGATGCCGATGCCCGTGTCGGTGACCCGCACCGAGAGGTCGCCCTCGGCCCCGCGCGCGGTGAAGGTGCAGGCGATGGTCACCCCGCCGCGCTCGGTGAACTTCACCGCGTTGCCCACCAGGTTCGAGAACACCTGCTTCAACCGCGTGGCGTCGCCCACCACCCACACCGGTTGCTCGTCGGGCCAGGTCAACGCGAGCGTGAGGCCCTTCTCGGTCGCCCGCGCCGCGAAGAGCGCGCGCACCTCTTCGACCGCGGCGCGCACGTCGAAGGCCACGTGCTCCAGGGTCATGCGCCCGGCCTCGATCTTCGAGAAGTCGAGCAGTTCGTTGATGATGGTCATCAACGAATGTCCGGCCTCGGTGACCGCGCTGACGAGGTGCCGCTGCTCGATGTCGAGCCGGGTGTTGCCCAGCAACTCGGCGACCCCCAGCACCCCGTTGAGCGGCGTGCGGATCTCGTGGCTCATCGTCGCCAGGAACTCGCTCTTGGCCCGGTTCGCGGCGTTGGCCCGCGCGGCGAGGCCCTCGAGTTCGAGGTGCTGCCGCTCGATGGTGCGGCGTTGCGCGTAGTCGCGGCGGTGAAACGAGGTGAAGACCAGGCTCAGGATCGCGCCCAGCCCCCCGAGGAACACGGCGTTCGATTGGTGGCTGAAGCGCACCGAGAGGTCGGCCTGGAACTGCCCCTGCAGCACGATGAACAGCGCGATGCCCAGGGCGTGAATGGTGATGGCGGTGGGCGGCTTGAGCCGCGCCAGCACCGACATGCCGATGTTCGCCACCACCAACGGGGTGATGGCGCTGGTCACCAGTTGGTCGAACGACGCCACGCTCGCGCCGAGCACCAGGTAACAGAGCGTCACCGCCGGAGGCAGGACGCGCGCGACCGACAGGTTGTTGCGACCGAACCACGCCACGTGGAGCGAGAGGAGCGCCACCCCGAACATCACCCCGTGGCTCCAGATGATCAGCAGGCGCCAGCGCTCGGCGACCTCGGTGTCCGTCAGCTTGACCATGAAGCCGATGACCAGCGCGAGGTGCAGCAACACCGCCACGACCAGCGCCGAGCGAAAGCGATCGAGGTTGAACATCGCCCGCTCGCGGTCCCAGGCCACGCTGTCTTCGGCCGAGAGAGGCACCCAGAACTTCGAGGTCACCTC
>CAIVGN010000246.1 GCA_903905455.1 uncultured Archangium sp.
GCCGGCGCCGCGGGGCCGGGGCATCCGCGACACGATCACTGCGTTCGGTCGGGAGACACCGCAACCACGATAGAGGGCGACGCTGCGTCGCGAACACGCTGCCACCAGCGCCTACCGATGTGCTCGGAGGACCTATGACAAAATGTAGGTCACCCCTCGGTGACCTGCATTTTGTCATAGGTGGTCACTTCGTCGTCCGCCCCCCTCCCCCTCCGCTTTCTCCACGCGACCAGGGTCGTGCGCTGCGTCACATCGGGCTGGAGGCGGCATCGTGAGTCGAGCCTCGCTCACCGGCCGCGGACAACACTGCGGGCTGTGACGAATGATCAGGGCTCACGAACAGCCATGGGGAAGGCGGGCGTGATGGGTGCGGCAGCATTGCTCAAACCCAGCGTGCCCCTCGAATCCGGAGCGCGCTCACGCACGTGGAGCAGCGGGGGGGGGCGCCTTGATTTCCGACCGGGTCCCCTGCCTCCTCACCTGGGCGAACGGTGCATGGAATCGCGGGGCACGCGCGCGTCGAGCACGGCCACCGCACCCATCACGCCCGCTTCCCCCATGGCCCTGAGGGAACCGGACCTCCCGCGCCACCCACGAGAAAGCCGCGCCACCACGCGCGCACATTGCGCCCTGAATCCCCGCCAGGGCGCAGGAAATGCGTGACCTAGGCCAGCGGCGAGAACCGCGCCGAGAAGTGCCGCAGCGCCGGGGGCTGCTCCACGATGCGGTACCCCTTGAGCGTCGGCGCGCGCTTCACCACCCGCTCCATCACCTCGAGCACGTAGTCCATGTGGCTCTGGGTGTACGTGCGTCGCGGAATCGCCAAGCGCACCAGGTCCATCGCCGCCGGCGCCTCGGTGCCATCGGGCTTGAGCCCGAACATCACCGTGCCGATCTCACACCCGCGCACCCCGCCCTCTTCATAGAGCGCCGTGGCCAGCGCCTGCCCCGGGTACTGCAGCGGGGGAATGTGGGGGAGCATCGCGCGCGCGTCGATGTACACCGCGTGGCCACCCGTGGGCTGCACGATGGGCACGCCGAGCCGCAACAACCCCTCGCCCACGTACTGCGTCGAGCGGATGCGGTACTCGAGGTACTCGTGCTTCACGACCTCCTCGAGGCCCTGCGCGATGGCTTCGAGATCGCGCCCCGCGAGCCCGCCGTAGGTCGGGAACCCCTCGGTGAGGATGAGCAGGTTGCGGCACTTGAGCGCGAGCGCGTCGTCGTCCACCGCGAGCCACCCGCCGATGTTCGCCAGGCCGTCCTTCTTCGCCGACATGGTCATGCCGTCGGCCAGCGAGCCGAGCTCCTGGACGATCTCCTTCACCGTGCGGTGCTGCTGCCCCGGCTCGCGCTCGCGAATGAACCACGCGTTCTCCGCGAAGCGGCACCCATCGAGGAAGAACGGCAGGTCGTGCTGGTCGCAGATGGCGCGCACCGCCCGCATGTTCGCGAGCGACACCGGCTGCCCACCGCCGGAGTTGTTGGTGATGGTCATCATCACCAGCGGGATGTTCGCCCGCCCGTGCTCGCTGATGGCGCGCTCGAGGGCCCCCAGGTCCATGTTCCCCTTGAAGGGGTGAATCACCGACGGCTGCTTGCCCTCGGGGATGACCAGGTCGACGGCCGTGGCGCCGGTGAACTCGACGTTGGCGCGCGTGGTGTCGAAGTGCGTGTTGTTGAGCACCACCTTGCCCTTGCCGCCCACCACCGAGAACAGGATCTTCTCCGCCGCCCGGCCCTGGTGGGTGGGGATGACGTGCTTGAAGTCGAACAGCCCCTTCACCGCGGCCTCGAAGCGGTAGAACGACGGGCTCCCCGCGTAGCTCTCGTCGCCCCGCTGGATCGCCGCCCACTGCTCCGACGACATCGCCCCGGTGCCCGAGTCGGTGAGCAGGTCGACCATCACGTCGTCGGAGTGCACCCCGAAGAGGTTGTACCCCGCGGCCGCCAGCTTCTCCCGCCGCTCCCCGGGCGTGGTGATGCGCAGGGGCTCGACTGACTTGATGCGGAACGGCTCGATGATGGTCCGGAATCCGTGCATGCGGCGCGGGCCTGCAACACTCAGGCCCCGGGAGCACCAAGTCTTGGTAGAAGGCGCGCCGTGCGAACCTTCCTCCTCGTCTCTCTCGTCTCGATGCTCTCTGGCTGCGCCAACGTGTGCGATCGCCTCGCCTCGCCGGCCGACAAGAAGGGCACCTGCACCGGCGTCACCACCACCCCGGTGACCAAGGCCACCTGCGACGCCAACGTGTCGAAGTGTTCGGCTGACGAGCTCAAGGCCCTCACCGCGTTCCTCGACTGCTACGACGCGCTGAGCGCCTGTACCGCGGGCAAGGAGAACGAGTTCGCCGCCAGCATGCTGGCCTGCGCCGCGAAGAGCTCCAGCGTCTCGGCGACCTGCAACGCCGCGCTCTTCTCGAACTGAC
>CAIVGN010000247.1 GCA_903905455.1 uncultured Archangium sp.
CGAGTCTTCACCGCAGGCGCCCACCAGCTGCCTTTGGCGCTCGGCGCCGAGCAGGGTCTGCACGTCGCGCGGGCCGACCACCTCGAACAGGCCGCGGCTCGAGAGGTAGGTCACCACCGCGTCGGTCAGGGCCGAGGACTCTTCGGGGGCGACGCGCAGCGCCACCAGCTCGGTGATCACCAGGCGCGGCTTCTGGTCGGCCGCGGTGGCGGGCTCGGCGGCGAAGGCAGGGAGAACCAGGAGCATCGACATCGCGACGGCCAGGCGCATGGGGCGCACCGTAGCTGAAGCCGGTCGGCCCACGCAGACGCAATGCGCGCGGCATACTCGCGAGGCGATGACGGCTGACGACGAGCTGCGCCTCAAGCTGGAAGACGCCGCGCCCCTGCTCGAGGCGACGGCCGCCGCGCTGCGCGTGCTGGTGCCGGCGCTCGAGGCGTGGCGGTGGCAGGCCCGGGTGCGCGCGCTCCACGAAATCGCCCGCCAGGTGGTGCGCCACGAGGCCGCCAGCCGCGCCGCCCTCGCCCGGGCCCGGCGCCGCGCCCTGGCCGAAGGCTGGCCCGCGGGCGCCACCCGGGCGTGGCTCGACGAGGTGTCCGCGCTGTGCGCGCGCCTCGACGCGGCGGTGACCGACCGCGGCTTCCCCGACCTGCAGACCCTGGTGCGCTCGCTGGTGGGCGTGCGCCGCGCGGTGCCGCTGGCCGACCGCGACGACGCGGCCGCGGCGGTGCTCCACCCCGACGAGCCCGAGGTGCAGGTGCTCTCGCGCTTCGGGGCCGCGCTCGAGGCCCTGGGCGCGCGGAAGGTGGTGCGCGGCCAGCGGCTGCCCTTCACCCTCGAGGCCTTCGACGCGGTGCAGGCCCAGTGGGCCCCGGGGGTGCGCGCGCTGCCGCTCGCCTGGGCCCGCCTGGCCGGCCTCGACACCAGCGGCGGCGTCGAGCACGCGCTGCGTCGCCGGGCGCGCCTCGCGCCGAAGGGCCTGCGCGGCCACCCGGGCCCCCGCGCGCTGGTGCACGCCGACTACTGGCTGACCACCACGACGGCGCAGTGGGCGCAGGTGGTCGACGAGCGCTTCGCGCCGGTGCGGGTGCGCGAGGGCGAGCGCGTGGAGGCGCTGCGCTACCTGCTGCGGCGCGAGGTCGATGGCGCGGCGCTGCTGGGGCCCGCCCCCCGTGACGCGCTGCTGATGCTCGCCCACGAGCTGACCTGTGGGCCCGAGGGCCGCGCGGCGCTCGGCGGGGGGGCGGCGCAGGTGCTCCGCTGGGCCACGGCCGCCGACGCGCTCGAGGGCGACGACGACTGGCGGCGCCTGCGCGAGGGGCTGCGCGCGTTGCGGGGGCGCAGCGTCGGCCCCGCGGTGCCCCCGCTCTACCGCGTGGGCGTGACGCCCGTGGCGGCGGCGCAACCGGTGCGCCTCGCCGACTTCTTCACCGCGCCGCACCAACTGTGAGAAGACGACGGGCATGGTCCGCCAGGCGTCGTGGCTGTGCATGGTGCTCGCGTCGGTGTCCCTCGGCGCGCCCCCGGTGAAGAAGAAGGGCCCGCCGCCTCCTCCCGCGCCGGTGACCGAGCCGACCCCGAAGATGCGCGAGGCCCTGGGCCCCACGGTGCTCGGAGGCCTGGTCAACGCCACGAAGGTGCAGGCCTTCCGGGTCACCGACGCGGGGGGGCTGCGGCCCGACCCGGCGAAGGCCATCGCCTCGGACTTCGTGCGCGGCGCCGCGGGCCTCGAGCTCGACGCCCCGGCGCTCGAGGCGCTGCGCAGCGTGCTCTACGACGAGCACAGCTACCGGCTGGGGCAGGACGTCGCGGGCTGCCGCTTCGTGCCGCACTTGAGCTTCCAGTTTCGCGCCGGCCTCGACACCCTCGAGGCCCTCGTCAGCTTCTCCTGCAACCAGGTGCTCTTCGTGCTCGGCAAGCCCGGGGGCCGCTGGGTGCCGCAGGGCACCTTCGACGTGAAGCCCGCGCGCAAGCAGTTGCTGGCGCTCGCCCGGCAGGCGCTGCCGCAAGACCGGGACATCCAGCAACTCAAGTGAGCGGAGCCGCAAAACACGAACGCCCCGGTCACTGAAGACCAGGGCGCAGGTGGTGTTGCGAGGGGTTGATCAGCGGCTCAGAGTTCGCGGCTCATCAGCAGGCGCAGCTTGCCGCTCTTCTTCGAGACCACCGTGGCGACCGTGGTGAAGCCGGCCTTGCGGTAGAACGAGACGGCGGGGCCGTTGGCCGGGTCGACGCGCAGCGCGAGCGTCTTGCGGTTCATGTCGCGGGCGACGGAGAGGCCCTGCTCGAGCAGCACGTGCCCCAGGCCCTTCTGCCGGAACTCCGGCTTGACCACGATGTTGCGCAGGTACGCCGCGCCGGGCACCGGGCCATCTCGCTCGATGGTCACGTAGCCGCACACCGTCCCGTTGAACTTGCCCACGGCGATGAACGGGCGGAGCTTGGTGAGCGCCTCCAGGCTCTCCGCGTGCGTCTCCCCCCGCACCTTCCAGGGGTCACTGCCCGAGCGCAGCTGCGCCAGGGCGTTCATGTCTTCATCGGTGGGAGTGGCAAACTTCACCTGCTTCCAGTCGGTTGGCATCACCATCGGGGGAGTCGGAGTCGTTCCCGCGGTCCCATCCAGCTGCTTTTCAGTCATCGCCTCTCCTCACGGTGTTCTTCGGCTCGGCCAGAGCTGATCCTAACCTTCAAGGCCAACGGCGTGCACGAGCAGACATCTCATTCGTGCGCGAGCCGGTGTGACCCTTTGGCACACCTTGCAGCCGTTCGGGTGGCTTTGGTTCTTGGCGCATCAGCGGGTTGGCCTCACAATCCCGCGACGTGCAACTGAATCACGCGCAGCGAGAGCTCACGGTCAAGATCGTCTATTACGGCCCCGGCCTTTCGGGGAAGACGACCAACCTCCAGATGGTCCACCAGCGCACCAGCCCCGAGGTTCGCGGGCGGCTGCTCACGGTCGAGACCCACGACGACCGCACCCTCTTCTTCGACCTGTTGCCGGTGTTCTTCAGCACCGCCAACGGCTTCAAGGTGAAGGTCAAGCTGTTCACCGTGCCCGGCCAGGTGATCCACAACGCGACGCGGCGCATCGTGCTGCAGGGCGCCGACGCGGTGGCCTTCATCGCCGACAGCCGGCGCGCCGCGGGCCAGGAGAACAACGCCTACTGGAAGAACCTCGTCGAGAACATGAAGGAGAACAACCTCGACCCGGCCCAGGTGCCGATCATCATCCAGTACAACAAGCGCGATCTGCCCGACACCAAGACGGACGCGGAGATCGAGGAGACGCGCAAGAAGGGCAAGGAGCCGGTCGTGGGCGCCATCGCCATTCGCGGCATCGGCGTGCTCGAGACCCTCTACACCGTGCTCCAGTCGGCCTACCGCAGCCTCGAGGCGCGCGCGCACCTCGCGAAGACCATCGGCCTGACGGAGAAGGAGTTCCTCAGCCAGGTGTTCGCCAACATGGACATCACCGGCACCGAGCTCGAGAAGCTGTTGCCGCCGCGGCCCGCGGGGGCGCGCACGTGAGACAAGGCGAGTCGGTCCTCCAGCGCCGCATTTCGCTCGGAGAGATGCTCGACACGGACTCCTTCACCGAGGTGGTGAAGGGCTTCGTCGAGCTCTACCGGGTCGGCATCAAGGTCTTCGACGAGAAGGGCGCCAAGCTCGCGGACATCAAGATCGGCAACGGCGACTTCTGCGGCTACGTCTTCAGCTTCCCCGAGGGGCGGCGGCGCTGCACGGCCACGGTGGGGCGCGTGAAGGACGGCCCGCTGGCGCTGAGCCACGGCGCGCGGTTGCCGGTGCTCGAGCCCGACCTGGTGCCCCAGGCCAAGGGCATGCTCACGGTGCCGTGCTTCACCGGCCTGCGGTACCTGGTGGTGCCCATTCTCTGGGAAGGCGACACCATGGGCCGGGTGGTCTTCGGGCCGTTCATGCCCGACGACCTCAAGGACTTCCCGCCCAGGACCCTCACCGAGATCTCCGAGGGCTTCGACGTCACCAACGCGCGGCCCCTGGTGGACAAGGTGCGCCTGGCCCCCGAGGGCACCATCGCCCGGGTGATGGTGCACTTCGGGCAGCTGCTGCAGACGATGCTCTTCGGCGGTCAGAAGATGTTCCTGACCTCGCAGCTGCACATCGAGGCCACGCTCGACTCGAACCGCGAGCTCGAGGAGCGCAACAAGAAGCTCGAAGAGGCCAACAACCACCTCAAGGAGCTCGACCGCCTCAAGAGCGCGTTCCTGGCCACGGTGAGCCACGAGCTGCGCACCCCGCTGACCAGCATCATCGGCTACTCGGAGATGCTCGCCGAGGGCCTCGCCGGGCCGCTCAACGGCGAGCAGGTCGACTACGTGCGCACCATCATGGAGAAGGGCGAGACGCTGCTGAAGTTGATCAGCAGCATCCTCGACATCTCGCAGATCGAGGCGGGCAAGGTGCGCCTCAACTTCGAGCCCATGGACGCGCTGGAGCTGATCAACGGCTCGCTCTCGTCGCTGCGCCCCCAGGTGCAGAAGAAGGGCGTGGCCCTCGAGGCGAAGATGCCGGCGAAGATGCCGCTGGTGACCGGCGACCGCGATCGCCTGCGCCAGGTGATCGTCAACCTGCTGACCAACGCCGTGAAGTTCACGCCCAGGGGCGGCCGGGTGGCGGTGACCTTGACCGAGATCCAGCAGCAGCCCGACTTGAACGCGCTGGGCTACCGCATCCTCGTGGAAGACTCGGGCGTGGGCATTCCGGCCGACCAGTTCGACAAGATCTTCAACAGCTTCTACCAGGTCGACTCGTCGTCCACGCGCGAGTACGGCGGCGCGGGCCTGGGGCTGGCCATCGTCAAGAGCTTCGTCGAGGGTCACGGCGGCGTGGTGCGGGTGGCCTCGGAGATCGGCCACGGCTCGCGCTTCACGCTGGTGCTCCCCGTCGCGCCGTCGTCGTTGCAGCAGGTGCTCATCACGCCCCCGGTGACCTCGGTCGGTCCCGCGGACGATCGCTTCTGACCCGTGCCCTCTTAGAAACGAGCAGACATGAAAGTCCTCTTCCTCAGCTCGGAAGTCGCCCCCTTCGCCAAGACCGGTGGCCTGGGTGACGTGTCCGCGGCGTTGCCCCGGGCGCTGCACAAGCGCGGGCACGACGTGCGGGTGTTCATGCCGCTGTACTCGCGCATCGAGCAGGAAAAATACCGCTTCCGCACCATCGACTCGCTGCGCAGCTTGAAGGTGATGTTCGGCACCAAGAGCTTCGAGGTGAGCATCCTCGGGGCGCAGCTGCCCGGCTCGACGATGGAGGTGTTCTTCGTGCACTGCCCGCAGCTCTACGGGCGGCACGCCATCTACGCGCACGACGGCGACGAGCACCTGCGCTTCCTGGTGCTCTGCTACGCGGCCCTCGAGGCGGCGCAGCGCATGCGCTTCGCCCCCGACGTGGTGCACTGCAACGACTGGCAGACGGCCATGGTGCCGCTGCTGCTCAAGACCCGCTTCGCGTGGGACGGGGCCATCTTCGGGCGCACCAAGACGGTGCTCACCATCCACAACCTCAACTACCAGGGCACCTTCCCCGCAAGCGTGTTGCCCGACACCGGGCTCTTGCGCTCGGCGCACCTGCTGCACCAGGACCAGCTCAAGGACGGGCGCATCAACTTCCTGCTGCACGGCATCCTGTACGCGAACGCGGTGACCACGGTCAGCCCGACCTACGCGAAGGAGATCCGCACCCCGGAGTACGGCGCGGGCATGGAGGGCTTCCTGCGCGCCCGCGAGTCGACGGTGTTCGGCATCTTGAACGGCGTGGACTACGACGAGTGGAGCCCCCAGGCCGACCGCCACATCCCCGCGCGCTACGACCTCAACGATCTCGCCGGCAAGGAGCGCAACAAGGCGGCGCTGCTCTCCCGCGCGCACCTGCCCGCGGTGCCCGGGGTGCCGCTGCTGGGCATCGTCTCGCGGCTGGCCAGCCAGAAGGGCTTCGACCTGCTGCCCGACGCGCTGTCGCTGGCGTTGCGCGAGGGCAAGTTCCAGCTGGTGGTGCAGGGCAGCGGCGAGAAGCGCTTCGAGCGGCTCTTCCACGACCTGCGCAAGCGTTACCCCCGGCAGGTGCGCTTCCAGACGCAGTTCGACAACGCGCTGGCGCACTGGATCCAGGCGGGCAGCGACTTCTTCCTCATGCCCTCCAAGTACGAGCCGTGCGGGCTCACCCAGCTCTACGCCCTGAAGTACGGCACGGTGCCCATCGTGCGCAAGACGGGCGGGCTGGCGGACACGGTGCAGCTGTGGTCCCCGCGCACCAACACCGGCACGGGCATCGTCTTCGACGACTACGACGCATCGGCGCTGCACTGGGCGCTCGAGGCTGCGTACAACATCTACCGCGATCGACCGGTGTACCGCCGGCTGCAGCACAACGGCATGACCCAGGACTTCTCGTGGGAGCACCAGGTCCAGAAGTACGAACAGCTCTATTCCAAACTCTGAAAGGGTTTTCCGCCCATGCACGTCGTCTTCATCGAGCCCCGGTTCCCCACCAACCAGCGTTTCTTCGTGCGGGCCCTCAAGGAGGTCGGGGCCACGGTCACCGCCATCGGCGAGGGCTCCAAGGAGTCGCTGTCCGGTGAACTCAAGTCATGGCTGACGCACTACGAGCAGGTCGACTCGGTGGTCAACGAGAACGCGGTGCTGCGCGCGGCGAAGTTCATCCATGCCCGCCACCGCATCGACCGCCTCGAGACCACCGTCGAGGCGCACATCATGTCCACCGCGAAGGTGCGCGAGGCCATGGGCATCGAGGGCACCTCGGTGCGGACCTCGTGGCTGTGCCGCGACAAGCCGTCGATGAAGGAGACGCTGCGCCAGCACGGCATCCCCTGCGCGCAGTCCACGGCCGCCGCGTCGATCGAGGAGATCGTCGCCTTCGCCAAGCAGGTCGGCTTCCCGTTGATCATCAAGCCGCGTGACGGCGCGGGCGCCTCGGGCACGGCGCGCGTGGACTCGCTGGCCGACATCATGAAGGCGGCCCAGGAGCTCGGCGTGGACCGCGGCCGCTCGGTGGCCGTGGAGGAGTTCATCGAGGGCCACGAGGGCTTCTACGACACCATCAGCGTCGGCGGCCGCGTGGTGCACGACTTCGTCACGCACTACTACCCCAACGTGCTCGAGGCGATGCGCACGCGGTGGATCTCCCCGCAGTTCATCGCCACCAACCGCATCGACTCCGCGCCCGGGTACAACGACCTGAAGGTGCTCGGTGGCAAGGTGCTGCGCGCGCTCGACATCGGGACCTCGGCCACGCACATGGAGTGGTTCAGCGGCCCCAAGGGGCTCAAGTTCTCGGAGATCGGCTGCCGGCCCCCGGGCGTGCGCGCGTGGGACTTGTACAACGTGGGCAACGACGTCGACCTGTACCGCGAGTGGGCCATGGCCATCGTGCACGGCCGCCCCGGGGCGTCGCTCTCGCGGCGCTTCTCGGCGGGCATCGTGGCCCTGCGGCCCAGCCAGGACGGGCGCATCGCCGGGTACACCGGTCTCGACAAGGTCGAGCGCGCCTTCGGCCCGTGGATGATCGACGCGCACCTGCCGCCCGAGGGCACGCCCACCCAGCCGGTGTCCGCGGGCTACATGGCCAACGCGTGGATGCGCTTCAAGCACCCCGACTACGACACCCTGCGCGGCATGCTCGACACCGTGGGGCAGACGGTCAAGGTCATCGCCCGCTGAAGCTTCAGGGTGAGGGAGCCCGCGCGCCCTGCACCGGTGCTCCCCACCCGTCGTAGTCGCCCTCGTGGGGGGCGATGAGCTCGAGCACCTCGAACACGAAGTCGTCGGGCCCCTCGCCGTCGCAGCGCTGCTCGCGGTGGAACTCGAGGAACCACGGCTGCTCGGGCAGCTCCGGCTTCTTCAGGGCGTCCACGCGGAACCCGGCGGCCACCAGCGCCTCGCTGGCCGCGGCGGCCTGCATGCGCGAGGGGAAAGTGGCCGCGTGGTCCACCTCCCGGGGCACCTCCAGCTGGTCCCCCGACTGCTCCATCTGGCTGACGAGGCGCCGGTTCAAGATGGTCTGGAAGGACCAGGCGTCAGGGTACAGGTCGGCGTAGCGCTCCCACTCCGGGTCGTCTTCGGCGAGGAACTCCAGCTGGTAGGGCTCGAGCCCACCCAGCAGCGCCGCCGCGCGGGTGCCGGCCTCGCGCTGGGTGTCGGGCAGGTAGAAGAAGAACTCGGTGGCCCCGTAGGCCACGGCCCGGGCCACGTAGAGCCCCTCGAAGTTCCGGCGCATCACGTCGACGAGGCGGTCCTCGAGGCTGAACAGGGCGTCGGCCTCGTCGGCGCTGCGCAGCCCATCTTCCCGGGGCCGCTGCATCTTCACCCGGAACTGGAGCCGCACCGGGTGCGAGGCGAGCGGCGCGTGGTTGGCGGCGGCGAGGTCGAGCGAGACGATGGCCCGGCCCTTCTCGGCCGCCGCTTCGTAGAAGTCGAAGTTCTCCTGCCACAGGGGGCTCATGAGCCGCCGACTTTAGGCCGGGGAAGCGGGGCGCCGTGAGTCCCCACTGTTCGGCGAGCCTCAGGGAACTTGAGAACCACGGCCCCAGCCCCCATCATCCGTCCCCCGCTGGTCCCCCACAGAGGTGAAGTACGTGAAAGGTGCACTGCTGGGTCCCCAGCAATTGAAGCAGAGCCTCGCCGCGGCGGTCCGCGCGGTCGGTCGTGAAGGCCCCATCGCCCTCGTCAACGCCGGCTGGCAAGAGCGCGAAGAGCAGGACGAGGAGCTGCCCGGCCTCTTCGAGCGCAACCTCGTCAACCTGCGGCTCTACGAGCGCGGCGAGAAGGTGTTCGCCGAAGACCCCGACTTCGCCAAGGCCCACCGCTCTCGGCAGGACCAGTTGCGGCAGATCCAGGAGTACTACCGGCTGCGCCTGGAGCGCACCTTCGACGCCGCCCTGGACATCGCGCGCAAGGCGGCCGGCAGCGACTTCGAGGCCGACGAGCTGCGCTTCTCCATGGAGCAGATCCAGCGCCTCGACCAGGAGCACCTGGACCGGGTCACCGCGCTGCGCGAGGCCTACGAGCTGCAGACCCGGCCCCTGGAGCGCCCGTCCATTGCCCGGCACCGCAAGGAGCTGGAGAAGATTTTGAAGGCGGTGGGCGTGGTGGCCATCGCCGGGGGCCACGTGGCGGTGTTGCTCAACCGGCTGCGCCTCTTCGGCTTCAAGGAGCTGCTCGGAGACCACGCCCTCATCGCCTGGAGCGGCGGGGCCATGGTCACCGCCGAGCGGGTGGTGCTCTTCCACGAGAGCCCGCCCGAGGGCTTCGGCATCAGCGAGGTGCTCGAGCAGGGCCTGGGGCTGCACCACGGCGTGCTCCCGCTGCCCAACCCGCGGCTGCGCCTCAAGCTCGACGACCCGCTGCGCGTGGGCTGGTTGGCCCGCCGCTACGCGACCGAGAAGTGCGTGGCCCTCGACCAGGGTGACTACGTGAGGTTCGACGAAGACCAGTGGTTCGGCGCCAGCGGCACGGTGCTGCTCAAGGCCGACGGCACGGTGAGCACGGAGTGGGCGTCATGAGCCACCACCACCACCTGGCCATCGACCGGCTGAAGCACGCGAACCCCGACAACGCGGCCGTCGACACCTTCATGCAGGCCCACGCCTTCCCGCTGGTCGAGGGGCCCAAGGTCACCTTCGTCTTCCGCGGCACGGTGGAGGCGGTGCACCTGAAGAGCTGGGTGTACGGCCTGCCCAACTCGCAGCCCCTGGTGCAGTTGCCGGGCACCGACCTGTGGCACCTCACGCTGGAGATCCCCCGCAAGTCGCGCGTCGAATACAAGTTCGAGATCGTCCGCGGCGGCAACGGCCACTGGATCGAAGACCCCCTCAACCCGTACCGCGCCACCGACCCCTTCGGGGCGAACTCGGTGGTGCACGGCGAGGGCTACACGGTGCCGGAGTGGACGCAGCTGGACCGCGACGCGCGGCCCGGCGTGCTCGAACCGTGGATCATCAAGAGCAAGGCCTTCAACGACATCCGCCACTTCAACGTCTACCTGCCCGCGCGCTTCCGCAAGACGCGCCGCTACCCGCTGATCTGGGTGCATGACGGGCCGGACTACGTGCGCTTCGCGAACCTGAAGACGGTGCTCGACAACCTCATTCACCGCCTGGAGATCCCCGACGTCATCGTCGCGCTCTCGGGCTCCCCCAACCGCCTGGGCGAGTACGCCGACGACGAGCGCCACGCGCGCTTCGTCACCGAGGAAGCGGTGCCCGACCTCGAGAAGCGCCTGCCCCTCATCGGCGCCCCGCGCGGGCGCTGCCTGATGGGCGCCTCCTTCGGCGGCGTGGCGGCCCTCTCGACGGCGGTGCGCTACCCGGGGTTCTACGGGCGGCTGTTGCTGCAGTCGGGGTCCTTCGCCTTCAGCGACATCGGTCACCAGAACAAGCGCGGGCCGGCCTTCGAGCCGGTGGTGCGCTTCATGAACCGCTTCCGCGAGAACCCGGTGCTCGTGGCCGAGAAGGCCTTCCTGAGCTGCGGCATGCACGAGTCGTTGATCTACGAGAACCGCTCGCTGGTGCCCATGCTCCAGGCCACGGAGATGGACCTGCGCTACGTGGAAGCCCGCGACGGCCACAACTGGGAGAACTGGCGCGACCGCCTGCGCGAGGGCCTGGCCTGGCTGTTCCCCGGCCCCTTGCGCATGGTCTACGAGTAGCGAACCGCCAAACGTGGCAAGCTTCCCCAGGCAACACCAAAGCCGGGGGGCTTTCATGAGCAAACTGCCAGTCGTTCGCGACTTCATGGACAAGGTCGTTCCGACGCTTTCGCCGGACACCGGCATCCTGGAAGCCGTCGATTTCCTCTTGGACAAGCACGTGACGGGCGCGCCGGTGGTCGACACCACGGGGGCCGTCGTGGGCATGGTCACCGAGAAAGACTGCCTGCGCCTGCTGTCCACGGGCATGGAGGCCGACGTGCCGCGCGGCGTGGTGCGCGACTTCATGACCACCGAGGTGGCCTGGGTTCCGCCCGACATGAACATTTATTTCGTGGCGGGACTGTTCCTCAAGGCCAACTACCGGCGTTTGCCCGTCATCGACAAGGGCACCCTGGTGGGGGCCATCACCCGCTTCGACATCCTGCGGGTCATCCAGTCGAACCTGAAGAGCAACGGCGCGTAGGTGTCGCCGGTGGGTGGGACACCACCTGCGAAAGAATTCCGATCAAGGAGGCGACGCGCTGCGGCTAAACTCACGCCGTGGCCAACGTCACCCGCAACATCGGTCTCTCCCTCGGCGCTGATATCTGCTGGCCCATCTGCTTCGAGCAGATCATCAAGCGGCTCGCGCTTCGTATTCCCATCGGCGGCGACACCATCGACTTCAACGTCGAGCGCGTCACCATCGAGCCCTTCGCGCTCACGCAACCCGTGAAGTACGACGTGGTCATCGACCGCCTCACGCACTGGTACGACACCACGCGCGAGTGGATCAAGAAGGGGGTGTTGATGGACGAGCTGTACGTCTTCAACAACCCCTGGTCCGTGCAGTCCATGGAGAAGCACACCTCGTACGCGGCGATGACCGCGCTGGGCATGCCCGTCCCCGAGACGTGGATGTTGCCGCCCAAGGCCTACGAGACGCTTCCCGACCTGAAGCCCACGCTCAAGCAGTACGCGCGGCTCTTCGACCTGGCGGCCATCGGCAAGAAGATGGGCTACCCGCTGTTCATGAAGCCGTACGACGGCGGCGGGTGGAAGGGCGTGACCCGCATCAAGGACGAGGCGTCGCTCAAGAAGGCCTACGACGAGTCGGGCACGATGGTGATGCACCTGCAGAAGGCCGTCGAGCCCTACGACCGCTTCGTGCGCACCATCGGCTTCGGGCCGCAGACGCACTCGGTGCTCTACGATCCCGACGCGCCGCTGCACGACCGCTACACCATGAAGCGCGAGGCGGAGTTCCTCACCCCCGCTGATCAGCGCATCCTCGAAGACACCACGCTGACCATCAATGCGTTCTTCGGGTGGGACTTCAACTCGTGCGAGGCGCTGCGCTCCTCGAAGGACGGCGTCTGGTACCCCATCGACTTCGCCAACCCGTGCCCTGACTCGCAGGTCACCTCGCTGCACTACCACTTCCCCTGGCTGGTGAAGTCGTACCTCAAGTGGGCCATCTTCACCGCGGCCACCAAGCGGCCCATGCGCAAGGCCTTCGACTGGGAGCCGTTCTACGCCATCGCCCGCGAGGAGCTGCCGTATGCCCAGAAGCTGCAGCAGTACGGCGCGCTCTCGCGGAAGATCCTCGAGGCCGACAAGTTCGAGGAGTTCTGCGCCACGCACTTGAAGCACCTCGACGAGGTGGCCTGGGAGTTCTTCTCCACGGACACCGCCAAGGACGCCGTGCGGCAGAAGACGGCGGCGCTGTTCCCCGCGCACGAGGTCGAGAAGTTCACCGAGCTGTTCTTCAAACGCATTCAGCAGTGGAGGGCGGAGCAGAAGTGAAGACCACCGCACGTTGGTACTCGCCGCGGCTGCAGCGAGAGATGACCATGGTTCGCTGGGGCACCTTCGGCCAGCCGGTGCTCCTCTTCCCCACCGCCGGCGGCGACGCCGAGGAGGTCGAGCGCTTCCTGATGATGAAGGTGCTCGCCCCGCTCATCGACGCCGGGAAGATCAAGGTCTACTCGTGCGACTCCGCGGCCGGCCAGGCCATGGTGCAGCGCGAGGGCTCGCCGCAGCACCGCCAGTGGGTGCTCAACCAGTTTCACCAGTACGTGCGCCACGAGGTCGTGCCGGCCATCCGCAAGGACTGCAACGCCGACCTGGAGGTCATCTCGGCCGGCGCGAGCATCGGGGCCTTCCACGCGGCGGCGGTGCTGTGCCGCTTCCCCGACGTGTTCAGCAAGGCCATCGCCATGTCGGGCACCTTCGACATCCGCCGCTTCATGTCGGCGGAGCACTTCGGCGACGAGTTCTGGGTCAGCTCCCCGATTCATTTCGTCCCCACGCTCAGCGGGGCGCACCTCGAGAAGTTGCGCACCCGCTTCGTGTTGATGCCCTCGGGCGAGGGCAAGGCCGAAGACATCAGCGAGTCCTGGGCGCTGGCCCGGGTGCTGGGCAGCAAGGGCGTGCCCAACCGCGTCGACAGCTGGGGGAAAGAGACTCCTCACGACTGGATGACGTGGCGTGACATGCTTCCGAAGTACCTGTCGCAGATCGTTGGTTGATCTTTCGTTTCGGAGGTTTTCTGGGAACTGAAACGACGCGGGCTCACAAGGAAATCGAAGTCGAACGCGACGCCAAGAGCGGTCGTGCCTTCACGCGAGCGGTGCTGGCCGACCTGCGCGCCATCGAGCGCATGCTCGCCGAGGGCATGTTCGAGAAGGGCGTGCGGCGCATCGGGGCGGAGCAGGAGATGTTCCTGACCGACCCCTCGTACCTGCCGGCGCCCGGCGCGCTGAAGATGCTCGAGAAGCTCAAGGACCCGCACTTCACGACCGAGCTGGGTGCCTTCCAGCTGGAGATGAACGCGGCGCCCCAGGACTTCCGCGGCGACGGCTTCTCGCTGATGGAGCACCAGATGACGGTGCTCATGCAGAAGGCCTGGAAGGCCGCCGAAGAGCTCGACATGCACGCGGTGCTGGTGGGCATCTTGCCGACCATGCGCAAGGCCGACCTGGGCATGGAGAACATGGTGCCCAGCCCGCGCTACCTCGCCCTGTCCAAGGCGGTGGCGGCGCTGCGCGGCGGCGACTTCGAGTTCTCCATCAAGGGCCTCGACGAGCTGATCATCTCGCACGACTCGGTGATGGTGGAGGCGTGCAACAGCAGCTTCCAGGTGCATCTCCAGGTGGACGCCGACCAGTTCGCGCGCCAGTACAACCTGGCCCAGGTGCTCGCGGGCCCGCTGATGAGCATCTCGTGCAACTCGCCCCTGCTCTTCGGCAAGCGCCTGTGGGCCGAGACGCGCATCGCGCTGTTCCAGCAGTCGGTGGACACGCGCAGCAAGACCCAGCACCTGCGCGACGCCGCGGCCCGGGTGACCTTCGGCAGCCGCTACATCGAGAACAGCATCACCGAGATCTTCCGCGAGGACATCGCGCGGTTCCGCACCCTGGTGGGCACGGATCTCGACGAAGACCCGATGGCGATGCTCGACTCCGGCCAGGCGCCGCAGTTGAAGGCGCTGCGCCTGCACAACGGCACCATCTACCGCTGGAACCGCGCCTGCTACGGCATCATCGACGGCAAGCCGCACCTGCGCATCGAGAACCGGGTGATGCCGTCGGGCCCCAGCATCCCCGACGAGATCGCCAACGCGGCGTTCTGGTGCGGGCTGATGATCGAGTTCGGCCGCCGCTACGAAGACATCACCAAGCACCTCGACTTCGACCACGCCGCGGGCAACTTCTACACCGCCGCCCGCGAGGGCTCCGTGGCGCCCATGCACTGGCTCGACGGCCAGGAGATCCCCTCGTCGAAGCTGGTGCTCGACACCCTGTTGCCGGCGGCCGAGGCGGGCCTGCGGCTGCAGCAGGTCGACGAGGCCGACATCAAGCGGTACCTGGGCATCGTCGACGCGCGCATCCGTTCGGGGCGCACGGGTTCTCGCTGGCTGACGGGGTCATTGCACCGCATGAAAGACGAAGGCAGCGCAGGACAGCGGGCGAGCGCCCTGGTGGCCGCGACGGTGAAGCGGCAGCAGTCGGGCAAGCCGGTCTCGGAATGGGAGCAGGCGCACTTGAGCGAAGCGGGCGCGACGAAGCACACCTACCAGCGGGTCGAGCAGTTCATGACCACCGACATCTTCACCGTCGAGGCTGACGACGCGGTGGATCTCGTGGCCCACATCATGTCCTCGGAGCGCGTGCGCTACGTGGCCGTGGAGGACAAGGACCACCGCCTGGTGGGCCTCATCTCGAACCGCTCGGTGCTGCGCTTCCTCGCGGCCGGCGGCATCACCAAGGACGCCGCGGTGTCCGAGCTGATGCGCAAGGACGTGAGGACCGTGCAGCCGCAGACGCTCACCCTCGAGGCCATCCACTTGATGCGCACCAACCGCATCGGCTGCCTGCCGGTGCTGCTCGACGGGAAGCTGGTCGGCGTGCTGACCGAAGAGAACTTCCTCAAGATCGCCGGCGACCTGCTCGAAGCGCAGCTGCGCGAGTAGGCCCGCTACTGTCGGCCGGGGTCCACGCGCACTCGGCCGGGCCGCGTTCCCCGGTCGGCGTTGGACCCGTTGCTCCGCGCAGACCCAGTCGTCGATGACTCGGCGGCACGTCGCGCGGGTTCCGTTATGAGCAGTGCATGCCGTCGGGGTGGCGTCGCGCAGAAGACTGGATCGTGGCCGCGGCCCCCCCGGACGACTGGCGCGCGCGCTACCTCTTCCGCACCTGGCTCTTCGGGGTGATGTTCGCCGTACCCCTCGCGGGCCTCGCCGCGCTCGACCAGCAGGGGTGGATGGTCTTGGCCAACACCTACCTGGTGCTCAGCGGGCTGGTGTCCGTGGGGGTGCTCCGGGTCACCGGCAAGCTGCGGGCGGCGAGCTACGCGACGCTGGTGCTGGGCACTCCGTATTTCGCCTTCGGGGGGCTGTGTCAGAACCCGCCGGAGACCCCGCTGTTCATCGTGCTCACGCCGCTGCTGGCGGGCTTCCTGCTCCCGCGGCGGGAATCGTGGGCCTGGCTGGGCATCTCCATCGCCTGCGGCGGGGCCGCCGAGTGGTTGCGGCTGCACGAGTTCCACGCCCAGGGGGCGCTGCGCTCCAACAGTTCGCTGGTGACCTCGTTGTACCTCGCGGTGCTGGTGGTGCTCATCGTGGCCATCGTGCGCTGGTTCGACGACGCGCGGGTGGTCGCCCTCGAGCGCCTCGAGGCCGCGAGCCGCGCGCGCACCATCTTCCTCGCCAACGTGAGCCACGAGATCCGCACCCCGGTCAACGGCGTGCTGGGGCTCACCGAGCTGGTGCTGGCCGGCGCGCTCGAGCCTGCGCAGCGTGAGAAACTGGAGCTGGTGCAGCGCAGCGGTCAGTCGCTGGTGACGCTCATCGACGACC
This sequence comes from uncultured Archangium sp., assembly GCA_903905455.1. Lineage (GTDB taxonomy): Bacteria > Myxococcota > Myxococcia > Myxococcales > Myxococcaceae > Archangium_A. The sequence goes on from CAIVGN010000247.1 coordinate 16,040, forward strand.
TGCTGCTGGTGACGCGCGCCGAGAGCGGCCAGTTGGTGGTCGACCCGCACCCCTGCGACCTGCGCGGGGTGGTGCACGACGTGGTGCTGCTCAACGCGGCCCCGGCCCAGCGCAAGGGCCTCGCGCTGCACGCCGAGGTCGCCCCCGAGGTGCCGCCGTGGGTGCAGCTCGACGGGGTGCGCTGGCGGCAGGTGTTCTCGAACCTCCTCAACAACGCGCTCAAGTTCACCGCGCGGGGGGCGGTCTTTGTGCGGCTCGGGCTGAGCGGCGAGCGCCTGGTGCTCACCGTCAAGGACGAAGGGGTGGGCATCGCGCCCGAGGTGCTCAAGCGGCTCTTCCGCCCCTTCGAGCAGGCCGACACCTCGACCACGCGGCAGTACGGCGGGACGGGCCTGGGCCTCGCGCTCTCGCGGCTGCTGGTCGAGGCCATGGGCGGCAGCCTCACCGTCGAATCGCAGCCCGGGGTGGGCAGCGTGTTCACCGTGGCGGTGACGCTCGTCGAGGCCAGCGCTCCGCCGGTGGCGCCGCAGCCGGTGGAAGTCGCGCCGCCGCGCTCGCGGTTGCCGGTGCTGGTGGTCGACGACAACCCGGTGAACCTGGTGGTGGCGCGCGGGCTCGTGGAGCGCGCGGGCTACGCGGTGAAGGTCGCGCGGAACGGCCGCGAGGCGGTGGAGGCCGTGGAGCGCGAAGACTTCGCCTTGGTGCTGATGGACTGCCAGATGCCGGAGATGGACGGGCTGGAGGCCACGCGCCGCATTCGGGCTTCGGCCCGCGGGGGCACGCCCATCGTGGCGCTCACCGCGTCGGGCCAGGCCGACGAGCTGGCCGCGTGTCTCGAGGCGGGCATGAACGCCTGCCTCACCAAGCCGGTGTCGCTGGAGATGGTGCGCGGGGCGTTGTCGCTGGCCCGCTGATCAGGGCGCGCCGCAGGCGAGGTACGCCAGGATGCGCGCCTTTTCCTCTCCCGGCAGCGAGTAGTCCTGCGGCATCGCGCCCAGGCGGATGTAGGACTTGACCGTGGAGTTGAGCACGCTGACCGGGGTGGTGAACTGCCCCGCGTGGTGGTGGCAGTTGGAGCAGTGGTTGCTGAAGAAGGCGGCGCCGTACCCCGCCCAGGTGTCGGTGCAGGCGGCGCCGCTCCCACCCCCGGTCGCGAAGCCGCCACCATCGGCCGAGCCACCGTCGAGGCCTCCGCAGGCCGAGCACGAGAGCACGCAGGCGAGCGCGAGGCGGAGTCTCAGGGGGCGGGGTGCGAACGACGGCGGCAAGCGGATCAGCCGCCGGCGTAGAGGGTGACGTCGGTGGCGGCGGCGAAGCTCATCTCGTAGGCCTGGTCCCAGTTCGGGTGGCGCACCATGAGGTGGCCGTCGGAGAGCAGGGTCTGCTTCCAGTTGCGGCGCATGGTGCCCGGGCGCAGCAGCTGCTCCTCGACCACGTGGTCGCCGAAGCGGCGCAGGTAGTCCTTGAGGCCGGTGATGCGGGTGATGCGGCCCTCGCCGATGGCGCGCTTGAAGATGATGCCCGCGTTGAACTTGCGCTTGGTGGGGGCCTCGAACGAGCGCCAGCACGCCACGCGCGCCCACTCGCGGAAGAGGTCGATGTCGCCGGTGTAGTTCATCTGGTCGACGAGGTGCGCGCCGCCGGGGCGGCAGCCGATTTCCCCGAACACCGCCTCGCCCTTGGGGGTGAGGAACCATTCCATGTGGGTGAACCCGTCGCCCATCTCGAGGGCCTTGAGCACCTTGCGCCCCAGCACGAGGCCGGGCTTGAGCTTGGGCTGCTCCAGGTCGCGCACGGTGATGATGACCGGGCTGAGCCACTCGTTGCTGCGCGCGATGAGCGGCTTGGGGAGGTAGGCGGCGACGTTCTCGTAGGCCGGCTTCCCGCCGATGCACACCGTGTCGTAGGTGAACTCCTCGCCTTCGATGAACTCCTCGCAGCTGACCACCTCCACGTGGCGCATGGCCGCGATGGCCGCCTCGAGCTCCGACTTGCTCGAGACCTTGTAGGTGTCGGCGCTGCCGGCCCCGGAGATGGGCTTCAGGATGAGCGGGAAGCCGATCTTCTCGGCGGCCTCGCGGATCTCGCGCTGGGTCTTCACCTTGAAGGCGTAAGGCACGCGCAGGCCGGCGGCCTTCACACGGTCCTTCATCACCATCTTGTCGCGGAAGCCGGTGACCTGGTCCACGGTCATGCCCGGCAGGCCGAAGCGCTCGCGCAGCCGCGCCGCGAGGATGACCAGCGGCTCCCAGTTGGCGATGACCCGGTCGATGCGCTTGCCGCGCAGCCAGCCCGAGACGCGCTTCATCACGTCGGCCTCGTCCATGATGCGGGGGACCTGCAGGTAGTCGTGCAGGTAGGGCTTGAGCGTCGAGGGCAGGGCGCCCTTGGGCGAATCACCGACGCCAAAGACGTTCGCGCCGACCTCCGCGAGCCCTCGGGTGTACTGCTGCATTTCCGGCGGATACGAGGGCGCGAGGAAGACGACGTTCATGTGCCGCGCAGCATAGGCGCTGGTGGGCGCGCCCCGCGAGCCGTTCTGCTGCCGCCGGGGCCGACCTCAACCGACATCACCGCGCCGCCGCCGCCGACCCAGGGCCGCCAGCCCCAGCAGCGCCAGCGACCACGGGCCCCCCGCACCGGCGCAGCCGCACTGGGCGGGCTCGGGGAGCGGCTCCGGGGCCGCCGCCTGGGGCGCGGGCCGAATCGTGAGCACGACCACGGCAGGCGCCGACACACTCACCGCGTCGCGTGCCGTGACCTCGAGGCGCACGAGCTCGACTGCGCCGACCTCAGGCACCACGAAGCTCAGCGCCAGTGCGTCGGCCGGGTCGAGGACCAGCGGGGTCCCCCCGGTCTGCTTCCACGCGACCACCAGGGGCTCCGCGTCGGCATCCGTCGCGGTGGCCTGCACGGTGACCCGCTCGCCGGATTGCACCGCGAGCGCCGGGGGCGCCTTCACCTGCGGCACGCGGTTGACGTTGCGCACCATCACATGGAGCACCGCCGGGGTCGACATTGCGCGGCCATCGCTGGCGACGAGGGCGATGGTGAGGGGCGCGTCCACCATCACCTCGGGCGCGGTGAACCCCGAGCCCACCAGCACGCCCAGGGGGCCCGACGACTGGGTCCACGTGAGGGTCACCGCGTCGCCATCGGCGTCGACGGCGCTGCCGGGCAGCGTGATGCGGGTGCCTTCGTCGACTTCGAGGTCGGGCCCCACCGACGCCACGGGCGCATGGTTGACGCAGGTGTTGGGGTCGACCCCCAGGCTCGCGAAGGGCGTGGTGCGCAGCCCGGCAAAGCTGAAGCGGTCGAGCTCCCACCCGCGCGCAGGCCAGCGCACCGCGTCGTCGCCGCCGACGCGGAAGCGCAGCCGCACCAGTTGGTTGGCCCAGGCCGCCAGGTCGAGGCTCGCGGCGCTGAAGCCGGGGTAGTTGGGGCTCTGCCCGACGAGCGCGGGGCGCCCCTTGAGCGGGTTGGTGCTGCGGCCCTGGTCGTCGTCCACCGTGCCTGGGTAGCCGGGGGTGAGGGCGCTCCCAACGTCGACCCAGGTCAGGCCATCGTCGACGCTCAACTCCACGACGGCCCCGTCTCGCTGCGAGGGCCCGGCGCGGTCGAAGTCGTAGCGTTGCTCAAAGCCCACCCGCAGCCCGCTGGGCCCGACGTCGAGGGGCGCCGAGACGAGCCAGAGGTCGGCGGTGCCCAGCGGAGAGGGGGCAAACCACACGTGCTGGGTGGCGGTCAGGCGCTGGCGGCGGAAGGGGGCGCTCGGGCCGAGCGAAGCGTCCGACGCGGCGGTCCAGGTGGTCTGGGGAGCCTCGACGTCGTCGTTGGTGCTGGAGGCCGGGAGCACGTCGAAGTTGCCTCGGAACTCGGTGGTGACGTCGTGTGCGCTGAAGTGCAGCGCCTGCACCGATGCGGTGACGATCATCGTCTGCAGCCCGCGCGCGTCGTCGGCGAGCGCCACGGGCACCGAGACGTCGAGCGTGTCGAGCGGCGCCACGTCGGGCAGCACGCGGCTCGACCCCGCGGTGAAGCGCAGGGTGCTGCCCCCGGTGCTCAAGGTGAGCGTCGCGCCGACCAGCGGCACCGTGCCGACGTTGCGCAGACGCACCTGCAGGTGGCCTTGTTCCCCGACGTCGAGCGTCCCGTCGTCGTCGCAGCTCGGGCTGTCTTCGACGAGCGCGAGCGCGGCGAGCTCGACGGCGCCCCCCACGGCGAAGTCTTCGACCAGCGGGAGATTGTGGGCCGCGTCGCGCGCTGGTGCCTGGGCTGCGCTTCCCAGCCCCCGGCGTGCAAAGGCCGTCCAGAAGAGCGCCAGGTCTTGCGGATCATTCGCCGCCGCCACTGCGAGCAGCGCGTCGCGCGCTTCGACGAAGGTGGGGGTCAGGGGCGTCGCCTTGTAGGCCGCGACCAGCGTGCGCTTCATGCGGGCCTGCGCCTGGGTGAAGGTGAAGCGCGGGTCGGTGAGGAGCCCCACATAGCAGTCCCACAACATCACCGCCCAGACCTCCCCGGCGTTGTGCACCTCGGCGTTGGGGATCTGCGCCGCGGGCGAGAGTGGCGCGGTCGTCGGCAGCGGCTGCCCATCAGAGATGTGGCGGAACGAGAGCGGGTTGAGCGCCAGGTCGGCCGACAACGGGTAGCGCCTGAACCCATACCAGCGGCCCCAGGTGGAATGCGCCTCCATCGCCCACGAAGACAGGCCGTAGGCCCCGCGCCACTGCGCGTTGGGTGCGACCTGCACGTCGTCGCCTGCGGCGAGCAGGAGCGCCGCGTGGAAGTCACCCCACCCCTCGCCCAGCGCGCCCCCCTGGAGGCTGGCCAGCCCGTTGCCATCACCGACCAACCGCTCCGAGATGAGGTGACCCCATTCATGGGCCACTACCCCCGTGTCCAGCGAGGCGTCGAAGGTCGGGCCGTTGTACGAGTAGAAGCGGTACATCTGCATGCGCGGGCTCGAGCCGTCGGAAGGCACGGTGATGTTCGCGTTGTTGCTGCCCGACCAGTCGAGGCTCTCGGCGAGGAGCGGGTCGTTGCCCGCGCCCCCCCGGCCGAAGTTCGAGACCTGTCCGTTGCGCGCCGTCTCGTCGAAGCCGTCGTCGTAGAACCAGTCGTGCAGGAAGTTGGTCACGTAGAACAACTGCACCACGCTGGCGCTGCGCTGCGCGAGGGACTGGGTGGGTGACAGCGCAGGGTTCCAGGCCCACGCCCAGGTGTCGGGACTGGTGGCCGTGGCCAGCTCGTCGCCCGGGGCCGTGAAGCCATTGGGCCACTCGAGGTCGCAATACGCCTGGACGTTGTTGCCCCGGGTATCGGGCGCGCCCGCGGGCAACCAGGGGTCACCGGTCGACAGGCCGGCGTGCGGGAGCGACACCACTTGCTGCAGCTGTAGCGGGGGCAGCGGCGCGGTCGGGCTCTCCAGGGGCACCGAGAGCGGCCCGCGCGGGCCCGGCCAGGGCACGTGGCTCACCGGGTCGGCCCACACCGAGTAGGCGTGCTGCGAGGTGAGGTCGTGGCGGTAGAGCACCTCGCCGTCGACGGCAGAGACGACGAACGAGAAGGCGCGGGGCGTCGGCTGGTCGAGGTCGAGCTCGACGTAGAAGGCGGGCACCAGGCCGTCCGGCCGGGGGAAATAGAGGGGGCGGGTGCGCGCCGGGCGGGGGTTCTTCGCGAGGCGCCAGTGGGTGAAGCCACCCTCGGCCAGGCCCAGCGGCGTGCAGCTCGTTTCGTCGAGCGGCGCCAGGGTCAGCGCGAGGGCCGCGCTGGAGAGGGCCGAACGCGCGGTCAGCGAGAACTCGCCGCGACGCTCCAGCCGCGGAGTGAGGGCCCCGGTGATGGCCACCACCGAAAGCCGCGCGGTCATCACCACGTGGAGTTCGTCACGGAAGACGCGCCGCCCGTCGGGCCGCTGCTCGAAGGTGACGATGACCGCCGTGCCGTCGTGGAGGTCATGCACCCCCGTGACCAGCGCGCTCGCGATCCGCGCCGGGGTGAGCCGGAGCTGGGCCGCGTGGGCGAGCAGCGCGCGCCGGGCGGCTTCGATGGGGCCCAGGCCCCGCTCTCTCCACGGCTCTCGTGCCTCGGGGTCGGCCCAGGTCACCGTCGGAACGTCGAGGGACTCCTCGCGCGCGGTGACCCGACCCTCTGCCCATGCTGCGAGCCCAACGCAGCACCCCACCACCATCGCCCAGTTCCGCATGTGCGAGCGACCCTAGTGCACGGGGTGCGCACATGCGCGCGTCACGCCGCGCCTCCGTTGGCCGCTGGGAGCGGTAATGTCCGCGCCGATGAAACCCGCCCCTGCGTTCAGCCTCGTTTGCCTCGTTCTCGTCACCGCGGGTGGCGCGCGCGCGGCTGCTCCTGACGCGGGGGCCCGCTCGGTGGCCG
>CAIVGN010000248.1 GCA_903905455.1 uncultured Archangium sp.
ATCGCGGCCTGGGCGACCACCACGCGCTCCACGAAGCCCAGCTGCCCCCGCCACAGCAGGAGGATGCCCAGGACCATCGCCGGCGCGAGCACCAGCTTCCACGTCAGCCCCACCGCGATGCGCTTGCCGTTCCCCGCCAGCGCCGAAAGGTCGAGCTGCCACCCGATGCTCGCCAACGCGAGGGGGCTGAGCATGTCGGCGAGGCGCCCGAGCACCGCGCCCACCGAGGCCGGCACCGTCACGTCGCGCAGCACCAACGCGAGCCCCAGCGCCACCAGCGCCGGCGACCTCGCCAACTTGAGCAGCGACTGCCCGAACGACACCTTCCGCCCCCCGAGCAAGGTGGCGAAGGGGATGGCGAAGAAGAACAGCGCCAGGAAGCTCCCCAGCTGATCGACGACGGCCGCGGGCCCCAGCGCCTCTTTCCCCGCCACGGCCTCGATGAGCGGCAGGCCCACGAAGGCGGTGTTCCCCAGGCCCGCGCACAACGACACCGCGCCCAGCTGCTCCTTCGAGCCCCCGCGCCGCACCAGCAGGAAGGCCACCGTCGCCGGCACCAGGAACACCAGCCACAGCGTCGCCGACGCGCCCAGCAGCAGCCCATCCAGCGTCACGCCATGAATCGAGCGGAACACCAGGGCCGGCAGCGAGACGAACATCACCCACGCGTTGACCGCGCGGTGGCTGTCATCGGGCAGCGTGCCCGCGCGCCGGGCCACGACGCCGACGAAGAAGCAGACGATCAGCAACACGAGGTTGGCCACGGCGGGGGCGACGTCTCACGACTCGAAGCGCGCTACAACGCTGACCATGCTCTGGCTCTCGTTGTTGCTCGCGGCCGCGCCGTGCACCACGCGCGCTGACTGTGCGCTCGACCCCACCACCAGCACCTGCCACGCGGCCCAGAAGGGCACGGGCGAAGGCGGGCCGGTCAACGGCTCCGGGCCGACGTGCGTGTGCGAGTCGGGCGAATGTCAGGCCATCACGGTGGAGCCGGTGGCCTGTCAGTCGTACCGGGACTGCAGCTACACCCGCGAGCCCTTCCTCCACCCGGTTTCGGCGAAGAAAGTGCCCCGCGAGTTCAAGAAACCGGCGCGCCCCTGCAAAGACTCGGAGCGCGATGCGGTCTGCGACCCGAAGTCGAAGACCTGCCGGGTTGTTTCCTGGTCCTGCTGAACCCGCTTACTCCTCGGGGATCGGCTGCGGACCCGGCACGATGTGCGCGATGTCCGGGTCGATGGCCGCAGGGTCCTTGGGCCCGCGCGAGTCCTTCTCTTTCTTGCGATCCTGCGCCTTGGCGGCCTTTTCCTTCTTGTGCTCCAGCCGGGCGAGTTCTTTCTGACGCTTCGAAGGTCCGTTGAACACGATTCGACTCCTTGTCGAGAGCTATAAAAAACCAGTCACTACAAAAATTCTCGCGGGAGGTCCACCCTCCCCGCTCGGTCAGCGCAGCGGTGCGAGCAACGTCATCAGGGCCGCGCCGTACCGCTCGAGGCGCTTCATACCGAAATACGGGACTTTCCCAAGGGCTTCGAGCGACTCCGGGGGCGTCCCCGCAAGCTCTGCGACCAGCCCGTTCGACAGCACCACCGACGGGGTGACCTTGCGCTCGGTCGCTTCCTTCTTGCGCCACTCGACCAGCACGTCTTCCCGGCGCTTGCGCTTGGGGTCCCGGTCCTTCTTGTCTTCGGGCAGGGTGAGCACGCCGGCCTTCACGTCGGCGGTGACCTTCTCGATGATCGACATCACCTCGTCGCCGTGGGCGCGCACGAAGGGCCCGCGCACGCCTTCCAGCTTGGCCATGGCGCGCAGGTCGTGGGGCGGCTGGGTGGCCAGGGCGCCGAGCGCCAGGTTCGAGAGCATGCGGCCCATGGGCAGGTCTTCGGCGGCGGCCCACTCGAGGCGCTTCTTGTTGAGCGCGTGGGCCACGTGGAAGGCGACGGTGTACTGGTCGCGGCTCAGGCCCTGGCGGGGCAGCTTGGGCTGGTAGTCCTTCTCCGGGTCCGGGCGCGCGGCGGCGTCGTCACAGAGGCGATCGCAGTCGAGGATCACCTCTTCGAGGATGTCCGCCTCGAGGCACGCCTGGCGCACCCAGCGACCGACCTCGCACAGGTAGCGCACGTCGTCGGCGATGTAGTCGCGCAGCTCCGGCGGCAGCGGGCGCAGCGAGAAGTCCGACTGCTGGTGTTCCTTCTTGAGCGTGGCCCCGAGCTTCTCTTTGACGAGGTCGACCAGGCCCACCTTCGGCCAGCCCAGCAGCGTCGCGGCGCGGTGGGTGTCGAAGAGGCCGCGCACGCGCACGCCCGACTCGGCGAGGTACTGGAGGTCACCCTGGGCGGCGTGGAAGAACTTGGTCACCGCCGGGTTCTCGAACGTCGCGGCGATGGCCGCCGGGCTCACCCCGTCGACGAGGGTGTCGAGCAGGAAGATGTCGGTGTCCGTGCCCAGCTGCACGAAGCAGAGGCGGGCGCGGAAGTGGTGCATGGAATCGGCTTCGACGTCGACCGCCAGCTCCAGCACCGGGCGCACGGCCTCGATGACCTCGCTCATTTGTTCCGCGCGGGTGACGTCGATGGTTCTCTCGGGAATCGGCACGTACAGGCCCCTACCACCAACTGCCGCGCTCGCTTTGCAAAAACCCTCGATTGGGCTAACCGCCGCCCCATCACGAGGGCCTGGGGGGCTCTCCTTCAGGAGTCGATCGTGGAAGAGCTCAACCGACTGGAGAAATCGCTCCTGCAGCATGTCGGCAAGGCCGTGCACGACTTTTCCCTCATCGACGAGGGCGACCGCATCATGGTCGCCATCTCCGGGGGCAAGGACTCGTACACCATGCTCCACCTGCTGCGCGTGCTGCAGAAGCGGGCCCCGGTGAAATTCGACCTCATCGCGGTGAACCTCGACCAGGGGCACCCCGGCTTCCCTGGCCACCTGCTCAAGGCCTGGCTGGAAGAGAACGGCTACGAGCACCGGCTGCTGAAGGAGGACACCTACAGCATCGTGCTCGACAAGCTCAAGCCGGGGCAGACCCAGTGCAGCCTGTGTTCGCGGCTGCGGCGGGGCATCCTCTACACGGCGGCCGTGGACATGGGCTGCACCAAGATCGCCCTGGGGCACCACCGCGACGACCTCATCCACACCTTCCTCCTCAACCAGTTCTTTGCGGGCGCCACCGCGACCATGCCGCCCAAGCTGATGAGCAACGACGGCCGGAACACGGTGATCCGCCCCCTGGCCTACGCGCCGGAGAAGGACATCGCGCGCTTCGCCGAGTTAATGGAGTTCCCGATCATCCCCTGCGACCTGTGCGGTTCGCAGGAGAACCTCCAGCGCCAGAAGGTCAAGCGCCTGGTCGACGACTTGTCGAAAGAGATTCCCATGCTGCGCAGCTCGTTGCTGTCGGCCATGGGCAACCTGCACGTCAGCCACTTGCTCGATCAGAAGCTCTGGTCGATGCCCACCGAGACGCCCCCCACCGTGGCCCGCCAGGCGGCGCCCGCGTTGGTCCAGCTCCAGACCGAGAACACCGATGCCGCGTGATTCGATTTCGCAGGTTCGCCGTGACCGCAACGCCGCCCTCCTCGACGCGATGGTGCTGGCCGCCAGCGCCGACGGGAAGATCGCCCCCACCGAGCTCAAGCAGCTGCTGACCCGCATCATCGAGCGCCCGGAGTTCGAGGGCGTCGACGCGCGCGAGCTGTCGGGCATGGTCGAGCAGTCGGCGCGGCGGCTCTCGCAGGCGCGCTCGCTCGAGGACATCCTCAACAGCCTCAAGCTGCGGCTGCCCAACCACCGCAACCGCCTGCTGGCCTTCGGGCTGGCCACGTCGGTGGCCCTGGCCGATCGCAAGGCCACCCGGGAAGAGCTGGGGCTGCTCAAGAGCTTCCAGAAGGCCCTGGGCATGACCGACGCCGAGGTCACCCGCGTGTTCGAGAACGTCGAGGCCGGGGCCTCGCTCTCGGAGGTGCTGGGCGAGCCGCTCGAGCAGCTCTACGCCGAGACCATGGTGCTGGTGTCGGCGGCCGACGGCGAAGTGAAGAAGGAAGAGCTGGGGTCGATGCTGGAGAACATGGCCGGGGACCCGGTGTTCAAGGAGGTCTCCGCCGACGCGGCCCAGCAGTACCTGCGCGACGCGGTGTTGAACCTCGCCTCCGACGGCATGCCCCAGCGGCTGACGGCCCTGGCGCACGGCCTGGCCACGCACGGGCAGCGCTCGCGGGCCTTCAAGCTGGCGGTGCGCGTGGCGTACTCGAGCGGCAAGCCCTCGCAGGCGGAGCTGAGCGTGCTCGATCTCCTGCAGGCCACCTTCGGGCTGGGCGACGACGAGGTCGCG
>CAIVGN010000249.1 GCA_903905455.1 uncultured Archangium sp.
AAAGAACAAGGGCCCGGTCCCCCGACCGAGCCCTTGCGGGTGTTGCCTGCTGCTGCTGCTTCAGCCCTGACTCAGGCCGATTTCACGTTCTGCGCCTGCAAGCCCTTGGGGCCCTTGGTCAGGTCGAACTGCACCTTCTGCCCTTCCGCCAGCGTGCGGAAGCCGTCCATCTGGATGGAGGTGTGATGGCAGAAGACATCTTCACCGCCGCCGTCCTGCACGATGAAACCAAAGCCCTTCGAGTCGTTGAACCACTTCACGGTACCAGTTGCCATGCTTCGCTCTTTCTTGCGTGCCCAGCGGCAAGAACACCGATGGGACCCCCCGCCTTTCCACAGCGGAAGGCCCCCTATTTTTAGCCGGGCCGATTTCGCGAAGACAATGGCCCCCCTGCTGATCTCAGCTCGGGGGTGACCCTTACGTGTGTCAGATCTCGAGCAAGATGCGCTCGGGCGACTCGAGGCAGTCCTTGATGCGCACCAGGAACTGCACGGCCTCGCGACCGTCGATGATCCGGTGATCGTAGGAGAGCGCGAGGTACATCATGGGCCGCGCCACGACCTGGCCATCGCGCACCACGGCGCGCTCCTGGATGTTGTGCATGCCCAGGATGCCGGTCTGGGGCGGGTTCAAGATCGGCGTGGAGAGCATCGAACCGAAGATGCCGCCGTTGCTGATGGTGAAGGTGCCGCCCTGGAGATCGGCGAGCTGCAGCTTGTCGTTCTTCGCCTTGACCCCGTACTCGGCGATGGACTTCTCGAGCTCGGCCATGGACTTCTGGTCGGCGTCGCGGATCACCGGCACCACGAGGCCGCGGCTGCCGGACACGGCGACGCCCACGTCGTAGTAGTGGTGGAAGATCACCTCGTCGCCGTCGAGCGAGGCGTTGACCGCGGGGAAGGTGCGCAGGGCCTCGATGGCGGCCTTGAGGAAGAAGCTCATGAAGCCGAGCTTCACGCCGTGCTTCTTCTCGAAGCGCTCGCCGAACTCCTTGCGCAGGCGCATCACGTTGGTCATCTCGACCTCGTTGAAGGTCGTGAGGATCGCCGCGGTGCTCTGGGCCTGGAGCAGGCGCTCGGCGACGCGCTTGCGCAGCGGCGTCATCTTCACGCGCTCTTCACCGCGCGGGCCGGTGGGGGCGCTCATGACGGTCGAGGCGGCGGCGGGGGCCTTCGCGCCACCCTCGGCGGCCTTGAGCACGTCGTCCTTCATCACGCGGCCCTGCACCCCGGTGCCCTGGATGGTGGTGGGGTCGATGCCCTTGTCGGCCGCGACGGCGCGCGCGACGGGGGTGACCAGCGAGCCGGCGCTGGAGGCCGGGGCGGCGGCGACGGGCGCGGCGGCGGCGACCGGGGCGGCAGCGGCAGGCTTGCCCGCGGCGGCGCCGGCCTTCGAGGGGTCGATGAGGCCGATGACGTCGCCGATCTTCACCTTGGAGCCTTCGGTGGCGGTCAGCGACTCGATGACCCCGGCGCTGGCGGCCTGCACGTCGATGGTGACCTTGTCGGTCTCGAGCACCGCGATGGGCTCGTCGACGGCGACGGCGTCCCCGACCTTTTTGTAGAACTTGCCGATGACGGCCTCGGTGATCGACTCGCCGAGTGCGGGAACCTTGATTTCAACGGATGCCATTGTGCGTGCGGCCTTTCAGGACAGCGCTTCATTGACGAGCAATTCCTGCTCGTACTTATGCGAGGAGGCGAAACCGGTTGCCGGGCTCGCGCTCTCAGGGCGGCCCACGTACTTGAGCTTGGCGGCCTTCGGAAGCGCCGCGAGCAGGGCGTGCAGCGGCTCGAGCAGGTAGCGCCAGGCGCCGGAGTTCTTCGGTTCTTCCTGGACCCAGAAGACCTCCTGGAGGGCGCCGTAGCCCGCGAGCACGGCCTCGAGCTCGGCCTGGGGCAGCGGGTAGAGCTGCTCGAGGCGCACGATGGCGGTGGTGGCGTTCTTCGCGGCGTCGCGTTTCTCGACGAGGTCGAAGTACACCTTGCCGCTGCACAGCAGCAGCCGGGTGACCTTCTGCGGGTCGAGGCCGGCGTTGGTCTCGGCGATGACGCGCTGGTAGGTGCCGGTCTCGAAGGCGCTCCAGGGGCTGGAGGCGGCGGCGAGGCGCAGCAGGCTCTTGGGGGTCATCACCACGAGCGGCTTGCGGATGGGGCGCAGGGCCTGGCGGCGCAGCAGGTGGAAGATCTGCGCGGCGCTGGTGGGGTAGCAGACCTGGAGGTTGTCTTCGGCGGCCAGCTCGAGGAAGCGCTCGAGGCGGGCGCTGGAGTGCTCGGGGCCCGCGCCTTCGTAGCCGTGGGGCAGCAGCAGCGTCAGGCCGCTCATGCGCTTCCACTTGTCTTCGCTGGCCGCGAGGAACTGGTCGATGATCACCTGGGCGTTGTTCGCGAAGTCGCCGAACTGGGCTTCCCAGGCCACCAGGGCGTCGGGGTAGTCGAGGGAGTAGCCGTACTCGAAGCCCAGGCAGGCCATTTCGCTCAAGGGGCTGTTCACCACGGTGGCGAAGCCGGGCTTGATGTCACCCAGGGGGAACGCTTCCTTGTTGCTGCGCTGGTCGTGGAGCACGGCCTGGCGGTGGGCGAAGGTGCCGCGCTCGGTGTCCTGGCCGGTGATGCGGATGCGCACGCCGGCGTCGAGCACGGTGGCGTAGGCGAGGTTCTCGCCGGTGCCCCAGTCGATCTGCTCTTCGTCGCGCAGCATCTTCTGGCGCTTGTCGATGACGCCCTTCTGCACGTTGGGGTGCAGGGTGAAGCCCTCGGGGGTCTTCGCCAGCGGGGTGAGCAGTTGCTTCAACTTCGAGAGCGGCAGGCCGGTCTCGACCTGGGGGGTCTCGCGATCCGGGCCGCCGCGGTACTGCGACCAGACGCCGTGGAGGTGATCGGGGTCGCGCACCAGGCTCCGGGTCTTCGACTTCGTGAAGGCCTCGGTGAACTCGGCGACGCAGGCGTCGTAGATCTGCTTGCTGCCCTCGGCGGCGAGGCGGCCCTTGGCGGCCAGTTCCTCGGCGTAGAGCGCGCGCACCGTCTGGCGGGCGGTGATCAGCTCGTACATCTGGGGCTGGGTGAAGCGGGGCTCGTCCCCCTCGTTGTGGCCGTACTTGCGGTAGCAGACGAGGTCGATGACCACGTCGGTGTTGAACTTCTGGCGGTACTCGGTGGCCACGCGCATCACGTGCACGCAGGCCTCGGGGTCGTCGCCGTTGACGTGGAAGATCGGGATGTCGAGCATCTGCGCCTGGCCGGTGCAGTACAGCGGGGTGCGGCCCTGGCGCGCCTCGGTGGTGTAGCCGATCTGGTTGTTGATGATGAGGTTGATGGTGCCGCCGGTGTCGTAGGCGTCGAGGCCCGAGAGGTTGAGCGTCTCGGCGACGAGGCCCTGGCCAGCGAACGCGGCGTCGCCGTGAATCACGAAGGGCACCACGGCGCGCTTGGCCTCGAGGCCGTCTCCGATGCGGTCCTGCTTGGCGCGCACGCGGCCTTCGACCACGGGGTGCACGAAGCCCAGGTGCGAGGGGTTGAAGGCCATCGTCAGGTGCACCTTGTGACCCGCGCGCGTGGTGAGGTCGTGCGAGTACCCCATGTGGTACTTCACGTCGTGGCGGTTCAGGTACTGCGTGGGGTCCGACGGGCCGGTGACCTCCGAGAAGATCTCCGCGGCGGGCTTGCCCATGATGTTGGCCAGCACGTTCAAGCGTCCGCGGTGGGCCATGCCGAAGACGACCTCCTGGATGCCGAGCGCGCCGCCCAGCTCGAGGAACGCGTCGATCATCGCCACCTGCACTTCGCCGCCTTCCACCGAGAAGCGCTTCTGGGCGGGGAACTTGGTGTGCATCGTGGTCTCGAAGGTCTCCGCCTCGCTGAGCTTGCGCAGGATGCGGGTCTGCTCCTCGAGCGAGAAGGCGGTGCTGTTCTCCGAGAACTCCATGCGGCGCATCAGCCAGCGGCGGCGCTCGGAGTCGTACATCTGGCCGAACTCCACGCCGATGTGGTGCGTGTACGTCTTGCGCACGCGCTCCAGCACCCGGCGCAGGGGCACGCGGGCTTCCTCGAAGGTCTGCAGGGGCGAGACCTCGACGCCCAGTTCCTTCTCGCTGAAGTGATCCTTCGAGGCGAGGCCGAGGTCGGCCACGTGGGCCAGCTGGGGGCGCGGGGTGCCGAGCGGGTCGAGCTGGGCCAGGAGGTGGCCGCGCATGCGGAACGCGCTGATGGCCTGGTCGACCTTCGACTGCAGGCTCATGTCCTCGGCGGACTTGCCCTGGGCGGCGCCGTTCACCCCGTTGCGTTTGGGCGCGGGAAGAACGAGGCCGTCGATGATGAGGGGTTTTCCTTCGCGCTGGAGCGTGCTGAAGAGGTCTCTCCAACTTGGCTCGACGGTCGACGGGTCAACCAGAAAACGAGAGTAGAGCGCTTCGATGAAATCGATGTTGGCGCCGGTGAGGAATGCGTCAGAAGGTGTCGCCATGGCCAGGTTCTTTTATTCGGAGGCGGGTCACCGCTCCATGATTCGTTTGATCACGTTGGCGACGCTGATGGCGTCGGGTGTGGTGTTGGCAGATCCACCGAACTTCTCGGCCGGGGGCTTTAACCTCCAGCTGCAGTACGGGCCCGGGTTCTGGACGGTGGACAAGGCGAAGCTCGGCGCCGACCCGGGTAATGGCGTGCTGCGCGTGGGGCCCCAGAACGCCGAGTACTTCACCGGCATGCTGCAGAACCCCGCCCATACGCCCGGGCACACGCTGTCGATCAGCGCGGCCTACAACATCCTGGGGCACGCCTCCATCGGCGCGGACATCACGGCCACCGGGTGGAACGTGTTCGACGCCTCGCGCGGCGGCGGCGGCTTCGCCATCGGCAAGGTGGCCTGGCACCCGCTGGAGCTGTTCTTCATGAAGAAGGACAAGCGGCCCATCGCCCTCGACTTCAGCACCTTCTTCGGCGTGGGCTACGGCATCGTGGGCGGCGCGACCGACCTCGCCGGCCAACCCATGGGCATGGACGGGTTGCTCTTCGAGTGGGGCGCCAACGTCGAGTACTTCCTGGCGCGCTCGTTCGGCCTGGGCTTCTTCGCCCGCGGCATCTTCTTCAACTGGGACAAGTTCTACCTGGACTTCAACAACCGGGACCTTCCGGGGAACACGCTGCCCCTGGCGAGCCCCCTGGGCGGCTCGTTCTGGACCTTCGGCCTGACCCTGAACTTCCGCGCCGGAGATTGACGACGGGCAGGGCGCAGCGGTCGTGCTAGAGCGCGCCGCATGCTCCTCCAGGGAAAGAAGCTGCTCATCACGGGCGTCCTGACGCCGCAGTCGATCGCCTTCGCCGTCGCCGAGCTGGCGCAGAAGGAAGGCGCCGAGATCATCCTCACCAGCTTCGGGCGGCCGATGTCGCTCACGCAGCGCACCGCGCGCAAGCTCAACCCGGTGCCCGAGGTCCTCGAGCTCGACGTCACCAACCCCGCTCACTTCCCCGCGCTGCACGACGCGGTGAAGGCGAAGTGGGGCCGCATCGACGGCGTGCTGCACGCCATCGCCTTCGCGCCGGAAGACGCGCTGGGCGGCAAGTTCACCACCACCCCGTGGGAATCGGTGCAGACCGCCTTCCGCGTGTCCTCGTTCTCGCTCAAGGAGCTCGCGGTGTGCCTCGCGCCGCTCTTCGACCAGGGCGGGGGCATCGTCACCCTCGACTTCGACAACTCGACCCAGGCCTGGCCGCTCTACGACTGGATGGGCGTGTGCAAGGCGGGCCTCGAGGCCATCGTGCGCTACCTGGCGCGGGACCTGGGGCCGAAGAAGATCCGCGTCAACTCGCTCGCGGCCGGTCCCATTGCCACCATCGCGGCCAAGGGCATCCCCGGCTTCAAGTACCTCGAGAACACCTGGGGCCAGCAGGCGCCCATGGGCTGGGACGCGCGCAGCGACGCCTCGGTGGACGCGGTAGCCCGCACGGCCTGCGTGCTGATGAGCGACTGGATGCCCGCCACCACCGGCGAGCTGATTCGTGTCGACGGCGGCTTCCATGCCATGGGCGCGCGGCCCATCGACCTCGCCACCGTGCTCGCCGAAGAAAAAGCCGCGAGCTGAGGTTTGTTTCGCGGGGCGGCCCCCTCTTGACGGGTGGGTCGATGTAAGGCCAAAGGGGGACCCATGCGGTCACTCCTGCTCGTCCTCTCGTTCGGCCTCGTCATCGCCGGTTGCAGCTGTCAGCCCGGCGTCAACTGCTCCACGGAGCAGGATTGTTCCAACCCTTCGGCGCCCAAGTGCGACGCGACGCAGAACCTGTGCGTGGCGTGCGTGGTCGACGAGCACTGCGCCGAAGGCTTCGTCTGTACCAACGGCGCCTGCGAGGCCGGCTGTCGCAGCGACAGTGACCGCTGCCCCCAGGGCGTGTGCAAGGCGGGCGTGGGCTGCGTGGCCTGCGTGCTCGATTCGCAGTGCGGCACGGGCCAGGTCTGCGCGAACAACGCCTGCGTTCCCGGCTGTTCGGCGCAGAACCCCACCTGCCCCTCGGGGCTGACCTGTGACGCCACGCGCGGCCTGTGCGTGGAGTGCCAGGACAACACCCAGTGCCCCAACGCGCCGCTGACGGTGTGCAACCCGGCCACCAGCACCTGCGTGCAGTGCGCGACGGGGGCCGACTGTCGCGACCACTCGCGGCCGGTGTGCGATCCCGCGAGCAACACCTGCGTGGGCTGCGTGGCGAACACCGACTGCCCGAACAATGGCGTGTGCAGCCAGCAGCGCTGCGTGCAGTGCCTGAGCGACGCGCAGTGCGGCGGCAACACCCCGCGGTGCAACGCCACCACCAACACGTGCGTGGCCTGCCTCCCGGGCGCCACCGACAACTGCCCCACCAACCAGTACTGCCGGCCCGACTTCCGCTGCGAGCAGGGCTGCAAGACGGGCACGGACTGCCCCTCGGGCGTCTGCCTCCCCAACCACTCGTGCCAGGCGTGCACCGCCGACACGCAGTGCGCGGCCGGCAACATCTGCCAGAACGGCACCTGCATCGGCGCCTGCAGCGCCACCAGCCCCTGCGGCGCGAACCAGACCTGCTGCGGCGGTCGCTGCGAGAGCCTGCAGCTGGACGCGGCCAACTGCGGCGCCTGCGGCCGGTCGTGCACCACCAACCAGGCCTGCTGCGCGGGCGCGTGCAAGTCGACCACCACGCTGACCGACTGCGGCGCCTGCGGCGTGAGCTGCGGCGTCGATCAGTTCTGCGACACCGCGAGCTGCAAGGACAAGACGTTCCCCAACTTCTGCGCCAACCGCAACGTGGTGGCCATTCGTGATGGCGTCACGCTCGACAACGCGGCGACCGTGGTGCTCGCCTCGACCATCACCCAGGTGTGCTCGGCGAATACGCAGATCACCTTCGCCGACGACAGCGACCCGGCCTTCGTCGACCAGGACGCCGGCACGCTGTTGCTGGGCGGTGGCTACACGGTGGTGACCGCCGGCGGGCCGTTCCCGAACCTCCCGGTGAAGTGGCTCGAGCGCACCAAGAAGGTGACCAAGGTCTACTTCTCCAGCAACGGCCTCTCGGGCGATGCGGGCGTCTTCTACTTCAAGGAGCGAATGCCGGCCGACTCGGGCGTGGCAGACCCGGTGCGCGTGACGCGGCCGCAGCCGGCGTGCACCAGCCAGGCCGACGGTGGTGGTGGCGGCGCACACAATGACGTCTTCTTGATCGAGCTCGCCATCGACCCCAGCTCGGGAACCCTGGCCCTGGTGGGCTACGGCCTGTGCAGCCCCGGCAGCGGTACTCAGGCGGCGGCGTGGTTCTGGGCCAACCGCATGCTCCCCAGCCTCCCCACGTACAGCAAGAGCTGGTACCTCTACGAGTGGGTGGACACCAACGGCGACTCTGCGCCCGACGTGAACGACACGTTCACCCAGCTGTCGAGCGGCAACTGATCAGCTGATCACAGCCAGCCGAGGGCGAGGTAGCTCTCGGCGCTGCGCCGCAACGAATCATCGAGGGTGCGCTTCGGGGCGTAGCCCAGCAGCTTCTTCGCCTTGTC
>CAIVGN010000250.1 GCA_903905455.1 uncultured Archangium sp.
AGGTGAAGGGCGCTCGCTTCCTCGCCTTCCTCGACGGTGGTGGTGGCCTGGTCGCTGACGGCGCGCTGCTCAGCCTCACCCACGAGCGCTCCGTGCGCTCGCAGTTCGAAGCCCCTCGGCCGGCGACCTCACCGCTCCCCGAGGGCAAGCGCTACCCCGTGCCCGCGGACTGGAAAATGGGAACGGTCGCCGCGTTCTGCGAGGCGCAGCTCAAGGGCTCCACGGTCACCGGTGGCCTGCCGTGCCGGACCGGCGAGGCCGTGCTGCTCGTGCCTGACGATGGTCGCCACCCGCTGCAGCCTTGCGCCCAGGCGCCGTCGCCAAGCGCGGTGATGTGGAGCGCGCTTCACTGCGCGACTCTCGCCCCCTGACTGGGGAAGCGCCCCTCGTCTCGGCGGCGCCCTCCCTCGGGCCCATCGGCTGGACAGCCGACCACCACTCAGTGGCGCTCCGGGTCTTCTTCGGCGGCAGAGAGGTGGAGGTCCCGACCTGCGCCGGCTACCTCGACGCAGCTCAAGGTGACGGTCGCGCGCGGCAAAGTGACGACCCGCAGCACCAGGGACCAGGACCTCAGGTCGACGTGGAAGGCGACTGCGGCGATGTGTCGCAGTGACCACGGCGGTGCGGCCAGTACGGCGCTTCGGATGTGGAGGATATTGCCCCTGCGGTTCTGAGCCTCAATCGAGGCGACCACTTCCCTGACCCAGGGGGCTCTCGTCGACAACCCTCGCGCTGACGCCCGCCCTCAACCGATCGGCTTCACTGCCCGTCACCCGATTGAGATGCGATCGCCCTGGGAGGCGGTCTCTTCTCAGGCGCTCAGGGCAGGCACGACGGCTGGCACACGCCGCGGCCGGCGCCGAGCGTGCCGCCGTCGACCTGCAGGCACCGCGCAGAGGCGCACTGGGCGCTCGAGGCGCAGTCGGCGCCCAGGCCCAGCGGCGCCGAGCAGGTGCCCGGGCCGGTGTTGACGCCGGCGTCGCGCAGGCAGAAGCCGCCCTGCCCGTCGTCGACGCCCGAGGCGCACACCACGCCGGACACGGCGCAGTCGGCGCCGGGGCTGGCAACGGGGGCGCAGGCGTAGAAGCCGAGGCCCGCGTCGCCCAGGGGGCAGGTGAGCGTGGCCTTGCACTGCTGCGCGGCGAAGCACTGCTGCCCCGCGCCGGCCAGCGGCTGGCAGGTGTTGTTGGTGCAGCGCAGGCCCGGCTGGCATTCGGGCGAGTTCCCGCAGGCGGCGCCAGTGCCGCCCTGCGCGAGGCACGAGGGGTAGCCGCCGTCGGTGGGGAGGTTCGGGCAGTACGCGCCCATGGCGCAGTCGGTGAGCGTGGCGCGGCACTGCTGGCCCACGGCCTGCTGGTTCTCGCGCGGCTTGCACACGCCGTCGAAGCAGCCGGCGCCGCTCACGCAGCCGTCGTTGGGGTCGGCGCGCCAGATGGAGCAGGTCGCGCCGAGCGCGAGACGGGCGGAGCACACGCCGGGGCGGGCGGCGCCCAGGCCGCTGCAGAACGAGGTCGGGGCGCAGTCGGCGGTCGCGCCGCAGGGCGTGCCGTCGGCGACGGTGCCGCAGGTGCGCACGCCGGCGTCGGTGAGGTTGCCGGCGTTGCAGTAGCCGCCCAGACACGCGGTGCCCGCGGTGCACGCGATGCCGTCGGGGTCCTTGCCCACGCACAGGCGGACGCCGCCATCGGCCGGCTGGAGCGCGCAGCCGCGGGTCGTCGCCGGGTCGCACTGGCCGGTGCCGGAGCACACCTCGTTGGACTGGAGCCAGGCGAAGCACTCGTTGCCCCCGTCACCGGCGCCGCGGCAGGCGGCGTTGAAGCAGCCCGTGCCGCCCGGGTTGCAGAGCTGGCCGACCGTGGGGAGCGCGACGCACACGCGGCACGCGCCGAAGCCCATGGCCGGGCAGTTGAGCCCCGCGGCGCAGTCGGCGGTCGAGGTGCAGGGCGTGCCCGCGGGGCCGGCGCCCACCACCAGGGCGTCGCAGGCGACCGGGCCGTTGCCGAAGCCCTGAGCCAGGGCGCCGCCGGTGAAGCCACGACCGGCCGCGCAGCTCGAGTTCGCGGTAGCGCCGACGCAGGCCGCGCCGATGGCCGGGTCGTAGTGGAAGACGCCGGCGGTCACCTGCCGGTGCCAGGTGGCGCAGGCGTCCTTCACGCGGGCGAGACAGGTGGAGTTCTGCGCCGGGTCGAGGGTGAGGCAGCGGGCCTCGCGGTCGCAATAGGCTTGCGCCCAGGCGTCACAGAAGAGGGCTTCGTCGAGGGAGGTGCCGGCGTCGAAACGTCCGGCGCCGCCGCCGGTGCTGTTCCCTCCGCCGGTTCCATTTCCTCCGCCTGCGGCGGTGCCACCACCGGCGCCGCCGTCGGGGTCGAGGGTGCCGGCGCCGCCGCCCACGGCGTCCCCACCGCCGGTGCCGGTGCCGCCGCCCGCGGCGACTTCGCCACCGCCGCCGCCAGCGCCGGCGTCATCGAAGCCGACCTGCGGGAGGGGACAGGCGGTGAGCAACGCGAGACAGGCACAGCCGAGCAGGCGACGGACGGAGTGGTTCATGGGGAGCGCGGGACCTTAGTACGGGTGGAGGACGGCAGGCTTCGATGGGGGGCATGCGTCTCCTGCGATCGGCAGAGGTCGTGTGTTTGTTTGGGTGCCCGGGATCGCCCCAATCCCTTCCTTTCCCCCCGGGGAAAGGGGAGCGCTCATCTGCCGCGCGGGCTAGACGGGATTCAGAGTCGAATGGGGCAAGGCCTCAATGTTCAGGAACGGTCGGTGAGGATTGATCCACCGTCGGCCCTCGACGGTTTTCGTGAGAGCCGACGCGGGGCGCTGAAGCAGCAGCATCCTGAAGCTGCGGGTGCTGCCCTTGGGCAGCCACGACAGGAAGTCA
>CAIVGN010000251.1 GCA_903905455.1 uncultured Archangium sp.
GAAAACCGTCGAGGGCCGACGGTGGATCAAGCAACACCGATTCGTTCCTGAAAATGGAGGCCTTGCCCCGTATTTCTGTGCGCTCGTCTCGCCCGCGCGGCAGATGAGCGCTCCCCTTTCCCCGGGGGGAAAGGAAGGGATCGGGGCGATCCCCGGCACCCAAACAAACACACGACCTGTGCCGATCGCTGGAGACGCACGCTTCCCGTCGAAGCCGCGAGGCGCCTCTGGACCTTCTCCTTCTTCGGCTCACAGCCCCGGGAACGCCCCGGTGATCAACGCCGGGTCACTGGCCACGCCGAAGGTGTTGGTCTCCACGCCGCAGAGGTTGGCCACCGACACGAGCACCTTGTTGTGCGAGGTGAGCGCGAGCGTCGACCCGGTGCAGTACGGGTTGCCCGGCGGGCAGTCGGCGCCCACCTTGATCCGCCGGCCCAGGGTGAGCTTGCCCTGCGCCCCACCTGCGAGCAGCAGGGGCACGTTGCGCGTGCTGTGCAGCGAGGGGTCACCCATGTCGCTGCCGACGAGGATGAGCGTGCTGTCGAGCATCCCGCCCTCGTCCAGGCGCTGCATGAGGCGCGCGATCTTCGCGTAGTAGTAGCGGTTGAGCCGCCCCAGCCGCACCTGCGTGGGCGCCGACTCCGTCGAGTAGGTGTGGGCCACCTCGTTGTGCACGTCGGTCGGCAGGTCCGTGCCGTCCACGGTGATGTCCTTGCCCGGGTCGTCCAGGTACAGCGT
Source organism: uncultured Archangium sp. (assembly GCA_903905455.1). Lineage (GTDB taxonomy): Bacteria > Myxococcota > Myxococcia > Myxococcales > Myxococcaceae > Archangium_A. The sequence continues at coordinate 739 of CAIVGN010000251.1, forward strand.
GCCGAAGCGCGTCGTGTCGCAGATCACCGCCAGCGCCAGCAGGTCGATCTGCAGGTCGGCGATGCGATCGAAGTAGGGCTCGCCGCCGTTGTATTTGAGCACCTCGGGGAAGTTGAGCGAGGGGTCGGCGTTGCCGGTCGCCTTGGGGCGCGCGGGCAGCATGCAGCTCATCGAGTTGACGGCGTTGAGCCGGGTCTCGATGTCGCGCACCGCCGAGAGGTGCTGCTCGAGCTTCTGCCGCTCGGCCGCGGCCAGGCGGCCCGACAGCGCGTTCAGGTCACCGCGCACGAAGTCGATGATGCTCTGCCCACGACGACGCGCGGCGGCCGCGGCGGCGGCGTTGCCCGTGCCGATCATCGGCGCGAAGACCTGGTCGAAGACGTCGAGCGGGTCCACGAGGTGGCGGATGATGGCGCCGCCCGGGCCGTGCACGATGCACTCGGAGTTGCCGCTGCCCTCGGAGCCGACGCCCACGTTGAGCGTGGGGAAGCGGGTGCTCGCCCCGAGGCCCCTGGTGCGCGCGAGGTACTGGTCGAGCGACTCGCCCTGCGCGTTGTGGTCGGCGCCCACGGTCATCGAACCGGTGAAGAGGCACGAGGCCGCCCCGTGCCCCGGCGTGCTGCTCCGCTCGGCCACGGCGAGGTCCACGCCCTCGAAGGTGATGATGCGGTTCTTGAAGCTGCGGCCGCCGAAGTCGGCCGGCGAGTCGAAGGGCGTCAGCGCGCTGTTGGCGAAGTTGAGATCGAACTGCGTCTCGCTCTCGCCGGCGCGGCGCTCGAAGCACTCGGCCGCGATGCCGTGCGGGTGGTACACGCCGATGAACTTCTGGGGCACGGTCATCGCCTGCGCCTGCGCGATGGAGCCGAAGAGCATGCGCCCCAGCGGCCACGCGGCGAACGCGCCCACGGCCTTCAAGACACTGCGACGGGGTACCTGCATCACGGCCTCCTCATCACGAACGAATCGCTCTGGGCGTAGTCGATCAACAACTCCACCACCTTCCCGTCCGTCGCCGAGGGGCGCCCCTGGAGGAAGTCGACGAAGGTCTGCTCTTCCGCCACGCCCGCGCGCCCCGAGGCGAAGCGGTAGAGCTGGCGCTGGAAGCAACTGCTGACGGTCTTCGAGGGGGCGAGCAGCGCCACGAGGCCCACGGCGTCGGCGAAGGTGCCCTCGGCGTCACCGGCGTTGATCAGCTCGCCCGAGGGGTCGATGGGCTTGCCGTTCTCCATGGTGCGGTAGCGGCCCACGGGATCGAAGCTCTCGAAGGCGAAGCCGATGGGGTCGAGCATGCGGTGACACGAGGCGCAGGCCGGGCTCGCCGAGTGGGCCGCGAAGCGCTCGCGGGTGGTGCGGGTCGGGTCGGCCGGGGGCACCACGATGCTGATGCCGGTCAAGGTGGGCAGCGGCAGCTCCTGGCACAGCAGCTTCTTGCGGATGACCGCGCCGCGCTTGACCGGGGCGGTGGCGTTGAAGTGCGAGTTGGCGGCGGAGAACCCACCGGCCAGCAGCAGGCCGCGGCGCGACGCCGGCTGGGTCACGCGGCCCGAGGTGGTGAGATCGTAGAAGGCCGCGAGCTTTGGGGTGAGCGTGGTCTCGGGCGTGGAGAGCAACGTCTTGAGCGTGCCGTCACCCTCGAAGAGCACCGCGTCGACGATGGCCCGGCTCTCGGCCAACGAGTCGGCGCGCACCGCGCTCCAGTCGGGGAACAGGCCCGTGTCCTTGGGCGCCGTCTCCAGCCCGTCGCTGCCCTGCCACTCGAGCACCAGCCGCTCGACCTGGCGCTTCGCGGCGGGCGTGGCGAGCAGCGCGCGGGCGGCGGTGGCGCGGCCTTCGGCGCTGTCCAGCGCGCCGGCGCGGCCCGAGGCCAGCAACGCGTCGTCGGCCGGCGCGCCGGTGAAGAGCAGCGCGAGGCTGGTGGCCAGCTCTTCGCCGGTGAGCTTCGTGGGCTGATCCGACGGCCCGTTGCCCAGCTCGGTGACGTAGAGGAACGAGGCCGACTGCAGCACCGCGGTGATCACCAGCTCGATGCCCCCGCCGTAGGTCGCGCCGTCGAGGCCCGCCCGGTAGACGGTGAGGAGCGCGTCCTGCTCCGCGGTGGTGATGGCGCGGCGAAAGGCCTTCGCCCCGAAGCTCGCGATGAAGCGCTGCGCGCAGGCCTCCGAGCCGGTGGAAGGAGTGCAGGGCGCGAGCGCGGTCAGGCGCTGGGTGACCACGCGGTGGGCGACGGTCTGCGCGGCCTGCCAAAGGGCGTCGGCCTGCACGCTGCTCACCCGCTGGTCCGCGTTGCGCGTGAAGCCCGCCTGGCGAATGTCGTTGCCCACGGCCTCCGCCAACTCCGGCGCGGGCAGGCCCAGCAAGGTCTCGGCGGCGACACCCAGTTCGGCCTGACCCAGGCGGCGCACCCCGGCCGGCGCGTACACGATGGTCGTGGCTGTCGGCCCGGGCGTCTCCGGCTTGGGGCCGTCGATGACGCCCATACAGGAGCAGCACAAAATAATGATGGGGAGCGAACGGATGGTGGGGGTCAATCTGGGGTCACCATCGCTGGTTGGGATGCGGTGTGTCCACCTGCCTCTTGGACTGTGTAGGGGCTGCTCGCCCCTCCTTCCACGGTCGTCCGTCTGCAACGTAGAACTCTCGTGTGAGAAGAATCCTCCTGTCGGTTGTGTCCGTCGTTGCAGTGTTCGGTTGTGCGGGGACGGCGTCGCCTGAAGATGGCGACGGGAGCCTCGCCTTGGTGGCCCACACCACCGGTGAACCTGGCTCTGGCGTCGCCGCCGATGCAGGGGCGGGTGCACTCGCCGATGCGGGCGCCGGTGCCGTCGTCGATGCAGGCGCGGCGGTGGATGCAGGCTCCGAGGCGCCCGTGGGCTCCGAGTGGCTGCACACCACGGGCAACCGCATCCTCCACGCGGACGGGAGTCGCTGGCGTGGACGCGGCGCGAACCTCCAGGACACGCGCGGCTGCAACGCGTGCACCTTCGAGCCCGCGAACGTGGGCGAGGTGCTGCGGCGGCTCGACACGCTCGTCGATGACTGGGGCGCGAACTTCATCCGCCTCACCGTCGAGAGCTACGCCACGTCGGGCGGCCGCGTCATCTGGGCTTCGCCGGCCAGCGACCCGGCCACGCTCGCCGACCTGAAGACCCTCGTCGCGCACGCGCGCACCAAGCCCAACCTGTACGTGATGATCTCCCTGTGGGTCGACCCCACCATGACCACGATGGACTGGCCCACGACCCAGACCTCGGCCACCTGGCAGGTGCTGGCGCGCGCCTTCAAGGACGATCCGCGGGTCATCTTCGGGCTCACCAACGAGCCGGAGTCGAACTTCAACGGGCAGTACGACGCCCAGGTGTGGAGCGCGATGAACCAGGCGGTGCAGGCCATTCGTGACGTCGAGGCCGAGGAAGGCACGCCGCATCACCTCGTGGCGGTGCAGGGCACCCGCGCCTGGGGCCGCAGCCTCGACTACTACCTCACGCACCCCATCACCGCGGGTGGCGGGCAGAACGTGATCTACGAGACGCACGTCTATGACCCGGCCGCGAACTTCCGGGCGCAGTTCGAGGTGCCGGCGCAGACGCTGCCGGTGATCATCGGCGAGTTCGGCCCGGTGGCGGGCGCGATGACCGACGCCGACTGCACCGCGCTGATGACCCGCGCCCGCGCCGCCGACGTGCCGCACCTCGCGTGGACGTTTCACCAGCGCTGCCCGCCGAACCTCATCGAAGAGGCCGCGCCGGGATGCGGGGTGAACATGCCGCTGCGGCCGACCGCCTGGGGCACCTTGTTCAAGGCCGGCCTCAACGTTCCCTGGTGAGGAAAGGCCTCGTCCCCCCGCGGCGTCGGGCCTGCACGATGCGCCCAGGTCCGACCCCATCGAGCTGTTCACGTTGAAGGCAGTGCCCGCGCCGCCGCTGGCTGGCGCGTGGACGGTGGACCCGAAGGACCCCGCGGAATCGGGGATGACGGACTTCACCGACACCGCGCTGATCACCGTGCTGGGCTCGCTGCAGGTCGACGCGGGCCTCGAGGTGATGAAGCACGCCGGCGTGCGCTCGGCCTTCGTGATGAGCGATGACCGGGCGTCGGTGATCGGCTTCATCACCGCCTACGACATCATGGGCGAGAAGCCGCTGCGCTTGCCCGGTTGATCAGAGGTTCACCACGCCGGGGCGCGAGCGCTCGAGCACGTCTTCGAGACTCGCGGCCACCGGCGCGTGGTCCTGGTCGTCGTCATGCACGAACGCGTACACCGCACCTTCGGGCGCGAGCACCAGGAGATCTCCGTCCTGTCCGAACACGGGGAGCATCGCCGCGTGACGCGCGAACTCGGGGTACCGGCGCGCCAGCCCGAGGAGGAAGGTCCGCGTCTCGCGCGCCTCGTCCGGCGTGAGCATCGAGTACGCGTGCCCAGCGAACGAGAGATAGAGGTGCCGGTCTGCCATCGCGTCACCGAGCAACACGAGCGCAGGAGGGCATGGCATCCCCAGTTCCGCGCAGAGCACGCGCCAGCCCTCCCCCCACGCGGCGAGCCCGGGCAAGTAGCCGGGGGCCTCTCTCTCGAGCGCCTCACGCGTGAGCGAGGCCGGTTGCTCGGAGATGAAACGCGCCACCACCGCGCCGGGGTCGCTCATGCGGCGCGATGGTACCCGATGGTCCGGAGAGGTCCATGGGCACGCTGGCCCGGGAGTCTCGCGGCGGTGCCCTTCACGCCCGCCCACCTCCACAGGGCCGTCTGTGCGTCGGTCTTCGCGGTGGCACTCGGCCGCCGCTCAGGGTGAAGTACGCCGCTCCCCGTCTCCCCCACGGAACCCGATGTCCTCCATCACGCGCAAGAACTGGGTCGCTGAGCAGGCCGGTCGCTCGGTCGACCTCGAGAAGCTCCGCCAGGACCCCGCGGCGCTCGCGCGACTCGAGCAGGCCGGCGTCTCGCTCGACCGCCTCGCGCGCGCAGACCGCGACGGCGACGGCAAGGTCGACGCGGGCGAAGCGTGGCAGGTGGCGGACGCGTTCGATCACGACGGCAACGCGCAGACCGTGCTCGGCCTCGACGTCACGGGGAACGACACCGTCTCCGCGCGCGTGCTCGCGGGCTTCGGCGGGGTCTTCGACGTCGCTCCCACCCGGCCGACCGTGGTGCCCCGCGGCGCCGAACGTTTCTGGGACGGGCAGCACCTCGCGTTTCCCCCTGCCTTCCTCGCCGAGGTGCGCGCGTCGCACGGAGCACCGGCCGTGGCGCGCTTCGAGGCCTGGGCCACGTTGATCAACTCCAGCCAGGGCGCCACCGAGCGCGAGAAGGTCGACCTGGTCAACGAGTTCTTCAACGCCCAGGTGGTCTACACGCCCGAGCCCAGCCGCAGCGGCAGCGCGGACTACTGGCAGTCGCCCCTCGAGAGCCTCACCCTGGGCACCGGTGACTGCGAGGACTACGCGATGGCGAAGTTCCTCTCGCTGCGCCTGCTGGGCCTGCCCGCGGATCGCCTCGAGGTCGCCTTCGTGCGCCACGCCACCGCGGGCATGCACGCCGTCGCGCTGCTGCGCGATGACGCCGGCACGCCGTGGGTGCTCGACAACATGCAGTTCGATGCGCTGCGCTCGGCCGGCCGCCCGGAGCTCTCGCCCCTGCTGTCCGTCAACGAGCTGCGCACCCAGGCCCTCGACCCCGCGCACTGGGACCTCGTCGGCCCCCGCGGCCCGGCGGGCCAGGTGGTGCGCTTCAAGGCCGCCATGGAACGCTCGGCGCCGGTGCTCACCGACGCGGCGCTGGCGACGTTCGGGCGGTGAACCACCGCAGGGCCTTCAGCGGGCGAGCAACTCGATGACCCGCGCGTAGTCCGCCGGCGTGCGCAGCAGGACTCCCGTCCAGTTCATCGCCTCGAAGGCCGAGGTGATGGACGCGACCGTGGTGGCGTCACCGGCCGCCTTCGCCGCGAGGCCCCACCAGTCGGCGTACTCGGCGTCGAGATCGCTGGTGAGGCTCGCCGGCACGTTGAAGGACTGCAGGCGCACCGACGCGTAGAGCGACGCGCTTCGTGAGGTCCGCGGCAACTGCGCGATGGCCATCAGCTGGCCCATGGTGTCCGGGTACCACTGCCCCGGGGTCGACTCGAGGGACGCGCCGTTCAGGGCCCACGCGTAGCGCGACGCGCTGGTCACGAAGAGCAGCCCGTCGATCGCTTGCAGGGTTCGGTGGGCCCGGCTCGCCCAATCATTCGCGTCCACCGCGCTCCCAAACGCGGTCGCGAGGGCGGCGGCGTCGGTGAGGCCGACGAAGACCTCCACGTTGTCCTGCAGGTACTTCATTGGGTACGTGGGCGTCGCGAAGGTGAGCCCGTCGGGTTGGTAGGTGAGGAGGATCGCCGAGACGGCCCGGCTCACGGCCGGCATCCGAGCACGCGCTGAGCTGTCGTCTCCGGATGCGCGGTGGCAGGTCCTCACCGCCGAGGCGAACGTCGCCCCGTAGGAATCGGTCGAGTCGTACGTCCCGTCGGAGGTCAAGACACCGCCCGTGCGCGTGTAATCGAACACCGTGCCGTCCGCGTTCAGGTGCGCGGCATACCAATCCAGCCACCGGTACGCGGCGGTGAGGTAGCGAGCATCACCCGTCTCTCCGTAGGCGAGGCACAGCCCGATGGCGCCCTGGTTGGCGAAGTACGGCACGAGGCGGTTGTTCGCGAGCACGGCCTCTCGGCGAGGTCGCGCGCCCACGTTCCTGACCGCGTGTGCAGCCTACGTGCGTCGCCGCTCCCGCGTCGCCCGAATGAGGGGCACGCAGCCCCTCGAGCCCGTTTGTCGGGCGTTGAGTACGGCAACGGCGGGGGCAGTCGTTCAGTCCTGTTTTCGCCAGCCGTGTTCGAGACCTGTCGTGAGGACGACCACTTTCCGACACACGTCGCCGCATTCCTCCGAGCGCGTTGCAGCCCACGCGAAGGTCGGTGGCGCGACGGAGCCTCAGTGAATCAACCCGCTCGGCACCGTCGCCGGCGCGCTGGTGTCGAAGGTGCCGTCACTGAGCGCCTCGAGCAGGGCCTTCACGTCAGCGGCCTCGTTGCGGTCGGGCCCGCGCACCCCACGCAGCGCCGGGTCGAGTCGGTCGTCGACCCGCCGATAGAACTGAAACACGGCGTCGAGATTCGGCAGTGAGCCGTTGTGCATGTACGGCGCGGTCCTCGAGATGTTCCTCAACGAGGGCGTGCGAAAGGTGCCGTTGCCAGCTCCGACATCAGCGGAGCCAGCGACTCCCAGCCGGTGCAGTTGGAAGTCGGAGAACATCGGTCCCGAGTGACAGTGGTCGCACCCGTTTCGCCGAAACGCCGCCAGCCCGCGCTGCGCCGCGGCACTGAGCGCCGCAGCCTCGCCCCGCTGAAATCGGTCGTAGGAGTCGTTGGTGTCGACCAGCGTGCGTTCGAAGGCAGCGATCGACTGAACGATGGTGTCTTCCGAGATGGCGTTCGCGCCGAAGGCGGCGTCGAAGGCAGCCGCGTACGCAGGGATCTCCGCCAGTCGCCGCACCACTTCGGGGAAGATCTGCATCTCGTCGAAGGCGGCGCCACGCATTTCACCCAGCGCCTTCACCGGGCCGCGCGCCTGGTTCTCGAGACTGCGCGCTCGAGCGTCCCAGAACATGGGCGCGGTCGAAGCCTCGGGGTTGCGGTCATTCAACGTCAGCCCGTTGAACGCGGTGTTGAGCACCGTCTGCGCATTGCGATTCACGGGAACGTTGGCCGTGCCCAGAGAGACCGTGCGCGCATCGGTGTAGGCGAGCTGGGGGCTGTGACAGCTCGCGCAGGCGATGTCGCGGTTGCCCGAGAGCACCGGGTCGAAGAACAGCAGTCGCCCCAGCTCGACCTTCGCCATCGAGGTCGGGTTCTGCGGCGGGTCTGGAATCACGAAGGGCAGAGCACCTGAGCTGCGTCCGGTCGCTCCCGGAGTTGCGAGCACGTCCGTTCCGCAACCGGTGAGCAAGATCACGACACAGAGCACGGCCAGGCGATGAGGGGTCATGCCGCTGAGTCGCGCAGACCCGCGCAAATCGATCACTTCATGTGGACGGAGCCCAGGGGGCGTCGCGGTACCCGACGGCGACTTCGCCATTCATCGAAAAGAGAAGGAGGGGCACGCCCGCAAGGCGCAGCAGCGGGGCGGGGCACGAGGAGGACGGCCGAGTGACCTCGCGCTCCGTAAGAGTCGACCTCTCGCACCCGAAGCCCCACACTCGGGCTCCCGTGCGCTCGCTCCTCTCTCCCGTCGCGCCTCCGTACGATCCGCTCGCCTGGGACGCGCTCCCCTTTCCCGAGAAGTGCAAGCAGGCCTGTCGCGCGTGGGCCGTGCAGGGCTACGGCTCGCCCCTCAGCGTCGTCGCGCTCTATGCGGCCAAGGTCGTGTTCTACGTCGGCGCGTGGATGGCGTTCTGCGCGCTGTCTCCTTCGCTCGGCTCCCTGCAGACCGTTGGTCGGTGGTGGCTCTCGCCGTTGGCGTTTCAGAAGGCCATCCTCTGGAGCCTCTGCTTCGAGTCCCTCGGCTTCGGCTGTGGCAGTGGCCCGCTGACGGGGCGCTATCTGCCGCCCATCGGTGGCTTCCTCTATTTCCTCCGCCCCGGCACCACGAAGCGCTCCCTCTTCCCCGCGCTGCCCGTACTCGGTGGCCACACGCGCGGCTGGCTCGACGTCGCGCTCTACGCCGCGCTACAGGGCGCGCTGCTCAGGGCGCTGCTCGCGCCCACCATCGAGTCGACGCACCTGTGGCCGCTGGTGGTGCTGCTGCCGGTTCTCGGCGTGATGGACCAGACGATCTTCCTCGCCGCGCGCGCGGAGCACTACCTCACCACCGTGCTCTGCTTTCTCTTCGCGGGGAATTGGATCGCCGGCGCAAAGGCGGTGCAGCTCGCGCTGTGGTTCTGGGCGGGCGTCTCGAAGTGGAACCATCACTTCCCCACCGTGGTGGGCGTGATGATGAGCAACAGCCCGACCATGCGCTTCGCCTGGTTCCGGCGGCGCATGTACCGGAGCTACCCCGACGATCTCCGCCCCTCGACGCTCGCCACGTGGATGGCACACACGGGCACCGCGCTCGAGCTCCTCGTCCCCGTGGTGCTGGGGTTGTCTTCGGGGGGCGAGGGCACGCTGCTTGGCCTCGCGTTGATGCTCATGCTCCATGGCTTCATCACCAGCTCGGTGCCCATGGGCGTGCCCATCGAATGGAACGTGATGGTCGTCTACGGCGCGTTCTTCCTCTTCTTCCAGAACGCCGCGGTCAGCGTCTTCAGCGTCGGCGCGCCGATGCTCGGCGTGCTGATCCTTGTCCTGGTCGTCTTGCCGTTGCTTGGCAACTTCGCGCCGCGCTGGGTCTCGTTCCTGTTGGCCATGCGCTACTACGCAGGCAACTGGGCCTACAGCGTCTGGCTGTTCAAGGGCGACTCGCGCCAGAAGCTCGAGCGACTGACCACGAGCGCAGCCTGGCCGCTCGATCAACTCCTGCGCGTCTACGATCGACCGACCGCCGTGGGCCTGCTCGGCAAGGTCATCGCCTTCCGCGCGATGCACCTTCACGGGCGGGTGTTGCAGCTCGCGTTGCCGAAGGCGGTGGAGCGGCTCGAAGACTACGAGTGGGCCGACGGTGAAATCGTCGCCGGCACCGTGCTCGGCTGGAACTTCGGGGAAGGCCACCTGCACGACGAGCGGTTGCTCGCGGCGGTCCAGGCACAGTGCGGCTTCGAGCCGGGTGAGCTGCGTTGCGTCTTCGTCGAGTCGCAGCCGCTGTTCGGCAGCACCTTGAGCTGGCGAGTGCACGACGCGAAGACCGGAGAGCTCGCCCGCGGCGAGGCCGAGGTCGCCAGGCTGCGCGAACTGCAGCCGTTTCCCGTCTGAATCGAAACAGCGCCGCTGCCACGACGGGGCGGACGGACGGCCTGCGCGGCCTCCATGTCGGGACGCCAGCGCGGAACCCGAGGACCTGGGCCGTGGCGACGCCGCCCCATTCAGGCCTTGGGTACCTCGACCGCAAGCTGATCAGCGGGAGCAGGGCGCTCATCTTCATCGGTCGGAGCAACGACACTCAGTTGCTCGACGGTGTCGATCAGCTCCAGGGTGCTGAACTCTTCGACAGCGCGGCGTTGAACGGCGCTCTCAGCGCCCACGCGCAGCAGCAGGTCGATCGCATACTGGGGGGTGGGGCTCTCCGCGGTGGGCTGGGCGGCAGCAACGGGGACCGGGGCCGCAGCGACTGGCAGTTCAGCAGCGACTGGCGGTTCAGCATCGACTGGCGGCGAGTCCTCGAAGAAGTCCAGCGGCTCAGCGAGCGGCGCCGGGTCCTCGAAGGCATCCAGCGGCTCCACGCTGGCCTGTTCCCAGGGCGCAAGGGGCGCAGGATCGGGCTGCTTCAACTCGTCGATCAGCAGCCCGAGATCATCGAGCGACGCGACGAAGTCCGACTGCGCAGGCGCCATCGTGGGCTTTGCTTCTTCGAGCACCTCGTACTTCAGCTTCACGCCACCTGAGAGATCCACCGACGCGGTCCGAGGGGCCACCTCGAACCCGTCGCCCCCGGCCGAGGGCCTGAAGGCGGGGCGAGCCATCACGTCCTTCCGCGGAGCAGCGTCGGGCGGCTTGCCTTCGTCCGCCGCCGGCTTCCTGCTGAAGTCGATGGCGTTCCAGAAGGCGCGCGCGAGGGAGCGGAAGACGTTCACTGGCACGCAGTCTACGCGTCGCCACTGCCAATTCAGGTCTGGCTCACCAGTTTCTTCCGCGCCGGAAGGTGGCGCAGCGAAGTGAAGCGCTTGTCCCGGGCCAGCTCGTTCTTCTGCGGCCCTGAATCACTTCTTGAAGGGGTTGTGGACCTCGAGGCCAGGGGACGTTGAAGAACAGCCCAGGGGGCGTGGGGGCTGAGGGCACCTGCGCCGTGCCTTCGCCCAACGTGCCCCTTCGGCGCGACGCTCCCGGGTACTCAGTGTGCGGCGCGACGTGATGGTGACGCCGTGGGGCCGGGTGGTTCGAGCCGCGAGCCGTGCCCCCCGTGGGCGGATCCATCACGAAGCTGAAGTGCCACGCGTCTCCCCAAGGCGTGAGGAGAAGGGCTCGTTCGGTTTGAGCACGGAAGCGATCTCCAGACCCCGGCGTCCCTCGAGGCCGCAGGGTGTGAAGTCACCGTCTCACGACTGAAACAACCGCGAGCCGCACGGCGAGGTGAAGGCGCTCACGCGGCC